>NZ_JAUIYO010000002.1:0-551761 GCF_044891285.1 Bacillus lumedeiriae
AGGGAGGAAGATTCCATGCCGCATTTTATTATCGAATATACAGATAACATTAAAGCGGAGGCGGACATTCCGGCTCTTCTTAAAAAAATTAATCAATCGCTGATTTCTCACGATGGTGTGTTTCCGATTGGAGGCATCCGCTCCCGTGCGATTGAACTGCATGATTACTGCGTGGCTGACGGGACAGAAGACGACGCGTTCGTCCATGCCGCGTTGAAAATCGGCGCTGGACGTCCAGAAGGTGTCAAAAAAACGGTATGCGATGAACTGTTTGATATTATGAAAGAGCATTTCTCTGACTTGTTTGCAAAACGTTATTTAGCACTGTCGATGGAATTGATCGAGTTCAGTGAGACAGGCACGTACAAACAGAACAATATTCATCAGCGTTATAAAAAATCTCTGCCAAAAAATAAATAGCATTTTATATGTAAATATAGGTGTAAAAGGTTCAAAAGCTGAAAGCTTTTGAACCTTCACTTGATAATTACGGAATTCATCTCATTCGCTATGCATGGTTTTGCCGGTCAAGTTCAGCTAATTTGTTGGCTGCTTTCAATTGTTTTAATACGATGGTTTAACGATTGTTTAAGTTGTTTTTCTTCCGATTATTTCTAATGTTATTATCTAGAAACTGTGCATCATTTTCTTGTGCAAACTCCACGTTTAAATTGTCTGTATTCAATTCTTTTTTCCGATTTTTACGATTAAAGTTTTTTTCTTTGTTCATGATGAATCCTCCCTGTAGTGTTTTTTATAGAAAAACGATCGCTTTTTCTATAAAAAGTAATTTAGAGCAGCCTTTTGTCTTTGCCAAAAGGCTTTTTGAAATATGAATGATTACAGATCATTTTCAAAGGGTGCAGTTCTTCCCGTAATGGTTATTTTGATACGATAACAAGGTAGTTATTCATAAAGATACTTTTTTGCTGAAACGGATCATGTTCCGTTTTTTTTATTTTGAAAGAACGTACTTGTTTATTGAATTCTGAATAAATGAAAACGCACATGGAAAGTCTTCTACTAAGAATGAATGTAAAGGGGGATAGAGAGATGTTTTCTTTTCGTGGGGATGTTCACAAGATGTACCTTCGGCTAAGAAAAGAATCTAAGAAGGATCCATCATTTCAGCACATGAAGGAATTAGCAGAAATTGATGAAATTCAAACTCTTTATCGCTCGATTGACAGCGGGACATTAAGAAAAATTTTTTATCGTGTGGTTAAAGAGAAGAATGGTTCGGGGACAATTCCTATCTTTGTATCGACGATTCCATGGCTTTTCTTACTATTTTCTAAACAATTACAGCAGTTTCTCTTTAATGAAGGAAGTGTGCTTTGGATTGTTTTTATTTTCATTTACATTTTTGTCATTGTGATTAGTGTGATTCTTCATTTTCATGAAAAGTCATGGGCATCTGTTCATATTGAAATCATTCAAGATATTTTAAGGGAACGAAAAGATAAAGAGTCTGAATGAATAAGGCGTTTAAAAACAAAAAAATCGGACGCATGTCCGATTTTTTTGTTGATGATTAAGATGTTCCTAAAACGACGCCGAGTTTCTTCAAGTATTGTCGATAAGCGATACTCACACGGTCACAGATAAGAGAAAGTTCAACTTGTAAATCAAGTGGAAGCTCTTCTGGTTTTTGGTTTTCAACAACTGGTTTATCTTGAGCAAAGATATCGTCTTGGAATTTAATGATCTGTTCATCTGTTAACCCTGTATCATAGTTAAAGGAAAGAATGCCATAAGCAACAGACGAATGCTCATCAACAGGGCGTACTGTCAGCATAATAGTCATTAACGTATCCTTTTCACGATCTCTTTTTGTGAATTTCACCGTTAATGGACGCATAATTTCATACGTATAATACACATATTTTGGTGTACCGGAACCATCTGGGTCAGGTTGGAAAATGGCGATTTCATCAGAGTAAATCCGGCCGTCTTCCCAATGAACAGCGTAGTCCTGAATTTCACGGTGAGTTTCTGTTCCTAAAGATCCTTCGTGAACAATTGCAAGGTGGCCGACATCAAGGAAGTTTTCTACAACCCGTGGAGGTTTAGCCTGCACGGATTGCGGTCCCCAAATGACATGATGGAAGTCTGTGCCTTCCATTTCTTCATAGCGGAATAAATCTGGTTTATTGTTGGCTAGATTCACCCAGATAAATCCATACTTCTCCATACAAGCATAAGAAGAAGCCTTTGCTTTTTGAGGGATCGCTCTTCCTTCTGGCAGCTGTGGAATTTTCACGCATTCGCCTTGAGCGTTATACTCCCAGGCATGATAAGGACAAACGAGGCAATCATTTTTCACTTCTCCAAGTGATAAAGCAGCGCCTCTATGAATGCATAAATCTTTAAAAGCATGCACGCCTTCGCTGTTTCTAAAAATGGCCAGGCGCTCTCCCATAAGAATAATTTGTACAGGTTTTTCTTTTACGTCTTCTGAACGGCAGGCTACAATCCAGTCCTGCAACAGTACGTCGTCTTGCAACATGTTGTTTTATCCCTCCGAATCAAATTCATTCCTTCATTTTAATAACAATTGTGCAATTGGTCAATAATAAACACGAATTTAAAAAATAAAAAGCAAAAAAATGTTCGCTTTTTTTGTATACAAACAAGTATTTTTTTTATATAATCCATTTGCAAATAAAAAACATAAACAAAAGGAAGGTTTATATTGGAAAATAAAGCAGGAAATAATATTATTATCGGCGTAGATGATAAGGTCAGCTATGGAAAAGCCTTTGTGCTTGGTTTACAGCATGTATTGGCGATGGATTTGTATATCGCACCGATCATCGTTGCGGGACTCCTTGCATTAAGCGCGGAAAATACTTCATTTTTTATTCAAATGTGCTTTCTAGCAACAGGTTTAGCTACATTGATTCAAACGGGTATGGGAATCAAGCTGCCTGTCGTTCAAGGCCCATCTTATGTACCAATCGGCGCTATAGCAGCCATCGGCGGGAAGCTTGGACTTGGTGCGATAGCCGGAAGTCTCATTCCGGGCGCTATTATTATTGCCATTCTTGGTTATCCGTTAAAATGGTTTGCTAAAACAGTAAGAAGAATTATTCCGCCTCTCGTTGGGGGCACGGTTATTATTATCGTAGGAATTGCCTTAATGCCAATCGGTTTAAGTAATGTTTATAACGCGCCAGGCAATATTGGCGAAAACATTCTTGTAGCGGCAGTATCCGCTGTAGTGCTAGTTATTTGTATGCTGTTTGGCCGTCAAAAACGCGGCATTGGTACGTTCTTTCGTTTAGTTTCTGTTATTATTGCAATTATTGTTGGTACGATTACGGCAAGTTTCTTCGGTGGTGTTGATTTTTCACCTGTTAAAGAAGCTAGTTGGTTTGCTTTACCATCATTGTTCCCATTCGGAAAGCCAGTATTTGATGTAAGTGCTATTATTACAATGATCCTTGTTTATTTTATTATTTTAATGGAAACGACAGGAACATGGTTTGTTGTATCTACTGTTACAGGCAAAGAGCTTGATGAAGAACGTTTAAACCGCGCTTCTTTTGGAGAAGGTCTTGGCTGTTTTGTCGGTTCGCTTTTTGGAAGTACACCGATGACTGGTTACTCATCTAACGCTGGACTTCTGGCTATTACTGGTGTAGCAAGTAGAATGGTCATTATGGCCAGTGGATTGATTCTCGTCTGCCTCGGTCTTATTCCTAAATTATCTACAGCGATTACTTGTATTCCGGAACCTGTTATTAACGGAATCTTTGGAATCGTCTGTGTAGCCATTGTCACAAACGGAATGAAAGTTATTCAGCCGATTGTGATTGATGACCGCAATATGATCGTTATCGGTATACCGATTTTATTAACGATTGCTGCATCCACTTTGCCTAAGGATGTATTGTATAGTGTTCCCGATTGGGCGAATTATATTTTATCCTCAGGAATTACAGTAGGGGCTCTAGCGACAGTCCTCTTAAATTTACTGATTCCTGAAGAAAAGCAATAGGGAATTTATAATAATTTTTAACAGAAAGAGACCGACTCCAATGAGAGTGTTTGATTCCGTACTAGTGATATATTGTATATCGTTAGCGGGATCGAACCCATTGCGAGGCAGTCTCTTTTTTGAGTGCATCCCATAGCGTCTTTAGGGAAATCTAATTGGGGTATGCAGCGTATGTTGATCTCTATACGAACGATAAGAGACGATGTTATGATCCATTGTATTTGCATCCAATTGCAAAATACGCGGACCTTTCATTTCTAAATAATAGCGAATGCCCATTGTTTCTAATTCATACAAGGTAAAATTCATGCCTAAAAAAGTTTTAGTTGCTTTTCTTGTGTCATGGTGAGTAGGGATAAAAGCTGCCAATTCTGAAACAGAGGCGGCAGGTGTGCCGGTTAACTCAAATGTTTTTTCTTTTACGTAAGCAACAGCCTGGCTGAATGTCTTTTTTGTCTGATCCATCATCTGATTGATATTCATCATTTTCTCCTTCAATAAAGTTGACCTAAATATGTCAGACCCCGCCCTCAATATATTGTTGATGCAGGGTCTGACAGCTTGTATTTGGGTCTGTCTTGGTTTTTAGTGATTCAATAAGATCATGTTGTTTTGCATTTGTTGGATCTGTAATCTCATTCGGTGAAGCTGTTCTCTTTGCTGTTCATTTGCGCTGAGAAGAAGCTTATCTAAATCATTGTAAGCTTCTTCAAGCATTAACTGGCCTTGAACAAAGTTTCCATCATTGTCATGTTCCTGCATAGAAGCTTGTTGATACTGCTGTGCTGCATACTCAAGTGCATTTCTGCATTGTTGTAAGCAATCCTCTACTGATTGTCTCGTTGCCATGTAGATCCTCTCCTTGCGACAGTTAATAAAAAACCTATCGTGGACCTTAGTTTAGCCCTTTTTAGTTCTGATTATCAAAGCCAATGTTTGAAAGCAGAGTGTAATAAATTTCCGTACTATCGCCGGCATTTTACGTAAATAGTAATAGCAGGAGGTGTCTTGTTATGAGCAAAAATAAAAACCGAGGCAACAAAGCATTCAGCGGGGTGAATCCACAAGGGTATGCAGATGGAGGAAGCAGGGATATGAGCCCGAAATCCCAGCTTGAGGATCGAGCCAAGCATAGCAATACGAAGCGATAAAAAGTGTTCCCCTTCCATAAAGGCAGGGGATTTCTTTATGTCAATATCAGGCGATGTGCATATATGAATATCCAATTGATCAAGAGCATTTGGGATGGGACAATGAGATGTCAGAGAAAGAATTGTCGAGTATTATTTACCAGGAAATATTGAGTGTTTATCCGAATGATGGAGGGAATCTGCTCCAGAAACAGCTGGCTGCTCTCATCATGCAGCAGCTACAAAAACAAAATCCGACTTATTCATACGTCTGCAACACCGTTGCACTATTTAATATTTCGAGTTTAAAGGAATACTATGGCGGCCTGCTTCGCTATACTTTTGTGATGGAATTAAAAGTAAAGGCTGGTCAGAAGTAAGCCCGATACGAATGGAAAAGCGCGGCGTCGTCATGTAGATAGACTTCGGAAGCAGGGGATAACGACTGTTACATATCTATGAAAATAGGTCTATTTGAGTGCGTCTAATTCCGTGGATTTGCCGGTTGAATCGTGTTAATATTTAATTAACTAGCAAGGGGGTAGAACGTATTGTCACATAAATTAAAAGAAATGGTGGATCATTTGCCAACTATTCAACAAAGTTATCCCGATGATACATGTTTGATCTTATCGGACAAGGAAAGCATCATTGGGTATGTACCAGGAGAGGTCATAGATTTAAAGCTAAAAGTGGGAGAAAGTATGCAAAAGTATAAAAAATCCGCCGCTTACAGGGTGTTACAAACGGGACAAAAACTCCGCGAAGAGGTCTCTGCGGACTTGCTGGGTATCCCTTATATAGCAACCTGCACCCCTATTAAGGAAAATGGTCAGGTGATTGGTGCTTTCTCGGCCGTTGTTTCTAATCAAAAGATGGCAGATTTTCGAAAAGGAGCGGAAGAGCTTGGCTCGGTTATTAACCAAATGACATCTTTTTCAGAAGAAATTGCGGCTACATCGAATGCTTCTGCCGATAAACTTCAAGAACTGTCTCAACAATCAGAGACGATGAAAAATAATATGAAGAATGTAGAAAGAGTTATTCAACAAGTGAAGGAAATTGCTTCAAGGTCTAATATTTTAGGGTTAAATGCCTCGATTGAAGCGGCTCGTTCGGGAGAATATGGAAGAGGTTTTTCGGTCGTAGCTGATGAAATACGTAAAATGGCAGCCAACAGTAATTCGGCAGCAGAAGATATTCAAAAGCAGCTGGAACTAGCCCAGCTTGAAATTTTGAAGATTCATGAATCAATCCATGAAATCGCTGCTCAAACAGAAGAACAATCAGCCAGTGCCCAAGAATTCCATACGATGGTGGAACGTATTTCTAATACGGCAGATCTTTTGAATAAGCATGGTGAAATTGATCGCACGTCTCATCGGTAACTGTTTTACGTCAAAACGACTGTCAAGGGGCAGTCGTTTTTTCTGTTATTAGGAACAATGATATTCGACGTGCATTATTCCGTTTGCTGTGATACAATTTCCTCAAAGGTTATAATACCCCCATATGGTAAATAGAGATAAACAGAAATGAAGTGAGGTGAAAGCTAGCATGACAGATCATCACGAAGAAATGAAGACGGTCACTTACAGGAACAAGATAGAAAAAGAGCAGCTCATTAATCGTTTGAAAAGGATTGAAGGCCAAGTAAGGGGAATTCAAAACATGATTGAAAACGACCGATATTGTGTAGACATTCTTGTGCAAATTTCAGCGATTAATGCAGCATTGAAAAAAGTAAGCATGGGTATGCTGGAGCGACATACGAATCATTGCGTATCAGACGCTATTAAACAGGGAGATGGCCAGGAAGCGATTGCTGAATTAATGGAAGTATTTGAACGGTTTTCCAAGTCATAAAAAAAGCAGCCTAGTTTATTTCATTTTTTAAAAGGGAATAACTATAATGAGAATATGTTGATTTTTTTACCCTACAAGGGTATAGTAAAGTGAACATAAAGAAGAATCAGGAGGCGAAAAAAATGGAACAAGTTACATTAAACGTACAAGGGATGTCTTGCGGTCATTGTGTGAACTCGATTGAAGGAAATGTTGGGCAATTAAATGGAGTCGAATCTGTTAAAGTTCATTTAGATAAAAAAACAGTAGGTGTATCATTCAACCCTGAAGTGGTTTCTATTAAGGACATTACAAATGAAATCGAAGAACAAGGGTTTGATGTCGAACAATCGTAACAAGAGATCGTGCTGAAAATAGCACGATTTCTTTTGAACGAAAATATACCCTACCCCTGTATAATGAAAAGGAGTGAGAAGAATGACTGGTACGAAAGAGGTCCAATTTCAAATAGCCGGAATGACGTGTGCGGCTTGTGCGGCGAGAATTGAAAAAGGCTTATATCGGATGGACGGGGTGGAAGAAGCAAACGTCAATCTTGCCTTAGAAAAAGCGAAGGTTACATATAACCCAGACAAAATAGATAAGCAGCAGTTTACAGAGAAAATCGAATCATTAGGATATGAAGTGATCAATGACAAAGTAGAATTCACTATTTCGGGCATGACGTGCGCTGCTTGTGCTGCAAGAATTGAAAAGCGGCTGAATAAAGTAGAAGGCGTAAATCATGCGAGTGTCAATTTTGCAGTAGAAACAGCACTTGTGAATTACAATCCCGAAGAAGTATCTGTTTCAGACATGGAAGAAGCGATTAAAAAGCTCGGTTATATACTTACCCGCAAGGAAGAGCAGTCGGGTAAAGAGGTCAATCATAAGGAGAAAGAAATTCAGCGGCAAACGAGAAAATTTATTTTTTCCGCCGTTTTATCCCTGCCGTTATTGTGGGCAATGGTTAGCCACTTTACATTTACATCATTTATTTGGGTACCGGATCTATTTTTAAATCCATGGATGCAGCTTGCTTTGGCGACGCCTGTACAGTTCATTATTGGCGGCCAATTTTATATAGGCGCTTATAAAGCGTTAAAAAATAAAAGTGCCAACATGGATGTCCTTGTCGCACTCGGTACGTCTGCAGCTTATTTTTACAGTCTTTATTTAAGTATTGGGTCGATCGGATCAGATGGACATATCGTTTCTCTTTATTTTGAAACGAGTGCTGTGTTGATTACACTCATTGTTCTCGGGAAGTTATTTGAAGCAAAGGCGAAAGGGCGTTCTTCAGAAGCGATTAAGAAATTAATGGGGCTTCAGGCGAAAGCAGCAACGGTCGTTAGAGACGAAGTCGAAATGGTTATTCCTGTTGAAGAAGTCGTTATAGATGACATTGTCTTTGTCAAACCGGGAGAAAAGGTACCAGTGGACGGTGAAATCATTGAAGGACATTCAGCTCTCGATGAATCAATGATTACAGGAGAGAGTGTGCCGGTCGATAAATCAGCAGGGGATGCTGTGATTGGTTCAACGCTGAATAAAAATGGCTTTTTGAAAATAAAAGCAACGAAAGTCGGTAAAGAGACGGCGCTTGCACAAATTATAAAGGTCGTTGAAGAAGCACAAGGTTCTAAAGCCCCCATTCAACGGCTGGCCGATCGAATGTCGGGAATCTTTGTGCCGGTTGTTGTTGGTATTGCGCTTATTACCTTTTTTATTTGGTATTTCCTTGTCGTACCTGGTGATTTTGCAGAAGCGCTTGAAAAATTGATTGCTGTTCTTGTCATTGCTTGTCCATGCGCACTTGGTCTTGCTACGCCAACATCTATTATGGCGGGATCAGGAAGGGCAGCAGAATATGGCATTTTATTTAAAGGCGGCGAGCACCTAGAAACAACTTATAGGCTGGATACGATTATTCTTGATAAGACAGGAACGGTGACAAACGGAAAGCCAGTGTTAACAGACATTATTTTAGCTGAAGGACAGCAGGAAGCCGAGTTTTTAAAGCTTGTTGGGGCAGCTGAAAGGAAATCTGAACATCCGCTGGCTGAAGCGATTGTTGAAGGCATTGGAGAAAAAGGAATGGCATTAGGATCATCAGAAACATTTGAAGCGGTGCCAGGCTTCGGTATTCGAGCGAAAGTTTCAGGGCATGATGTGCTCGTCGGTACACGCAGACTGATGGAAAAAGAGAATGTAGATGTAACCTTCTATCTAAAAGACGTAGAGGGATTAGAAAAACAAGGGAAAACAGCCATGTTAGGCGCTATTGATAACAAATTTGCCGGGATTATTGCTGTAGCTGATACGGTGAAGGAGACATCTAGGGAAGCGATTGCCCGTTTAAAAAGCATGGGGCTTGACGTGATCATGATTACTGGCGACAACAAAGAGACGGCACAGACAATCGCTAACCAAGTAGGAATTGAACATGTCATTGCTGAAGTGCTGCCCGAAGGAAAAGCGGAGGAAGTAAAGAAACTGCAGCAGGCGGGCAAGAAAACAGCAATGGTCGGGGATGGAATAAATGATGCACCGGCCTTGGCTGTCGCAGATATCGGTATGGCGATCGGCACTGGTACAGACGTAGCGATGGAAGCCGCTGATGTTACATTGATCCGCGGCGATTTAAACAGCATTGCGGATGCCATTTATATGAGCAAAATGACGATTCGCAACATTAAACAAAACTTATTTTGGGCGTTCGGCTACAATACGCTCGGCATTCCAGTCGCGGCATTCGGTTTTCTGGCTCCGTGGGTTGCTGGCGCAGCAATGGCATTAAGTTCTGTCTCTGTTGTGTTGAACGCATTAAGATTGCAGCGAATCAAATTAAAAGCCTAATTCGATCATACGTGGAACCAAAGTGAACGTACTTTGGTTCTTTTTAGTTTTTGTAACGGATGTAGTTAAAGTTTGACGTAGGAATACTTTGTTTGACGTTTCCTTTTTCGTCTTTATAGATTTCATATTCACGATAAGTTTCTATTGTGTAACCATTTACTTCTTCAACGTTTACTATTTTCTCTTCTAATTCAAAGTCGCTAGATTGATAGGGTTCTTCTTGTTCTTTTGATTCAGCCATGGCAGGTGTACTATCTTGAAAGGTCATTTTTTTGCTATCTAAAAATCCACGGGAAGAAAAATCGAAGCTGAATGCAGCAATAAGAATAACGAAAAGAAAAGTTAGCAGAAAAACATTAGGTTTACTGTTCATGACGAATCTTCCTTCCTTGTCCCAAATGAAGTTCTCATCATTATTATGCGGAATTTCGCTGTTGTATTCGTCACTGTTACACAGGATGGTTGATTTGCCTTGTGGATACGTGCCTACTTATATAAAGCGTTTCCGTACACTTGGGGATGGCAGCATACAGCTTTCTTTTTTGCCAAACCATTTGTAGCGGTTTCTTGCAATAAAGTCATATATGGTATTTCGAATCGGACGGGGAATGAGAATCAAGACGTATAACCATTTCCAGACGCCTTTCAAATGCCTGCAGATGCGGAGGGCTGCGGCTGATTTTTGATAAGCTTTGTCTTTTTCAATTAAAATCATGCTGTCTATGTCAGGCGGCACCTGATATGCTGCTAACAGCCTTTTACCTGTGTCGCTTTGCAGGGACGCAAAACGAAAGGCTTCTTCGGGATCATGTTTTATAATAAATTGTACGCTGGAATCGCAAAAGTGGCATTCGCCATCAAATAAAATAATTGGATTCATTTCAGATCCCTCCTTAACGATTAAAGTGTAACATTGTTTTTATTAGAAAGTGCACGTGAAACTTTAAAAACTACCGGACGGTGTGCTGACATAGTCTGGATAAAAAATAAAGAAGAGGTGTCCCAAAATCTTTTTAGGAAACCTCTTCTCTTTTGTCGTTCTATCTATCCTATTTACACGTCATCATCACTGCGAATGTTTTTGTATCACCTTTTCCATATCAGAAGAATTTATTCTTTGCGAAGGGAGTGATTGTTCAATTGCTTTTATTTGCATAATTGTTTCTTCGTATTCATTGAGGTCGTTATACGTCTTCTCAAAATGAATCGCTTTTTCGGGAGCGGCTAGCAGCATGTCGACATGCATCTCAACGCCGATGCCTCCCATATCTTCATCCCCAAGCGATACCCCTGATGGATAGTTTTCCTGCTGGCTAATAAATAATTGCCCGTTTTTACTTGCAGATTGAGCAAACTCAATAAACTCGCTTAAAGTTTGTGTCTGCTTCATGTGACATCACCTCATTTTACTTTACCTTATTTCATCTAAAAATAATCCTCTGCAGCAAAGAAGAACATTAGACCATATAGTGGAAAGGTTGAAGGCTTATAGTCAAAAGCAATGAAAATTTCTGATGTATTTCGTTTTTTATTTATGATGAAAGGGACATTTGCCTTCTATTGGCTGAATGTCGTCGCCGATAAAGTATTGCTTCCACTCTCGATGCTCTGGGTCTCCATAGTGGCTGATATTTGGGTGTTTCGGAAGATTGTCCCACTTTTCCACACGCGACCTTATGCTTTCGCGGGATAGAATGCCATTTGGTGTGGTTCCCTCTAGGCCTTCAAAAATTCTGCGCGGCTGGAATCCAAGAATGAGACTTTTGCCAAGGTCACGCGTTTTCCGCTGTTTGTAAGCAGGTGTATTGCCAAATACGAAAAATGGCTCTTCTGCAAAGGAAAAGGCCCATAGGTGATGGTCAGGATCTTTTGGATAATTGCCCGGCCAAGGCTTTGTGTCTGCCTCATGTAAGAACTGCAAAATGTTCCAAAAATATTCTCGATAGTAAGTAAGTGGCTTTTCTTCTTTTTCCGGTTCAACAAATAAGAAGAAGCCATGACGGATTAGGGGCTTTGTGCTGCCGAATAACGAAATGAATGCTTCTAGTGCCTGCGGCAGATGTGACCAGTCATCGTGACTAATATACGAATAACGCAGCTCCCCCTTTTTTTGAGCTGACATGCCAAACGTGCAGGGGAATGTTCGGTTTGTCACGACATTATGAAAGTTTTGATACTCTTCTATCACCCACCTTGGTACTAAATCAGGGTTAGTCATCTCTTCCTTTGTAAATAAATAGCTGTTTGTCACTGTCATTATTTTCACCTCAGCTTATTTATATGAGCGAGAAATACTGTAAATGCTGATAAATGAATAAGAGCGTGTGTCAAAGAAGAGAAATAAAAAGTTATTTAATATGAGGGATATTAATCCAAATATGTTTAAATATGAGTAAAAGCGTGTAAAGTGCTTATGTGTACATAATTTATTGTAAATGGGGGATAAGCATGAAAAAAATGTTCTTTTTTACGTTCGTGTTGGTGATGTTGTTCGTTCTTAGTGCCTGCGGCAAGGGGAACGATCAGGCAGCGAATGACACAAACAAAAACGAGGGGGCAGTAACACAGGAAACGGATACGACAACTATGGAAGAACGAGCAGATGAAATAGGAGGAGAAAAGGCAAGCACAACAGACTCATTAACGATTGATTTAAATAACAGTGACGGCAAGAAAATTGGTACAGCTAAATTGGAGCAGGCAGACACAGGGGTGTTGATTAAAGTGGAAGCTTCTGATTTACCTCCGGGTGCTCATGGTTTTCACATTCACGAGACAGGAAAATGTGACGGACCGGCCTTTGAATCAGCTGGAGGACATTTTAATCCGACAGGTGCCAGTCATGGAATGGATCATGAGAAAGGATCTCATGCTGGCGATTTGCCAAACCTTGAAGTAGGTGAAGACGGTACTGTGAAAACAGAAGTAACGGCAGAACATGTTACGTTGGTCAGTGGGGAAGAGAATTCCTTATTAGATGAAGACGGTTCTGCTCTTGTTATCCACGCAAAGCCAGATGATGGAAAGTCTCAGCCGGCAGGCGATGCTGGAGATCGCATTGCGTGCGGTGTGATTGCTCGTTAATAGTCAACAAGAGGATGTCCCAAGAATATGACTTTTAGGGGCATTCTCTTTTTTGTATGGTTTTTTAAACGTGTCTGTTGATTTCCGTCCCAGGCGCTTTGCTTTCCCTCAGGAGTCTTTGCGCCTTCCTCTACAATCAACTTAGTGGAAAATAACAGTTTGCACTTTGTTAACAAAAAAACAACAAAGTTTCTCCATTTAGGATAATGAACTTATCACTTGTTATGCTCACATCAACATGCTATTTTTTTTGCGTTTAGGAGTGTATTTGCTGCCAATTTTAATAATTATTGGAGTGCCGATGATCGTCGGCATCAGCCAAACAATAAGTATAGGCACTTCATTTAAAAGAGGGACTCGGTGGCTGTTAACGACGAGCGTAGCTGTTACGATGCCGATATAAGAACCGAGCATGCCGCCAATATGTGTACTTAGCCAATTTTTCCATTTTTTCTTCACGGAGAAATAGCCGAGTAAAGCAAGTGAAAAAGAAAAAAGGGCGATATAAAAGAGGTAGGCACTTTCTTCCCAATGAAGGATGGCCATAATGACAGCCGAGAGGAAAACAAGTGAGTAAGACCAAAAGTAAATTTGGCCAAATAGCGTATGTTTTCCTTTTTTCTTTTTAGAAAATCCAGAAAACAATCCCGTCAGCAGACAAATAACACCTGTAGCAATATGGATGGTTAATATGAATGACAACAAGTATCATCTCCTCCCAATGCGATCGCATAAAAGATTACTATAAGAAAACAAACAAAATTCCCCACTCTGAATGACAACATGAGAGTGGGGAATGAACAAGATCATTGTTAATAATTATACTCTTTGAACGTTAGCTGCTTGTAAGCCGCGTTGGCCTTGTTCTGTTTCGAAAGTAACGTCTTGACCCTCGTCTAAAGTTTTGTAACCTTCACCTTGGATAGCTGAGAAGTGAACGAATACATCGTCTCCACCTTCGCGTTCGATGAATCCAAATCCTTTTTCTGAATTAAACCATTTTACTTTACCTTGTTCCATTTACGTTTCCTCCTCGTGTGCCTAGCACATCTATGGTACTATCCTTGCTCAAATCTTTAGACGAAAAGTATTTCCACTTATTCTTCTTCTTCGAACAAAAATAATTCTTCTTAACGATAACAGACGCTGTAAAGAAAGGCAAGAAAAGGAATAGGGAACTTATCGACACTATTCGTTAAATGCCTCTTTTCGACAAATGAAACTTGTCGAAAAGAGGTTAATTAACCAATATAACGAATGTTGTTCCCGATAAATTACCGGCCGTGGTGCAGTATTTACTTGCCGCGAATTGAAAAATAATGACCAAACAACAGCGTTTATTGACAACAGTCTATAAATATAAATATGAATCGTTTGGATTGCTGCACAAAAATAAACAAGCCTGCCTGCAGTTCACAGGCGGGCTTGTTCTCATACGAACATGTAGTTTATCTAAAAAAAGCTTTGTCGATATTGTATTTTGCTTTGAGTGCATTAATGATGTACGTCTCATAGATTTCCCGCTCCATCGGGTCGTCGACATAGCAAACAGCAATTTTATATACGTCATCTCTATGCATTTTAATCGGTGAAACTGAATCTTCAAAACTTTTGCGGATTCTCATTCGCAGTTTTCTTGCCTTACCAACGAACATTAGCTCATCGTGAATATCGTAAAACATGTACACGCCGCCTTTGTCGCGGGCAATTTTATGATAGTCAATAAAGCCGTATTCTCTAGCTATTTCGGCTTCACTCGTATCTCCTTCTTGGTTTTTTTTCATAATTATAAGGTCAGGCTGTGGAATTTCAATTTTTATCATTTGTTATCGCTCCTATTCTTCCTTACAAGAGTACCATAAATGAGAAGAAAAGCCACTAGGGCTTCGGCAATTAGAGGGATTTTTACGGTTATTAAACTCCCTTGTTGAATCCCGCTGCATGCGATCGCTTTCCGAGAGCAGCGAAGAAAGCGAACGTTTATCAATAGTCTGCCTAGGTATGTTATTTATTTTTTTCTGATTAGCGCTTTCAAGTAATCGACAAAAACATCATCCTTTGCAAGGGCGGCTTCATACTGTCTTTTTAGGAACCTCTCTCCTTCTTGGAAGCTTAGGAAAGTATTCTCGAACACTTTATCCTCATGATGAATCACCCATTTCTCTTCATTGAGGCAATGAAGAAGGAAAGTGCTTCCTGATGGATCTTCATAAAGGGCACCGAATGAAGATTCTTTTACATTATAACGATTTCTTTTAGCGTCTTCACGCAATGGTGTGAGGTGAAACGTTTCGGTCACAAATTTTTTGTACGCATCTTCTGTCATTTGACATCCGGAGGCCTTCGCATGACCGCCTCCTCCATATTGACCAGCTATCTCGGATACATCAATGTGATCATGAATGGTACGGAATCCAATCCGCTTGCCGCCGATATTTAAAATTGCTATATAATCGAGATGCGGATTTTCTTTTCCGAGTTCATTTCCCAGTTCTGAATGATATGATTCTGCATAGACAACGCCAGCGAAAGATTGATTAATTTTGGCTTGTATGAGCTCTCGTCTCTTTCGGCGGATATAGCGTGAGATTTTGTCATCTTCCATATCGAGGATCTTTTCTTCAAATTCATCAAAAAAGAAACGATCATGATACTGAAGGCGGCTGATCATTTTTTCTTCAAATTCCTCTATGGAAATTAAAAAGAAGAGGGCATTTAGCCTTCGTGCCTCCTGATTGTCATTTTTCTCCCATTCCCACGTATCGTATTGTCTAACGAGTTCTACAAATTCGGCGATGGCCTGCGAAGGTTCAATTAATTTATGTTTGATAAGGTATTCATAAAATAACGAAGTTGCAGATGTTAATTTTCCCTCTTCATCTTCTACAACAACATGCCCCCAATCATATTCATTAAAATGGAGAGCGGTTTTATGATGATCGATCAGCTGCAGCTTGCCCCCGGAAAGATGGAATTCGTGAAGCCTTGTTTTATTGTCGTCATTTACGGATAAATCCGTAATCAATAAAAAAGTCTTCTTATCCCCGTTTTCCAAAAACCATTCTACTTCATAATTGAGGCTAGAGACGGAATTATAGCGGACTTGCACTTGCTTTTCAAAAGCGAGCTTCGCTAAAATACCGCATCCAACACCATCTAAATCATTATGGGTCAGCAGTTTGTACACAAATTCCACCTCGCTGTCTCTTTGTTCATTCGTTTTCGCGGACTGTATCATCGACAATAGCTCTTAAATCTTTATAAAAGAGTTCGTCACTGCAAACGATAGGCTCTTCATGGCCCTTACTCACAATTCTTTTTAATTCTCCTTCGTCCCCTTTTGCATTAATGATTTCAAAGATTTGATTCAAACCTTCAGATGTTTGTTTATCTTCATTTGTCATAGGATTCCACACTCCTTTTTGAATTTATTTTCCCCTGAAAAGGTTATTGAATCCCATTTATCTGTAGATATATGAATAGATTCTATTCCTTTATAGTAAGGAAAGATTGGATAAACTATGACTAACCGGCGGCTTTCGAGTGGAAATAAAGTATCGTATTGATTTAAAAAAGCTTGAACAACAAAGAGATGTTTGAAATAACATACACATATGAGCATATATTCATATAAAGGGGAGTTTCAATGGGTCATTCACATAGCCATAATCACAGTCATAGCCACGGGCATCATCATTCAAGCAATAATAAACAAGCATTAAAGTGGTCGTTTATGCTGATCGCTGTTTATATGGTCGTGGAAGTAGTTGCGGGAATTCTGACGAACAGTTTGGCATTATTGTCAGATGCGGGTCATATGCTGAGTGATGCAGCGGCACTTGGTCTTAGTTACTTGGCTTTAAAATTTGGTGAAAAAGGAGCCAGTTTATCCAAGACATTTGGCTATAAACGGTTTGAAATTCTAGCGGCCTTCATTAATGGACTCACTCTGCTTGTGATCTCTATTTATATTTTATGGGAAGCGTATAAAAGAATGCTGGCTCCGCCGGAAGTGATGAGCGTAGGGATGCTGATCGTTTCAATTATTGGTCTATTCGTTAATATTGCTGCTGCGTATATTTTAATGAAAGGAGACAAAGACGAGAATTTAAATGTACGCAGTGCTTTTTTACATGTTCTCGGCGATCTTCTTGGTTCAGTTGGGGCGATAGCGGCCGCATTAATGATTATGTTTTTTGGCTGGAACATGGCTGACCCGATTGCCAGTGCGATTGTTGCTATTTTAATCATTATTAGCGGTATCCGTGTTACAAAGGACTCTATTCATATTTTGATGGAAGGGGTACCTGGGCATATTAATGTGGTTGAGGTGAGAGAATCTTTACTCAATTTGCCTGGTGTCAATGATATTCATGATTTACATGTGTGGGCTATTACGTCTGATTTTCCCGCATTGAGTTGTCACATCGTTATTGATCCCGGTGTGGATGGACAATCGGTACTTAGGGAAGCACAAGAAAAGCTCCATGATCAATTTCATATTGAACATACGACCATTCAAATTGATCTTTCTGACCATTCATGCAATGGTGATCATTGTAACTAAAAGACCGGCCCAGAATAAGGTGTATTTTCGGGCCGATCTGTTTGTATTCAGAAAACAGTGGATTAAAAAAAGTTTATACGAAGGAGTCATTTGTTCAACACTTTACATTTAAGATCAATAACATTATCGTTATTGATAATGATAATAGAAAGGAATGAATCAATGATGGAAGAAACAAAAGGAGAAGTACTTCTTCATCCCGTCCGCATGAAAATTGTTCAGACGCTCGTCAATGGCCGAAGACTGACGGTTCAACAGATGAGTGAAAAGCTGCCGGATGTGCCTCAGGCATCTTTATATAGACATTTGAAAAAACTTGTGAATGCCGATTTGATTGCTGTGGCAGAAGAGAATCAAGTTCGAGGCACGATCGAAAAAGTCTATATGCTCCCGAAGGCCTTTGATGAAACGACAGCGGAGGAGTTTTTACGTTTAAGTAAGGAGGAACATGTCAGTTACTTTATTAAATTTATGGCTGCGGTGCTGGCTGATTTTGAAGGGTATGTCAATCAGCCGTCATTTGACTTCGTAAAAGATGGAGCCGGTTACCGGCAGGCTGTGTTTTATGCAAGCGATGCTGAATTTCATCACTTTGTGACGGCCATCGGGCAGGAAATGATGAAACTCATTCAAAACGAACCAGCCCCTGAACGAAGAAAAAGAACGATGTCTACCGTTATTACAACTGAGAATAGAAAATGAATATTGAGAATGCTTCATGTTGAAATGATATATGGTGTTCTACAGATTTTTTTAAGTATTTAATTGTTCGATCCCTCCTCATAAAACGCTCGTTTTAATGCACATTATAAATGGGTAAAGAAGATGGATGAATAACGCGTATGGGGAAATAGGCAATAAGAGAACTACTACTTGTATCTTAAGTGGATGATTATAGTTCATCTCTTTTTTTCCTGAAGAGGAAAAGCGTAAAAAATAACCGAAAGAACTTGCGCATTTTCGTTATAGTATTATAATTAATGAGGAGTGAATAGAAATACAATATTCCTTTTAAATATAAATTTTAGAAATAAAAAAACATTGAAAATTATTATTGTGCAAGCTATTATTTTGTCAGGTGATAAAGAGTTTGTAAAATAATCAGAGGAGTTGATAACATGAAGATTTCAATTAAAAAGTCCTTTTTAACACTGGCGGCAGGATGCGCACTCGTATTGTCTGCATGTGGAGGAGGACAAGAAGATTCAGCTGGGAAACAAACATCAGAAGAGAAGAAAGTGTTACAAGTAGGAACAGAAGCAACGTTTGCGCCGTTTGAATTTATGGATAAAGGCAAAGTGAGCGGCTTCGATGTCGATCTTTTAAATGCAGCAGCGGATGAGGCAGGCTATCAAGTAAATATTGAAAATACCGGTTGGGATGCTATGTTTGCTGGATTGCAAAGCAAACAGCTTGATATTGGTATGGCCGGTGTCACAATTAATGACGAACGGAAGAAATCCTATGATTTTTCTGTTCCTTATTTTGAATCAATCAGTATGATGGCATTTAAAGAAGGAACAGATATTAAAAATGCTCAGGATTTAAAAGGTAAGAAAATCGGTGTTCAAAATGGAACAACGGGCCAGTTTTCCGCAGAATCGGTCGTTGGAAAAAATTCTCCGTCTATTTCTAAATACGAAACAGCGGCACTGATGTTCCAGGCTTTACAAAGCGGTGACGTACAAGTGGCTGTGACTGATATTGCTGTTGCTCTTGAATACGTGAAAAACAATCCGGACAGCGGTGTGAAAACAGTCAGCGATGATCAGCAGTTCAAACCAGAGTATTACGGTATTGTTTTCCCGAAAGGAAGTCAATATAAGGCGGACTTTGATAAAGCACTGAATGAACTATATAGTAACGGAAAATATGCTGAAATTTACAAAAAATGGTTTGGGAAAGAGCCCGATGTAGATTCATTAAAAGAAGCGGCCAAACAGTAAGGGAGAATGGCTGTCCACTTTAGGCTTATGGCTGTGGACAGCTTTTTTCTTGGAAAGGGGGAAGTGTAAATGGATTTTCGTACAGATATTATCGTAGAGTATATGCCATTATTTATTAAAGGAACTCTCTTAACATTAGGATTATCGTTTGCTGGAATTTTGATTGGTCTCATTCTTGGTCTGTTTATCGGATTGGGTAAAATGTCAACAAACAAATGGATTCGCTTTCCATTTGTCTGGTACGTAAACTTTTTCCGTGGAACTCCGCTTCTTGTGCAAATTTTACTCATTCATTTTGGTGTCGTTCCGTTGTTTATATCTCCATCTAATCCGATCGTCTCCGCTATTATCGCACTTTCGTTAAATGCTTCTGCGTACATTGCGGAAATTTTCCGCGCCGGCATTCAATCGATTGACAAGGGGCAGATGGAAGCAGCCCGTTCACTTGGTATGACCCACGTTCAGGCAATGAAGCTTGTTATTGTGCCGCAAGCAGTGAAACGGATGATTCCACCACTTGGTAATGAATTCATCGTATTATTAAAAGATTCATCGCTTGCTGCTATTATCGCTGCGCCTGAGCTTATGTATTGGGGACGCGCGGCGCAGGGACAGTATATTAGAGTATGGGAGCCGTACATTACGGTAGCGGCCATTTACCTCGTGTTAACACTGTCGCTGACCTATTTAATGAATTACATCGAAAGGAGAATGAACACAGAATGATCTCCGTTAAACATTTGAAAAAATCATTTGGTGACAATGAAGTGCTGAAAGATATTTCTCTCGATGTGAAACCGCAGGAAGTGGTTGTAATTATCGGTCCATCCGGTTCTGGTAAATCAACGTTTATCCGCTGTCTGAATCTGCTAGAATCAGTCACTGGCGGACAGGTGTATGTAACTGGTAAAGATTTAACCGATAAAAAAACAAATATCAATGAAATTCGCAAAGAGGTCGGCATGGTGTTTCAGCATTTTAATTTGTTCCCGCATAAAACGATTCTGCAAAATGTGACACTTGCTCCGATGAACGTAAAGGGAATGAAAAAGGAAGAAGCGGAACAAAAAGCAATGGCTCTTCTTAAAAAAGTAGGGCTCGCCGAGAAAGCTTTCGCATATCCTGATTCTTTATCCGGCGGTCAAAAACAGCGGGTTGCTATTGCCCGCGCACTGGCCATGGAGCCGAAAGTCATGCTGTTTGATGAACCGACATCTGCTCTTGACCCTGAAATGGTTGGCGAAGTACTTGAAGTAATGAAGCAGCTGGCAAAAGATGGGATGACGATGATTGTTGTCACACACGAAATGGGCTTTGCCCGTGAAGTAGGTGACCGTGTCATTTTTATGGATAACGGCTACATTATCGAAGAGAATGAGCCGGCCGAGCTGTTCTCCAATCCGCAGCATGAACGTACAAAAGCATTTTTAAGCAAAGTACTGTAAAAAAGTGTCCTCTAAGGATGCTTTTTTTTGTATTCTCATACTTGGAAAGGTAAGGTAGGATAAGGGTGGAAAAAACATATTAGAAGATTAAACGAAGGGGATGGCAGCATGCAGCTTGAGGATATTGTGCAAGAGTTTAAGGAGTGTCCATTTCTTCATCATCTTGGTTTGGACATTCTCCGATTTGAAGAAGGAAACGTCAAAATTAAACTGGACGTGAAAAAGTATTTACTAAATACGAACAACACAATGCATGGCGGGGTGTACGCTTCTGTCCTTGATTTCATTCAAAGTATGCAATTGAGGTCAGTCACGAAGACGCGGTGTGTGACGACTAATTTAGCGATTCATTATATAGCTCCAGTGACGTGTGGAGAGCTCTTTGCTGAGGCAGAGATTCTTTCCAGAGGATACAAGACGGCCTTTGTGGAAGGAACAATAAAGGATAAAGATGGGAAACTGTTAGCAAAGGGAACAGGGACATTTAAGTTGATTCGACCTTCCGGTATGTATGAGAAAAGCTAGCAGTGGCAGTCCGCATGATGCCCTCTTTAAAAGAAGCAGATTACTATAAAACAGTTATTGTTTTCCGAAGAGAAAGCTATGTTATGAAATGTTGCTGATTTTCAGAGCTGTTTTATAAGCGTTGCAAATTTTTGTGTTAAACAGCCCCGAAAATCATTTTATCATCCTGCAGCTGAGGAGAAACAGCGGCTTATTTTTTGCTTAATCCAGCACCCCTTTTGCTTGCCGGATGTTTTGTCCATAAAAGATTTCATCCATTTCAATTTTTAGTTTTTCTGTGATTTCTTTTATTTCATCCGGAGACAGCTCATCCGTCGTATGCCCAAATAAGTAATTATCCAGGTCAAACTCTCGCAGTTTGCATTTCGTATGAAAAATGTTTTGCTGATATACATTTACATCAATCATGTCATATTGCTGTTTGACTTCGTCTGGAATATAGTTTTGAATCGAGTTAATGTCATGATCGATAAAAAGTTTATATCCGCTCGTATCCCTTGTGAATCCCCTTACTCGATAATCAATGGTCATAATATCTGTGTCGAAAGAATGAATTAAATAATTCAATGCTTTCAGTGGAGAGATCTCGCCGCAAGTAGAGACGTCAATATCTGCTCGAAATGTACTGATGCCTTCGTGTGGATGAAACTCAGGATACGTATGAACGGTAATATGGCTTTTGTCGAGATGCATAACAACAGAATCAGGAAGCGGTCCCGGCGATTCATCAAGTGATTCCGCTGACACTTCCACAATCGGTCCTTCTGATACGAGAAGTGTGACGCTGGCTCCTTGGGGAATATAATCTTGCTTTGCGACATTTAATACGTGAGCCCCAATCATATCTGCGACTGTTTTTAAAATATTCGTCAACCGGTCGGCGTTATACTGCTCATCAATGTACTCGATATAAGCTGTCCGTTCTTCCTCTGTTGTTGTGTAGCAGATGTCATACATATTAAAACTGAGTGTTTTCGTTAAATTATTAAATCCATGTAATTCAATCCGCTGCTCATTTGTAAGTGTCATAAGTAATAAGCTCCTTACTGAAATAATGTTTAAAGGCAAATTTTTTAGGCTATTATGAAAATAAATGATAGATAATTTTAATTTACCCTTTTCAGATGAAAAAAAACAGAGGGATTATTTCAGATAGTGAATATCGTTGGTATTTACTAGGAACGTTGAATGGTGAAATGAAGAGTAGATGTTAGATTTAGCTGTACTTGTCGAATCTATGCAGGAGCACTGAATATAGAACATGTTGGTCATATACACAGTGTTTCAAATCCTAATTTTTTCTTTTAGTTAGAAGATTTTGAATTTTTTGCGGATTTTCGTCAATTTTTGTGGAACGAATTTTGTTTTATTTTTGATGAAAAACAGTAATTATAGAATAAGAGGATAAAATAGCGATGAAGCAGCAAACGATCGAACATGGACAAGTCAAACATTTCATCATTTCATATAAAGGTGGGATTCAGCATGAAAATAAAAGTGAAAAGCTGGAGAATGTTAACGGTTCAAGATAAATTATCAATATTAAGAGCGATCAGTCAACGCCCAAAAATAAAAAAAGGTGCATAATGATGGAAATAGAGGCATAGAGGCCTCGTTTTTTTTGTCTTTTTTTACAATGATATGTTAAATGACCGCGTGAATAAAACGATTTTTGACTCATTTCGTCCGAAACGGAGTCTTTTGCTAGATTTCATGGAGACAGAGCTCATTTAATACGAGCAAAAACATCAGCATTTTCTGTTCTAATTCTTTTACACAAACTGAATAAAGGTTGTTTCTATCCATTCTTTTATGTATATTTTGATTAACGATTTATTAATCATTAATACTTTGCGGATAATAACTGAGGTGAAAATAGACGTTGAATCAATTTATATCCCACAAAGAAGCGTTAAAGGAGTATGATAGTAAACAGTATCGTACACCTGATGGATACACAAGTGATATTGTTATTTTTACGATTAAGCAGGATGAGGGTGCACCATTCGACACCTCGCTTCAATTGCTGCTTATTAAGAGAGCTTTGAAGAACAGTGAAGGAAAGCCGAACATTGAAGGCGGCAAGTGGGCATTACCGGGAGGATTTGTTGGACCGGATGAAACAGCACTTGAAGCGGCGATGAGAGAGTTAGAAGAGGAAACGGGTTTAAGCGGTATTCATTTAAAGCATTATGCGGTGTATGATAAGGACGGCCGTGACCCGCGGGGATGGCTGATTTCCAATGCTCATTATGCAGCGGTGCCGGAACATTTGTTAGCGGACAGAAGAGCAGGCGATGATGCAATGGATATTCAATTATTTAACATTCAAGAAGCGCTTGAGCTGGCGCTTGCTTTTGATCATAAACTCATTATTAAGGATGCATTAAAGAAAATTCAGCTCGAAATGCTGCAAACAACACTTGCAAAAGAATTCCTTCCTGCCGAATTTACATTATCGGAACTTCGTCATATTGTTTTATGTGTATCGGGAGAGCTTGTAGAAGAAGTGGTAAAATCCGAGCCGTTTTTTTGGCGCAAAGCACCGAAACTCCCATTTCTAGAGAAAGTACTTGATGAAGATGGGAAACCTAAAACAACACAGAGGAATTCTAAGTTTAAAACGACATTGTATCGATTCAATGAATATAGCCCCATTAAGAGCATTTATAAGTGAAAAACATCACATAAAAGATGGACTAAATAGACCGCTGCGGCATTTTGAGATTGTTTAGCAGCAAGAGCGATTGAATTGTGGAGGGAACGAACATGGATAAACGTTTTGAAGTCGATGGATTGGCTTTACATACAGATTTATATCAAATCAATATGGCTGAAACTTACTGGAAGGATGGCATTCACGGAAAGAAAGCTGTGTTTGAATTGTATTTTAGGAAGATTCCGTTTGGTAACGGGTATGCCATTTTTGCAGGGTTAGAAAGAATCATAGATTATTTAAAGAATTTCAAATTTTCAGCGAGTGATATTGACTATTTGCGTGATGAGTTAGGCTATGGAGAAGAATTCCTTGCTTATTTGAAAGAAATGACATTCACCGGCACAGTCAAAGCGATGCGCGAAGGAGAAATGGTGTTTGGAAACGAGCCAATCCTGAGAGTAGAAGCTCCGCTTGCTGAGGCGCAAATTATTGAAACGGCTTTGCTGAATATCGTTAATTATCAGACGTTGATCGCAACGAAAGCTTCCCGGATTAAACAAGTGGTTGGTGAAGAAACAGCCATGGAATTTGGCAGCCGCCGGGCTCATGAACTTGATGCTGCTATTTGGGGAACGAGAGCCGCTTATATCGGCGGCTTTGACAGTACGAGCAACGTTAGAGCTGGAAAATTATTTGGCATCCCGGTTTCTGGCACACATGCCCATTCACTTGTTCAGACGTATCGAGATGAATATACGGCATTTCACAAATATGCTGAGCGCCATAAAGACTGTGTGTTTTTAGTGGATACGTATGACACGTTAAAATCAGGTGTACCAACGGCCATTAAAGTAGCACAAGAACTAGGGGACCGCATTAATTTTGTAGGGATTCGTTTAGATAGCGGCGATTTAGCTTATTTATCAAAAGAAGCAAGAAAAATGCTTGATGCTGCCGGTTTTCACCATACAAAAATTATTGCATCTAATGATTTAGACGAGTACACTATCATGAGCTTAAAAACAGAAGGAGCCAAAATTGATGGCTGGGGAATTGGTACGAAGCTGATCACAGCTTTTGATCAGGCAGCTTTAGGGGCTGTATATAAGCTCGTTTCCATTGAAAATGAAGAAGGAATCATGGAAGATACGATTAAAATTTCCGGAAACCCGGAAAAAGTGACAACCCCTGGTCTAAAGCGTCTATATCGAATTATTAACAAGCAAAATGGCAAGTCGGAAGGCGATTATTTAGCGATGGAATATGAAAATCCAGCGGAAGAAGAACGACTGAAAATGTTTCACCCGGTGCATACGTTCATCAGCAAGTTTGTAACGAACTTTGAAGTAAGAGAACTGCATGAATATATCTTTAAGGAAGGGCAGCTGGTGTACGTTCAGCCGGACATCAAGGAAATCCAAGCATTTGCCAAAGAAAATCTACAGCTGCTGTGGGAAGAGAATAAGCGGTCGCTTAATCCTGAAGAATACCCTGTTGATTTAAGCCAGGCCTGCTGGGATAATAAAATGAAAAATATCGCAGAAGTACGAAAAAAAGTGAAAATGACTGGCTATCAATGAATGAAAACTAGACAAGAAAGGTTAACTCAAAACCAAGAAGGAGTTGAGTTAACCTCTTTTTTTAAAGTTGTGTTAATCGTTATTATTGATTTTGCCCTTTGTCGATTGGAGTGGAAATCAGCAGGGGAGTTTAACATAGCCTTTTAAATAGGAGAAAACAATGTCAAATTTACAATTTTGATATAAAATAAAAATGAATGGAAATTTTTAAGTGTACGACTTAGTTAAGGGAGCGGAAAACATGAAAGAAAAGTTCAAAAATATTGAAACAGCAGTGATTCATGCGGGCTACGATGCAAAAGAACATTTAGGCAGTCTCACCACTCCTATTTTTCAAACATCTACTTTTTCATTTGACAGCGCTGAGCAAGGAGAGAGGCGCTTTGCTGGGGAAGAAGACGGCTATATTTACTCAAGAATCGGAAATCCGACGGTGCGGGCATTAGAAGAAAGAATTGCTGAGCTTGAAGGGGCAGAAGCAGGGCTTGCTTTCGGTTCGGGAATGGCAGCTGTTTCCGCCATCTTAATCGCCTTAACAAAGAGCGGCGATCACATTTTATGTTCACAAGGAATTTATGGATGTACGTTCGGCCTGCTGGAATTAATGGCCGAAAAGTATCAAATTACCCATGATTTTTGCGCGATGGAAACAGAAGCGCAGATTGAGGCGCAAATTCGTCCTGAAACGACTTGTATTTATGTAGAAACACCAATCAACCCGACGATGAAATTAATTGACCTAGAGCTAGTAGCGAAGACGGCAAAGAAACACGGTATCCCGGTCGTCGTGGATAACACATTCTCTTCTCCTTACTTGCAGCAGCCGTTGAAATCCGGCTGTGATATTGTTTTGCATAGCGCCACGAAATACATTGGCGGTCATGGAGATGTGATTGCCGGCCTTGCAGCAGGAACGAAAGAAATGATGAATACAATTGCCAAAACGACGTTAAAAGATGTGGGCGGTGTGCTCTCCCCGTTCGATGCGTGGCTTTTGTTAAGAGGATTGAAAACTTTACATGTCCGCTTAGATCGTCATTGCGAGAATGCGGCCTATATTGTCGAACAATTGAAAAAGCATCCAGCCGTGAAGAACGTATTCTATCCAGGTGATGAGGCAAGTCATGATTATAAAATTATGCAAAAGCAAATGAGAAAGGGCGGCGGCTTAATCTCATTTGAAATTAACGGCAGCAAAAAACAGGCACAAAAACTGCTTAATGATTTATCATTTATCAACATAGCGGTAAGTCTCGGCGATGCCGAAACACTGATTCAGCATCCGGCAACGATGACACATTCAGGAATCCCTGAAGAAATGAGAAATCAAATGGGGATATCCGATGAGCTTATCCGTCTATCCATCGGCCTCGAAGCTAAAGAAGACATCTGGGAAGATCTAAAACAAGCACTCGATCAACTAAGAAAAGCGTAAGCGCCTTCTTAGCCCCGGCCAGTATAAGCCGAACTGATGAAATGGCACTTTTCAGCCATGCAATCAGTGCATCTTATAACCTCGAGGGGCCGGGCACTGAAGTTAGTCCAATGAAAGCCTCATTCCTGCTATGCAGCTGCAGGGATGAGGCTTTTTGATATGGACTAACTAATTTTAATTTTAGTTGTTTTGGGTTCAGTATATTTCCCCTATAGAAGGAGACAGTAATCACAAGAAATACCTTCCTGTGTTAGGTATTTTATTTTAAGCAATGGAGGATCGTTATGAAGGAAAAAAAGTGGGATCTTTTTGCACTAGCATCGATACCGTTAGCCATGACACTAGGGAATTCCGCCCTTATCCCCGTCTTGCCGGTTATGGAAAAGAAGCTGGGTATTTCCGCGTTTCAAGCCAGTTTAATTATTACTGTTTACTCAGTAATTGCCATTGTACTTATTCCACTAGCGGGGTATTTATCTGACAGGATCGGCAGAAAGAAAGTTATGATACCTAGTTTAATTCTAGCTGCGGCAGGCGGAGTTATTTCCGCATGGGCCGCCTGGAAATTGGAAGATCCATATGTAATGATTCTAGTTGGCAGGTTTCTGCAGGGAGCCGGTGCCGCTGGTGCCTTTCCTGTTGTTTTACCGACGGTCGGCGATATGTTTAAGGAAGAAAAAGAAATGAGCAAAGGATTAGGGATTATTGAAACAGCTAATACGTTCGGGAAAGTGTTAAGCCCTATTTTGGGGGCTGCGCTGGCAGTGGTGATCTGGTATCTTCCGTTTGTTTCTATTCCTATACTTTCTCTCCTCTCACTTGTTCTCATTATGAAATTTGTAAGGACACCCGAAAATAGCGGAGAAAAGCAAAAAAAGAGCTTTCGGCAATTTATTGATGGTATGAAAGATACTTTTAAACACAATGGACGCTGGCTGGTGGCTGTATTTGTTATCGGCTGTGTGAATATGTTTATTTTGTTTAGTTTTTTATTTCATTTATCGACACTCCTTGAAAGTGAATATGACATTACGGGTATTATGAAAGGGTTCATTTTGGCGATCCCTTTGCTGTTCCTTTGTTTGGCTTCTTACATGTGCGGCAAGAAAATTGGCGGTAACAAAACCACCATGCGCTCCATTATATTATTTAGCAACGGAGGTGGAGCCATAGCACTTGCTTTTATAAATCAGGAGATAGGACTAGTTTTCATGATTATGCTGCTGACAGCAGCTAGTATTGGAATCGGTCTTTCCTTGCCTTGTTTGGACGCGCTAATTACAGATGGCATTTCAAAAGAAGAAAGAGGAACGATTACCTCTTTTTATAGCAGCATGCGTTTTTTAGGAGTAGCAGCAGGCCCGCCTCTCACAGCAGTGTTACTAAAAAGTATTCCTGGGTTTTTATATTTCGTGTTTGCGGTTTTAAGCTTGTTTGCCGCTCTTTATACACTGTGGGCTATAAAACCGGATAAGAAGCAAAAAGCAAAAAGAATATTGGCAGGGATATAAGGATGGTTTAGAAGCCTAGCATTGACTCAAAAGGGCCAGGTCTTACTCCTCGTATAATATATTAGATGGCTGTTACTCATTTCACCAGCCATTGTATTGTTATTATGAGGGCGGCCCCTTTGGTCTTAGGCTTTTTTGTGATCAGAAGGTCGGTATGATGACCTTGTTTCTGCCCGTTTGTTTTGCTTGGTAGAGGCACTGGTCAGCTAAGTTAATTAGTTCAGCAGGAGTAGACGCATCATTAGGAAAGGCAGCTGCTCCCGCTGAAATGGTAATGACTTCACTAGTTGGACTGATCGTTTGTTCTAAGTGAATCCGCAGTTCTTCCGCTGCATGTTCGGCTAATGAAGTGTCCGCTTCTGGAAGGATGATTAGAAATTCTTCTCCTCCATAACGGCAGCAGATGTCTCCTTCTCGGACTGTTTCTTTCATGAGTCTGGCAAGGAAAATAAGCACTTCATCGCCAACCCCGTGTCCGTATGTGTCATTTATTTTCTTGAAGTAATCAATATCTAAAAGGATGACAGCAAAAGGACGCTTTCCCTCTGCTAGTGTAGCAAGATGTTCACTCATTGCTCTCCGATTGCGTAGTCCGGTGAGAGGATCAGTGGATGATTGCTGCTGAAAATCGCTTACTTTTTCGTGAAGAATGCGAAAACTGCTCAGTAGTGCCTTTTTCAACTGAATGGCTTCATAATACCAGGCATGAATGTTTGCAATATCTTGTTTCTGATCATGCTGGGAGCTATGTTCGGCTAATGAAGCAAGTTGCTGCAAAGGCTGGATAATCTTTGTTAGGAGAAGTGAGATAATGATTAATGATATAAGAATGAGCGGCAAGGCAGTTATGATCATGCTCTTTATCATGGCATTTGAAGGAGCGAGAGCCATGGCAGAGGGGCGCTGCGAAACCACCCCCCATTCAGCTGTAGGAATCGCTGCAAACCCTGCCAGCATATCTTTTCCCTGCGTGTTAATTACTCGCTGGGCTCCGTTTTTTCCTTTCATCAGCTTTTGAACGACAGGATTTGTAGAACCATCATCATTAATACGGTCAGGGGATTGATGATAAATAATCCTCCCATCACCATCTACAACGTATACATAAGATCCATCATCATAAAAATGTTCACCCAGCAATTCATTTAAAATGCTTTTTTCTTTCAAATAAATCGTTCCGCCTACAAAACCAAGATAATCCCCTTTTTGGTCAAAGATGGGATGTGAAATGAAAATAACGAGCCGCCCAGTGATTGATATGAAAGGTTTAGAAATGAGCGGTTTTTTTTCATTCAATGCTTGAAGTGCTGCCGGGGAATTTAATTTTTTGTTTTTAATTTCTAAACTCTCAGGTGAAACAGCTATCACAGTACCGGTTTGATCAGCGACAGCGACAGAATTAAACATATTCGATTGGTATTTTAACTGATTGACTTCAGTTAAAAGGGCTTCTTCATTTCTCTTCATAGAAGGAGCGAGGATTTCAGAACTGATTTTTAATGTCTGCAAAGTGAATGTTAAATAATCATCTGTCGTATTGGCCAGTTTCTCCGCATATACGCGATTTGTTTCCAATGTATTTTCGATTAGTGTTTCTCTTTCCAACTGATAACCGGCATATAAACTGCTGAAAAGTGTGAGCAATACGGAAAAGAGGACAACTAATAAGATTAAATATTTTAAAGATATTTTCATAGAATTACTTCCTTCTTTCATTCATGAGAAAAAGGTTATATCGTTTTATCCTCAAAGTAAGATAATAATAGAATTTCTTAATTTTGCCAAGAGATACTAATGATGTATATGTGGATATTACAAATTGCCTTATGACTGAGACCTCTTACTTTCCTTTATATCGCTCGTCCGGTATGATAGACACTGACAACATTTTATGTAAAAAAGGAGAGGTTTTTATGGCGAAAAAAGGAACGATTGTAATGGAGAATGGAGAAGCAATTGAGTTTGAATTATATCCTAACGAAGCGCCAAATACAGTGGCGAACTTTGAAAAGTTAGCGAATGAAGGTTTTTATAACGGCGTTATATTCCATCGCGTCATTCCAGGCTTTGTGAGCCAAGGAGGAGATCCGACTGGCACAGGAATGGGAGGAAGCGGAACGACGATTAAATGTGAAACAGAAGGAAACCCGCATAAGCACGAAGCAGGCAGCTTGTCTATGGCTCATGCTGGCAAGGATACCGGCAGCAGTCAGTTCTTTATTGTTCACGAGCCGCAGCCGCATTTGAACGGAGTACATACTGTTTTCGGAAAAGTAACTTCTGGTCTGGAAGCTGTTCGTGCAATGAAAAATGGCGACGTGATGGAGCGCGTTACAGTAGTTGACGAATAAATATAAATGAAGAAGGGGGGAGTATACGTACTCCTCTCTTTTTTCTTAAGGGCTATGTGAATGACTTGTCTCTTTGATGATTAGAGCGGAGGGCGCGAGACTCTCGCGGAAATCAACAAGGGGGCTAACAAAGACTTCTCAAAAGAGGTGTAATAATGAAAATTAGTGTATGGTCAGATTTTGTTTGTCCGTTCTGTTATATCGGCAAGCGTCGATTAGAAGAAGCGCTGAACATGTTTCCTCACAAAGATGGAGTAACGATTCAGTTTAAAAGCTTTGAGCTGGCTCCGGATGCTGCAAAGAAAACGGACAAAAGTATTCATGAAGCGCTTGCTGCAAAATATGGGATGAGCATTGCACAGGCAAAAGCAATGAATCAAAATGTTGGTGAACAGGCGGCATTAGCCGGCTTAACATTTAATTTTGATGAGATGAAGCCGGCAAACACGCTAGATGCCCATCGTCTTGCGAAACTTGCGGAGGAAAAAGGCAAAGAAGCGGAAGTAACAGAACGGCTGCTGCAAGCGTATTTTACTGATTCTCTGCTCATAAGTGATCATCTTGTGCTGGCTGAAATCGCCGGGAAGGCCGGATTAAATAAAGAAGAAGTGATTTCATTTTTGGCAACTGACCGTTTGACTGAAGAAGTGCGGATAGATGAAGAAGAGGCTCGCAGGATTGGTGTACAAGGTGTTCCGTTTTTTGTATTTAATGATAAGTATGCTATTTCTGGAGCACAGCCGGTTGAAGCATTTACTGCTGCTTTGCAAAAAGTATGGGAAGAAGAAAACGAGAAACCGGTGCTGCAAGACCTATCTGGGGATGGTGCCCCTGACACGGTTTGCACAGATGAAGGCTGTGATGTACCAGGTGACCGAACTTAACTGTTATTAAATCGACAATATTATTTAACAGACACAAGTAAAAACAGCTTCCTCCTGCGTCAGAGGAAGCTGTTTTTACTTGTGTCTTCATACAGGAATCAAGAAACCGGTTTTTCTTTCATATACTACTACATAAACAGAATAATAACCAAATGGGGAGGAATGAAACATGCGAGTACTCGTACTAGGATCGGGGCTAATGGGAAAAGAAGCGGCAAGGGATTTAGTCCAATGTAAAGGGGTAGCTAAGGTCACATTAGCTGATTATGATGTTGAAAAAGCGAAACAAACTTGCCGGGTTCTGCAATCCCCAAAACTAAGCGCGATTTTCGTTGATGCCTCAAATACAGATCAGCTCGTTGCTTTAATGAAGAAGCATGATGTTGCGATTAATGCGTTATTTTATTCATTCAATGTAGATGTTGCTAAAGCGGCCATCGCAGCGGGTGTACATTCGGTCGATCTCGGCGGGCATATCGGTCATGCAACGGATCGGGTGTTGGAAATGAAGGAAGAAGCGAAAGCTGCTAAAGTGACGCTGATTCCGGATCTTGGTGTCGCACCGGGGATGATTAATATTTTGGCGGGATATGGTGCCGGCAAACTTGATCAAGTCGAATCGATTAAATTGTACGTAGGAGGCATTCCGCTTCGCCCGGAACCGCCATTTGAATACAATCATGTGTTTTCGATGGAGGGAGTGTTCGATCATTACACAGACCCATCTCTTATTATTAGGAGTGGAAAAAAACAAGAGATTCCTTCTTTGTCTGAAATAGAAACTATTCATTTTGAGAAGTTTGGCCCGCTCGAGGCATTTCATACAGCAGGTGGAACATCGACACTTTCATATTCGTATCCGCATCTTGAGTGTTTAGAATACAAAACCATTCGCTATCCGGGGCATGCAGAAAAATTTAAATTGCTCGTTGATTTAAACTTAACCCGCTCTGATTATTTTGTAGAAGTAAACGGCACTCAAGTGAGACCGCGTGATGTTTTGTTGAAAGCACTTGATCCAATTGTCGATTTAAAAGACAAAGTAGATGTTGTTCTGTTAAGAGTAGAGACAAAGGGAATCAAGGATGGAAGGAAGACGGCCTGCACATATGAAATGACGACATATAAGGATACGGTTCATAACGTAACCGCCATGGCTAGAGCGACGGCAAATACGATTTCCATTGTTGCACAAATGATTGCTGAGGGAACGATTGACAAGACCGGTGTCTACCCGCCGGAGCAAATCGTTCCAGGAGATAAATATATAGAAGAAATGGCAAAGCGTAATGTTCTGATAAAAGAAATTATAGAGGAAGAAAAGCCGCTGGCATAGATATTATTTGGGACTGTCTAAAAGTCAGCGGAGTATTGACTTTTTGGCAGTCTGTTTTCTTTTTATGTACAATAAGAGGAGAGGGTGAGGAAAACGGCAAGGTGATGAGGTTCATCTATTGAACGCCGAGAAGGGAAGAAAACAATGAAATTAAAAGAAATCGTACTGCGTCATTTACAAATGGAAATGAAGTTCCCGTTTACAACGAGCTTCGGAACAATGAAAAACAAAGAGTTTATTTTAGTAGAGGTGAAAGATGAAGAAGGTTTGTCTGGCTGGGGGGAGTCCGTTGCTTTTCCGTCTCCTTTTTATAGTGAGGAAACACTCCAAACAAATTGGCACATGATAGAAGACTTCTTAATTCCTTTATTAAAAGACAAAGATATCTCCCATCCAGATGAAATTACCTCTTTATTTGAACCAATCAAAAAAAATAATATGGCGAAAGCCGCGATCGAAGGAGCCGTTTGGGATTTATATGCTAAAAGAAAAGGCATTCCGCTTTATCAAGCTTTAGGGGGAGAAAATACAACGATTGATGTTGGGATTAGTATCGGGATTCAAGAAACCGTTGATGACCTTTTACATATTATAAAAACACATGTAGACGAGGGATATAAACGAATAAAAGTAAAAATTAAGCCAGGTTGGGATGTTGATGTCATAAGGGAAATCCGCTGTTCTTTTCCAGATATTCTGCTGATGGCAGATGCTAATTCAGCTTATCGGCTGGAAGATCTTCCAGAACTAAAGAAGTTGGATGAGTTTCAGTTAATGATGATTGAACAGCCACTTGCATCGGATGACATTGTCGATCATGCTGTGCTTCAAAGAGAATTGCAGACGCCTCTTTGTTTAGATGAAAGTATCCACTCTTATGAAGATGCGCGAAAAGCCCTGCAGCTTGGAAGCTGTAAAATTATTAATATCAAAATTGGCCGTGTCGGCGGATTAACAGAATCTAAGAAGATTCACGATCTTTGTAAGGAGAACAGTATACCTGTCTGGTGTGGAGGCATGCTGGAAGCGGGAGTGGGAAGAGCGCATAATATTGCGCTTACGACTTTGAGTCATTTTACGATGCCGGGAGACACCGCAGCTTCTTCGCGTTATTGGGAGAGGGATATTATTCAGCCGGAAGTAACTGTACAGGGTGGTGTCATACAAGTTAGGGATCAAGCAGGGATTGGCTACGATATGGATTTGGAAGCAGTCAAAAAGTTCACGTTGAAAGAAAAAGTACATTCTTTATGATTTTGAGGAGAACGGTGCACAGGCTTTTAGAAACCAGGGAGAGATGAAGGGATATCCCACTTAAGAAGCTGTCTGGCAGTCAACTGTATGTTGGCTGCCAGACAGCTTTTTTGAAATGGAAGAATCAGAAATAATCAAGCTTGGAAAAGACGATAAGAACGTAAATGCCGCGCATGCATATGTTGAGAATAGCAGGTGAAGGGAGGAGTTTAGTTGGAGCGGTACCAGCATTATTTGCAAGAAGCGAAAAAGTGGTGTGATGATTTATCGAATTGGGAGAATGAAGTTATCGATCCTGCACTCATTAAAAACTGGGAAGAACAAATTGAAAAGATTGACGAGTGGTTATCAGGGCCGCTTAATGAGACAGAATGTTATAAAGTAGAAAAAGAGGTTCGGGCATTGGCACAAGAATGGCAACAGTTTCATGAAAAACTGTTTACAGATTGTGATTCGGAGGGGCAGGAGAACAGAGTGGAACAAGTTCCAATCGGCGGTCATCGGCTTCCTCCGCTTCCTTATCCGTACAATGCACTGGAACCATATATTGATGAACCAACGATGCGGCTTCATCATGATAAGCACCACCAAAGCTATGTAGATGGCTTAAATAAAGCAGAGCGAGAATTAGCGAAGGCACGGAAAGTGAATGATTTTCAGCTTGTTAAACATTGGGAAAGGGAGCTTGCGTTCAACGGTGCAGGCCATTATTTGCATTCGATTTTTTGGAAAGTGATGTGTCCACAGGGAGGAGGAAAGCCATCAAGAGAGCTAGAGCGTGAGATGTCCCGTTCATTTGGCAGTTTCGCTGAATTTAAAAATCAATTTTCACAAGCAGCGCAGCATGTGGAAGGCGGAGGCTGGGCCATCCTTGTGTGGGCGCCGCAGGCACAGCGGATGGAAATATTGCAAGCGGAAAAACATCAAAACTTAAGTCAGTGGGATATTGTTCCGCTCCTCGTTCTTGATGTGTGGGAACATGCCTATTATTTAAAATATAAAAATAAAAGAGCGGATTATATAGAGAACTGGTGGAATGTTGTCTGCTGGGATGAAGTAAGCCGACGGTTTAGAGAAGCAAGACACAGGTAGCCGTACTCATGCTTTTTATATAGGTTATGTCAATCACTATTGTGGATTGGAGGAAGGCGGGAGACTGTGCGTTCACATGAGACCTCGAAGGCGCGATAGCGGCGAGGAGGCTCCCGGACCACCCGAGGAAGGCGAGAATCAACAAAGCCTTTATATAAGAAGATGTCGCAATAAATGAAAAATTACACTGCCAAGACCTTCCCATTCAATATAATTCATTCTATAATAGAAAATGAACTTAATAGGAAAGCTACTAGAGGTGCCTGTTAAAGGCTGAGAGAAAAGCGAATTGTTTTTCAACTCTTTGAACCTGATCTGGGTGATGCCAGCGTAGGAAAGTAGTATATTCATAAACTATTTCACTTACAAAAGCCGAGCCTAGATAAGGGTTCGGCTTTTTATAATGGAGGAATGTATATGAACCAAGTGCAAAAACTGGCATACATGGCTTTATTTACGGCCATCGCGACGTTCGGCTCTTCTCTTATTTGGTTTCCTGCTGGAATAGCCAAAGCATATCCTGTTCAACATGCGGTCAATGTGATGGCCGGTGTGCTGCTCGGCCCAGGGCCTGCGGTTATTATCGCATTTGTAACTGGATTGCTTCGAAACCTTATGGGGACAGGCTCGTTATTAGCTTTTCCAGGCGGAATGATTGGAGCTTTTCTTGCCGGATATATTTATCAAAAAACGAGACATGCTTGGGGGGCTTCTATTGGAGAAATAACTGGTACGGGACTAATTGCTTCTTTATTCGCTGTGCCTTATGCAAAAATTTTGATGGGAACGACAGTCGGCGCCTTTTTCTTTTTGCCTGCGTTTCTTGTCAGCAGTCTTTCCGGATCATTGATTGGCCTTGTTTTAGTGAAACGGATCGTCAAAATGAAAGTCTGGAAATATCGTCCTAATCATTGATTCCAACGAATCGAAACGGCCAGCTTACAACATTGCAAATTCCCTGAATCTGTTTGTAGTTCAAGCCGAAAAAAATCTGGATTAAAAGAAATAGCCGCTTTTGTGAGCATTCCGGACGATCGGATGAGCCGTTCTACTTCTTGTCGGTTAGAAGATTGAGCAGCAGCCATTAAGCGAAAGGCAAAATCATTGTCAGTCGTTATCTTGTTTAGAAGCAGAGTTGTTTCATTCAAGAGCCTTTTCATTGATTGGGCAGACTGTTTAAAGAAGACTGTATTGACTGTAGGATAAGGTCTTATGAATGCTTGGTGAAGATCATAATTTGTAAATGTAGTAGCATAGGGACGCCCATACGGATAAAAATAATACACAGCAGCATAGCTCCTTCCGCAAATGAACTTTCTATTAATATACATGTGAATGATAAATAAAATGATCGCTTTAATTTATTTAAAAATTCAGAATTTTATTGATGTAAGGCTATAAGTATGTTACAACTAAGTAAAGTCTAATTAAATAGTTTGATCCTTGGGGGTGCTTTAATAAGCTGAGAAAGGTGAAATACCTTAACCCTTATTACCTGAACTGGGTCATGCCAGCGTAGGGAAGAGGCATTGTGAGTATGTTAAGCTGCAATTCTTTTTGTCATTGCAGCAAAATAAGAACTTATAAAACTGCTTCTCCCTGTGAGAAGCAGTTTTTTTATTGTTCTAACGATGGATAAAGGTTTAAAAGTGTGAACAAAAAATCCGGAATGATGCACAACGCATGCAAATGTATGAACAAACGTCTATACGCATTTCTAGGCAGTTAGGCATTGCAATTAATAGATTCTAAGGAGTGTATATCAATGAAGTTTAGTGAAAGGTTACATGAGAAATTACAACCGATCTGGAGGCAAAATCATAAGCATCCTTTTGTAAAGGGGATCGGCGATGGAACGCTTGATCAGCGGAAATTCCGTTTTTATATGGTTCAGGATTATTTATATTTAATCGATTATTCCAAGGTGTTTGCGCTTGGAGCTGTTAAAGCGACGGATGTGGAGACGATGGGAAGGTTTGCGTCCTTATTGAATGAGACTCTTAATTTCGAAATGTCGCTTCACCGCCAGTATGCAGCTAGGTTTGGTATTTCAGAGGAAGAGCTGGAGCAGGCGAAGCCATCTCCAATTACACTTGCGTATACACATTATATGCTCCATGTCAGTCAGAATGGGACCCTTGCTGAGCTGATTTCTGCACTGTTGCCGTGTGCATGGAGTTACTGGGAGATTGGAAAGGAACTGAATGAAATTCCAGGTGCAAGTGAACATGAGCTGTATGGTGACTGGATAAAAATGTACTCATCGAAAGAGTTCGGCGAGCTGGCTGTATGGTGCATCGAACTATTAGATAAACACACAGCCGGAAAGAGTGAAGAAGAGCTTGATCGATTGGAAGAAATCTTTCTAAATACGACCCGCTATGAGTATATGTTCTGGGATATGGCATACAATGAGCAAATGTGGCCTGGAGATGAATAAAAAAGTTCTAGAGTTTGAGAATGTGACTTTTTCCTATAAAGAAAAAAAGCAGGGGCGCTCTGTCCCTATTCTTCAATCTTTAAATGTAGATATTTATGATCAGGAATTTATTACGATTGTAGGTGCGAGCGGGTCAGGAAAAAGTACACTTTTCAGATTAATTACCGGACTTGAAGATCCCGATGAAGGAAAGATTTTTATTAATGGACAGATACATGAAAGCAGGCTTGGAAAAGCCGGGTACATGCCTCAGCAGGATTTATTGATGCCATGGCGGACGGTTCTCGAAAATGCAGCCCTGCCCCTTGAATTAAAAGGCATTCATAAAGAAGAAGCCCGGAAACAGATTGTTCCTCTTCTTGAAGAATTCGGATTAGCTGGAATGGAGAATCGCTTTCCTCATGAATTATCAGGAGGCATGAGGCAGCGCGTTTCTTTTTTGCGTACGTCGTTAAGCGGCTCCAATGTACTATTGCTTGATGAGCCTTTCAGTGCACTTGATGCCATTACGAGGCTGTCAATGCAGGAATGGCTGATGGCTCAGTGGGAGAAACGAAAAAACACGATCATATTTATTACACATGATGTCAATGAGGCGCTTTTTCTATCTGACCGCATTTTCGTTTTTTCTGAAAAACCTGTTCACACACTTGAAGAAGTCAACGTGCCCCTCTCGAGACCGAGAGATTTACAAGACTTAAATCAACCGGACATGATTGAGCTAAGGGAGCATTTGCTTGAGCAGCTGAGAGGGAAGGTGACAGTGTGAGAAAGGTAAAAGGAATGCTGCCGGCAGCCTTATTAATTGCGGCTTTTCTGTTCATTTGGGAAGCTGCAGCGCGGGGGATGAACATGATGTTTATTCTTCCGCCGCCGACAGGCGTTCTCAGTAAGTTATGGGAATTGAAAGAGCCGCTATTGTTCGAACATCTGCCTGCTACGCTGGCGATTATCATCATAGGCCTGGCTATTTCTATTTTATTAGGAACGGGGATCGCTGTTTGGATGAGCATCAGTCCGACTGTGGAAAAAGCGCTTTACCCGATTATTATCTCCTCACAGATGATTCCGATCATTGCACTTGCGCCGATTTTTGTTCTTTGGTTCGGCTACTCCATTTGGAGCAAGGTAGTCGTAACTGTGTTGATTACGTTTTTTCCTATCACGGTGAATACATATGATGGACTGCAATCTGGGAGTAAAGAATTGAAAGAACTAATGATGACAATGGGTGCGGGGAAAAAAGAGGTCTTTATCAAATTGCTCGTTCCATCCTCTTTGCCGCACTTCTATTCGGGAGTGAAAGTAGCTGTTACATTAAGTGTGATCGGTGCTGCAATCGGCGAATGGCTCGGGGCGCAGGCTGGGCTTGGGTATTTCAGCCGGCGAATGATGACACAGTTTGATGGAGCTGCGGTTTTCGCGCCTATCGTGTTGTTATCAGCTATTGGCATTGTGTTGTTCATCATCGTCAAAATCATAGAAAATAGATCATTAAAATGGAGGAAATCAGGATGAAGAAGTGGTTAGTACTTATACTCGCTGTACTGCTTGCAGGCTGTAATGCCGGTGGTACGGATAAAAAAGAAACAGTAGCAGAAGAGGGGGCGAAAGATAAAGAAAATGTCACGATTATGCTTGATTGGTACCCAAATGCCGTTCACAGCTTTTTATATGCAGCAGAAGAAAAAGGTTATTTTGAAGAAGAAGGAATCAATGTCGATATTCAATTTCCAGCAAATCCGACAGACCCGATTACTTTAGCCGCTGCTGGGAAAGTAACGCTTGGCATTTCTTATCAGCCTGATGTCATCATGGCAAGGACGGACCAGGGGGTAAATGTGAAGTCCGTTGGCGCTATCGTCCGTTCGCCGTTAAACCACGTAATGTTTCTAGAAGACAGCCCGATTAAGACACCAAAAGATTTGGAAGGAAAAACAGTCGGCTTTACGGGTATCCCGTTAAACGAAGCGATTATCGATACGATGGTTGAGAAGGATAAAGGAAATCCGGAAAAAGTAAAGATGCTGGACGTAGGATTTGAATTAAATTCAGCTATTACTACGAAAAAAGCGGACGCAGTCGTGGGTGCTTACATTAACCATGAAGTCCCTCTATTGAAACATGAAGGCTTTGAAACGCGTAACTTTGATCCAACAGAATACGGTGTACCAAGCTTTTATGAACTTGTAGCTGTAACAAGTGATCAAACGTGGGAAGAGAAGCAAGATACGATTAAAGCATTTTGGCGGGCTGCAGAGAAAGGCTTTGCTTTTACTGAAGAACACCCGGATGAAGCGCTGCAGATTTTATTAAGCAAACAAGATGAAGCAAACTTTCCGCTTGTTGAAGAAGTAGAAAAACAAAGCCTTAGTATCCTGCTTCCAAAAATGAAATCAGAAGAAGGATTTGGCAGCCAGTCAAAGCAGCCATGGCAAGAAACGAGTGACTGGATGAAAAAAGCTGGACTCATCAAAAATGAGCCGAAGTTAGAGGATATGTTTGTCAACATTGCTCAATAAAGAAATAACCCCCACTGAATCTCTGTATACCTAGCGATTTAGTGGGGTTTTTGTGTTATGATAGAATCATAGATCATATGAGAGGGGAAAGAGAGATGGGAAAAGGGCTTGAAGGAAAGAGAATTGTTATTGCCGGCTCTAGAAAAACAGAAGAAATGAGCGCAATTATTGAAAAACAAGGAGGAGCATCGCTTGTCCGTCCGTTACAGGGAACAGCATTTTTGGCGGAAGATCAGGTCGGCGGGGAAATCAAAGAGTTGATCAGCAGCCAGGCCGACTGGGTCATTTTTACAACAGGCATCGGTACAGAGGCGTTAGTCGAAACAGCTGGAAAAATAGGAGTACAAGGAGAATTCTTACAAGTGATCCAACGAGCAAAAGCGGCTGCCAGGGGATACAAAACTTTTGCCGCTTTAAAGAAACTGGGAATTGTACCGCTTGCAGTGGATGATGACGGCACGACAGCTGGACTGATCCGAGCACTGGAAAAAGAAGACTTTGCCAACAAACGCGTGGCTGTTCAGCTTCATGGAGAAAATGCACCGTCATTAATCGCATTTTTAGAAGGAAAAGGAGCAGTTGTTCAATGCTTGCTACCTTACCGTCATCATGCTCCTGAAGAAGAAGTGGTGAAAAAAGCACTGAATGAAATCATTGACAAAGAGGTAGACGCCGTCTGCTTTACGACAGCTGTGCAAGTTCGTTTTTTATTCCATTATGCAAAAGAGACAGGACGTAAGGATGAACTGCTTGCTGCTTTTGCTTCTGATACGTTAGCCGGAGCAGTGGGAAAAGTGACAGCGGAAGCGCTGACGGAAGAAGGAGTGTCCCGCATGATCGTGCCTGAACTTGAGCGGATGGGTGCAATGATTATGAAATTATCACGATATTATCAAGAGCAGGAAGCATATCCAAGTTTATAGAATGATAGTTTCACGCTAAAATCGCTTTTGCCTGCAATTGGTGAGGGATTTCCTATTAAAATTCAGCCGGGTTGTCAAAAGATTGAAAATTTCAAACATACAAGGTACAATTTGAATACAACTAAAATGTGAACCGGGAGCTGGCGGACGCCGGCTGAGAGTGCAGCTATCCCGCTGCAGACCGTGTGAACCTGTTGGATAATGCCAGCGCAGGGAATGTGACAAGAATTTAGAGCACGTGCGCCGGCACTGTGCTTTTTTTGTTTGGCCATGTTAATGGTTATTGTTGATTGGAACGGAAGGCGCAAGACCCCTGCGGGAAAAGCGTGTCCACGGGAGATCCCGCAGACGCGACAGCAGCGCGGAAAGCTCCAGGGCCGCCCGGTGCCCCAGTGGAAATCATCAGGTGGGTTTAACAAAGACTTTTGTTTTAGAAAGGATGGAGGATATGGATAAAAGTAAAATTACCCGCATGCTTGCAGAAGTAAGAAAACAACGTCCGCTCGTACATAACATTACAAATGTGGTTGTGACTAACTTCACAGCAAACGGGCTTTTAGCACTTGGAGCGTCGCCGGTGATGGCTTATGCGAAAGAAGAAGTGGCAGAGATGGCAAAGTTAGCGGGAGCGCTCGTGTTAAATATTGGAACGCTTGATGAAGAGAAAGTACAGTCGATGATCTTAGCGGGAAAAGCTGCTAATGAAGCAGGTGTACCCGTCGTGTTTGACCCAGTTGGGGCCGGAGCGACTGCTTACCGGACAGAAGCGGCCCGAAGAATCATGAGAGAAGTGAAAGTGGCTGTATTAAGGGGAAATGCGGCTGAAGTGGCTCATGTGACAGGAAAAGAGTGGGGAATTAAAGGGGTTGACGCTGAAGAGTCTGACGGTGATCCAGTGATCATTGCGAAAGAAGCAGCGGAAAAATGGAAAACGGCGGTTGTGATTACAGGAGAATCAGACGTCATCGCGGATAAGGACTCTGTCTTCCTCGTTCATAACGGACATCCCTTATTGACAAAGGTAACGGGAGCCGGCTGTTTGCTTAGCTCTGTGATCGGGGCGTTTGCTGCGGTGGAAGAAGAGGTGTCATTGGCGGCTTTGGCCGCAGTAACTGTATATGGAACAGCAGCTGAATTAGCAGTGAAAATCCGGGGAGAAGAAGGACCGGGAAGCTTTCAAATAGAGTTTTTAAATCAGCTGGCGAAGGTTGGCGAAGAACAAATCGAAACAGGAGCTAAATTTGAGCAAGTTGTATAATTATTGACGGGGGTGGAGGAAATGATAGTAAGTAAAGCATTGACAATTGCTGGTTCTGACAGCGGGGGTGGTGCTGGCATTCAAGCAGACTTAAAGACGTTTCAAGAGCTTGGTGTATTTGGGATGTCTGCATTAACTGCGGTCACCGCACAAAATACACTCGGTGTGCACGGTGTGTATCCAATGACGGCAGAAGCAGTGGAAGCACAAATTGAAGCGATTGGGCAGGATATGGGAACTGATGCATTGAAAACGGGCATGCTGTTCAGCGGAGAAATTATTGAGGCCGCTGCACGGAAGATTGCGTGGTTCGGCTGGGAGCAGGTCGTTGTGGATCCGGTCATGATCGCTAAAGGAGGTGCTTCTTTATTACGAGAAGAAGCCGTCAAAGCACTGAAAGAACATTTAATGCCGCTTGCTATGGTGATTACACCCAATATTCCAGAGGCGGAAGTGCTGGCAGACATGAGTATTCAGTCACTCCATGACCGCAAACGAGCGGCAGAGAAGCTGTATAGCTTAGGAGTGAAAAATGTAGTCATTAAAGGCGGACATGCGGATGATGGGGATGAATTGATCGATTTGCTATATGATGGCAAAGAATTTTTCCAATTTACGAGCCGTCGTATTCCGACGAAAAATACACACGGGACAGGCTGTACATTTGCAGCAGCTATTACGGCTGAATTAGCGAAAGGAACAGCGGTCAAAGATGCCGTTGAAATCGCTGTGCAATATGTGCAGGCAGCCATTGAAATGGACTTGCATATCGGACAAGGGCATGGACCTACGAATCATTGGGCGTTTAAGAGAAAAGAGGCGGACAATTATGCAGCGCATAAGTGAAGAAAAGATGAAAGAACGACTGCGGGTATATTTTATTATGGGGAGCCCTAACTGTGTGAAAGATCCCGAGGAAACGCTGAAAGAAGCGATTGCGGGAGGGATTACGCTGTTCCAATTCCGAGAAAAAGGGCCCGGAGCCTTGGCTGGAGAAGAAAAGTTGAAGCTCGCTTCTAAGCTGCAAGCCATTTGCCGCAGCCATTCGATTCCATTTCTCATCAACGATGATATAGAATTAGCCATTCAATTAGGAGCAGATGGTGTGCATATTGGCCAGGACGATGAAGTACTTTCGGTTGTCCGTGAAAAAATGCCTGGAAAAATCGTAGGGATCTCTGCCCATACGCTGGAAGAAGTCCAAGAAGCCATCAAAGGCGGAGCAGATTATTTAGGAATAGGTCCCGTCTTTCCTACATCAACGAAAACTGATACGGAGCCGGTACAAGGAACGAAATTAATTGAAGCCATTCGAGCAGCCTCCATTTCGGTGCCGCTTGTCGGAATTGGCGGTATTCATGCTGATAACGCGGCTAGTGTAGCAGCCAATGGTGCAGATGGTGTATCCGTCATCACGGCCATCAGCCATGCCCAATCAGCAAAAGAAGCAGCCCATCAATTAAAGAAAGTGATTTTAGAAAATCTGGCATAAACGGTTCATTGGCTTCAAATAAAGAGAAGGCCTTCTCTTTATTTGAAGCTGTTTTTTTATTATGGGAGTTTGAAGATTATGTCTAATTTTGTCGAATTTCTTATACTGATAACTGGTGGGAATTCCTACATAATAAAGAAAAAGGGGGATAGGCGATGAATAAAGCGGGTGCGGAACAGGCTATTGAAAATGAAATAGCAACATGGTTTGTAGAAGGAGCAAGAGAGATCCTGTTGCTGTTAGATGAACAAGGGATTATTAAATATGCCAATGCAGCGTTTAACAAGCTTATGCCATCCTATTTCAAGGTACCTGGTAATAAGTATCTCTTTCAATTGATTCATGAGGAAGATAGAGAAGAGGCGGCTAGACGGCTTTTATTGTTGGAGAAAAGATCCAAGTTTAATTCATTTTCAAGCCGGTACTTTCATGAAGACGGAGGATACGGCCATTTACTTTGGCAGCGGGCAGAAAAAACAGAACAAGGCTGGATTCTAGTCGCAGCCGAGTCTCTTGAAGGCAAGCACCCCAGCTGCCAAGAAGACGGGAGTTGGCTGCATTTCATCGTTAACCATACAGAAGAACCGGGAGAAGCCGTCGATTTATGCGGGCGGGTTTTTGTGATCAATGAAATGTTTGAACAAGTGTACGGATGGACAGAAAAAGAGATAGTAGGAAAGACTTTTCCGACGATACCAGAACAATATCAGCATGAATGGCGCAGGATGATTGATAAAATGTGCCAAACAAAGAAGCCTGTTACTTTTCAAACGATGAGGATGAAAAAGGACGGAAAAACATTTCTGGCAGCCGTTACATTGTCTCCTATATACGAACGATCGGGCCGTGTCTTTCTATGCTTTACTACAACGAAAGACTTGACAGAAGACTTTAAAACAAAAAGATTAATAGAACAACAAAATCAAATAATTGCTGAGCGGGAGAAACTGATTTGCAACATTACTCGAAATATTACTGAAATGGTTACTCTTTTTGATTTAAAACAAAATAAATTTCTTTATATTAGTCCATCATATGGGGAGCTTTTCGACACGGATATAGATCACCTCTATGAAAATCCCCATATCATGTTAGAGAACTGCCATTCAGAAGACGTGCAAAAGCTAATTCAATTTTTTTCGATGTCAACGAATACACCAAGGGAACTTGAATATCGGATCATAAGGAATAAAGAGAGCGAACCAAGGTGGGTGTGTACGAAGATCACGCCAATTGCCGATGCGGATGGAAGGTTTAATCGTTATATTAGTATTACTAGGGATATTACCGATTCGAAGAAAAGGGAAATGATGATTAGGAAATGGGATAAGCTTAATGCAGTAGGGCAGCTTGCAGCTGGTATTGCCCACGAAATTAGAAATCCTCTTACATCAGTGAAAGGGTTTATGCAGCTGCTGGCACAAGAAACGAATCATAAATACACGAATATTATGCTGTTAGAATTGGAAAGAATTGAATTTATTATGAATGAATTTTTAATGCTGGCTAAGCCTCATCAAGAGATGCGTCTAGAATTGAGTGCCATTCATAAAGTGCTGCAGGAGGTCGTGGAATTTATGGAGCCTGAAGCGCTTTTACACAACGTGGAAGTTCATACTTCTTTTTGTGAGCGGTCTCCTCTTGTCTATTGTGAACCGAAACAAATCAAACAAGTGATTATTAATTTAATAAAAAATGCGATTGAAGCGATGCCAGGGGGAGGCAGCATTTATATAACAACATCCGTAACATCTAATAAGCAGATCTCAATTGAAGTGAGGGATGAAGGGACTGGGATACCGAAGGAACGGCTGGAGCGGCTTGGCGAACCATTTTACTCGAATAAGGAAAAAGGAACGGGCCTGGGATTAATGATGTGTTATAAAATTATGGAAAATCATCAAGGCACCATTCATTTCGTCAGCACAGAAGGAGAAGGAACAACGGCATTCGTTCTTTTGCCGCTGGCCAATGAACATTGATGAAAAGAAGAAGGGAGCAAATACTGAAACTGCTCTCTTCTTTTTTATACCTTTTGTAACGGCCAAAAGAAAGCCTGCTTGCTTTTGGAAAAATGGAGAATGGGCTCCTGCTGAAAATATGTATGCGGCAGGAAGGAAGCAGCTGTGTTGCGGTGAATAACGGCAGCTGCTTTTTGAAGTGTCCATTTTGTATGATGGATGTCTCCGCGATATAGCTTGTTTCTTCTTTCAGTAAAGAGGCAATAGCGTTCTGCTGCCCAATATTCAAATGTTCCAGGTTCTCCGAAATATGGATCAGAGACAGGATTGTATGAAACATGCAGTTCGTCCTTTTTGCCTCCAAAAGAATAAAGGCTTTGAAAATGACAGCTGCTATTTATGGAGGCTGTCATTTTTGCGAAGCGAAACGGCAATGAATACAAAACTCTGGCACCAAAAACAGATGGTAAATGGTTGACGTCCAGGTTGAAAAAATAAACACCAGGAACCCCTTTATATGTAACGTATGTGCGCACATTTAATTGAAGAAATGAATGAAGAAACGGAAGAGGCGGCAGTCCTCGGGCGCGCATGCCGGCTACTCTAAAGGGAACGATTCCAAGCCATGCGGATTTTTCATAAAGATCGAGCTGCAGAGGGGCAGGGATAACATGCTTTAAAGCTTGTGGATCCACAGCCCAATGCATAAATAATAAGTCGGTCCATAGTTGTGTCATGATCCACGGAGAACGAGGCAGCGGAATAGGTCTATGTTTTACGTGTAAGAAAGCTTCGTGCAAAAAAAGCCCCCCTCTGTCATCAAAATTTCACTTTATTAGTTTGGATCTATCTTTTCAAAACATTCATCTGATTGTACGCAGGGTCGTTTTGTTCTCCGTTTAGCTTTTTGATTAGGCTATAGAAACCGGGCACTCCCAGTGAAAATCAATAGCGGGGGTTTAACAAAGCGTTTGATTAAGTTACCCGTTTTTACTCATACTACATAATGATTGAGCATTTCAAAAAAAGGGGGTGCAATACGATGACGGAAGAACAATTATCCAGGTTGCGCCTGCAGCTGGAGAAGGAAAAGCGAGAGCTGGAAGAACGGTTTAAAATGAATGATCATTTTGATTTAGAAAGGACGCATTACAAAGAATCAATGGGAGAGCTTTCCACCTATGATAATCATCCAGCTGATGAGGGAACGGCCTTATATGAAAGAGAAAAAGACATTGCGTTAAATGAGCATGAAGAGACGGCATTAGCGAATATTGATAAAGCGCTCGAAGTGATGGATCAAGGAAATTATGGAAAATGCGAGGTCTGTAGGAAGGAGATTCCGTTTGAACGGCTCGCAGTACTGCCCGCCACCACTTATTGTATTGAGCATTCACCAGAACAGAATGTATCGCATGACAGGCCAATTGAGGAAGAAGTACTTATGCCGCCATTTGGAAAGTTTGACTTTGATGACAGTTTAGATGAATCAGTTGCTTTTGACGCAGAAGACAGCTGGCAGGAGGTAGCGAGCTGGGGAACATCAGAAACGCCATCTGACCTGGTTGACCCGCCTTCTCACTATGATGATATGTATATTGATTCAGACGAGAACATTGGATACGTAGAAGACTATGAGAACTTTGTAGGTGTCGATATAAATGGTAAGAATATCACCATCTATCCGAATGAACAACATGAGAAGTATGAGGAAGAACTGGATGAGGAAGGGATTATGACGACATTTGGCGATTTGCCGGCATTTGAACATGATCCTTATGTAGAGGAAGAGGGGGAACGTAACAAATGGTAAATTTGGACTTTGAATCCTTTAGAAAGCAACAGGCGAAGCACAAAGCTGTCTATGTCGGCAGCACAAAAGAAACACCGGCAGTTGACGATGAGCGTGTCAATGGACCGGGGGATACAGATTTATCACCTGGAGCAACAGGAAGGGGCGTTAGAAAATAATCATGGGCGGTCAAAAGTGGTTTTGTAATGTTGTATGAACGGAATGAATGTTCACATAAAGGTGATTTTTTGTGTTTAACAAATGTTAAAGAAGGGTAAAGTTGTAAATACGATAAGACGTTATGGTTGAGAAAATGTCCCAAAAGCTTGGCTTTGGGACATTTTTTTTTGTGGTGATTAAGGCTTGCTTGTTCGGTCCCTGTGCGGGAAAATGGATCGGAAATATTCTACAAAATAAGCCTTTATTTTATAATAGTTGAAATTTTCAGATTATTATGCTACTCTTTTTTTATAACACTTATGAAACACCGTTGTGTAATAAGAAACAGGGAGGAAGAATAATGAAAAACTATGTAAAAGCAGGGTCTTTGCAAGTCGATCAACAATTGCTCCAATTTATTAACAACGAAGTACTGCCAGGAACAGGGGTAGAAACAGAGGATTTTTGGAATGGATTTAGCAGTATTGTCGCTGAGTTGACACCGAGAAATCGCGAACTGTTGAAAAAACGTGATGATCTGCAGCAAAAAATCAACGAGTGGCATAAAGAAAACGAACTTGATTTTAACAACTATAAATCTTTCTTGGAGGAAATTGGTTATATCGAGCCGGAAGGTGAAGATTTTACTGTAACAACGGCAAATGTTGATGAAGAAATTGCTTTACAGGCTGGTCCGCAGCTCGTCGTACCAGTGAATAATGCCCGTTATGCCCTCAATGCGGCGAATGCGCGCTGGGGGAGTTTGTATGATGCTCTTTATGGAACAGACGCTATTTCTGAAGAGGAAGGCGCGGAGAAAAAGGGAAGTTATAATCCAATACGGGGAGAAAAAGTTATCGCCTTTGCACGGAAATTCCTAGACGAAGCAGCGCCGCTCCAAAACGGATCTCATAAAGAAGCAGTCAAATATGCAGTAGATGGAGAAAAACTCGCCGTCATATTAAAGAATGGAAGTAAAACAGGGCTGAAACATCAAGAGCAGCTGCAAGGCATTCAAGGAACGGCGCATTCGCCATCTGCGATCCTGCTGAAAAATAATGGGCTGCATTTTGAAATTCAAATTGATAAACATGACCCAATTGGCCAAAAGGACGCGGCTGGTGTCAAAGATATCTTAATGGAAGCAGCCCTTACGACTATTGTGGACTGTGAAGACTCCGTAGCCGCTGTGGATGCAGAGGATAAAATCCTCGTTTACCGCAACTGGCTTGGGTTAATAAATGGAAATTTAAGCGTTTCATTCGAGAAAAATGGAAAGCAAATGACACGCCGGCTGAATGAAGACCGCCGTTATACGTCAGTGAACGGAAGCACATTTGAATTGCCGGGGCGTTCCTTAATGTTTGTTCGGAATGTTGGTCATTTAATGACCATTAATGCGATTCTTGATGAAAATGGGGATGAAGTGTTTGAAGGAATCCTTGATGGAGTGATAACGAGCGCGATTGCGAAGCATTCAATTTCCTATGCGCAGAAACTTGTCAATTCCCGCAAAGGCTCCATTTATATCGTGAAACCAAAGATGCACGGATCAGAAGAAGTAGCATTTGCCTGTGAGTTATTTGATCGAATCGAGGACTTGCTGAACTTGGAAAGAAACACATTGAAGATCGGTGTAATGGATGAAGAAAGGCGCACGTCTTTGAATTTGAAAAATTGTATTCGAGAATCGAAAGACAGAATTGCTTTTATTAACACTGGTTTCCTTGATAGAACAGGAGATGAGATCCATACGTCGATGGAGGCAGGAGCGGTCATTCGAAAAGGCGACATAAAATCTTCTGTTTGGCTGTCTGCTTATGAAGCATCGAATGTAGCCGCAGGGCTTGAGGCAGGTTTTCAAAAACATGCGCAAATTGGGAAGGGCATGTGGGCGATGCCTGACTTGATGGCAGATATGCTCCAACAAAAAATCGGCCATTTAAAAGCCGGAGCCAATACTGCATGGGTTCCTTCGCCAACAGCAGCTGTTCTTCATGCGCTTCATTATCATCAAGTGGATGTGAAGCAAGTACAAAATGAACTGAAACAACAGAAGAAAGATTATAGGGATGACATTTTACAAATCCCACTTGCAAACAATCCAAGCTGGAGTAAAGAAGACATACAGCAGGAGCTTGATAACAATGCTCAAGGTATTCTTGGTTACGTTGTTCGTTGGGTAGAGCAAGGTATCGGCTGCTCAAAAGTGCCTGACATTAACAATGTTGGTTTGATGGAAGATCGGGCTACGCTCCGTATTTCCAGCCAGCATATCGCTAATTGGCTGCACCATGGCATCTGCACACAGGAGCAAGTGCTGGAAACGATGAAACGAATGGCAACAGTCGTTGATGAGCAAAATGCAGGTGACCCTGATTACCGGCCAATGGCCTCTAATTATGATGATTCCGTTGCGTTCCAGGCAGCATGCGACCTCGTGTTTAAAGGATACGAGCAGCCGAATGGATACACGGAACCTATTCTGCATAAACGTCGTCTTGAAGCGAAAGATAAACACCGTGTCGTTCAATAAAACGCGTTGTGAGCAAGGAGGAAAGGCTGGCCGGTTAACGGCCAGCCTCTTTCATCATTTTGGGCTATCAAACGGACGAAAAAACAAAAACATTCTATGAGGAAAGAAGGAGAGGTTTTTGGAGAGAGAAAACGTAGTGAAGTCCGTGGCGAGGGCTCTTGATGTCATTGAGCTTGTGAGCAGTTCGAAGCAGGGGCTTGGTGTAACGGAAATTGCTAAGAGGATGGATATTAATAAAAGTTCAGTTTTTCGTATACTAGCTACTTTAAGTCAGTATGGTTATATCGAACAGCATAAGGAAACAGGAAAGTACCAGCTTGGTTATATGTTTCTTGCGGTTAGTTCAAAATTACTTGATTCACTTGACGTACGCACGGAAGCAAGTCCGATATTGAAAGGGCTTGAAAAGGAAACGAATGAGGTGGTTCATCTTGTCGTTTATGACCAAGGAGAGGTCGTTTATATTGAAAAGTTAGATGGCAGTGAAACGCTGCGGATGCATTCGAAGGTCGGCAAGCGGGCTCCTGTTCATTGTACATCTGTCGGTAAAGCGATTCTTTCTCATTTGCCGACAGATGACGTGCTCGATATTATTGAGCGAAAAGGGCTCTCGCCTCATACTTCTCATACGATTGTGGAAAAGGATGATTTTTTGAAAGAATTGGAAAAGGTAAAGAGAAAAGGATATGCCCTTGACTTAGAAGAAAATGAGGAGGGGATTCGCTGCATTGCTGCACCGGTGTTTGATCATACTGGGAGCGTGGCAGCAGCTGTTAGTATTTCAGGCCCGACGCTGCGGATGACAGATGAAAGAATAGAGGACTTAAGTGAACGCATGATTCAAGCCGGACGAGATATATCTAAACGGCTCGGATATAGCAGCTGATGGGTTAGAAATGGTTAAATCGGCCTTCAATGATCAGACGGAACATTTCTCCTAGAAGCGAAGAAGATGAAAAAATAACCGGCGGGAAGTGATTTGATCATTTCCCGCCGGTTATTTTGCTGTGATTGATCCTAATTTAAAATGACTTCCGCTGGTTTTACTTGAATAGCTGAAAGCTGATACGTTTTCGTCCGTAAAGAATCAACGTCGATGTGTTTGCGGGCAACACCCGAATCCATAGCAGCCTGAGCAACGGCAGCCGCTACTTCAGGAGCGACCCGGGCATCAAAGGCAGAAGGAATAATATAGTCTTCTGAAAGTTCACTGTCAGAAATAAGAGAAGCAATTGCATAGGCAGCCGCTGCTTTCATTTCTTCATTAATGTCCGAAGCGCGTGTATCGAGTGCTCCTCTGAAAATACCAGGGAACGCAAGAACATTGTTTACTTGATTTGGAAAGTCCGACCGTCCAGTACCGATCACTTTTACCCCGGCTGCTTTTGCCTCGGGAGGAGTAATTTCCGGATGAGGGTTAGCCATGGCAAATACAATTGGATCGTTCTTCATCGTGTCGATCATTTCTGCTGTCAGCGCTCCTGGGGCGGAAACACCGATAAAGACATCGCTGTCTCTCACTGCATCTTCAAGGGTACCTTCTAATTGGTTCGTATTGGTGAACGAGGCCACTTCCTCTTTAATGGCATTCATTCCAAATGGGCGTCCTTCGTAAATGATTCCTCTTGTATCGCACATAATAATGTCTTTTACGCCGAAACTATGTAACAGTTTAGCGATGGCAATACCCGCTGAGCCAGCTCCGTTGATGACAATTTTAACTTGCGAGAAAGTTTTATTAACAAGTTTAAGAGAATTAATCAAACCAGCCAGTGTAACAATCGCTGTGCCATGCTGATCATCATGAAAAACAGGAATATCAAGCTCTTCTTTTAAACGTTGTTCAATGAGAAAGCAGTTAGGCGCTTTTATATCTTCTAGATTAATTCCTCCAAAAGATGATTTTAACAATTTTACTGTTTTAATCACTTCTTCAGGATCTTTCGTGTCAAGGCAAATAGGGAACGCATCTACCCCGGCGAAGTTCTTAAGAAGGATGGCTTTGCCTTCCATAACCGGCAAAGAAGCATCTGCTCCAATATCTCCAAGCCCTAAAACGGCCGTACCGTCAGAAACGACAGCGATTGTATTGGCTTTCATCGTATACTCATAAATTTTCTCACTGTCCGCTTGAATCTCCAGGCAAGGTTCAGCGACACCGGGTGAATAAACCAAACTCAAATCTTTTAAATTTCTTACATTTAATTTAGCTGTCGTTTCCAATTTCCCCTGGTGGCTGCGGTGAATTTCCAATGCTTCTTCTTTTAAAGTTTTCATATTGACCCCTTCTCTTTATTAGTTGGCTTTGTTAAACTTCTCTGTTGATTTCCTCTAGAGGCGCTCCAATCAACAAAGGGATAAAATAAACAATAGTCATTAACATAGCCTATTAATTTAGAACATATTGAAGAGTTTATAACATACTAAAAAGATAATCAATACAACTGTCAGAAAATTTAATTAACTATTTTACGAGAATTTTAAGTAAACAATTGACATTACGCACATACAGTATATAATACTAATAAATCCTATCAAACAAATATGAATAATTGAAAAGATGGTGATATGATGTTTTTACACATAGATCGTATAAATAAGCAATTTATTAACAACAAAGTTGTCAATGATGTATTAGTCGATATTAATGCAACAATTGAAGAAGGCGAATTCGTTTCTATACTAGGGCCTTCGGGCTGCGGAAAATCGACGTTACTGTCCATGGTCGCCGGTTTGAGTGAAGCGACTTCCGGAGAAATTAAATTAGAAGGAAAAACAATTAAAAAGCCAGGAAAAGAGCGGGGAATGGTGTTTCAGCAGGCAGCGTTATTTCCTTGGTTGAATGTAGAAGAAAATGTCATGTTTCCTTTGAAAAAAGAAATGAAAAAGAAAGAAGCAAAGGAAACAGCACGTAAATTTTTACAAATGGTGCAGCTGTCTAACTACGCTTCTCATTACCCGCATGAATTATCAGGGGGTATGCAGCAGCGTGTAGCCATTGCGCGGGCGCTGGCAATGAATCCGAAAGTATTGCTTATGGATGAACCATTTGGAGCGCTGGATGAACAAACGAGAGCTCGGATGCATAAAGAGCTTGAGAGAATCTGGATAGAGACACAAAAAACTATTTTATTTGTCACTCATAGTATTTCAGAATCGATTAAATTGTCCGATCGGATCATCGTCATGGGAACGCAGCCGGGAACCATTATTGCGGATATTCCAGTGGACCTGCCAAGACCGCGCAGATTCGATCAAAAAGAAGTTATTCAGCTTGAGAAGAAAATCAACCTGCTGTTGAAAAATGAAATTGATAAAGTCGTAAAAGAGGAATTGGCTTATGCAGCGAATCAGTAAACAACTTGTTTTTTTTATCGTATTGATAATTATTTGGGAAGGGATTGTACGTGCAGGCGGATGGACGGCAGATGTGATGCCGAAGCCGACAGATGTTTGGCAGGCGCTTGTCCGCGGCTTTGAAGATCGAACACTCATATTCGATTTAACTGCTAGTTTTCAGCGTTTATTTGTCGGTTTGTTCATCTCTTTATTGTTAGGAATTGGACTTGGTATTTTGCTTGCTAAGTCCAAAACAGCAGATGAAACGCTCGGCACACTCATACTAGCTCTTCAAAGCGTACCGAGTATTGTCTGGCTGCCGCTTGCTATTATGTGGTTTGGTTTGAATGAGAAAGCAGTCATTTTTATCGTTGTTCTCGGCGGCACGCTCGTTATGACGATCAATATGCGGATGGGGATAAAGAATGTGGCTCCGCTGTACATTCGAGCGGCACAGACAATGGGATCACGAAGCTTAGATTTATTCGTAAGGGTCATCTTTCCGGCTGCTATTCCTTACGCAGTTACAGGAATTAGACTTGCTTGGGCCTTTGCTTGGCGCGCTTTAATGGCTGGTGAAATTTTAAGTACAGGACCAGGTCTTGGCTATACGTTAAAATACGCTTCTGACTTTGGAGATATGAGCTTAGTCATTGCTGTTATGATTTTAATCGGAGTAGTGGGAACGATCGTTGATTATGCTTTCTTTCAAAAGGTGGAGAGAAATGTTATGCGGCGCTGGGGCCTTGAAACGAACTAATTGATGTCAATGGGGGAAAACAAATGAAAAAGAAACTGGGGTATTTGAGTTTTATATTGATTTTGCTCGTCGGGGCAATAGCCGGCTGCAGCTCAGCAGAAGAAGGAAAAGCAGAAGAGAAGAAGAAAGTGGTCATCGGGTATTTTCCAAACCTTGACCACGTGCCGGCAATGATTGCCAAAGAAAAGGGCTATTATGAAGAGGCGCTTGGTGAAGATGTGGATATCGAATATAAATCGTTTCCAGATGGCGGTGCCTTTATGGTTGCATTGAAAACAGGAGACGTTCATGCCGGGCTTGTCGGTCCTGGACCGGTAATGAATAACTTTACAAATGGAGCCGATGTGAAAATTGTTGCCGGAGGTTCTTCAGGCGGAACAGTCATCGTTGCGCGCAAAGACAGCGGCATTAAGTCTGTTAAAGATTTTGCAGGAAAAACATTTATCACTCCTGGTGTAGGATGTACACATGACGTTCAAATGGAAACATTTGTAAAAGATTTTGGCATTGAATCTAACCGTATTGGCGGCAGTATGAAGCATACAACTGGAAAACCAGCTCAATATGCCGGCTTATTTGAATCAGGAAAAGTGGATTTAGCGGCTGTTCCTGAGCCTTGGGGATCTTTACTCGTTAAAGAACAAGGAGCAAAAATCATTGTAGACAGCGATGAAATTTCTTTCGGTACGACGCTGCCTAACTCTGTCCTTGCGACGAGCGGCAAGCTAATTAAGGAAGATCCGGAACTTGTGCAGAAAATCGTGAATGCTCACCAAAAAGCGATCGATTTTATCAATGGAAATCCGGAAGAAGCGAAGCAATTAACGATTGATTCCATTAAAAAGGATACGAAACAAGAATTAGCAAAAGACGTAGTAGATAGTGCATGGAAACGAATTACGTATACATCTGATGTAAATGAAGAAGTCGTACAGCAGTTTGCTGACTCTTCTTATGACTTAAAGTTTTTAAAGACAAAGCCTGAGTTTTCAGCTTTGATCGATAAACAATTTGCGAAAAAATAAAATATTACAAAAACTCTTGCCATTTTGATCTTTTTACTGTACATTTAAAAAAAGCCAAAATTTTATAAGTTCTTATCAAGAGAAGCGGAGGGACTGGCCCTATGATGCTTCAGCAACCGGCTATGTAAAGTCAAGGTGCTAATTCCAGCGGGTTCACCCCGATAGATGAGGAGAAGATCATAAAAAAAGCCTTCTTCTTAAGAAGGCTTTTATTTTTTTGTCACGGAGATAGAAGGAGAGGAAAAAACATGACACATACACACATTGACACACTGTTAGCACAAATTGGAAACCGCAGTGAAACAGCGACAGGAACAGTGAACGCCCCTGTTTATTTTTCAACTGCTTATCGTCACGAAGGAATTGGACGGTCAACGGGATATGATTATATACGGACGGGGAATCCGACACGCCAAATTGTAGAACAGGCGATTGCCGATTTAGAAGGCGGAGACGCTGGTTTTGCATTTTCATCGGGAATGGCAGCTATTCAGACGCTTCTTGCGCTGGCAGAGCCAGGAGAGGAATGGATCGTTTCAGCCGACTTATATGGCGGTACATACCGGTTGTTTGAAAAAGGCTGGAGAAAGTTTGGATTATCGTTTACATACGATAGTTTTCAACATATCGATGAAACGAAAAAGAAGATAACAGAGAAAACGAAGGCCATTTTCTTAGAAACACCGACGAATCCGCTAATGCAGGAAGTAGATATTGAAGCAGTAGCAGCTTTCGCAAAAGAGCACGGCTTACTATTGATTGTTGATAATACTTTTTATACACCGCTATTGCAGCGCCCGTTAACGCAAGGGGCCGACATCGTGATCCATAGTGCTACGAAATATTTAGGCGGTCATAATGACGTGCTGGCTGGACTGATCGCGGTGAAAGGAGAAGAGCTTGCTCTTAAAGTCGGGGAAATGCAAAATGCGGCCGGGGCTGTTTTGTCGCCGCTTGATTCATGGTTATTAATGCGCGGAATGAAAACGTTAAGCTTGCGTATGAAACAGCATGAGCAAAACGCTAAACAGCTTTCTGCTTTTTTAGGGGAGTGTCCAGAAGTGACGGATGTTCTTTATCCGGGCCGGGGAGGCATGCTTTCTTTCCGATTGGAATCTGCGGAATGGGTCGATGCTTTTTTACAAAACTTGCAGCTGATTACATTTGCTGAAAGTCTTGGAGGGGTTGAAAGTTTTATTACTTATCCGGCTACACAAACACATGCGGATGTTCCGGAAGAAGTGCGAATACAAAACGGAGTCTGTAACCGCCTGCTTCGTTTTTCAGTAGGAATTGAACATGGAGAAGATTTAATCGCTGATTTAGCACAGGCATTTAAAAAGATGAAGGAGTGAGAAGATTGAGTGAAAATTATTCTTTCCAAACGAAATTATTGCATAACCGTCATAAATTTGATGAAGGAACGGGGGCGGTTAGCGTACCTATTCAACACGCTTCTACTTTTCATCAAACTGATTTTGATACATTTGGAAGTTACGACTATAGCCGTTCGGGAAATCCGACGAGACAAGCGTTGGAAGAGGCGATTGCCGAACTGGAAGGCGGTACAAGAGGATTTGCCTTTTCTTCAGGGATGGCTGCGATCTCAACTGCTTTTCTTTTACTCTCTAAAGGGGATCACGTATTAATCACAGAAGACGTATATGGCGGCACATATCGGATGGTAACAACCGTATTGAATCGATTTGGCATTGAACATACGTTTGTGGATATGACGAATTTGCATGAAGTCGCTTTGAACATAAAAGAAAACACGAAGTTAATTTATATTGAAACACCGTCTAATCCGTTGTTAAAAGTGACAGATATTCAAGGGATTGTGAAGCTGGCAAAAGCAAATAACTGTTTAACCTTTGTAGATAATACGTTCTTAACACCCGCTCTTCAGCGTCCGCTTGAGCTAGGTGTCGACGTTGTTCTTCACAGTGCAACGAAGTTTTTATCAGGTCACAGTGATGTGCTCGCAGGACTTGCAGTGACAAAAGATGAAGAACTTGGTCAGCGCTTATATGCTTTGCAAAATTCATTCGGTGCTGTGCTTGGTGTTCAAGATGCGTGGCTCGTGCTGAGAGGGCTGAAAACACTTCATGTCCGCTTGGAGCAGTCTTCCAAATCGGCGCAAATCATTGCTGATTTTTTACAGAAGCATGAGCTTGTAGAAAAAGTATACTATCCTGGCTTATCTGATCACGATGGTCACGTGCTGCAATCGTATCAAGCATCGGGATACGGAGCGGTTCTGTCCTTTGAATTAAAAAATGAAGAAGCTGTGCGGCAGTTTGTTAATGGAGTGAAAATTCCCGTGTTTGCTGTCAGCCTTGGGGCGGTGGAATCGATCCTGTCTTATCCAGCGAAAATGTCTCACGCGGCTATGCCGAGAGAGGAAAGATATAAAAGAGGGATTACCGACGGGTTATTGAGATTATCGGTCGGACTTGAATCGGCAGAAGATTTAATTTCCGATTTTAATGAGGCATTACAGGCTATAAAACCACTTGTTGCCACATAAGTAAAAAAGGCTGTCCTTTATCCGTTTTCATTAACGAAGGACAGCCTCATTTTATTAAACGTAAAGCCATATTTACTGATTAGTGAGCGCGGTCGCGTCGCATGCTTCTTAAGACAAAGCTGACGATAAATACCAGGATAAGCGAACCAATCAAGGCAGGGATAATAGCGATACCGCCAATATCAGGTCCCCAGTCTCCAAACAGTGCACCGCCGATCCAAGCCCCGATAATTCCAGCAATAATGTTACCGATGATACCGCCTGGAAGGTCCCTTCCTAAAATAAGCCCCGCCAGCCAGCCGATAATCCCACCGACAATTAAAAACATAATAAAGCCCATTTTTTTTCCTCCTTGCTGTTGTAATCTGTCGTGCTTGGTTTATTTATTCCCGAATCCATTCATATAAAACATAAAAAGTCAATAAAGCTTTAAAAATGTTTTACCAATAATGGTTTGAATATGAAAAGGAAGCAAATGGACGAGCGTTTTTCTTGTCTCTGCATATTTCTTTTTCGCGTGTACAAGTGTATAGTTTATAATGAATTTATTCGACAAAATCAAGTGTTTGATGAGCATATCTTATGTAAGTTAAGGGTGATTACGCATGAAGATTAGAAAAACGTATTTGAATGAGGAAGAAGTAAAAGTATTCATTTATGAAAATAAAAAGGAAGAAACGGTCGTTGTCGCTGTTCCTTCCGCAGAATGGTCCATTTCTTTCACTTATGAAGAAGCAGGAGAAGCATTGATAGAGCGGTTGGCGGATTCATTAGCTGGCACGAATTTGGATGCACAAAGCGCGTCTGAAATGAGCCAGCGAATTTATCAATGGACACATGAAATGTAACGGGCGAGAGATAGCTTTGTCGCTATATTTTTTGTCGGAAGATGAACAATAAGAACAGATTTTATTTTTGAAAGGGTTGGCGGTTATATGGTTTCATTAAAGGAAGAAGTTCTGTCTAGAAGAACATTTGCGATTATCTCTCACCCGGATGCGGGAAAAACAACAATGACTGAAAAACTGTTATTGTTCGGGGGAGCGATCCGCGATGCAGGGACAGTAAAAGGGAAGAAAACAGGGAAATTCGCGACATCTGATTGGATGGAAATTGAGAAGCAGCGGGGCATCTCTGTCACGTCTTCGGTGATGCAATTCTATTACGAAGGCTGTCACGTGAATATTCTTGATACACCAGGGCATGAAGATTTCAGTGAAGATACGTACCGGACGTTAATGGCGGTCGACAGTGCTGTGATGATTGTTGACGCGGCCAAAGGGATCGAAGCACAGACGAAAAAGTTATTTAAAGTATGTAAAATGAGAGGAATTCCTATTTTTACGTTTATTAATAAATTAGACCGCCAAGCAAAACCGCCGTTGGAACTGCTGGCAGAGCTTGAAGAAGTACTTGGAATTGAATCCTACCCGATGAATTGGCCGATCGGTATGGGAAAAGAGTTTTTCGGTATCTATGACCGCTTTAATAAGCGGATTGAACAATTTCGGACGGCTAGCGAAGAGAACCGGTTTCTTCCATTAAATGAGGAGGGAGAACTGGCTGTCGATCATGAAATTAAAAAATCTTCTTTATATGATCAAATGCTGGAAGAGGTGATGCTGCTTGAGGAAGCGGGAAATGATTTTTCCGAAGAAAGAATCGCATCTGGAGAATTGACACCGGTGTTTTTTGGAAGTGCGCTGACAAACTTTGGTGTCCAAACCTTTTTAGAAACTTATTTGCAGTTTGCTCCTCCTCCTCAAGCACGCCAGTCTGATCAAGGAGCGGTAGACCCTGCTAGTGAACAATTTTCAGGTTTTATCTTTAAAATCCAGGCGAATATGAATCCTGCTCATCGTGACCGCATCGCCTTTTTCCGCATTTGTTCTGGAAAATTTGAGCGGGGAATGAGTGTAACGTTAGCGAGAACAGGAAAGTCGTTGAAATTATCACAGTCAACACAGTTTTTGGCCGATGACCGCAGTACAGTAAATGAAGCTGTGAGCGGTGACATTATTGGTTTATATGATACAGGGAATTATCAAATTGGTGATACGCTTGTGGGCAGCAAGCCGCTGTTTCAATATGAGAAACTGCCGCAGTTTGCTCCGGAGCTGTTTGTTAAAGTAAGTGCCAAAAATGTGATGAAGCAAAAAAGCTTCCACAAAGGGATTGAACAGCTCGTTCAAGAAGGAGCTATTCAATTGTATAAAACACTTCATACGGAGAATTATATTCTTGGAGCGGTCGGACAGCTGCAGTTTGAAGTATTTGAGCATCGAATGAGAGGCGAATACAATTCCGAAGTGGTGATGGAACCAATGGGCTCCAAAATTGCCCGCTGGATTGAAAACGAGGAAGCAGTGAAAGAAAGCCTTTCTAACTCAAGAAGCCTGCTAGTAAAAGACCGTCAAGGGAAGCTCGTCTTTTTATTTGAGAATGAATTTGCGCTTCGCTGGTTCCAAGATAAAAATGAGCAAATTAAGCTCTATCATCCGATGGACGAAGAGCATTAATTCCTGACTTTATCATTCATCTACAAGGTGGAGAAATTTGCTTTCTTAATAGGATGATTTCACATAACCTATACGAAAAAACCAGTTTGCCGACGGCAGCTGGTTTTTTTCATTCGTTGTATGGAGAATAATAAATTATGAAGGGGTGTATCGCTAATGGTGAATGAATTCGTCTATTCCCTATCTCATCAAAACCTTTGTAATAAAAGAAATAACAGCTTTTCTTAAGGATCGGCTGGCGGCAAATAAAGATAGGTGAATTTGTTGATAAAATTTTTCTGAAAAAGCAATTGACAGTTCGATTCATGTCAATGATAATGAATGTTGATACTTCAATGCATAAAAGCGTTCAAGTGAAAGAGTAATAGACAACATTTGAGGTGGACTTTCATGTTTAAAATTGAACCGAAAATAAGGCCTTCTTTGCCGGCTGCATTCACGTTGACAGCCATGATTGTGGTACTGATCAGTTTTTCAATTATCAAATTGAAGTCGGTTCCGCATATTCCCATTTTGCTTTCTATCTTTTTGCTGCTCGCATTTGGAGCTGTTCAAAAGCTTTCATTCAAAAAAATGGAAGAAGGGATGCTCGAAGGGGCGAAAAGCGGGATGGGGGCTGTTTTTATCTTTTTTCTCATCGGTGTGCTTATTAGCAGCTGGATGATGTCGGGTACGATTCCGACGATGATTTATACAGCGTTTAGTTTTGTGACGCCGCACTTTTTTTACAGTATTGTTTTTATCGTTACGGCGATCATTGGTCTTGGCATAGGCAGTTCCTTGACGACAGTGGCGACAATAGGGGTAGCCTTCATCGGTGTAAGCGGGGTAGTGGATGCTTCCGTTGCGATCACAGCTGGAGCGATCGTATCAGGTGCTTTTTTTGGCGATAAAATGTCACCGTTATCTGATACGACGAACTTAGCCGCATCGATTGTTGGAGTTGATTTATTTACCCACATTCGCAATATGGGGTGGACCACCATTCCAGCCTTTTTGATCACGCTTATCTTATTTGCTTTTATTTCCCCGAAAGTAGGACAGACGCAATTTCCGAAAGTAGAAGCAATTAAAGAGGCATTACATGAAATGGATTTAATTCATTGGTATGCATGGCTTCCTCTTGTTTTGCTTTTTCTGTTATCGATAAAGAAGGTATCACCGATTATTACACTTGCTCTTAGTTCTATTTTCGGTGTATTGTTATCCTTTTTGCATTCAGATCGGTCACTGGCTGACGTATGGGGCATTTTATTTTCAGGCTTTACGTCTAAAACAGGCAATGCCGATGTCGATGCTTTACTGACAAGAGGCGGAATGGATAGTATGATGTTTACGATTTCGCTCGTTTTGCTGTCGCTAAGTCTTGGCGGCCTGCTATTTTCTCTTGGTGTCATCCCGCGTTTATTTGAAGCAGTTGAGCATCGTTTGAAAAACGCAGGGAGCACAGTGGCAGCTGCAGCTGGATCAGCCATAGGCATTAACTTCATTATTGGAGAACAGTATCTCTCTATTTTATTAACAGGTGAGGCCTTTCAGCGGCAGTTTGAGAAAGTCGGTTTGGCAAAAAAGAATTTATCAAGAACATTAGAAGATGCTGGTACCGTTATTAATCCGCTTGTCCCTTGGGGAGTATGCGGTGTATTTATCACGAACATGCTTGGAGTGGCGACTGTTGACTATTTGCCATTCGCCTTCTTTTGTCTGTTGAGTCCTATACTCACTATTCTATATGGCATGACTGGCTGGACATTAACGAAAAAATAATAATTGTAGAAGGGAACGTTTATTCGTTCTCTTTTTTTTTGGCTATGTTAATGACTAGTGTTGATGTTGATGCTTTGTCGATTAGAGGAGAAATTAACAAGGGAATTTTAGATAGCCTTTTTTATAGGATGATTATCTATAGGGTGTTCACTTATTTGTCTTAAAACAGTGCTTTGAATTCGCTGCTCAAAGTTGAATGTCGAATATTAGTACATTATAGTTAAATAGGTAAGCCATTACAAAAAGTGAATGAGGTGTATGAAAGGAGATTTATTTTGAGAATTAGCAACTTTTCTATTAAGAGGCCAGTATTTACAATTGTTGTTATGTTTCTGGTCATTATATTAGGTGCGGTTTCTCTTTTCAAAATTCCGCTTAAATTAATCCCTGATATTAACCCGCCTGTTGCGGTTGTTGTTACTTCTTATGAAGGGGCAAGTCCGATAGAGATTGTTGAAAAAGTGACAAAGCCTTTAGAAGAGAGCTTGTCCACTCTTCCTGGAATTAAAAATATTACTTCCACTACGAGAGAAGGATCCAACCTGATCTTAATGGAGTTTTCCTGGAGTACGAACATTGAGGACATTCAGTCGGATGTGCTGCAGCGGATTGATCGGACACCTATTCCAAAAGAAGCGAGTAAACCGCAATTTATGAAATTTGATCCTTCTCAATTTCCGATTATTCAATTATCACTGCAGTCAGCCGGCAATGAAAAAGAATTGCAAAAACTGGCTGATCAATTGGAAAAAGACTTAATGACAGTAGAAGGAGTCGCTAATGTTAATGTTTCAGGTACTCTTGACGAGGAAATTGTTATTGAACTAGATGAGAAAAAGCTGGAGGAATACAACTTATCGCAATCTGATATCGTACAGCTGATTCAGACTAATAACATTTCACTTCCTGGAAGTACAGTAGAGTCAAATGGAATGTCCTTAACGACAAGGATCATCAGCCAGCTGACAAGCACTGAAGAAGTGAAGAATCTGGTGCTGACTGTGAATCCTCTTAGCGGAACCGAAATCACTATTGGCGACGTTGCATCGGTTGAATCAAAAAGAAAAACGGCTCGCAGTGTAACGAGAGCAAATGAACATCCAGCGGTTCTGCTAAGTGTATTACAGCAGGCAGATGCAAACACAGCGGAAGTATCTAAGGAGTTCAAAAAGCGGCTTGATGAATTACTGAAGGAAAAGCGATATAAGAGTGTCCGGGCAGATATTTTATTCGATCAAGGGGATTATATTCGCCTTGCTATTGGAAACATTGGCAGCTCGCTCGTGCTTGGCGGCGCTTTTGCCATGCTCGTTTTATTTGCTTTTTTGAGAAATGTTAGAAGCCCGCTCATCATTGGTGTGGCTATTCCTTATTCAGTTATCGTTACGTTCGTATTAATGTACTTTGCGGACTTTAATTTAAATATTATGACGCTTGGTGCGCTTGCCTTAGGAATTGGTATGCTCGTTGACAATGCTATTGTTGTCATTGAGAACATTTACCGCCATCTATCAATGGGAAAAGATTCCCGGCAGGCGGCTCGTGATGGAGCAAAGGAAGTAGGGACGGCGATTACAGCGTCCACGTTAACGACTATTGCTGTTTTTTTGCCTGTCGTCTTTATTTCCGGAATTCTTGGGCAGATTTTTAAAGAATTTGCTTTGACGATTTCTTTTAGTCTTGCTGCCTCACTTGTTGTTGCTTTAACTGTCATTCCAATGATGGCGAGCCGCTGGTTAAAGCAGCCGGCAGCGAAAAAGGCAGGCAGCAAAGAGTCAAGAGCAATCGAGCGATACGAATCCGCTGTCCGCTGGGCACTGCGTCATCGGCTGCTTGTGATTTTAACCTCACTTGTTATGCTGATTGTTGGCGGATTAGGATTAACGACTGTCGGTACACAATTTCTTCCGGCAACGGATGAAGGATTTTTTAACATTAGGCTGGAAGTGGAAAATGGCACTTCTTTAAACAAGACGAATGAAGTAGTGAAAGCGATAGAGAAGGAATTAAGGAAGGAAAAAGACGTAGAAGTGTACGTTAGTCTTGTGGGATCAACCCAAGAAGATACATTTAGAGGAACAGGTTCATCGAATGTCGCTGAGCTATACGTGAAGTTGAAGCCTCTTGAAAAAAGGGAGCGTTCTGTTTTTGCTTTTGTTGATGAGATGAAGCCGACTGTAGAAAAGGCTGCACGTCAAGTAAACAGTACGGCTGAAGTGACGTTTAACATGCAGTCAGCCTCTGGATCAAGTCCGCAAACGCTCGTCTTTAACGTGCGCGATGCAAATCCAGAACGGCTTGATCAGACCGTTCGAGAGGTGAAGAAGGCTGTTGCGGATATTCCTGAAATGACAGAGGTATCTACTAATAGAGAAGAAACCGTGAAAGAGATTCAAATAACAGTGAAACGGGACAAAGCGCTTGAAGCCGGCATTGTACCTGCTCAAATTGCTTCGATTGTAAATGATGCAACAAGGGGAGTTCTTGCTGCACAAATTATTAATAAACGTTCAGAAGTGCAAACTGTCGTTGTCCGCTATGACGAGCAAGTAACAAAAAGTATCAGTCAATTGAAGAAACTGCTCGTCAAAACACCGTCGGGCAATTTTTATAAACTGGAAGATCTTGCAGATATCGACATCAAACAAGGACCTGTAGTCATTCAGCGTATTAATCAGCAAGAAGCCGTACAGTTTACTGCAAAATATACAGCTAATACGAACTTAGGCGCTGTATCTAAAAAGGTAGATGAAAAAATGGCGGATCTTGATTTATCCGATGAAACGACGATTGCATTTGGTGGTGATCGCGAATTACTTGAAAGCTCTATCGATGATATGGTGTTGGCGCTTATTTTGGCGATCGTCTTAATTTACATTGTGATGGCTGCTCAATATGAGTCGTTTAAATACCCATTTGTGATCATGTTTACCGTTCCATTAGCGGTGATTGGTGTTGCTCTTGCTTTAACAGCAACAAGAACGCCGATCAGTATACCGGCTGTTATTGGTATTCTGATACTTGCTGGTATTGTCGTGAATAATGCTATTGTTATTGTTGATTACATTATTCAAAGGAAGAGAAATGGAATGAGCAGCTATGACGCGATTGTGGAATCAGCAAAAGACAGAGTGCGTCCGATTTTAATGACCTCTTTAACGACCATTCTCGGTCTTGTTCCACTTGCCATTGGCGTTGGCAGCGGAACAGAAATTAATCAGCCGATGGGGATTGCAGTTATAGGAGGCCTCGTGTCCAGTACGCTGTTAACTTTATTTGTCATTCCTGTTGTGTATAGCTTCTTTGACAAAGAAACGAGAAAAATAAATAGCTAAAAAATGTTTACAAGCCCATAAATAAGCTTTATACTAATTGTATAAACAACTGAATCTTCAATGACGCAAGTCAAAGGGGAGTAGCGTTAGGTATTATACCTAAAACAAAGTCGTCAATTCATGGATGAGAGCCATCCATCGGCTTTGTTGACATGAGTAGAAGCATGTCCAGCGAGACCTTTGCCTATTTTATGGGCAAAGGTCTTTTTTGTTGTTTATATTCAGTTCCTCTGGATAAAAATATGAGAGGAGCTATAGGAGGAGATTTTATTTATGGATTCAATCTGGCTAGAGTATGCTTGGGCATTATTAATCTTAATTGGATTAGAAGGATTGTTATCGGCTGATAATGCCCTAGTACTGGCGGTGATAGCCAAACATTTACCCGATGATCAGAAAAGAAGAGCGATTAGTTACGGAATCATTTTGGCTTTCGTTTTCCGATTTGCTGCCCTTTTTGCCATTTCTTTCATTGCAAACGTTTGGCAAGTACAAGCGATAGGAGCAGCCTACCTCCTTTACCTGGGCTTAAAGCATGTCATTGGGGCCCGGTTCGGCAAAGAAAATGAGAATATTCGTGAAGAGGTTGAAGAGGAAGGGAAGGTAGCTGCAGGGAAAGGCTTCTGGCCCACAGTAGGGAAAATTGGTTTAGCTGACCTGGCTTTTGCCATTGATTCAATTCTAGCTGCGGTTGCTCTAGCACTCGGTCTTCCAGATTCACCGCTTGGTGACTTTGGCGGCATGGATGCCGGAAAGTTTATTGTTGTTGTTCTTGGAGGGATTGCCGGTCTTATCTTGATTAAGTATGCGGCAACCTGGTTTGTTAAACTTCTTGATCAACGTCCAGCATTGGAAACAACGGCTTATGCAATTGTTGCTTGGGTCGGAGTCAAGCTTACTGTCATTACTCTCGCGCACGAGGATATTGGTGTCTTAAGTCATGATTTTCCACACAGTACCGTTTGGACTCTGATCTTCTATGGTGTATTGGTAGGCATTGCTCTAATCGGCTGGTTTGCACCTGCCAATAAGTTATCAAAGAAAGAGACACGATGAAAGACCATAAAGAAAAGAGGAAGACGATGTTAGACAATGCATACATCAATAATAGATTAATCTATTGACCTTCCTCTTCTTTTCATAGCAATTAAACCTTTTGAAAAACAGAAAGAGCTCGTTATCGACAAAATGAGTCGACTCAATAACTTTGAGTCGACTCATTTTTATATTTAACCGGCTTTAAGGATGGAATGATGAGGAGCCTTGTTTCTTCCATGCAACAGATAATATAAAAAGATGCTGGAAAGTACAAGAAGGGAAATCGCCATATATAATCCCCGGTACCCTGTCAGAGGAAGAAGGAAGCCTAATATGTACGGTCCAGTAGTCATTCCTATATCGCCTAAAATGAAAAAGGTAGAGGTGGCCAATCCGGCACGGTGAGGCGGAACATGCTTAACAGCAATGGCTTGCGTACTTGATTGAAGTGTGCCAAAGCCTAAACCAATGAAAGCTCCCGCTAATAATAGGGTAAATCCGTGATGTGCTTGACTAAGCAGGAATAAACCAACAGCAAATAAAATGAGCGAGGGATACATAACGAAATTTTCCCCTTTCGCATCAAACCATTTACCGGTAAATGGTCTTGAAGCCACAATACATAAAGCAAATATGACAAAAAAGAAACTGGCAGCGTCCAGCAGATGAATATTTTTAGAATAAGTCATAAGAAACGTAAGAATGCCGGAATAACTAAAGTTGATAATGGCTACTACAATAGAAATAGGGACTGCTTTCTTTTCAATAAAGTCTTTTATGTGAAAGCCGCTCATTGAGGAAGTTTGTGTTTTTGGCTGGTCCACAGCAGGAATTTTCAAAAAGATCGTAACGAGAAAACTGAATGCTGCAAACAGAAAACAAACGAGAAAAATCATATTAAAACTTCCATGCTGAGTGATGAATACCCCTAAAAATGGACCGATGGCCGCGGCGAGGGTATTGCTTAATGTGAAGTATCCAATTCCTTGACCGCGCCGTTCAGAGGGAACGAGTCCTACTACAATGGTATTTGTCGCAGTAGCTGCAATCCCAAAGGATACACCGTGAAAGAAACGGTTTAAAAGAAGCAAAAGTAAGTTATTTACTTCAAAATATAAAGCAGTAGTAATCAACCCGAAAATTAAGCCGGCATACAGCATTTTCTTTCGGCCCAGCCGATCAAGAAATTTTCCGGCAAAAGGGCGGGAAATTAAAACACCTAAAATAAAGATGCTCGAAGCGAGACCGGCTTGACTTTGCGTAGCATGAAGCTTCTCCATCGCATATTCTGAAAAAATGACGACTAATAAATAAAAGGTTAGAAAGAGAAAAAGATTTGTAGAAAAAACGATGAAAAAATCTTTCGTCCATAGTTTTTGTTTACTCATATGTAGGGCTCCTCATTTTACTCGTTTACATTATTTTTTATTTTTCTCAACGTTGTGAAAAATTGCTCTTGTTCTTCTTGGGAAATACCTTGTAATGCATTCTGTTCAATTTTATGAACTAGTTCACTGCCTAACGTATACATTTCTTCCCCTTTATCAGTGAGCATAATTCTTTTTTCACGTTTGTCATTTCCCGGAACTTGCTGGATTAACTGTTTTTTCTCCAAGCGGTTCACTGTACGGGTAACAGCTGATTTTTCTACATGCAAATAGTGGGAAATTTCTACAAGTGTGGAAGAGCCAAAGTTTTTTAAATAATTCGTAATGAGCCACTGAGAGTGATACAGTTCATTTGTAGTAAGCTGACTATTCAGCTTATTAATTAAAAGCCTGGATAACTGTAAATACTCATGAAATACTTGGTCCGTCATCCGTATGATCGCTCCTTCGTTATATAGTTGACTAGTCAACTATACATTTTTTCTGCACATGCTTCAATTATATATTTGACATACCTTTAATATAGATAGGAAATCACGATGTTTTTGGGATAATTGTAAAAAATTAAAAAAACTTAAAACCGTTTTTTATATTTAACCGTTACCTAATATAGATAAATAAAAAGTGGAAAGGAGCAGAAAGGTGAATTGAAGAATACCATTGTGTTAACTGGCTTATTAATCACGATGCTCGTACTGTTCGGAAGTATATCCTCTGTCATTTCAAAAAAGGGGAGCGCGATGAACAATGATGCAGTTGTCAAAGTCTATGGACCAGGAGGACCTCTCGGACCGATGAAAGAGGCTGCGGAACAATTTACAAAAGAAACAGGAATAAAAGTGGAAGTAATAGCTGGTCCGGAAGAGAAGTGGATCGGGCAGGCGAAACAGGAGGCAGATATCATTTACGGTGGTTCAGAGTATATGCTCACTAGTTTTATAAACAGTCATCCTAATATGATTGATGAAAAAACAAGGACAGACTTATATATGCGGGCAGCCGGTATATTAGTGAGAAAAGGAAATCCGAAAAACATTCAATCACTAGAGGATTTAACAAACAACGGTGTGAAAATTATTGATGTAAATGGAGCAGGACAACTAGGACTATGGGAAGATTTAGCGGGAAGAAAAGGATTGATTCCCGGCATTGAAAGAAACATCGCTAAATCTGTTAAAACGAGTGCTGAAGCGATTGAGCTTTGGAAAGCGAATGCCAAATATGATGCGTGGATCACGTATGAATCGTGGCATTATCGATTAAGCGATGTCACTGATTTAGTTCAGCTTCCGGAACAGGACAAACTGTACAGAGGAACACCAATCAGTATGACCAATCAATCAGACAATAAAAAAGAAGCAAGACAGTTTATTGAATATTTAAAAACGGAGAAAGCCCATCAGGTTTTTAAAAAATGGGGATGGGAATAAGTAATGAAGGAGTAGATGAAAATGACTAAAAAATTATGGATGGCGTCACTATTTGTTATGTTATTGCTTTTAGCTGCTTGTGGAAAATCTGACAATGACAATGCTGCTGAACCAGCGGCTGATCAAGAGCCTGTTGTGGAAACAGCTGTTGAAGAATCAGCAAGTTTGAAATTACTGGAGAATGAAGCGGTTGGTGACTATCTTGCTGATTCTGAAGGAATGACACTTTATTATTTTAAGAAAGATGAGGCAGGAAAAAGTAATTGCAGCGGTGAATGTGTAGAAAAATGGCCTCCGTTTACAGCGAAACAGTTTGATGTGCCTGCTGGATGGAATAAAGAAGATTTTGCAACGATCAAAAGAGAAGATAACGGAATGGAGCAAGTGACGTATAAAGGCTTTCCGCTTTATTATTTTGTCAAAGATCAAAAAGAAGGAGATACAAACGGTCAAGGTGTGAAAGATGTATGGTTTATTGTAAATAGTGAAACTGCTTTTAAATAGGGAAAGAATAGAGAGTTGTCTCCAAAAGAAAGTGTCGGCTTCCTTCAAGTGTATATACACCCTTCAATCATTAAAGATGAGTGTATATACAATGTTGGCGGAGCAGATCTTTATGGGACAGCTCTGTTCTTCATTTTGAAGTGTAAAGTAAGAATAAGGTTTCACTTAATGTGAATGGTGAGGAGGGCGGGTCTGATTGAAGGGGAAAAGTGATGAAGAATTAATGTTGCTGGTGAATAAGAAACACCGGCCTGCCCTGGAAGAACTGTATGACCGCTATGTAAAATTGATTTATAGCTTTGCATTTAAGTTTGCAAATAGCAATACAGAATCAACGAAAGAGATGGTCCAGTTAGTGTTTTTAAAGTTATGGACAACGAAAAGCGGCTACGACTCTTCAAAGGGTAAATTTGTTAATTGGCTTTTGACGATTACTCGGAATGTATGTGTGGATTATATTCGGAAGGATAATCTTCATGTAAAGAATAACCATCAAATAGATGAATGTGTTCCCGGTGAGCTAGCCGATCCAGTCGATGAGATTGAAAAAAGGCTGACGTGTAACGAAGTATCTGCTGCTAAGAATAAGTTAAATACAGCTCAGAAAAGACTAATTGATTTATTTTACTGGAAAGGCTTTTCCCTAACGGAAATTGCAAAGATGGAAAATGAACCAGTTGGAACAGTAAAAAGCAGGCTGCATCAATCATTGAAACAGTTGAAGAAGCATTTAGAAGTGGGGGATTTGTGAATGGAAAGGATGTGTGATCACCTGCTTTCATTTATTGCAGATGAATTGGGGGAGAGAGATAAAAGGAAATTTGAGGAGCATATGCAGCAGTGCACGAAATGTTCAAAGGAGTATGAGAACATGACCGATGTCTGGCACTCTTTATATTTAGATATAGAAGAACAGGAAGTACCAGAATCATTAAAAGCGGATGTCATGGAATTTGTTTTTAATAATGAGAAAAAAAGCAGAAAGGAATCATTTAAAATAACGAAATGGCTCGGGTTGTTTTCTCGACAGTTTTCTCCGACAGCAATGGTGACAGTCCTTTTATTAATGGGGCTTTCCATCTCACTCGCCTTTGCTAATAGCAAAATGCAGGACGAATTAACAGCTGTCTATACTAAAAATGAACAGCCAATCGAGGTGCTGTCTACACTTTCTTTACAAGCTGTTAATCCAGTGAACGAACGTATCAACACAGGGGGGGCGGCCTTTATCATACAGCAAGGGGAGAGAAAGAGCTTGGTTGTTCAATTGAAGGATTTACCAAAGCTACAAGGTTCGGAAGTCTATCAAGTATGGTTATTAAAAAACGGCAAGCGTAAAAATGCAGGAATATTTAAGCCTGATGAAAGGGGTTCTGGAATGTTGACTTACCAATTTGCGCAAGATACAGAGTTTGATCAAATTGGTATTACAGTAGAACCAGATGAATATAGTTTAGAGCCGAGAGGGGAAAAAATAGTAGGGTCTTGAACTTATGCACTTATATAAAAAGCGGGTGTTCCAAAGCAAAGGCTTTTAGAACATCCGCTTTTTATGTGTGAAGTTCATATCTTCAGCTGGCACTGGTTGCTGCTTCGTTTTTCAAGAAAAAAGCAGCAGGAAGGCCGGTAGATGGCTCAAAATAGATGAAAAGATAAATATCCTGCTGAACCCATTTGCCATTCACAAATGACATTGTTAGCGGTTCAATCATCATATGCTTATACATTTCTTTTTCCGATAAGCCGAGTTTAGCAAACTCTGAACCGAGAAGAAGAGGATTCTGCAAAACTTTCTGATACAATACAGAGCGATCCTGTTTGTCAAGGACAGGTTCCCACCAAGGCTTTCTAGGCTTATAACGCTGATTCATTAAGTAATCATATTTCATGATGCTTTCAACCTGTGGATACTGGTCAGGCCGAACAGCTCTTAAGAACTGTTGCAGTCGTTTGAATAAGTCTTCTAACTGATGACCGATTCGGCCCCAGCCTTGTTCTTCCCAGTAGGCACCAAAAGATTGAAAAAAGTCAAATGGTGTCTCGAAGCTATGAGTGACGAGCCATTCGATCGTTTCATTTGTACGATGATCGTTCCAATACTTTTCGAGCACATCTTCCACTTGCTTAATTTTCACCATATCAGCAAATGAAAGGACATTATTACTTAAAATTTCATATGGAGACTTGTCCATATATACGTAATCGTGCTCATCTGCCCGCAGACGAAGACCGGTGCCGCGCAACATTTTCAAAAAGCCAAGCTGCAGTTCTTCCGGACGCAAGGCAAAGACGTCATTGAACGTTTTACGGAAAGAATCATAATCTTCTTCAGGTAAACCAGCGATTAAATCGAGATGCTGATCAATTTTTTCGCCTTCTTTTACCATAGTGACCGTGCGGACTAGTTTTGACCAGTTTTGCTTACGCATAACGAGTGCATTTGTTGCTTCATTCGTCGATTGCACACCAATTTCGAAACGGAATAATCCTTTTGGTGCGTTTTTATTGAGAAAATCAATGACTTCCGGCCGCATAATATCAGCAGTAATTTCAAATTGGAAGACGGTGCCTGGAACGTGTTCGTCAATCAGGAATTGAAACATCTCCATCGCATAACTGCGGCTGATGTTAAATGTCCGGTCAACAAATTTAATTGTTTTCGCGCCATTTGCCATTAAATAACGGATATCTTCTTTAATCGTTTCACGATTGAAATAACGGACACCGACTTCAATAGAGGAAAGGCAGAACTGGCAGCGGAATGGACAGCCGCGGCTCGTTTCAATGTAAGTGACACGTTTAGATAGCTGTGATTTATCTTCTTCAAAGCGAAAAGGAGAAGGAAGCTCCCGCAAATCTAACTTGTTTCGCTGTGGATTGATTTTTGGTTTTCCATCTTCAAGATAGCCAATTCCACTCACTTTGCTCCAATCATTTTCACTATTGATTTCATGAAGCAGTTGTTTAAACGTTTCTTCTCCTTCTCCGATGACAATAAAGTCTGCTTCAGGAATTCGTTCCAGCCAATAGGGAACGTCATAAGAAACTTCTGGACCGCCAAGAACAATCACTGTCTCCGGAAGTATTTTCTTTATCATTTTTACGACTGTAACTGTTTCTTCGATATTCCAAATGTAACAGCTGAATCCTAAGACGTTCGGCTGTTTTTTATATAAGTTTGTGACGATATTCATCGCAGGGTCTTTGATCGTATATTCGGCAAGCTCTACTTCGTATTCTGGCTGTATGAAGGCTTTTAAATACCGAATAGCTAAGTTTGTATGAATATATTTAGCGTTTAAAGTGCTGAGGACAACATTCATTAGTGACTTTCTCCTTATAGCTTTTCTGATATATTTTCTTGTTTGTATCTATGGGAAAACAAGTTTTTTAGCTTGGACCATTTTGTTTCTATAAATGGTTGTGCAATGGCTGTTACTACTGTTGAAGAAAGCAGCATCGTTAGAAACAAGGAAGCGATCAACAAGAGAATGATCGATTCTGTGGATTCTTTCACTTCACTTTCACGGAAAGTTTTAATCACAAAGCCGTGCAGTAAATAAACGTACAGTGTATTTCTTCCCCAATCCGTAAAAAAGAATTTTTTCTTTGGAACGAAAGAGAGGAAGGCGGCAATCATTATAAAGCTTACTACGTAAATCCCGACTCGGTACATCATTCCCTCTACATTTGAACTGTCTAATTCCGCAAAAGAAGAAGAGCCAAGCAGCCATCTTTGGTCAAAGTCTGAGAAAGTATAAGCACTATAAAAAACAACAGGTATGCTTAACAATAAAACCATTCGGACCGTTTTGTCGGCGAGGAAAGTAAAATGTTCTCTTTTTAAGTAATAACCGATTAAAAAGAATGGGAAAAAGATAAATGTACGAGCAAAGCTTAATACATCCAGCTGACCGTTGATACAGCCAATCATGATTCCAGCAGCAAAGGAAAGAACGATTAATATAGCTGGTTTCAATTTCAGCCATTTAACTGAGATCAGCAGCAGTAAGTTCCAGCAGAATAAGCTGAGCAAAAACCATAATGACCAATTCGGCACGAGTAAATTGAGATGAAATTCTTTATTTTCGTACAGGTAAAAATAAAAAAAGGAATAGATCATTTGAAAAATAAAAAAAGGCAGCAAAATCTTCTGAGTGATTTTTTTGGTATAGCCTTTTTTATGAAAACTTTTTGCGAAATAACCTGATACTAAAATAAATCCTGGCATATGGAACAAATAAATGGTTACATACAAGGCGAAAATGACAGAGTTATCACTGATATACGAGCGAAGAAAATGACCAAACACAACAAAAACAATCAAAATAAATTTGGCATTATCAAAATAAAAATCTCTTTTAGACATGAATAATCACCCGGTTAAATATAGTATGTGGCATCTGGCTGATGGATAAGTTCCAATACATCATAGCATTATACAGCAAATTCTTTTAAATCGCTATTATACAAAAAAAGGAATAGGGAGTATACTATTTAACTTTCTCGTATAACAGGATATGATCCTATGCAAACCGCTATGTAGTCAACGTTTGTTTGTATCAAATGAGGAACTGGCAGCCAAATATCCCAAAAATATATACCCTATTTAAAAAAGATATAAACATAAGCCTTTATTAAACTTACCTGTTGATTTCTGCTGCAGGCGCTCCGGGATTCACCTTGTCGCTCCCGCGGAGTCTCCCCTCGACACGCTTTTCATGCAGGAGTCTCACGCCTTCTACTCCAATCAATAAAGGGTAACAGAGCACCAGTCATTAACAAACTAAACATAAAAAAGAAGAAGCCGTCCTAAGTGCAGGGAAATAGACACTAACAGGAAGGCCTCTTATGAAAAAGCTTTTATTCAGCTGACTGGTGGGAATAGAGGGGAAGGGTGATATTGACGACCGTGCCAAACCCAAATTCGCTCTCTATTTCGATTGTACCGCCAAATGATTCAATAATTCGTTTACAAACGACTAGGCCAAGACCTGTTCCATCTTCTTTGGAAGTAAAGAATGGTTTGAAAATGAATTCCAAGTCCTCTTTTTTGATTCCGGGCCCATTGTCTGAAATGGCAATATGACAATGCTCTTCGCCCATTAAAATGATGACGTTTACTTGTCCCTCTTTGCGCATGGCTTCAAATGCATTCTTCGTCAAGTTTAGTAAAACCTGCTTCATCTGGTCCATATTTATATGAACCCATATTTCTTGTTCGGGAAGCGTTAATTCATATTGAATAGAGTATAAATTAGCTTCCGAGCGAATCAGTGGATTTAAGTCAAAGAGAATTTCACGAATATCGACTGTTTGCATCGTTTGGGCAGTTGGTTTGCCTAAAATCAAAAATTCACTCACAATCTGATTAATTCGATTAATTTCTTTATCGATGACGGTAAAGTATAGCTCATCTTCAGGATGGTCGTACTTTTCATTCAATAGCTGGACAAGCCCTTTGATTCCAGTTAATGGATTACGTATTTCGTGAGCTGTACCGGCGGCCAGTGTCCCGATTAATTCCAGTTTTTGTGCTTCCTGCTGCATTCTTTCAAACTTTGTCTGCCTTTTTAGCATGACATATTTCACGAGTAAAAAAAGAATATGCAGCAGCATAAAAATAGCAGCACCAAACATGGCAGTCAGAGGAAGCAGACTGTTTTGTTCGGAATCATTCGTGGAGATGACTAAATTCCACGGAAGTTGGGCAAGCGGATATTTGGCGGCTTGTTCGTCTTCATCAGCAGCCAATTTTTCATTGACAGAAAAAATGGGTATTTGCTTTGCATTTTCAATAGAAATAGAATACTCAGGTGTTAACATCCTCATGATATTTTTCATATAGTCGAGCCGAATGTGCGAAACGAGAATTGCCTCGACGTGCTCATCTTTCATCACCGGCGCAGCGATTGCAATCACAGGCTGGTTATTGGATAATGTCTCCACTTCATCAGAAACGGCCGTATCTTTTGTTAATAGTGCATCTTTAATATAAGGCTTGTTTCTAAGGTTGTATTGTTTCAATAAATCATTCGTTCCGCTGAGTAAGCTGCCTTCGAAATCCAGGATATAAATGCCTCCGTACCGAGGATCCTTCCCAGCCATTTTCTTTAATGTTACTTGGACCTTTTGTGCTGCAGCAGCTTTGTCCAAGCTTTGTAATTCTTCCTCAATAGTGACAGCTAGTATGTCCATACCTACTTTTGTTTCGTTAATAAATTGATCCATCTGGTTTCGATGAATAGTTGCAACCCATTCTAATTTTTCTCGCTGCTGCTCATTGGCACGGTCAGCTAGAAAGTGATAGCATCCGATAATGGCAAGGATGGCTGGAAGTATGACAATGAAAAAATATATCGATCGTTCATGTTTATCCATGTAGTTTCGTCCTTTGAAAAAAGTTCTTGCTATCCCATTATAGCAAACTATGAAAACATTCACCTCTTTACGATGTAAAAACTTTCAGTTCAAGCTCTCTTTTAAAATAGAGGAAAAACGTGTAAGTTGAAGAAAAGGAATAATAGGGAGGAAGAGGATGAAAAAAATTTATTTAAAGATACTGGAAACGAGTGATATGCATGGGGCTGTTCTTCCCATTCATTATGGTACAAACAATCCCGCTGCTCATGGCTTAGCACGGCTATCGACATTTATTAAAAAGACACGTCAGGAAAACAGCCATGTTTTGTTAGTTGATAATGGTGATTTTCTTCAGGGAACACCGTTAGCAAGTTTCTATTTCCGTTCGCTGCGCCAAGAAGTGCATCCGATGATTAAAGTGATGACACATCTTGGATACGATGCAGCTGTACTTGGTAATCATGAATTTAATTATGGACTGGATATTTTGAATAAAGCGGCACAAGATGCGCAATTTCCATTTTTAAGTGCGAATATTTTACATAGTGAGACAGAACAGCCTTACTTTGGCCGTCCTTACGTGATTAGGCAGTTTGATTCTGCTCTCAAAGTAGCTGTGCTTGGGCTAACGACTTGTTACATACCAAATTGGGAAAAACCGTCCCATATTCGCGGATTGACCTTCTGTGATGCTGTTGCTGCCGCGAAGAAATGGGTAAAACATATTAAAGAAGCCGAAAAACCCGATCTAATGGTTGTTTCTTATCATGGTGGATTTGAAGTGGACCTTAGCAGTGGAGAAAGAATTGAAACGAAAGAAAAAGGGGAAAATCAAGCATACCGAATTTGTACGGAAGTAGAAGGAATTGATGTATTATTAACAGGCCATCAGCATCGAATAGCGGCTGAAATGGTGAATGGTGTAGCCGTTGTTCAACCTGGATTTAGCGGGGCAGGAATCGGACAGGTGACGGCTGAGTTTCATGTGTCAGGAGAAAAAATAGAATTAAGCGATCTTTCCGTTGAAGTGATAGAAGCCAAGCATTTTGAAGCAGACGAAGAGGTTCTTGCATTAGTAGAAACGGAAGAGCAGCAAACACAGCAATGGCTCGATGAGGTCATTGGAAAAATCGATGGAGATATGTGCATTCAAGATTCTTTTCAAGCAAGGTTACAAGAACATCCGCTCATCGAATTGATTAATCGGGTACAAATGGAGGCAGCTGAGACAAACATTTCGTGCACAGCTCTTTTTCATAATGAATCGCGGGGTCTTCCGTCTGAAGTCACGATGCGGGATATTGTGTCCAACTACATTTATCCGAACTCATTAATGGTCATTGAAATCACAGGGGAAGAAATGAAACAAGCTTTAGAACGCTCAGCTTCTTATTTCACGCTGCTTCCGGATGGGAGCCCTGGAGTGAGCCCTAAGTTTTCCCATCCAAAACCGCAGCATTACAATTACGACATGTGGGAAGGGATTCAATATACAATAAATATCAATGAAGACGCGGGAAGTCGAATTGAGCAATTAACTTATCATGGACAGCCCGTGGAAGCACAGAAACGCTATCGGGTTGTGATGAATAACTATCGTGCAGGCGGAGGCGGCGATTACTGGATGTTTAAAGGTAAACAAGTGATAAAAGAAATACAAACAGACATGGCGGAATTGCTTGCAGATTATATAAAAAGGCATGGAACGATCAAGGCAGAGGCTGATCATAATTGGAAGGTGATTTATTCATAATTTGTATGCAGAGGAAAGAACGGCAGCAAGTGAACCATAAGAAAGGGGTGGCCTATATGAAGTTTAACGAGTATATGTATGAGCGGCCAGATATAGAAAGAATCGAGAAAGAAACTGCCCAATGGCTGAAGCATTTCAAAGAAGCAGAGAGTGTAGAAAAACAAGTAGAGGCACTGAACCAGCTGAATGATATTCGCAATCATGTTAGTACAATGGCCGATCTATGTTACATTAGGCATACGATTAACACGAATGATTCATTTTACAAGGGGGAGCAAGAGTATATAGATGAGGTTTCGCCGAAAATGGAAGGAATCGCATCCCGAATCAATGAAGCCTTGTTGTCTTCTTCTTTTCGAGAGGAACTGGAAAAACAATTTGGCAAGCAGCTGTTTCTTTTAGCAGAAGCTCAAGTGAAAACTTTTTCCGAAGAAGTTCTTCCGCTGCTAGAAAAGGAGAATAAGCTGTCTTCGCAGTATACTCAGCTCGTTGCCTCTGCGCAAATTGAGTTTCAAGGAGACGTGTTGACTCTAGCTCAGATTGAACCGTTTACTGAAGCAACCGATCGGTCTGTACGGAAACAAGCAACAGAAGCCCGCTTTTCTTTTTTTGCCGATCATGAAAAACAGTTTGATGCGATTTATGACGAATTGGTACAAGTACGGACGGAGATCGCCCGTAAACTTGGCTTTCAAAACTTTGTCGAGCTAGGCTATCTTCGTTTAAAGAGAGTAGATTATGATGCGAATATGGTGAAGGGGTACCGGGAGCAAATAAAGAAGTATATTGTTCCTCTTGCTAATAAGCTGAGAAAGATACAGGCAGAACGAATCGGTTTAAAAGAGTTAAAGTTTTACGATGAAGGATACCAGTTTACAACAGGTAATGCCAAGCCAAAAGGGCCGGCGGAGTGGATCATTGAGAACGGCCGGAAAATGTATAAGGAGCTTTCAGAGGAGACGGATGAATTTTTTACATTTATGCTCCGTCATGAATTAATGGATCTCGTCGCCAAAAAAGGAAAAGCGGGCGGAGGATATTGTACATATATTTCCGATTACCATTCGCCGTTTATTTTTTCTAATTTTAACGGAACATCCGGGGACATTGACGTATTGACTCATGAAGCGGGACATGCATTTCAAGTGTACTTAAGCCGACATTTCTCGGTTCCAGAATATTTATGGCCAACGTATGAAGCCTGCGAGATTCATTCGATGAGCATGGAGTTTTTTACATGGCCATGGATGGAGCTGTTTTTTGAAGAAGATACAAATAAATATAAGTATGCTCACTTAAGTGAGGCGATTTTATTTTTGCCTTACGGGGCGGCGGTGGATGAATTTCAACACCGAATATATGAGCAGCCTGATCTTTCGCCCGCTGAGAGAAAAGCGGTTTGGAAAGAAATCGAGCAGGCTTATTTGCCTCATCGGGACTATGACGGCATTCCATATTTGGAAGCAGGCGGCTTCTGGCAGCGTCAAGGCCACATCTACGAAGTGCCGTTTTATTATATTGATTATACGCTTGCGCAAGTGTGTGCGCTTCAATTTTGGAAGCGCATGAAGGAAGATAGGGAAGCGGCGTGGACAGATTATGTAAACATTTGCAAGGTGGGAGGAAGCTTGTCCTTTACTGAAATAGTTGAGCGGGCTGGTTTAACCTCCCCATTTACCGAACAATGTATAGAAAAAGTCATTGAACCGATCGAAAAGTGGCTGGATCAAGCGGGAGAACAGCTGTTGAACGATAAATAGAATGGTTTTTATTACTTTTATTTTGGCTAAGTTACTGATTATTGTTGATTGGAGCGCTTGCAGTCCGAAGGGGGTGTCCCAAAAGTATAACTTTGAGGGGCATCAGCTTTTTTGTACAGCTCTTTAAACTTGTCCGTTGATTTCCGTTCCAGGTGTTTCGCTTTCCACTACAATCAACTGAGTGGAAAATAGTAGTGTGAAGTAAGAAGAGTAACTTCTCTTATGTTCACTAAAATCATCCAATAATATCCAAGAAAGAGAATCTGAAGGAAAAGACTGACCTGAAAAGTCGTTTTTAACGACCTTTTGGGTCAGTCTCTGTTTTTATTAGGCCATTTCAATAAGAATCTCTTTGTCTTTCAAGACCGCTTGCAATTCTTTCGTATCTTGATGATCAAGGATGAAGTCAGCGATGCCGTCTTCTAGTTGTTCTTGAATAACGCGGCGAAGCGGACGGGCCCCAAAGTCAGGGTGATAGCCAAGTTCACTTAATTGCTCTTTTACTTCAGCCGCGATGTGAAGCACGATGTCTTGTTCTTTGAGTGTGTCATTCACATCAGCGAGCATTAACTCAACAATTTGTTGTAAGTCTTCTTTTTCGAGTGGTTTAAATTCAACGATATTATCAAAACGGTTTAAGAATTCTGGTTTGAAAAAGCTGCCGAGTGAATCGAGAATCGAGCTTTCTTTCACAGCGTTATTTTTCTCAAAGCCAACAGTGATAGGTTTGATGGCTGTTCCAGCGTTACTTGTCATAATAATCACAGTATCTTTAAAGCTCACTGTTCTGCCTTGGCTGTCTGTTAAGCGGCCGTCTTCGAGAATTTGCAGGAACATATGCTGAACATCTGGATGGGCTTTTTCAATTTCATCCAGTAAAATAATGCTGTATGGATGGCGGCGCACTTTTTCAGTCAGTTGTCCCGCTTCTTCATGGCCCACATAGCCTGGAGGAGAACCAATTAACTTAGACACGCTGTGTTTCTCCATAAATTCACTCATATCCAGCCGGATCATCGCTTCTTTAGAGCCGAATAATTCTTCTGCAAGCGATTTTGTCAGCTCTGTTTTACCGACTCCTGTTGGGCCGACAAATAAGAAAGATCCAATTGGGCGATTTTTGGATTTTAAGCCAGCGCGGCTGCGGCGGATCGCCTTCGCTACTTTTTTAACGGCTTCTTCTTGTCCAATGACTTTTTTCGCTAAATGAGCTTCTAAATACTTCATTGTCTGCTGCTCATCTTTCTGTAGTTTACCTACTGGGATTCCTGTTTTCTCCTCTATTAACTGATGGATGTGTTCTACCGTAACAATCGGGCGTTCCGATGCTTCTTCTGTACCCGCCAATTTTTCCTCTAATGCGGCTTCTTCGTCACGTAATTTTGCAGCTTTTTCATAGTCTTCTTTTTGTAAAGCTGCTTCTTTCTCCTTCGTGATTTGTGCAAGACGTTCGCTGATTGATTCTTTATCTTGTGTGTTGATCGTTAAATTCAATTTTGAGCCTGCTTCATCGAGTAAATCAATCGCTTTGTCGGGCAAGAAGCGGTCTTGAATGTAACGGTGAGACAATTTGGCACAAGCTTCGATTGCTTCTTGTGTAAATATCACTTCATGGAAAGCTTCATACCGCTTTTGCAGACCAGATAAAATTTGAATGGCAGCTTCTACTGTTGGTTCGCTTACTTGAATGGGCTGGAAGCGGCGCTCTAGAGCAGCGTCTTTTTCAATTTGACGATATTCTTTCAAAGTAGTCGCGCCGATCAATTGAAGTTCACCACGGGCAAGAGCTGGTTTTAGTATGTTGCCGGCATCCATAGAGCCTTCGGCAGAACCCGCACCGACGATTAAATGAATTTCATCGATAAATAATAAAACATTTTTGTGAGTTTGCAGTTCCGTAATTAACTGTTTCATTCTTTCTTCAAATTGGCCGCGAATACCCGTATTAGCTACGAGGGAAGCAACATCTAATACATATACTTCCTTGCCTTTTAATTTAGCAGGCACGTCACCTTCGACAATTTTTACTGCGAGTCCTTCAGCGACAGCTGTTTTTCCCGTTCCTGGTTCACCGATCAATACAGGATTATTTTTATTGCGGCGGTTTAACACTTCAATGACACGGCTAATTTCTTTTTCTCGGCCGATGACCGGATCAATGAGACCTGTCTTTGCCATATCTGTTAAGTTGCGTCCGAATTGATCCAGGAAGTTACTGCCCCGGTTTGTCTGCGCGTGAGGCGGTGCAGAAGCCGGCTGTCCGTTTATGTGTTGTCCGTAACTAGAAAAACCGAATCCTTTGATGAACTCATCAAAAGGGAATCCTCCAAATGATTGAAAGCTCATTGAACCATCTCCAATCTCTTGTTTATTTTTTTGATAACAGTCTGAACAGAGACGAAGTTGTTTAGTTTGTCCGTTCATGTTCATGCGGAATTGAATAGTTGCTTGATGCTGCAGGCAATTTTGACACAACATACGCTTCATTCCTTTCTATATTTATCTAGTCACTTGGATGATTTTGTGTAATTATTGACTTTGACTAACTTTGATCTTTGTGACTTTATTATACTTTGACCTTTTTTGACTTTCAAGTATTTTTTATTCTTTTTTTAAGGTTATGTGAATCATTATTGTTGATGCTGTTCCTTTATTAATTGGAGTGAAAGGTGTGAGACTTCTCTGCAAATCAACAGGAGAGTTTAACCAAGCTTTTTTAAAAAGCTCTTTTTTCTTCTTGAAAGCAAAAGACAAGCATAAGGTAAAATAATACGTTTAAAGCGGGGGATGGCTTTGAGATCATGGATTGGAGCCTGCCAAGTCGCAGCTGTTTACATAGGAACCATTATTGGAGCAGGTTTTGCGACCGGTAAAGAAATCGTACAATTCTTTTCTCAGTTTGGTTTTTACGGGGTATTTGGCATTATAGTCAGCGGCTGTTTGTTTATCTTTCTCGGAGCAAAAATTATGCTGAAGGCGGTAGATCTGCAGGCAAAATCTTTTCAAGAGTTTAATTCTTATCTTTTCGGAGCAAAGTTTGGTTTTGCGGCAACGGTCGTTCAATTTCTTATGCTCGTTGGAGTGACAGGAGTTATGCTATCTGGAACTGGAGCATTGTTCCAAGAGAGGTTCCATATTCCGGCTAATGTCGGCATCTTATTGACAATCATTATAGGGTTTTTAGTTATGAGAAAAGGTGTGTCGGGCTTGCTTGTCGTCAATGTGTTTGTCGTTCCGCTTATGGTCCTTTTTCATCTTTACGCGGGGGGAGAGGCTGCAAATAGTCCAGGCTTTATGCAGAATGTTTTAATTAGGGAAGAAATGGATCAAACGTGGAAAGTATGGACCTCTCCATTTAGTTATGCAGCATTTAATTTAGCATTAGCTCAGGCGGTTTTAGTGCCGCTTGCTTTTGAAATAAAAGATAAGCAGACGATCAAACAGGGAGCATTTCTTGGAGGAGCAGTATTAACATGTTTGATGTTGGCTAGTCATGTTAGCTTAGTTCAATTGCCTGGGTTTGCCCAATATGACATTCCGATGGCACAAGTAGTTGAGCAGCTTGTGCCGGCCTTTCACTTCGTCTACGCTTTCCTTATTTACGGGGAAATATTTACATCTGTCATTGGGAATGTTTACGGTTTAAAACAGCAGCTGCAAACTCATGTGTCATGGCCGCCATCCGTTTTGCTTTTCCTTATTTTTTCTGCTGGATTTTTGTTGAGTCAAGTCTCATATGGAACTTTGCTTAGCTTGTTATATCCGCTGTTTGGTTTCATTAGTCTAGTTTTTCTTGTGTTACTTTGGAAAAAATAAACCGGGCCAATCGGCCCGGTTTATTTTTTAGCGCAAGCGCCGCATGTGTTTCCTAGAATAAAGGAAACAACACAATTAATAATAAATCAAATACAAGATGAGAGATGATGAGCATCGGAATGCTGCGTTTCCATACATATAGAGTTCCCCAGAATAAACCAGCGATAAAGGCTGCAATCACCCAAATCCATTTATCCGAGTAAATAAAGATGGAAGCATATAGGGCGGAAGCCGCCAGTATAGCTGTTAAATCATTGAAATAACTAGCAAGCCGCTTTTGGACAAATCCGCGCCAGAATAACTCTTCGCCGGGAATAAAAACGAGTATTAATACAATATAGTGCCAAGAAAACTGAGGGGAATACCAACGATACATGCTTGCTGCCTGTTTATCCCATGAAAACGGGAGGTAGGGAAGAAGAAAATGCCCTGCTAAGAACACAGCATATAAAAGCAATCCGGATAAAATTCCGTATTTTAAATAGCTTTCTGTTTTTTGTTTATCATCTATTTTTTCGCTGGTAATGGCAAAACTGATGAAGAAAAGGTTTGCGGCCGTATATAAATACCAAAAAATGTCGCGATCTGAGAATGTCATATATAGCAGCACATGTGCAACAATTACACTAAAAATCAGTCGCCAATCTTTAAGAAGCGCCATTTACTAAACTCCTCTCTCTTTCACTACAGCACTTATTTTAACAAAAGCTTGTACAAAATAGAATGAAAATCCTTTGAAATAAAAAAAGAGTAAGTGCCTGTTTGGTACAGGGAGTGTTTCTTACAGTAAGGGAGATGCTCATTAAGCGGGGGATAAAATGATTTGTGACCCATTTCGGATGAAATGGGCCACAGCAAAAGATTATGCATTTACAGAAGAATGAATAATCGTATAGTTTTTATGATTTACGACGGTTTTTTCTTCTAAATCTAAATCCCTGAAATTCTCCATGATCGTTAAATCAACAATGACTGAATTTTCATTGACCTTTTCTACGATTCCTTGTAGTCCATTTCTGAATTCAATCACATTCCCCACTTCTGCTATTGTCATCTCTTTATCTCTCCTTTGAAGGTTAATGTAAAAGTCATAACTGTTGTTTCTTAGCGATTTTTATATTAAGCTTTTGAGAGCATAGCTCAGCATTGATCGTGTTAAAATACTCTTTCATTATAATAAGTTGTCAAATAGATTACTTTACAGTTTGCCTTATTTATGGAAAAGAGTAAAGTGTTTTGCCTAATAATATAAAAAATTCAGAAAGAAGTGGAACTATGACTTTCTCTGATGCAGAGGATTTAATGAATCAATTGCAAAACGGTGAAATCGATAAGTGCCATGTCAGTAAAGAACATTTTCTTATTTTTCGGCGTGCGCTCGTTAATAGAGAAGATTTTAAACATTTTAGAGGAGTAGCTCAGCGCGGAGGTTCCGTTTTATATTACTATATGGAAGAGGCGAGAAGCTGATGAATGAATTTCTTCATTGTTTCTCCCCTCATTCGTTGAGCTTTCAGTAAAAAGCATGCTATTCTTTCAATGAGATAAAGAGGGTGTCTCGCCTCACGTTTGTAAGCCAATCTTCATGGCAACTCTATTAATAACAAGCAATAATGAAGGAGTAGATGGATCATGATCGAAAAAAAATTTACGGTAACAGCAGAAACGGGTATTCATGCCCGCCCAGCTACATTATTAGTACAAACAGCCAGCCGCTTTTCCAGCGATATTCAATTGGAACATAATCAAAAAAAGGTAGATTTAAAATCAATTATGGGTGTTATGTCGTTAGGGATCGGCCGAAATGAAACGATTCAAATCAGCACAGAAGGAACAGATGAAGAAGAAGCATTGCAAACACTTAGTGAAATGTTAAAAAAAGAAGGATTAGCGGAATAGTCTTTAATTAAAAGGCTATGCGAAATTCCCATGTTGATGTCCGCTGGAAGCACTCGCTTTCCGCTCTAATCTACAATAATCATTAAAAAAGAAAAGCAGTAAAAGAAGTATGTAAATGGAGCAGAATGGGGAATAATAGATAATAGTACAAGTAAGGTTTACTCAAGCCTTTTCATCTTCATTTTCCCCACTTTTGATGGAGTTGTCTCTTATGGGACAGCTCCATTTTTTTGTTGTTTCACTGGAATGAGGAAAATGGTGGATCGATGTAAAAAGTGAAAGAAAATTCTAAATATCATATAATCATATATACACAGGAGGGGATTATAAAGATGAATGGAGATTTTCAAGGAAAGACCGCGTTAGTTCTTGCTTCCAGTCAGGGGCTTGGAAAGGCGATTGCTGCAAAATTTGCAGAAGGAGGAGCCAACGTGATGCTTGCCAGCAGGAGCGGCAGCAAACTTGAAGAGGTAAAGCAGCAACTTGATGGAAGCAATGAAGGGCGGATTGACTACACCGTTTGTGATATAACAAAGCCGGAAGAAATTAAGGCACTAGTCAGTAAAACGGTTGAGAAATTTGGAGCGCTTCATATTTTAGTTAACAATGCGGGAGGACCGCCTGCCGGAACATTTGAGGACATGACTGACGAAAGGTGGCAGCAAGCGTTTGAGTTGAATTTATTATCGTACATTCGGACGATTCGGGAAGCGCTGCCTTATTTAAAAAATCAAGGAGGGAAAATTATTAATATTGCTTCCTCCTCGATCAAAGAGCCTATTTCAGGCTTAATTTTGTCCAATACGTTTCGTACTGGGATTGTCGGTCTTTCTAAAACACTTGCTGAGGAGCTGGCACCATATAATATTTTAGTCAACACGGTGGCACCAGGAAGAATTGCGACAGATCGATTGAAATACCTTGATCAGATTAATGCTGAAAGGCAGGGGGTATCCATCGAACAATTGGACGAGCAGATTAAAAAGAAAATACCTCTGGGCCGTTACGGGGAGCCGGAAGAATTTGCGAATGTCGTCGCCTTCCTGGCATCTGATGCTAATACATATATGACGGGAAGCAGTTTCTTAGTGGATGGCGGAATGATTCGCTCTATTTAAAAGGCGGTGTTAATGACCATTGTTGATAGTGCCGCTTTGTTGATTGGAGTGGAAAACGCGGGACTCTTTCCGGTAAAGTGTGTTTACGGGAGACCCCGCAGGCGCGACAGCGGCGAGGAGGCTCCCGGACTGCCTGCAGCGGAAATCAACAGGGTGAGTTTAACGAAGCTAAAAATAAAAAAAGTTTGTTGTTATGGTTTAATAAGCCGGGAGAGTGGGAATGATATAGTTAAGCATGATTAAGTGGAGATTCTCACTCACAACCCCCTTTTCTTTAGACCTGCCGGATGGCAGGTCTTTTTTTTGAGAGGCTAAGTTCCTGACTAGTGTTGGTTTTGCTCTTTTGTTGAGTGGAGCGATAGTGATGGACCGCCCCAGCGAAAATCAACAGGGGAGTTTGACAAATCCTTTTGAGAAGACATAAAAAGAAGAAGCATTCGGATACGCCTGTTTTTATGCTGAATCCAAGTGCTTTTTTATGTTCACTATGTTAAATTATTGTAGCATTGAAGGAATAAACAAACAGCGTTGAAAATGAAAAGCAGCGGGGAGACAGATGATTAAAATTTGTATGTTAAAAACGAATGGTGAGTTAGTGCTTGACGGTCAGCTGGAAGAAGTGAAGGCAAACGATACGGTATGGTACTGGGTTGATTTCTTTGATCCAGATAAGAAAGAAGCCAAGTTGTTAAGAGAGTTTTTTCATTTTCATCCTTTAGCGGTAGAGGACTGTCTAGATAATCAAAGCGGCCGGCCTAAGCTCGACTTTTATGAAAGCTACACTTTTTTTCTTGTTCATGCCCTTGACCATCAAACATTTGACGGAAAAGAAGCGGGGGTGTTTATGAACAGTGAAATGATAGTGACCGTTCACCAGCAGCCTATAAAGGAAATCAATGACACGTGGGAAAGTTTAAGAATGGAAAATGAAAGAACTAGGCAAGGAACAGCTGCTATTTTACATAGGTTGATTGATCGGTTTGTCGATGAGTATTTTCCGCCCGTTTACCATATTGAAGATTCGTTAAATAGCATAGATGAGGAGTTGGACAGGAATCCGAGAAACGATTTAATTGACCGCTTATTTGATATTCGTCATGATATGTCGAAGCTGAGACGAACAATTATTCCGATGAGAGACCTTCTGTATAGGCTGCTGAATTCAACTCGGCTTGATTATATGAAGGATCGGCATATTTATTTTGGAGATATACACGATCACCTGATGAAATTAGTAGAAATGCTCGAATCATATCGTGAGTTTTCTTCTGATGTAAGGGATAGCTACTTATCCGTCAATTCAGATAAGATGAACAATATTATGATGACTTTGACGATTATTACAACCATTTTTATGCCTTTAACGTTTATCGCAGGAGTATATGGAATGAATTTTGAGCACATGCCGGAACTTTCCGTACCTTATGGCTATTTCATCGTTCTTACTGTAATGGCTGTGATCGCACTGGCCATGTTTTTTATGTTCGTGAAAATGGGCTGGCTGCAGCTTCGTAAAAAGAAGAAGTAACTGTTTCATAAGCAGCCGCCGTTCGGTGTGCCGGCCTAAATATTTTCTAAAAACAACCGACATTATTAGTGAGAGGGTAAATCAAAAGCATAAGGGGATAGTAACGATGAGCAATGAAAACGGAATTTTGCTGGAAAGTGGAACGAATGAACTGGAAATTGTTGAGTTTGAGGTTTGTCATAATAAGTATGGAATTAATGTGATTAAAGTAAAAGAAATTATTCAGCCGGTGCCAGTCACTTTTATTCCCCATGCTCATGAACACATTGAAGGGATCGTACAGCTGAGAGGAGAAGTACTGCCTGTTGTGAATATGGCTAAAGTACTTGGATTGCCGGGGGAAGGCATAGGAGAGACAGACAAGTATATTGTGACAGAATTTAACAAACAGAAAGTTGTATTCCACGTTCAAAACGTGACGAGGATTCATCGAATTTCCTGGAAAGACATTGAAAAGCCTTCTGATATGTATCAAGGAGGCAGCAGTCAAGTGATCGGTGTGATTAAAATGAACGGTGAAATGATTTTGCTGCTTGACTTCGAGAAAATCATGGTAGATATTAATCCGCAATCAGGTATCCATGTAGGGCAGGTTAAGCAGCTCGGTAAAAGAGAACGGTCTTCTAAGCGATTGATCGTTGCAGAAGATTCTCCGCTGTTACGAAAATTAATTAGCGATACGTTAGCTGAAGCGGGCTATGATGTTGTTGAGTTTTTTGAAAATGGAAAGCTGGCCTTGGATTATTTGGAAAATCAAGCGGCTGAGGTCGCCGCTGGGAGCGGAGCACAGCTATTGATTACGGATATTGAAATGCCGCAGATGGACGGACATCATCTAACGAAACGGATCAAAGAACATCCAGAGCTGAATCAACTGCCCGTCATTATCTTTTCTTCACTCATTACCGAGGATTTGCGCCATAAGGGAGAGGGAGTAGGGGCAGACGCTCAGGTGAGCAAGCCAGAAATTGCTGAACTGATCAAGAAAATTGATCAGCTTGTGCTCTAGTCTTCCGATATAAAAACCACCGGTTCACTTCATTGCCGGTGGTTTTTTATGATAGGTAAAGCCTATATCAAACAGTTTTAGACTGATTTAATATGATTGGCCGAGGGGTTTAAAAACAGGTTTATTATATGGCCTTTTACGATGGGCGGTTCGTTCATTTTTTTCTATAAAACCTGTATATAACTGCAGGATTTTTTTCGCTTCCGTCAAGTTCATATATGTCTTTGGATTTCGCCGCTTTTCATCTAAACTGCCGAAATGGGGAAGTGTAGAAAAATCTTCTTTGCAAGGTGGAATGTGAAATGTATAATCACCGCATACAACGAGAACATCTGATTGCTGCTGGCTATTTTTAGGATTACTTGAAAAATGAAGGCCGACTTTTTTCGCACGTCCTTCATTAATCATTTTTAAAAGGGCTTTCTTCTTCAATAAATATAAGTATTTAGGATTGGTCGCTGTTTTAGCATGACGATTAACGGTAAAAATTGCTTTAGCGAGGTTCGGAATAGATGGAGAATGATCAGGAGATTCTTTAAGAGTACTCAATGTAAAGACTCCTTTCAGACTAATTTTAACTTATTATAACCTTTTTTCAGTGGAATGAAAAGCATTCCAATTATTATAATGGCATATTTATCGTAAAGATTTCAATGTAAATACAGTAATTTCAGGAACAGACAAGAAGCGAAAAGGAAGCCTCGTTGTACCAAGCCCGCGATTAACGTAAAGAGTTAATGGTGTCTTCCCCTTTATTTCATACCGTCCTTCTTTATAAATTTCTGCGTAAGGAGGAGTGTAGAGTGCACCGTACCATGGCAGTTGAATTTGTCCGCCGTGGGAGTGTCCGCTCAACTGCAAATGTATACCGGCATCTGCCGCTTCTCCAGCTAAATCAGGTGCATGGGAAAGTAAGATAAGATATCTTCCGTCTTTTACATTTCTTTTTGTCTGGCTGAAGCTCGGCTGTCCAAGAGAGGCATCGTCTATACCTAGTAAATAAATGCTTTCGTTTAAATGATTGAGCTCGAAAGAATGGTTTCTTAACAGGTGAAATCCGCCTGCTTCCATGATCAGCTCGTAAAGATTTGTGCCATAGCCCCCGTGATCATGATTGCCATAAACAGCGAACTTGCCAAAAGGCGCTTTTAATTTCTGTAAAACCGATATGGTTAAATTTGTCTCTGATGGTCCGTAATGATCAGGCCTATCCAGCAGATCGCCAGTGAAAAAAATGAAGTCTGGACGGAGTGAATTAATCTTTTCAACATGTTTGTTTAACTGTTCAAGTGTGTATTGAAAACCTAAGTGAGTATCACTGAACTGAACGATTCGCTTGTTATGAAAAGCGTGTGGGATCAATTCATGGCTGATATCTAATTCACGTATTTGCAGACGCTTTGGCTCGATAAATCTGGAATACAAATACCCGCTGCCTGCCAGGCCGAAAAGAGAAAGGAAAAAGCGGAGGGATTGTTTTAAAAAGGAACGGCGGGAATATTTTTTCGCCATATCAAATCACTCTTTCAAAAAATAAAATAAGATATCAGGCTGCGTCCCCGACAGACTGTTTTTTCAATCAGCCCGAGGCGGTATAAAGTGGATTTTGTCTACAATTTGTCAGACATATCTTTAATAGTAACGGAAAAGCGGGTATTATTAAATGATTTTGCCTCGCCCTGCGTGCATAAAATTGAAGGCGATACGCACACTAAATTCAAAGAAAGAAGAAGGAGTGGTCAAGTGGGAGGTTATTTTTCCATTTTCATTATTGCTGTTATTGCGATTGTTATAATTTCGCTTATCTATACAATAAAAGTAGTAAAGCAGCAGTCAGTAGCAAAGGCAGGAATAGATGAACCGATTCCTAAACATATCCAGTCTAATCCATATGTAAAGAATCCAATTTTTTGGGCCTACATTATCGGTTTCGGTTTCCTTTTACTATTTATTTTTTATTTAGCTGGCAGGTGGTAGGTGACAGCAGATAAAAAGGATGGCGCAAAAGATTTTCTGCCATCCTTTTTTTGTTGATTAGTATCCATGTTTTTCTAATAGAAAAGTCAACTTATCAAGGTCAAATCCCGTGACGGCTTCATTGTGAACGATTACGACAGGAGTAGATGAAGCATGCCATACATTTTTCCAGTCATTTCTTGCTGATTCATCTGTTAAGATGTTTTTTTCCTCGTAATTAATTCCACGGTCATTAAAAAATAATTTTACAATCTGGCATGGGGGGCAATCGGGCTGGGTATATAAAATAATGGACTTCATTCAGTTTCTCCTTTGTTTTTCTTGAATATAATAATAAAAATAAAATGGTTGGATATGAAATCGATGTGTGGTATATTTCTTTTGCCTATTTATTTTATAACAAACAGATACGGGACAGTCAAAAATCAAAATAAATATTGGATAGCAATATGAAAGGGGCCGATTAGTTTTATGTCACAATTAATAGGTATTATCCAACGATTAAAATCATTACAAGAAGGCGGGGAAACAGGAGAAGTCCAACAGCGCTTGTTTGAAGTGAACGGCAAGACTTTATGTCAGGTGAAGTTTTTCCCGGGAAAAGATACATTTGAGTTAGAGGTATACGATAAAGATGGAAAGGCCAGCAAGTACCCTTTTGATGATATTGATATGACAGCCATTGAAATTTTCGAGCTTCTACAGGAAGAGAAGCAAAAGTAATACATTCTTTCGGCCCTGCTTAAAAGGAAAAGCGGGGTTTTTGGACGATCATGGAAATATTAGAGAAAAGTTTGCTATAATTAAAGAAGCACCTTAGACAAATGGGGAGTGCGGGAAGTCGTATTCATAAAAAGAAAGCGCTTAGAAAAGTGTAAAGGGGTAGTAGTCAGATGATTTCTTTTGAGAGTAAAGACGTACTTCAGACGAACATAATGGATTATGTTATTCCTGCTGAGAAAGTCGCCCACGTACAGCCTGGAAATAATTTAGAGCACGCTTTGTTAGTTCTAACGAAAAGCGGTTATACAGCTATTCCTGTTTTGGATGCTAAATACAGGCTTCAAGGATTAATTAGCTCGCCAAGAATCACGGAGGCAATTCTCGGACTGGAAAGGATCGAGTTTGAAAAACTGGAACACATGAAAGTGGAAGAAGTCATGGCGACTGATAAGCCGTGGCTTACTGTTCATGACCACTTTCGAAAAGCGCTTGGGCTATTAATCAATCATCCTTTTTTATGTGTGACGGATGAAGAGGGAGTGTTTCAGGGGATACTAACGAGAAGAGTCATTCTTAAGCATCTGAATTATCATGTGGATCAGCTTAAGTAAATCACAACTTTAATTCTGGCCGGATTCCCTTTTATGAAGAGAGTGAATTGAAAAGGCGAAAGCTTTTTTGATCACTCTTAAAGGGACCGGTTTTTTTTGTTTGTAGTCTGTAAGGAGGGCAGAATAAAATGGACAAGGCATTTAGTAAAAACAGAAAATTAACGAAGCGTCCGTTCGTATTGGCAGCCGTCATACTCGCCATGTTTATGGGAGCGATTGAAGCGACGATTGTTTCTACTGCTATGCCGGCAATCGTAGCTGATTTGGGAGGTTTTACTCTTTACAGCTGGGTATTCTCTTCTTATTTGTTAATGAATGCAGCTACTGTCCTGATTTATGGGAAGCTCTCCGATATTTTTGGACGTAAGCCTGTATTAATCATCGGCATTTTGATTTTTCTAGTTGGTTCTTTTCTCTGCGGTTTGGCTAATTCAATGGAACAGCTTATTTTCTTTCGCTTGCTTCAAGGCTTAGGGGCAGGGGCTGTGATGCCAATTGCCACTACGATTGTTGGAGATATTTATACGAAAGAAGAACGGGCTAAAGTGCAGGGATACCTATCCAGTGTTTGGGGAATTTCAGCGGTGACAGGTCCAGCGCTTGGCGGCCTTCTAGTGGAATACGTGAGCTGGCGTTTTGTTTTTTGGATTAATCTCCCTTTAGGTGTGCTTGCTATCAGCGGGTTATTTATGTTTTTACACGAAAATATTGAAAAGAAAAAGCCCGAAATTGATTATGCCGGCACGTTTGTATTTTTACTTTCTATTTCAAGCCTGATGTTTTTATTAGTAGAGGGCGGTTTTCGCTTTCCGTGGTTATCTGGACAAAGTGTGGGTTTACTTGCTGTTTCTGCAGCTGCCTTTATCGTGTTTATCCGGATCGAAAGGCGGGCTGTTTCTCCGATGATGCCGTTTAATCTTTGGCGGGTGCGCTCGATCTTAATTGCCAATATTGTTTCTTTCACGACTGGTGTCATGTTAATTGGCATCTCCAGCTTCCTTCCTACTTATGTACAAGGAGTCATGGGACAAAGTGCTACGGTAGCTGGATTTACATTAACGGCGATGTCGATCGGCTGGCCGATTGCTTCTACGCTTTCAGGGAAAATGCTGTTATCGATCGGTTATCGAAAAACAACCATTATCGGCGGTTTGTCGCTTATTTTTGGCAGTTTGCTGTTTGTTTTTATGAATGCTGAAAGTGGTCCATGGTGGGCAGCAGCGTCCTCTTTCTTTGTAGGAGTTGGCATGGGGCTTACATCGACAGCTTTTATTGTTTCTATTCAAAATTCAGTGGAATGGGACCAGCGCGGTGCGGCCACAGCAGCGAACATGTTTATGAGGAATTTAGGAAATACTGTGGGTGCAGCGCTGCTCGGGGGTGTTTTGAATAGCCGTCTGCAGTCATTCTTGAACAACCAGCCTGATGAAAGCATGCGTTCTTTATCGATTGATTCTATCAATCAGCTGCTCGGGAAAAAAAGCGAGGTACTTTCCGCCAGTGTGTTCCGTGTTCTGCAGGAAGGATTATCTTATTCACTGCATGCTATTTATGTCGTTGTGTTCATTTTTGCCGTATTTTCATTTCTCTTTTTATTGTTGTTAAAGAAAGGTGAGTGAGCCACTTACGGTTTGGGGGGAGTAAAGTGTTGTTTTCGGAGTTCCGAGTATTGAAGATTCTAGCAGAAGAGATGAATATGAGAAAAGCAGCGCAGCGATTGTTTGTTTCGCAGCCTGCTTTGTCCCAGCGTTTGCAAACAATAGAGAAAAATTGGGGAACCAAAATATTTAACCGTTCTACGAAAGGTTTGTCTTTAACGCCTTCCGGAGAAATTATCATTCAATTTGCTGGCGAGGTAGTAGAAAAAAGAGAAAAGGTGCTCGAGAGTATTCAAGCACTTGAATCGGAGGTACACGGTACGCTTAAAATTGCTTGTGCTTCCATTGTAGGCCAAAATTGGCTGCCTCAAGTATTAAAGCGATTTGTTAAAAAGTATCCCCATGCTAAAATTTCATTAATGACCGGCTGGAGCAGTGAAATTTCAAAAGCTCTTTATGAAGGAGAAGTACATATCGGTATTATTCGCGGGACCCCGGAATGGAAAGGGAGAAAGATTCACCTTTTCGAGGATCATTTGTATTTAGTAGACAAGGAGATCCAGCATGTGGAGGAAGTCCTAACGACGGATAAACCGTTTATTCAATTTAAAAGTGATTCCAATTATTATCAAGAGATACAAGAATGGTGGCACCGCCAGTTTCAAATGGCACCTAAGCAATCTATTATTGTTGATCAGATAGAAACATGCAAACAGATGGCTTTCAATGGCATAGGCTATGCTATTTTGCCGGCAATCACACTTGATGAAGCAGAAGAGGATGTATATAAACTGCTTTTGCTGGATGAGGACCAGCGACCTCTCAGCCGGGACACGTGGCTGCTTGGATACGAGTCTGCATTTGAGCTCAAGCAAGTTCAGGCATTTATTGAAGTAGTAGAAGAGTTTAAGGATTAGGCTATGTGAATGATTAATGTTGTTTTACTCTTTTGTTGATACGAGGAAGACACAAGACTCCTGTGCAAAAGACGTGTCCACGTAAGACCCCGCAGCAGCGATGGGGGTTCCGGACGTAATCAACAGAGAAGCTTAACAAAGCCAAGTGTGAAAAAAAGTATGAAGGAACAGCCGCTTTCTCGGCAGTTCATATAATTTGCTCGTTGAAGAAGGTTATTATTTTGTCAGAAGGCAAGATCATGTTACACTGGATATAAAGTGAAATTCTTAGCGATAAAGGGGGAGCTTTTTCCTCCGTTGATAGAATAGGAAGCGCTTAAAAAGGATGAGTAGGAAGAAACAGTAAAAAGCATTTTTTTATCTTTAGGCTATGTGAATGACTATTGTTGATTGGAGCGAAAGTCAACAGGGGAGTTGGATAAAGCCTATCTTTAATTAAGTAATTGTTTATATTAATTTCTTTTTTAAAATTATTATAAATAATTGTTGACGTGAATTTCTGTATCAATTATAATGAAATTGTGATAAGGAAAGTAATTGAGAAAATAACTCTTACTTTCTCATTTATAATCAATATTTATTTTTGGAGGGATTTTAGTAATGGCAGAACGCATGGTAGGTAAACAAGCTCCTCGTTTTGAAATGGACGCAGTATTGGCTAACAAAGAGTTTGGAAAAGTAAGTCTTGAAGAAAACATGAAAAACGGCAAATGGACAGTATTGTTCTTCTACCCAATGGACTTTACTTTCGTGTGCCCGACAGAAATTACATCTTTATCTGATCGCTATGATGAGTTTGAAGATTTAGATGCAGAAGTGATTGGTGTTTCTACTGACACAATTCATACTCACTTAGCTTGGATCAATACAGATCGTAAAGACAATGGTCTTGGCGAGCTTAAATATCCATTGGCTGCTGATACAAACCATACTGTTTCCCGTGAATACGGTGTACTAATTGAAGAAGAAGGAATCGCACTTCGTGGATTGTTTATCATTAATCCAGAAGGTGAACTTCAATATCAAGTAGTAAATCATAACAACATTGGCCGTGACGTAGAGGAAACTCTTCGCGTGCTTCAAGCACTTCAAACAGGTGGACTTTGCCCTGCTAACTGGAAGCCAGGACAAAAAACTCTATAAGAGTTTTTATAGAGAAATAAATGAGCATAACAAACAGAAGGCCTAACGAATAAGTTAGGCCTTTGAAAGTATAGGAAAATTGGATCTTAAGTATTAGAAGGAGGTTAATTCAATGAAATTAAGAGAACCGATGCCAGAATTAAATGGTGCAACAGCCTGGTTGAATGGAGAAGTGACAAAAGACGAATTGGTCGGCGAAAAGCCAACACTTATTCATTTCTGGTCTATTAGCTGTCACTTATGTAAAGAAGCAATGCCGCAAGTAAATAACTTCCGGGATGAATATAAAGACAAATTAAATGTCGTAGCCGTTCATATGCCTCGTTCTGAAGATGATTTGAATATGGAACAAATCGAGGCAACAGCGAAAGAACATGGGATTTCTCAGCCAATTTTTGTAGACAGTGAGCATAAATTGACTGAAGCATTTGAAAACCAATATGTGCCTGCTTATTATGTTTTCGATAAAGACGGTAACCTTCGTCACTTCCAAGCAGGCGGCAGCGGCATGAAAATGCTTGAAAAACGCGTAAATCGCGTGTTAGGAGAAACGGAGAAAAGCGAAGCATAAAAGAAGTCATTTCAAAGTATAGACCGCGCCTATTTTATATATCTTTAGGCCGGTTGGAAACATTTTGCTTTTAACGAACGAAGCCTGACGAGGGACGGAGTGAAGAAAGCGGGCGTTTCAACAGCCTGAAAGCCAGCTAATAAGCTGGTTTTTTTTTTGTGTGTCAGATTGTGAAAAATGTCACAAAATATTCGATAAGGTTTAATTCTTTTATATATTAACCACTTACAATGGAGATAATAGGGAATATAAAAATGAGATAATGTAAGAGAAGGGGGTTTCTTTATGGAATTGGATAGTGTTATGCTCAGCCGAATGTTGACTTCAATGACATTGATATTTCACATTATTTTTGCCACAATCGGTGTCGGTATTCCAGTAATGATTTCTATTGCTGAATTTATCGGGATTAGAAGAAGTGATCCCTATTACTTGCTGCTGGCACGCCGTTGGGCACGCGGTTTTACAATCACAGTAGCTGTTGGGGTTGTGACAGGTACGGCCATTGGCTTACAGTTATCTTTGCTTTGGCCTAGTTTCATGGAGGTAGCCGGACAGGTCATCGCTTTACCGTTGTTCATGGAAACATTCGCCTTCTTTTTTGAAGCTATTTTCCTCGGTATTTACTTATACACATGGGATCGATTTAAAAATCAGATGACTCATTGGCTTTTAACCATCCCAGTTATGATCGGTTCTTCTGCTTCCGCGTTGTTTATTACGACGGTTAACGCATTTATGAATACCCCGCAAGGCTTTGATTTGGAAAATGGCAAAGCGGTGAACATTGATCCGATAGCAGCGATGTTCAATCCAGCTACCCCGTCCAAAGTGTTTCATGTGATTACTACCTCTTATATGACTGCAGCAGCCATATTGGCAGCCATCGCCGCTTTTGCGATTATTAAAGGAAAGCGCGGCGCGTATGAAAAAAAGGCCCTGCGCTTAACGGTGATTTGCACATTTATTTTTTCAATTTTAACAGCAGTGGCGGGTGATGTATCCGCCAAGTTTTTAGCGGCGGAACAGCCAGAAAAGTTGGCAGCTGCGGAGTGGCATTTTGAAACAGAAAAAAATGCTGACTTAATTTTGTTTGGAACGATTGATGAAAATCATGAAATAAAAAATGAAATCCGTCTCCCGGGCTTTTTAAGTTTTTTAGCGGGAAGTTCATTTGATACAGTAGTTACCGGGCTATATGATATACCTAAAGACGAACGTCCGCCGCTGTGGATTCATTATATGTTTGATCTCATGGTTACCATTGGCTTCTTTATCCTTGGAGTGTCGGGTGTTTATATTTTAATGGACAAAGTAAAACGGTTTAATGAGTTAAATAAGCCGCTGCTATGGATGATTACGGCTTCCGGACCACTTGCTATGTTAGCGATTGAATTCGGCTGGATTTATGCGGAAGTAGGGCGTCAGCCGTGGATATTGAGAGGGTACATGAAAGTGTCTGAAGCTGCTACAACTAGCGATGGGGTTGGATTAACCTTTATTCTATTTGCCCTCCTTTATTTAGTACTAGGCATTCTGTGTGCTGTCGTTTTGATTCGTATGTTTAAAAATGCACCGGCCGAAGCTGAACTGGAACAACGTTTTCCAAACCGTTAATAAAGTGGAGGAGGATGAGAAAAAATGAATTTAGAACTTCTCGGTATTACTGTTCTATGGACGTTTTTATACGGTTATTTAATTGTTGCATCCATCGACTTCGGTGCTGGCTTTTTTGCCTATTACGGAAAAATAACAAAAAAGGATCACTTGATCAATGATCTCATTTCGAGATACTTGTCACCGGTTTGGGAAGTAACGAATGTCTTTTTCGTCTTTTTTTTCGTTGGGATCGTAGGTTTTTTTCCGAGCACGGCTTACTATTTTGGAACAGCTCTTCTCATTCCAGGAAGTGTAGCTGTTATCTTGCTCGCTATTCGTGGATCGTTTTATGCGTTTAATAATTATGGCTCACGAAATAATACCGCCTATTTGTTTTTATACGGAGCGACAGGCTTGTTAATTCCTGCTTCACTTTCTACAGCTTTAACAATTTCTGAAGGCGGGTTTTTAAAGACAGAAGGGGACAAAGTTATTTTTTTGGCGAAGGAGTTATTTACGAGTCCATATTCATGGAGTGTAGTAGCTTTATCCATTGTTTCGGTTTTGTTTATTAGTTCCGCATTTTTAACTTACTATGCTGATCGTGCAAATGATAGGGGAGCGAGGGCAATTTTACGTAAATTTGCTTTGTTATGGAGTCCGCCGACGATTGCGGCGAGTCTTCTTGTATTCGTTTCGCTTCGGGAGCATAATCCTATTCATTTTGACAAAGCAGTAGGTGAGTATTGGTGGATGTTTGCTCTGTCTCTTCTTTGTTTTATGATTGCATCGTATTTAATTTATATAAAGAAAAAATTCGGCACCGCTTTTATTTTAGTGATGCTGCAATTTTTCTTCGCTTTCTTTGGCTATGGAGCGTCTCACCTGCCGTACATTTTGTATCCGCATATCATTCTTCATGAAAGTGTGACGAATGAAACGATGGCGACTGCGCTCGTTATCGCTTTTGTGTTGGGGCTGTTTTTGTTGATACCGTCACTCTATTTGCTGATGAAGCTTTTCTTATTTGATGCGGATTACGTGAAAGGAAAAAAGAGATAAATGAATCATACAGAGGATTGTTTCTATGGTAGAATGAGGGAGTAGTTAACTTCATTGAAATAGTGGAGGAATTCATGTGAAAAAAGAATTCGTAGTAATAGGCTTAGGCCGTTTTGGCGGCAGTATTTGCCGGGCGCTTTCTGAGCAGGGAGTAGAAGTAATGGCGATTGATGTAGATGAAGATCGTGTCAATGAGTTTGCTGCTATTGCTTCACATGCTGTTGTAGCCGACACAACCGATGAATCGGTCTTAAAAAGTCTCGGCATCCGGAACTTTGATCATGTGATTGTAGCGATTGGTGACGATATTCAATCAAGTATTTTAACGACGCTGATGTTGAAAGAAATTGGCGTAAAGCAAGTGACGGCCAAAGCGCAAAATGATTATCATGAAAAAGTACTCAGAAAAATTGGTGCCGATCATGTTGTACATCCAGAACGGGATATGGGCCGAAGAATTGCTCATAATATGCTATCCAACAATGTTCTTGATTATCTCGAGCTATCCGATGAACATTCCATTATGGAGATTGTAGCGAACAGTGTGCTGGCAGGGCATACTTTAATGGACTTAGATATTCGTGCAAGATACGGGATTAATATTGTAGCGATTAAAAGAGGAAAGGAAATTATCGTTTCTCCACAGGCAGATGAAAAGATTTTGAAGGAAGATATCCTAATTGTTATTGGGGCAGATTCAGATATTAACCGTTTTGAGCAAAAAGCAATGAATGGTTAAAGGAGAGCGGCATAAGAGCTGTCCTTGTTAGAAAAAATGATGCAGTCGACGACTGCATCATTTTTTGTTTTATACTTCCATAATAATTGGGAGAATCATCGGACGGCGCTTCGTTTTCTCGTAAAGGAAAGGAGAGAGCGTGTCGATAATTTCGTTTTTGATTTCGGACCATTGAGTGGTTTTCTTACTAAGTACACGATGGATATGTTTATTCAGCATACTCTGTGCTTCGTAAATTAAGTCACCTGATTCACGCATATAAACAAATCCGCGTGAAATAATGTCAGGACCAGCTTCCACTTTATATGTTTCCATATTAATGCTGACGACAACGATCACGAGACCTTCTTCGGAAAGAATACGGCGGTCACGGAGTACGATGTTTCCGATATCACCGATGCCGCTTCCGTCAATATAAACAGATCCTGAAGGAACCTTGCCAGCAAGCTGCGCAGAGTTTTTGCTGAGAGCAAGAACTTCTCCATTATCCATAATAAAACAGTGGTCTTCAGGTACACCGCAGTCGACAGCAAGCTGCGCATGCATTTTTTGCATACGATATTCACCATGAATTGGCATGAAAAATTTAGGCTTGATTAGGCGCAGCATTAACTTTTGCTCTTCTTGGCTGCCGTGTCCTGACGTATGAATGTTGCTTAACGATCCGTGGATCACGTCAGCTCCAGCGCGGAAAAGGGCGTTAATGGTGCGGTTGACACTGATTGTATTGCCTGGAATTGGAGAAGAAGAAAAAACAACTGTATCGCCAGGCTGAATTTGAATTTGCCTATGGGTACCATTGGAAATTCTCGATAGAGCAGCCATAGGCTCACCTTGGCTACCTGTACAAAGGATCGTTACTTGATCAGCTGGCAGTCGATTTAACTGCTGTGTATCAACAAATGTATCCTTTGGACAGCGGATATAACCTAAATCTTGACCGATGTTAATCGCTGCTTCCATGCTTCGTCCAAATACAGCTACTTTTCGGCCGTTTTCCACAGCGGCTTCTACGACTTGCTGCAACCGGTGGATGTTAGAAGCGAAAGTAGCGAAAATGATTCGGCCTTCTACTTTTCTAAAAATGTCTTGAATGCTTTCACCGACCTGGCGTTCAGACATTGTAAAGTTTGGTACTTCACTGTTCGTACTATCGGATAATAGACAAAGAACTCCTTCTTTTCCGATTTCGGCCATTTTTGTTAAATTGGCTGGTTCACCAACTGGCGTAAAATCAAACTTAAAATCTCCCGTATGCACAATGCTTCCAGGCGGTGTTTTCACGACAATGCCGTAGGAGTCTGGAATACTATGAGTTGTCCGGAAAAAAGTGACCGATGTTTTTCTAAATTTAATGACATCGTCTTCATTGATTTCATGCATTCTTGTTTGACGGAGTAATCCATGTTCTTCCAGTTTGTTTTTGATGAGGCCGAGGGCTAACTTCCCGCCGTAAATAGGAACGTTCACTTGGCGAAGCAAGTAAGGAATGCCGCCGATATGATCCTCGTGACCATGAGTAACGAATAGACCTTTAATTTTATCGGCGTTTTTTTCTAAATAAGTATAATCTGGAATAACATAGTCAATGCCGAGCAATTCATCTTCAGGAAATTTAATTCCAGCATCAATTAAAATGATTTCGTCCTGAAATTGTACTGCGTAAGTATTTTTCCCGATTTCACCCAAACCGCCAAGGGCAAAAACAGCTGTTTGATCGTTTTTTACCGCTTTCATATATTATAGCTGCTCCAATCGGTAGTTTGGTGATTGTTGTTCATAAGCTAAATAAGCACCTTCAATTCCTTGGATGTATTCGATGTTATAAGGGCGGTTTTTTAATAAATTTCGTACTTCCCGTTCAGAAGCGGCCTCTGCATAAAGGGCTTTCGTATTTTCCCGTATAGCCACTTCAGAATTGTTTTCTTGATAATACACTTTAAAGATCATGTGTTTCTCTCCTTGTCCGATTAATATATTAAAACTGCAATCCTGGAAAATTCTAGGTAAACAGTTCATCTCATTATGTTAATTATGCTCTCTTTATATCTGCCTTCAGCGCCCAGCTCCCAAGGTCACAAGCTGACTGCCTTCGTGCCGGTCTGTCTTATACTTTTCTTATTATAAAGAATGTTTGTTTTTTTTTCATGTTTTTCACATTTTTGATGTTGCCAAATATATTTTATAAAGATATTCAAAAGATGGAAAAAATCTATTTTAGGCCCCTTTGAGTTCACTGAAAACGTGTGACAAAGCGAGCGATTGTCCCCAGCTTACATGCGAGCTTTTTGGTATATACACAAAGACAGCCCTTCATAAAGGAAGGGCTACACCATTCTTTATTATGCGATTGATTTTCTTCTGAGCATGTCTCTCCACTGTTTAGCCAGCTTCTTTTTCAGCCTTTTTAACATAGTGGGATCACTCCTTAGGATTAGTTTAACACAAGTTTATTTAAATAAAAAGAGAAATGGAATCAACCTGCATCGTGCCTGCTAATTAGTATGAGTAAATATAAGGATGATTATTTGTTTAGACGGGTGGTAATAAACGCCAGAAAGGTATGGTTTCGTTGACTTTTAGTAAAAGTTGAGATAGGTTGAACGAGGGAATAGATGGAGAGAAGGGGCTGTTTGTATGACAAAAATAGTTTTTTTTGATATAGATGGGACGTTGCTGGATCACAATAAACAGCTGCCCCCAAAGACAAAGGAAGCGGTTCGGCTGTTAAGGGATAATGGTGTTTATACAGCCATTGCCACCGGAAGAGCACCCTTTATGTTTGAAGATTTAAGAGAAGAACTAGATATTCATTCATTTGTCAGTTTTAACGGGCAATATGTAGTGTTCGAAGGCGAAGTGATTTATGTGAATCCGCTTGCTGCGGAGGCACTTGACAGATTGAAGCAATATGCCGATCAGAGCGGGCATCCGCTTGTCTATATGACTGAGAAAGTAATGAAGGCTAATTGTTCTGGTGATACATACATTGAAGAAAGTATTTCTAGTTTGAAATTCCCTTATCCTAAGGTGAGTCCCCAATTTTATAAAGAGAATGATTTATATCAAACGCTTGTTTTTTGTGAAGAAAGTGAGGAAAGTCCTTATCGGGAACAATTTCCAGAGTTCTCTTTTATTCGTTGGCACCCTTATTCACTTGATATTCTTCCAGCAGGCGGCTCCAAAGCGGAAGGTATAAAGAAAATGATGGAGCGGCTAAGATTTGAAACGGCAGAGGTGTACGCTTTCGGAGATGGATTGAATGATATTGAAATGCTGGAACTTGCAGGAACAGGAGTGGCAATGGGCAATGCGCTTCCGCCTGTTAAGGAAATCGCTGATATGGTGACAGTTGATGTGGATGAAGATGGCATTTATTTGGCTCTTAAAGAGCTGAGACTCATATAAAGGATGTGTTAATTTCCACTTTAGGTGCTTCGCTTTCCGCTACAATCAACCTAGTGGAAAATAGTGGTTTGAAGTAAGGGAGGAAGCTCTCTCATGTTCACTGAAACGATCCAAACATATTCAAATATTTAATCTAAAGAAACTGACCCCAAAAAGTCGTTTTTAATGACTTTTTGGGGTCAGTTTTTTTATATTTAACGTTCAAGTGGTGAAGACCCTTCTGGAATAGCGAAAGGATCTGTCGGATTGATGTGATCGTAAAACATGATGCCATTTAAGTGGTCGATTTCGTGCTGAATAACAATGGCGGGTACTCCTCTTAGGCGTAATTTGATTTCTTTACCTTCAAGATCCTGTGCTTTTACTGTCACTCTTGCGTATCGATGGACATAGCCGAGAACATCCCGATCCACTGATAAACAGCCTTCTCCAGATGTTAAATATGACTTCTCTACTGAATGGCTTACGATTTTAGGGTTGATTAAAGCATGACTCACCAGCGTTCCGTTTTCATCGTATACTTGAATGGCAACCATTCGCTTGGATAGTCCGATTTGTGGAGCTGCAAGCCCGACTCCTGGACGCAAACCAAACTTTTTAGCTATTTCAGGTGTTTGGCTGTTTTGAACATATTCCAGCAGGCTTTCGGCTGTTTTTTTATCTTCTTCACTTAACGGAAGAGTGACGTCAGCTGCTTTTTCCCTTAATACGGGATGGCCTTCCCGTATGATGTCTTTCATTGTAATCATGTACGTACCTTCTTTCTATAGGACGATGTCTACTAAATAGTTTATCAAAAAAAGCAAACAATGTTAACGAAAGAGGCGGGGTTTTAGTGGAAGAAAAAAGGGTAGTAAAAAAATAGGCTATATTAATGATTATTGTTTATGATGCTGCTGTGATGGAGCGGCAAGGTGAGTCAATTGAAGTATAGAAAATAAAAAAAGCAGGATCAATAGAGCAAAAACCGGGGGCAGATAAATTTCTCGGTTTTTTTCTTTTTTAAAAGGAAAGGATATACGTGTAAAAAGAAAAGAAAAAAATGAGGAAGAGAAAACTACTCTATAACAGATTCGAAAAAAATACTTTTTTATAATACAGACCGTTTTGTGGAGTAATACAGTTTTAATGGATCGAATTAAGGGAAATGGACAACTTGCCTTTAAAAAGCGGAATTTGTTTGACTTTTAGCGGTTTTTTATTATAGACTTATCATAAGAAATATGTGATTGTACTAGTTTCTATGGATTTTCTACTAGTACAGAACTAATGATAAATGAATTCATGATAATATCGGAATAGCTGATTTAATCAGAAAAATGATGCGTGATAAATAAAGAAAGGATAGGTGGCTTTCATGAGTGTTAAAAAGAAAACGCAATTTGATGCAAAGAAGACACTAGAAATGATTGAAGATCAGTTTGAAATGTTTCAGATTTTAAATGAAGAGGGAGAAGTTGTTAATCGAGATGCAATGCCTGACTTGACAGATGAGCAGCTCGAGGAATTAATGACTCGTATGGTGTATACGAGAATATTGGATCAGCGTTCGATTTCCCTAAACCGCCAAGGACGGCTGGGATTCTATGCGCCGACAGCAGGGCAGGAAGCTTCGCAGATTGCTTCGCACTTTGCTTTGGAAAAAGAAGACTGGGTGTTGCCAGGTTATCGTGATGTTCCTCAAATTGTTTGGCATGGTCTTCCTTTATATCAAGCCTTCTTATTCTCTCGTGGTCATTATCACGGAAACCAAGTGCCAGAAGGGGTAAACGTACTTGCGCCGCAAATTATTATTGGTGCGCAGTACATCCAAAATGCCGGTGTTGCACTTGGCTTGAAGAAACGCGGTAAAAAAGCGGTAGCAGTTACATATACAGGAGACGGCGGCTCCTCTCAAGGTGATTTTTATGAAGGAATTAACTTTGCAGGTGCATTTAATGCGCCGGCTATCTTCATTGTTCAAAACAATCAGTTTGCGATTTCCACACCTCGTGAAGTGCAGACAGCTGCAAAAACAATCGCCCAAAAAGGTATCGCAGCAGGGATGCCGAGCGTGCTTGTCGATGGAATGGATCCGTTAGCGGTTTACGCTGTTACTAGAGAAGCCCGCGAGCGCGCGCTGAATGGAGAAGGCCCTACTTTAATTGAAACAATGTGTTATCGCTATGGCCCTCATACAATGGCTGGAGATGATCCGACACGCTATCGTACGAACGATATGGATACGGAGTGGGAAAAGAAAGATCCGCTCGTCCGTTTCCGTAAGTATCTGGAAGATAAAGGTTTGTGGAATGAGGAGAAAGAAACAGCTGTTATTGAACGGGCAAAAGAAGAAATTAAAGAAGCGATCAAACTGGCAGATGAAACACCTAAACAAAAAGTGACGGATTTAATGGCGAATATGTATGAAGAAATGCCTGCTAACTTAAAAGAGCAATTTGAAATTTATAAAGAGAAGGAGTCGAAGTAAGCTATGGCGCAAATGACAATGATCCAAGCGATTACGGATGCTCTGCGTACAGAACTAGGGAACGATGAAAATGTATTGATCTTTGGGGAAGACGTTGGAGTAAATGGAGGGGTATTCCGAGCAACAGAAGGGCTCCAAAAAGAATTCGGTGAAGATCGCGTGTTTGATACACCGCTTGCCGAATCCGGAATTGGCGGACTTGCTGTAGGACTTGCTTTAGAAGGATTCCGCCCAGTTCCTGAAATTCAGTTTTTTGGTTTCGTGTATGAGGTAATGGATTCTATCAGCGGTCAATTAGCTCGTCTTCGTTATCGTTCAGGAGGCACGTATTCTGCTCCTGTAACGATCCGTTCACCATTTGGCGGAGGGGTATTTACCCCTGAGCTTCATGCAGACAGCTTAGAAGGACTTGTTGCTCAGCAGCCCGGTTTGAAAGTGGTTATTCCATCTTCGCCATATGATGCGAAAGGATTATTAATCTCTGCGATTCGTGACAATGATCCAGTTATTTTCCTTGAGCATATGAAATTATATCGCTCATTCCGCCAAGAAGTGCCGGAGGAGGAATATACGATTCCCCTTGGAAAAGCGGAAGTGAAGCGTGAGGGAAAGGATCTATCCATTATTACATATGGCGCAATGGTTCACGAGTCAATAAAAGCTGCCGAAGAATTGGAAAAGCAGGGACACTCTGTAGAAGTCATTGATCTCCGTACGATTCAACCGCTTGATATTGAGACGATCATTGCTTCCGTCGAAAAAACAGGACGGGCCATCGTTGTTCAAGAAGCACAAAGACAAGCTGGTATCGCGGCGAATGTTGTAGCGGAAATTAACGAGCGTGCTATTTTAAGTCTAGAGGCGCCGGTGTTGCGCGTGACTGCTCCTGATACGGTTTATCCATTCTCACAAGCTGAGCCTGTTTGGCTTCCGAACTTTAAAGATATTATCGAAACAGCGAAAAAAGTGCTCGATTTTTAATAACAGGTATAGTGTATAGCGGAAGATTCTAAATCTGTTTGTATGCTTTTGTCAGCTCTAAAGGATGAATTTACATGAGGAGGATGAAGACTGTGGCATTTGAGTTTAAATTACCCGATATTGGTGAAGGTATTCACGAAGGGGAAATCGTGAAATGGTTTGTGAAGCCAGGTGACAAAATCGAAGAAGATGCTGTCCTCTGTGAAGTGCAAAATGATAAGGCGGTAGTAGAGATCCCTTCACCTGTGGCGGGAACAGTAGAAGAAATTTTAGTTAGCGAAGGGACAGTAGCAATCGTTGGTGATGTCCTGATTAAAATTGATGCGCCTGGCTATGAAGATTTGCAGTTTAAAGGGCATGGAGATGGAGACGATAAAACAGAAGCGCAAGTACAATCGACAGCGGAAGCGGGACAGGACGTGAACAAAGCAGAAGTTCCAGCTGAAGCAGAGGTAAAGCCAGCAGAGGTTGATTCAAACCGTCGTATTGTGGCCATGCCATCTGTTCGTAAATACGCGCGTGACAACGAAGTGGATATCCGTCAAGTAGCCGGTTCGGGCAAAAATGGCCGAGTGCTTAAAGGAGACATTGATCAATTCATTGCCGGCGGCCAAAAGACAGTAGAAGCTCCAGCAGCCAAGCAGGAAGAAGTATCTGTAAAACCGGATGCGGATACAGCGAAAAGTACAGCTGCTGCTATTCCTGAAGGTGAATTCCCAGAAACACGTGAAAAAATGAGCGGTATCCGCAAAGCGATTTCTAAAGCGATGGTTCATTCTAAGCATACAGCTCCACACGTGACATTAATGGATGAAGTGGAAGTGACGAAGCTCTGGGCTCACCGCAAGAAATTTAAAGCAGTGGCTGAAGAAAAAGGTATTAAGTTAACGTTCCTTCCTTATGTTGTAAAAGCATTAACGAGTGCTTTGCGTGAATACCCAGCTTTAAATACGTCACTTGACGATGCAACAGAGGAAATTGTTCACAAGCATTATTACAACATTGGAATTGCGGCTGATACGGATAAAGGTTTACTAGTGCCAGTGGTGAAAAATGCTGATCGTAAGTCTATGTTTATGATTTCCGATGAGATTAATGAATTGGCAGGAAAAGCTCGTGAAGGAAAACTTGCTCCAGCCGAGATGAAAGGCGCTTCTTGTACAATCACTAATATCGGATCAGCGGGTGGACAATGGTTTACACCAGTCATTAACCATCCAGAAGTGGCGATTTTAGGAATTGGGCGTATTTCTGAAAAACCTATTGTAAAAAATGGTGAAATTATAGCGGCACCTGTGTTAGCATTATCATTGAGCTTTGACCATCGTATGATTGATGGAGCGACAGCTCAAAATGCGCTTAATCATATTAAGCGTTTATTGAATGACCCAGAACTTTTATTAATGGAGGCGTAATACCATGGTAGTAGGAGATTTCCCGATTGAAACTGATACGATCGTCATTGGAGCTGGTCCTGGCGGATACGTGGCAGCTATTCGTGCTGCTCAGCTTGGACAAAAAGTAACGATTGTCGAAAAAGGAGAGCTTGGCGGTGTTTGCTTGAACGTCGGCTGTATTCCTTCGAAAGCATTACTTACAGCTGCACACCGTTATGAGCAGGCTAAACATTCAGATGATATCGGAATCATAGCTGAAAACGTAACAGTTAATTTTGAAAAAGTCCAAGAGTGGAAAGCCGGTGTTGTGAAGAAGCTTACTGGCGGGGTAGAAGGACTGTTAAAAGGAAATAAAGTAGAAATCGTTCGCGGTGAAGCTTATTTTGTAGATGCAAATACGCTTCGTGTCATGAACGAAAATTCTGCTCAAACGTATAAGTTCAACCATGCAATTGTTGCGACAGGCTCTCATCCTATTGAGATTCCTAACTTCAAGTTTTCAGAGCGCGTAATTAATTCAACAGGCGCTTTGGCATTGAAAGAAGTTCCAAATAAAATGATCGTTGTCGGCGGCGGATATATCGGAGCTGAGCTTTCTACTGCTTATGCTAACCTTGGAACAGAAGTGACAATTCTTGAAGGAGCGGACGAGATTTTAAACGGCTTTGAAAAGCAAATGTCAGCTCTTGTTAAACGTAACTTAAAGAAAAAAGGCGTAAAAATCGTTACAAAAGCAATGGCTAAATCAGCTGAAGAAACTGAGAATGGCGTCATTGTTACGTATGAAGCGAATGGCCAAGAAGAAAAGGCAGAAGCGGACTACGTACTTGTTACTGTTGGCCGTAAACCAAATACAGCAGAGCTCGGTCTTGAGCAGGTTGGCGTAAAAATTACAGAACGCGGATTAATTGAAATTGATAAACAATGCCGCACAAGCGTATCTAACATTTATGCAATTGGTGACATTGTTCAAGGTCCTCCATTAGCACATAAAGCTTCTTATGAAGGTAAAATTGCTGCAGAGGCAATTGCAGGAGAACGTTCTGAGATCGATTATCTAGCGATCCCGGCTGTATGCTTTACAGAACCTGAATTAGCAACTGTCGGATACACAGAAGCAGAAGCAAAAGCAGAAGGTATTCAAATCACAGCAGCCAAATTCCCGTTTGCAGCTAACGGCCGTGCATTAGCGTTAAACAGCACGGATGGATTCGTTAAGCTTATTACACGTAAAGAAGACGGATTGGTTATTGGTGCACAAATTGCGGGATCTGGAGCATCTGACATGATCGCAGAGCTTGGACTTGCTATTGAAGCTGGTATGACAGCGGAAGATATCGCAATGACGATCCATGCACATCCAACATTAGGTGAAATTTCAATGGAAGCTGCGGAAGTAGCTCTTGGAACACCGATTCATATCGTAAAATAAACATAAAAAATAGAACTGCCTTTGGGCAGTTCTATTTTTTATGTTTATTTAGTTAAAATTCTGCTGTTGCAGCCATAAACTGTATTAAAAATAGGCAATGTTGTGCTGCTTTGTTGATTGGAGGGGAAAGTGAGTGCTCCCAACGAAACCAACAGGAAAGTGTAAGGAAGATTAAAAATAAGAAGAGATGGGCGGAAAATCGATGAAGTATTATCTCATATTCATCTTTCATATGATGATTTGGAGTTTTTATACGCTGGCTGCCTGGCTGTCTGAAGGAGACTCTAAAACGTTTCACGGACTTTTATTTATCGTCTTTTTTTATCTTTGTATGTCCGCAGCGCAGAAAATGCTCAGCTCACAGAGGAAGGGTTTGTTCATTACCGTGTCGATAATGCTCTTTTATTGGACAGGTAAGGAGGTTGTTTATCAGTTGATTCAACTGTTTTTTATTTTTTCCTGAATGTTGTTAGATGAATGAGTAAGATAAATAAGACAAAAGGGGCATAGGTGTCTCTTTTTTTATTGTTTAGTGAATATAATGTACTATAACTTAGGATTGAAAATAGGGAATAGACTGTCTTATGATAAAGGAAGAGAAATGAATATTTTCAAATAAATAGAAAAATAGGGAGATGGGTAAATGAAAAAAAGCTTGTCATTTATTGTTTTCGCTTTTTGTTTTTTAGTGATTCAAGTATGGAATTCATCCGCATCTGTACAGGCGAAGGACGACGTTATTTATTGGTCGGATGTACAACGAGCCGTTTATGAACCTTTGTATCCACATACATTAGAATGGTCTGGAAATCCATTAAAAAGCGGCGGATTTGATCTAGATGCTGTTCGCGTGACTAAAGAGGCGCAGGCAGCTGATTTTGTGATCAATAGTTATGGTCATATCGGTGCGAGAAAAATTGCTGAAATGACGAACCAGTCATTGACAGAACCGCTTTCATTGAACAGTGTGAAGTTTCCTGCTGACGGGCTGGGTTATCCGTTAACGAGTTTAACAGTGAAGCAAAACGCTGTTTATCTTATCCAATTAGAGAACGGGAAATATGCAAAAGTTAAAATTGATGCTCTATCAGCCAGTAAAGTTCAATTTTCTTTTGTTCTCGAAGAGGATGCTTCACAAGTAGAACTGCCCTATGAGGACGATGAGCCGCAAGTAGACGAGTCTTATGTAACAGATTTATACGTGGCGCAGAAATCTATTACAGTAGATCAAGGGAAAGCAGCGGAGCTTAAATTAATAGCCCAATATTCCGACTACACAAAAAAGGATATAACGAACCTAGCTGCCTGGCATTCTGCCAACCCTAAAATAGCAACGGTGTCAAAAGGAAAGATTGCAGGCGTATCGGCTGGTCAAACAATCATTACAGCCCAATATGAAGGATTAACGATAGAGATCCAAGTAAAAGTAAATGGAAAACAGCCGCCGCCAATTAAAGGCATTCCTGGAACAGCGATTGCAACGGGTGAAAACCATACGTTAGTATTAAAGAAAAATGGTACGGTTTGGACGTTTGGATGGAATCAAACCGGCCAGCTGGGGAATGGAACAACTGTTAATAGTTTTAAAGCAGTACAAGTAAAAGGATTGAACAAAGTAGTGGATATTGCGGCGGGTTATAACTATTCACTTGCTCTGCAATCAAATGGTACGGTTTGGATGTGGGGATCTCCTTTGGCTTCTGTTTATGGACCTAAGCCAATTCCATATAAGATACCTATTACGAATGTGAAAGATATTGCTTCTGGTGAAGAACATATGATTGCTTTAAAGAAGGATGGCACTGTATGGATATGGGGAAATAACAACTATGGCCAAGCAGGGAACGGTACGACGAAACCAGCCACAATTACGACACCTATACAAGTAAAAGGACTAAATAAAGTAATTGCTATTGCAGGCGGCCGTTATCACACACTTGCGTTGAAGTCAGACGGGACGGTTTGGGCATTTGGCAACAATGAACGCGGGCAAATTGGCAATGGAAAAACAGGCCAACAATTAATGAATAATGTTGTTCTTCCTTATAGGGTGAATGGCTTGACTGATGTAAAAGCGATTGCAGCAGGAACATATTATAGTCTGGCTGTGAAAAAAGACGGCACGATCTGGTCATGGGGTGACAATGATACAGGTCAGCTGGGCAGCGGTCTGCGTGAAGGAATAAAAAGTTATCCGGTTCCAGTGAAAGGAATCAATAATAAAGGGAACGTCACAAATATTCTTCAAGTGGACGGGGGAAATCGCCATAGTATCGCCATTACGAATAACGGAAATGTAGTGACGTGGGGAGAAAATACGTATGGAAAACTAGGAAATGGACGTGAAACTCCTATATATGACGTATGGTCACCAAGTCAAAATACCAATGTCCCAGTACCAGTCAGTTTGAAAAATATCGTTCAATCGGGGGCCGGGCAGAATCATACAGTCGTGCTTACATCTGCCGGTGCGGTGTACACCTGGGGTTCCAACGAATACGGTCAATTAGGTTTAAGAAATAGTGTGCAAAAACGATCAGCACCCGTGCTAGTCATGAATGCAGCTAAATGATGATGGAAATAACAGCATCCATTGTGGTGTAAATAAGCTTGTGTTGAAATGAATGAAGGCAGCCTGCTGATGTAGACAAAGTCTATGCGAAACACCTTCAGGCTGCCTCTTTGTATATAAAACGGCTCGTTCTGCTTTTTGGTTAGCTAATTGCTTTCCGCTCTTTAATAACTCGTAATGTGTTTAGATGAAAGTCTTCCGGTCCTTGAACAGGAAGACCGGCCTCAAGATTTTTACGAATATAAATTAAGTTCTCTTCTGTAATAATTTCTCCTGGAATAAAGATTGGAATGCCAGGAGGATAGACCATGATAAATTCAGCACTAATCCGTCCAGCGGATTCTTCAAATGGCACAACCTCTGTTTCTGCGTAAAAAGCATCTCTCGGTGACAATGCTAATAATGGGATGTCCGGCAGGAGTGCTTCTGCATGAACTTTTTGTTCTGCTTCTTCGAAAACATCGGCCATATGAGCAAGCGCACGGATTAAAAGGTCTGCTTCTTTCTCCGTATCACCAGGTGTAACAATACAAAGGATGTTATATAGATCGGATAGCTCTACTTCGATATTATAATTCTCTCTCAGCCAATTCTCTGCTTCATGCCCAGTCATACCTAGTTTTTTTACTGAAATAATTAATTTTGTTGGATCAAAGTCATAAGTGGCTTTTGATCCGAGTATTTCTTCCCCTGCACAATACAGATGGGGAATTTCGTTGATTTGCTTACGCATAGAGCGTGCCAAATGAATGGCTTCATCAATCAGCTGTTCCCCTTCAGTAACAAGGCGCTTCCGGGCAGCATCAAGAGAAGCGAGCAGTAAATAAGAGGTGGATGTCGTTGTCATCATGCTTAAAATAGTTTGTACACGCTTCGATGAAACGAGACCATCTTTTACATTTAAAATAGAGCTTTGAGTTAATGAACCACCAAGTTTGTGAACGCTCGTTGCGGCCATATCTGCGCCTGCCTGCATAGCAGACATCGGCAATTCATCATGAAAGTGAATATGAACGCCGTGTGCTTCGTCAACAAGAACAGGGACATTAAATGAATGAGCAATGTCAACGATTTGCTGTAAATCCCCCGAAATGCCAAAGTACGTTGGGTTGATGACGAGAAGTCCTTTTGCATCTGGGTGTTCCTGTAATGCCCGCTTAACGGAATCTGTTGTAATACCATGGGAAATTCCGAGCTCTGCATCAATTTCAGGATGAATAAAGATCGGGACAGCTCCTGAGAAAACAATCGCTGTCATAACCGATTTATGAACATTCCGGGGAACGATAATTTTTTCTCCTGGTCCGCACACAGCCATTACCATTGCCATAATAGCTCCACTCGTACCTTGTACTGAAAAAAAAGTGTGATCCGCTCCGAATGCTTCAGCGGCTAAGTCCTGGGCTTGCTTAATCATTCCATGAGGATGATGGAGATCATCCAATGGTGATATATTAATTAAATCAATAGAAAGTGCATTTTCACCAATAAAATGGCGGAACTCCGGGTCCATTCCGCTGCCTTTTTTATGGCCTGGAATATGAAATTGTACAGGGTTTTTTGCCGCATGGGCTTTTAACCCGGTAAACAATGGTGTATCGAATTGTGACAATTTACTTTTCACCTCATCTGTTATAACGTAACTATTTGTACAAGTACATTTGTATAAAAGCAAAAAGATTATAGCATGTTCATAAAGGTTTGCCTAGCAAGCTCAATAATATGCAAAAGAAGAAAATCATCTTGGGTAAAAGGCAAGCGAAGGGAAAGGGGGTGTGACGGATGAATTATTCTTATCCTTTTTCAACGCACTGGTCAACGGAAGAAGTCATTGATGTGGTTAAATTTTTTGAAGCGATCGAACGGGTATATGAGAAAGGAATTGACAGGGAAGAATTAATGGCTGCCTATCGTCGGTTTAAAGAAATCGTTCCGAGTAAATCAGAAGAAAAGCAGCTATGTAATGAGTTCGAAGAGGTGAGCGGATACTCGTCTTACCGTGCTGTACAGCAAATGAAGGCAGCTTCTGAAGGTGAAAAAGTAAAAATGAAGTAAGAACATGAAAAGCTTTAGCTTGGGGATATAAATAGAAATTGTCTACAGCTAAAAACGTCTTGGCACATATGCCAAGACGCTTTATTTTTGTTGAAATGATAATTGGTAAAGTGGAAAGAGTGTCTTGAACGTGTCTTCTGCAAGGAAAAGGAATTTTTCCCCGTCTTTCAATACGGGATCGTTTGCTTGGATATGACGGCCGATCAGAAATTCTGATTTTTTTACGTCGCGGAATCGTTGGAGTGATTTTCTCAAACCTTCTTCGCCCAGCTTTTCCATTGATTCCGCGTCCTTCTTCATATGGTCCATCGATAAGACATACTCGTTAGGGATAAGTTCTTTTAGGAGGTCCAGCTCTTCGAGAAAGTTTTTTGCGATTTCTGTTTTGTTAGGCAATTCATAAATGAAAGCAAGCCAAATGAAAACATGATCGTCAAATAATCCAATTTGAAAATGCGGGTGTTTTTTGTATCCGCGCTTATTTGCTGCGATGGCAAGCCATGTATCTTTTGGAGGATTGACCGTTCTACGGGCGTGCTTTGCGATATGTAAGAACATTTCGTTTCCTGCAAGTACAGAAAGGTCTTCTATTAATTTTTCGCCGATGATTTGAAACTTCGGGCGAACTCGTTCTTTAATCGCCTCCATTCTAGCGTCAAGTCCATCTATTTTAAATGTGTCAAAGTCAGGTGAATCGAATCCTTGGAATAACATGCTGCTAACACTCCTTATTCAAGTTTATTCAGCGTTGATTTTGGGAAATGAATAGTTACATATAAGTAGTAAAAATATTTTCTGCATGATTTTTATATAAGCGTTTAAGTGAACAAGAGAATGGAAAGCCGTCTCGATGAAAGCGAGTGACACGCATAAACTATTCTTTTACTTTCTTATTTGAAGATATTTTATCATAAAAAAATGAGTAAATAGAAATACTATGCAATAGAAGCAAATAAAACAAACAAAAGCAGGGGTTCAAAAAGGAAGTTCAATATCATTTGAGTGACAGCAAAACAAAAAGGAGTGCTTACGAATGAGACAAGTAATGAATGGAATGAACACACAGACAGAGTCAAAAGAAAAACTAGCTGTTATCCGTTTAGAGTTGGATTATGAATTGGCTGTTCTCTTTGAAGCGATGGAAGAGAGAAACAACCATCAAATAAAATTGTCAAAGGAGAAGCTGAATGTCCTTCGTGAGCAAATGATGAAAATGAAAGCATAAGAGGAGCAGTCAACAAGGGAGACGACAGATGAGTGAAAGTCAATTAATAAAAACGGGCTCGCCGTATCAAGAAAGCGGGGCCGTTTTTGTTTTGCAAAAGCAGAGAGATATACTATAATTTTATGTATATAGTGTACGTTACATAATTTTCCACAGTGGAGGAACAGTTATGGTGAATTGGATGGAAATCGACCAGCAGGTGAAGATGTGGATCATGGAGGCAGGGAGTTCAATTCGGGAATCATTTCAGCATTCTTTAAGTATTCAGACAAAATCAAACCCGAACGATTTAGTAACAAATATTGACAAAGAAACGGAACGGTTTTTTATCTCGAATATTCGAAAAACGTATCCCGGCCACTTTATTTTGGGAGAAGAAGGACAAGGGGATGAATTAGCGTCACTGGAGGGGATTGTTTGGATTATTGATCCAATTGACGGAACAATGAATTTCATACACCAACAGCGCCATTTTGCTATTTCAATCGGCATTTATGAAAACGGTATCGGACGGTTAGGATACATTTACGATGTGGCGCATGATGAGCTGTATTATGCAGAGCGTGGAAATGGCGCTTATATGAATGGGGTAAGGCTGCCTGCGTTAACAGAAGTGCCGGTTGAAAAAGCCCTCATTGCCATTAATGCGACTTGGCTTGTAAAAAACAGGTACTTTGATGAAAAGAAGTTAGTGAGCTTAGCTTCGAGAGTAAGGGGGACTCGTTCTTATGGATCAGCTGCCTTAGAACTTGCTTATGTAGCTTCAGGCAGACTTGAAGGCTATTTAACAATGAGGTTGTCCCCATGGGATTTTGCTGCTGGAAAAGTGTTAGTGGAAGAAGTAGGCGGCGTTGTAACCAATTTATGGGGACAAGAACTGGACATGATGAAAACGAACAGCGTGTTTGCCGGAGCTCCCGGATTTCATAAGAAAATATTAACTGATTTTTTATTGAAAAAATAAAAAACAAAAAGGATGCGGAATAAAAAGCCTGCATCCTTTTTGTTTGCTTGCGCGTTATGATCAAATCAGAGAGAGCTGTGTTCCTCTTTGGCTTTGGGGAAGCCCTGCATTCAGAATGCTAATGTATCATCGTTACAGTTTTCCAGCCCTTCTCATTTTTGCTTTTGTGGAAAAGCCGAATCCCATAATAGCGATCAGAGCTACGATGCAGAAAATGAGGCCTAGAAGGCTTTTTTCTCCTATAGCAATCCCCATTCCAATCATGCATGATGCAGCGGCAATAGCGAATAATAAAAATATCCATTTTATTTCTTTCACGATTTGTTCCTCCCTTTTCCCTTATTGTACAAAATTTTTAGGAACAGAGAAACCTTTAATAAGAGTTAGGAATTCATTAACACTTGTGATATAATAATTCAGTTACGGAAGCGACTTTCATGAATTGAAGGCTTTTATTAGTCAGGAGGAACTAATTTGAATACAAGAAATGATTTAAAAAATATTGCGATCATTGCCCACGTTGACCACGGAAAAACAACACTTGTTGATCAGCTGCTTAAACAATCAGGAAGCTTCAGAAGCAATGAACATATAGAAGAGCGGGCGATGGATTCAGGCGATATTGAAAGAGAACGCGGAATTACAATCTTAGCAAAGAATACAGCAATACAATATAGAGATACAAAAATCAACATTTTAGATACTCCAGGACACGCGGACTTTGGCGGGGAAGTTGAACGGATTATGAAAATGGTTGATGGCGTCTTGCTCGTTGTCGATGCTTATGAAGGCTGTATGCCGCAAACGCGTTTTGTACTAAAAAAAGCACTTGAACAAAACTTGCGTCCAATCGTTGTTGTGAATAAGATTGACCGTGATTTTGCCCGCCCAGAAGAAGTAGTGGACGAAGTGTTGGAGCTTTTCATTGAACTTGACGCAAATGACGAACAGCTTGAATTCCCAGTTGTTTATGCTTCAGGCATTAATGGAACATCTAGCACAACTCCAGATAAACAAGATGAAAACATGGAATCATTATTCGATGCGATTATCGAACATGTTCCTTCACCGATAGATAACAGTGATGAACCGCTTCAATTCCAGGTATCATTACTTGATTATAATGATTATGTCGGCCGTATAGGGATTGGCCGGGTGTTCCGAGGAACGATTAAAGTAGGCGAGCAGGTCGCACTCATGAAAATTGATGGAACAGTCAAACAATTCCGCGTCACAAAACTATTTGGTTTTATGGGATTGAAACGGATCGAAATTCAAGAAGCGAGTGCGGGAGATTTAATTGCCGTATCAGGTATGGAAGATATTAACGTTGGTGAAACAGTATGTCCGGTCGATTATCAGGAGGCTCTTCCTGTTCTTCATATCGATGAGCCGACATTACAAATGACTTTCCTTGTTAATAACAGCCCATTCGCCGGACGTGAAGGGAAATTTGTTACTTCTAGAAAAATTCAAGAGCGGCTTGAAGCACAGCTGGAAACAGATGTGAGCTTGCGGGTGGAAAACACAGATTCACCAGATGCATGGGTTGTATCTGGACGTGGTGAGCTTCACTTATCGATCCTGCTGGAAAATATGCGCCGTGAAGGATATGAAATTCAAGTATCAAAGCCCCAAGTAATCGTAAAAGAAATAGATGGTGTGCGCTGTGAGCCGGTTGAGCGTGTTCAAATTGATGTGCCGGAAGAATATACGGGTTCTATTATTGAATCATTAGGCTCGCGTAAAGGCGAAATGCTTGATATGATTAATAACGGAAACGGTCAAGTTCGCTTGATCTTTATGGTGCCTGCCCGTGGATTAATTGGATATACAACAGAATTCCTAACGATGACTCGCGGTTATGGAATTATTAACCACACGTTTGACAGTTATCAGCCGATGCAGCCAGGAAGAGTAGGCGGCCGCCGCCAAGGTGTGCTTGTTTCTATGGAAGCTGGAAAAGCTTCTCAATATGGAATTATGCAAGTAGAAGACCGCGGAACTATTTTTGTAGAGCCGGGAACGGAAATTTATGGTGGAATGATTGTTGGAGAGCATACGCGTGAAAATGACTTAACTGTAAATATTACAAAGGTTAAGCAGGCAACGAACGTGCGCTCTGCTACGAAAGAACAAACAACAACGATGAAGAAGCCGCGCATTATGTCTTTAGAAGAAGCATTAGAGTATTTAAATGATGATGAATACTGTGAGATCACACCACAATCTATTCGTCTGCGTAAACAAATACTCGACAAAAACGAACGGGAGAGAGCAGCCAAAAAGAAAAAGTACGAGGAAATGTAACTTATAAGGGGGAGATGGGGAGTGGAAGGGTTAGAACACGTCAGCCCGCTGCTTAGAATATTGATTCAAGGAGTAGATGCTGTCTGGGCGGTCAGAATCTACTGGCTGGCCATTATTGTGCTTTGTGTTCTTGTCTACAATCTCGGTTTTGCCAAGAAATTATCTGTAGCAAAAAACATTATTGTATATGCAGTGCTAATTGTAGGATCATTGCTTCTGTTGATTCTATCGTACCAGCTTCCTGTTGTCGAAAGCTTGATCGCAGCAGCATTAGTGCTGGGTATTTATAAGTTTAGATTAAAAACGCACAAAGAAGAGAATCAAAACTAAAAAGACCACATTGAAACTGCATCTCTATTGAAGATGCAGTTTTTTATGTGGTCTTTTACCTATTATCGAGCGGTATGTTTATAACGTCTGCGGCTCTTTGCCCGAACGGTAAACATGAAATTTGCCAGTTGCAATCCGTTCTTGTGTTTTCTTCGCTATTCGTTCATTACAATCGGTACACATATATGTATGGATTGGCCGGTTTCGCAGTTTTTTGGCAATGAGCAGCTGATCATCAATTTTTTCAACTTTTTCGCATAAAATACATTTAACTCTCATTTCAGCTACCTCCAATATTTTTCATTCATTATATCACGAGTTGGGAAAAGGAGTCTTCACGTGATGGAAAAAGAAGTGGAAAAGTTCGGCAGAGGCCGTGTGATCATGTATAATAAAAGAAAGGGAGGAGATGAATTTGGCTAATAGAGTGGAAACGTATTTGGTACCTGCCTTATTTGACGCTTTACAGGAAGACCGCCTGGTTACGATTGCTACGATTGATAAGGAATCTGGGGGACCCGCTATTCATGCTATTTCCTGGATTCGTGCATTTGATGAAAAAACGTTACGCATCGCTGTAGACGGCCGTTCACGTATGGTGAATAATCTTAAGCACAATCCTGCTGCCGCCATTCATTTATTAGCGAATGAATCTGCTTATGCCATATCAGGAACAGGGACAATTCTTACAGAAAAAGCGGCTGGTGTGCCTGTTCAAACGGCTATTATAGAAATTCATGTGTCGGAAATTCGAGATGTCATGTTTTACGGATCGAAAATCATTATTGAACCGAAACATGAAAAAACGTACGATGAACAAGCCGCAAAAAAATTAGATGATCAAGTACTGGAAGCGTTAAAAAGAGGAGCTGATTCATAATATCCAGCTCCTTTTGTTGAAGGATCTTCAATGAGAATGACCATCCACAATTCTTGATCTCTGTGTGTACCTGCCTATTTTTGATGATTTGATTGTTCTTCTTGTTGTTGTTCTAAATTTTGCTGTTCAGCCGGAGATAGCTTTTCTTTTGGCTTCTCTGTAGGCCTTTTTGTCTCAGGCTCGATTAAATCACCAGGCACCTCAGGCATGGCGCGGCCGGCAATATCGGCCAGTTCATTGGCCAAGCCTTGCAGCGGCCGGCCATTTTCAATATCCTGTCCAATTTCTTTGACGCGCGCATATAAGTCAGGATCAGCGACGACTACCGCATTAGCACCATAAGGCTGATGTTTCAGCCCTTCAGCGACTGTGTATTTGATTGAGCCGACTTCTGAACGATCCAAGTCAGCATCGACATCGATCCCAACAATGGCATATCGTCCCCAAGAAACCGCAGCAGCATCATTCACTCCCGGCATTTGCTGGGCGGTGTCTGCCAGACGGCGGCTAGCTTCACGCATAGAAATTCTCTGCTTATTTTCTGGATCGCTGTTATCCACTCGTACTTTATAAAGTGCCTGGTCCGTTTTGTTCGCTTCTGTGTTAAACCCCATTTGTTCTTTTTGAGCGCATCCGAAAAGAAGAGCGATCATGAGAATGGGGAGAATACGTTTCATGTTTGTCACCTCTTCGGTTGATAAATAAAATCCCTGCAACTATTTATATTTTGTGATTTTCTTCTATTCTTATTCATGCACACATATATTTTTATCAGCCTTTGCCTTACCGTTGAACGCAGCATCGCTCTTTTTCATATAATAAAAAAAGATGAACGAAGCAGGAGGCGTGTCGTTGAGTAAAATTTATGTGCTAGATACTAATGTTCTGTTGCAAGATCCATATGCCATGTATTCTTTTGAAGATAATGAAATCGTAATACCGGCAGTTGTACTTGAAGAATTGGATTCAAAGAAGCGTTATATGGATGAAATTGGAAGGAACGCTAGGCTTGTATCGAAATTAATTGATAAAATGCGTGAAAAGGGCAAGCTGCACGAAAGCATCAAATTAGAGAACGGCGGAAGTCTTAGAATTGAACTGAATCACCGGTCTTTTCAAAAGTTTCAGGACGTATTCGTAGAAAAAACAAATGATAACCGAATTTTAGCAGTAGCAAAGAACTTATCCGTCGAGGAAGAAGCCAAAGAAAACGGGCGGTCAGTTATTTTGGTTAGTAAAGATACGCTCGTTCGGGTAAAAGCAGATGCGATCGGCTTGCAGGCCGAAGACTTTTTAAGTGACCGTGTCATAGAAATGAGCGATATCTATAGAGGTTTTTTAGAAATATACGTATCGAAAGAAGTGCTGGATTTATTTTATCAAAAAGGGGAATTGCCGCTTTCTGAAATCGCTCACCATCCATTTTACCCGAATCAATTCCTCATAATGAAAGACGCTCTGGGCGGTTCTTCCTCGGCTGTCGGCATGGTGGATGCCAGCGCAAAAACGCTCAGAAAACTGCGGCACGATGAAGATATCGTGTGGGGAATTAAACCGCGAAACGTTCAGCAAATGATGGCGATTGAATTATTAATGAGACCTGACATTCCACTTGTTACTATGGCGGGAAAAGCAGGAACCGGAAAAACACTCGTTGCTCTTGCTGCCGGACTTTTACAGACAGAAGATTTAAAGCTGTTTAAGAAGCTTCTGGTGGCACGTCCCATTATTCCTGTCGGAAAAGACATCGGTTATTTACCAGGTGAAAAGCAAGAAAAGTTACGGCCATGGATTCAGCCTATTTATGATAACCTTGAATATTTATTTAATACGAAAAAACCAGGGGAAATTGATCATATTCTGGCGGGACTGAATTCGGTCGAAGTAGAAGCACTCACTTATATACGGGGCAGAAGCATCCCGGAACAATACATTATTATTGATGAAGCACAAAATTTAACGAAACATGAAGTGAAAACCATTTTGACGCGGGTGGGAGAGGAAAGTAAAATTGTATTAATGGGAGATACAGCTCAGATTGATCATCCGTATTTAGATGAATATAATAACGGATTGACCTATGCTATTGAAAAGTTTAAAGATCAAGCTGTTTCAGGTCACATTAAATTAATGAAAGGGGAGCGTTCGGGGCTCGCCCAGTTAGCTGCAGACATTTTATAAGTACTGAAAAGAGGTCGATTCAAAAGAGGATGTCCCGGCCGACAACATACGGTATATTGTCGGCGGGGGACGGCGTTTTTGTTTGGGTTAACCTCTTTTCCATACTATACCCATTTTATTCAATACGGAAAGCTTTCACCCGCACAATAGGATTATTCCGATTGGAACCATCTTTCCAAAGAACGTGTACTGGCCCATCTTCTCGAAGCGGCTTTCCCTCTTTGGAAAAAGCAAGAATCATTTCATCTGCCTGCTCGATAGGCCATAACACTTCCCCGTGGGCTGTTTCGATTATAATGTCTTGAGCAGCCGGATCTGGCTCAGCATTCTTTAAGAATGGATCAAAGGGAATACCGAATGTACCAGTAAGTATCTTTTCCTTTTCGTATTTTTTTTCAGATTGAATCGTTGGTGGAAACACTGCACCTTCCTGGATTTCTTTATCCCAGAATTTAGAGATGCTTTTTGTATACTCCTCGTCTGTGGACAAGCCGCCGCTCCTCTCCGTGTCAAAATATGTATTTAAGTCTATACGTCGGTCATCAAAAATCCATACTCCTGGATCTAAAGTCAGCGGAAATGTGACTTTCCCCTTAATTGGTATAATTGTATTCATCGGGTTCGCTCCCTTGTCTAAATTGACGTTACATATAAATTATAGCGCTACAATCTTTTCTTGTCAGGAGATAAATTCGAAATTCCTTGCAAATTAGTTACATTAACGATAAAATTTTATAAGATACATTCAATTTATTGTGCTGAACAGGGGGGTTAGATATGACATCTGAATTAACAGTGACTCACAGGGAAAAAGCCTACTCTCTATTAGAAACAGATGCAGAGAAAATCTTGCGTCTTATAAAGGTTCAAATGGACAACTTGACGATGCCCCAGTGCCCTCTTTATGAAGAAGTGCTGGATACTCAGATGTTTGGCTTATCCCGTGAAATAGATTTTGCGATTCGTTTAGGTCTAGTGGATGAGAAAGATGGAAAGGAACTGATTGATTCACTTGAACGGGAACTGTCAGCTCTCCATGAAGCATCCACTCGAGAATAAACGATCAAAAAACTCAAACAATTCATATGGATGTTTGAGTTTTTTTACATAAAGGCCGTGTTAAACGATGCTATGGATCAAACAAGTTTCTACTCACTTCGTCTGAAACGGAAGTTCCACATGTCTGTTCATGAAGCCGAAAGAGCCGGGATGCGTCAAAACTCAATAGCCTTCTATAACGCACCTTACACAAAAGGATGCAATCTGAATATGGACACGCCGTGCTGTAAGATGTAAAAGATAGGAAGATTAATATGTGGAAAAAAATAATTAAATCATACGATTATTCACTCATAGCAGCCTTTATTCTGCTTTGTTTATTCGGATTGATGATGGTGTACAGTGCTAGCTCTGTGACAGCTGTGCAGCGCTATGAAGTGGCAAGTGATTACTTCTACAATAAACAAAAGATTCATATAATGATTGCCTCATTTTTCTTTTTCATAGCTGCTGCGTTTCCGTACAAAGCCTATAAAAACAGTAAATTTCTATTTATTATGATAGCAGGCATTGTTGGATTGCTTTGTATCCTTGCGTTTTTTGGAACGATCTCAAATAATGCTAGAAGCTGGATACGTCTTGGAGGCTTTAATTTGCAGCCTTCAGAATTTGCTAAGCTGGTCATTATTATTTATATGTCGGCGATTTATGCTAAAAAGCAAAATTATATTAATTCGTTCAATAAAGGGGTTATTCCGCCGATTATTTTATTAGTTTTCTTATGTATGTTAATTGCTGCTGAACCGGATTTTGGTACAGCCTTTATTATCTTTGTCATAGGATGTACGATTATTATTTCTTCCGGTATGAAGTTTAAAAGTATGTGGAAGCTTGTCCTGCTTGGCATGATGGCTGCTTTGATCCTTTCACCGCTTATTCTTTTAAAAAAAGATCAGATTTTCACAGAAGAAAAAATGAGCCGGATTACCGGTTATCTGGAACCTTTTGAATATCAAGAAGGAGATGGGTATCATCTTGTCAATTCGTATCTTGCCATTGGTTCAGGCGGAGTCATAGGAAGAGGTCTTGGTCAAGGTATTCAAAAGCTCGGCTATTTACCTGAGCCTCATACAGATTTCATCATGGCTGTTATTGCGGAAGAGCTGGGAGTATTAGGTGTTCTCATCGTTATTGGGGGCTTGAGCTTCATTGTGTTGAAAGGGATTTATACGTCGATCAAATGCAGCGACCCATTCGGATCAATGATGGCAGTCGGTATTTCCAGCATGATTGCTATTCAATCACTGATTAATTTAGGCGGAGTGACAGGTTTGATCCCGATTACGGGTGTTACATTGCCATTCATCAGCTATGGAGGATCTTCTCTTATTTTGTTGTCTGTTTCTCTAGGGGTCCTCGTTAACATTTCGATGTTTGTTAAATATGAAAACCTTTATAAAAAATAGCAGCTGTTTTTTCTAGTAAGTAAAAAGCTGTCCCAAAGTAAATGGCTATATGCTTATGGGACAACTTTTTTTTATATATTTACTCATATGATAGGGGAGAGATGAACATGAGAAAAATTAGTAAAGTGCTAGTGGCAAACAGGGGGGAAATTGCTATTCGGGTGTTTCGTGCTTGTACAGAACTAAATATCCGCACAGTAGCTATTTATTCTAAAGAAGATTCAGGGTCTTACCATCGTTATAAAGCGGACGAGGCTTACCTAGTTGGTAAAGGGAAAAAGCCAATCGATGCTTATCTTGATATTGAAAATATTATTAAAGTTGCTAAGCAGGCAGAAGTAGATGCTATCCATCCAGGGTATGGTTTTTTGTCAGAAAATCTCGAATTTTCAAAACGATGTGAAGAAGAAGGGATTATTTTCATTGGTCCCAAGTCTAAGCATCTAGATATGTTTGGCGACAAAGTAAAAGCGAGAATCCAAGCGCAAAATGCAAATATCCCTGTCATCCCAGGCACAGATGGGCCGGTAGCTGACTTAGAGGAAGTTATTTCATTTGGAAGAGAGCATGGTTTTCCTCTCATGATCAAAGCTGCACTAGGCGGCGGCGGCCGCGGTATGCGGATTGTGAATAGTGTTGAAGATGTAAGGGAAGCTTATGAGCGCGCAAAGTCAGAAGCAAAAGCCGCTTTTGGCAATAGCGAAGTATACGTAGAAAAGTTTGTTCAAAATCCAAAACATATTGAGGTACAAATTCTTGGAGACCATGAAGGCAATATTGTCCACTTATTTGAAAGAGACTGCTCTGTACAGAGACGTCATCAGAAAGTTGTAGAGGTAGCTCCATGCGTTTCTTTATCTGAAAATTTGCGCAATTCTATTTGTGAAGCAGCTGTAGAACTAATGAAGAATGTCGATTATTTAAATGCGGGTACAGTGGAGTTTCTCGTAGCTGGAAATGAATTTTATTTTATTGAAGTAAATCCGCGTGTGCAAGTGGAGCATACAATTACGGAAATGGTGACAGGGATTGATATTGTTCAGTCGCAGATTTTAATTGCGGAAGGCCACGCTTTACATAGTAAACAAGTAGGCATTCCTAAACAGGAAGAGATCGTGATCCATGGATATGCGATTCAGTCGCGTGTCACGACAGAAGATCCATTGAATGACTTCATGCCTGATACAGGAAAAATTATGGCTTATCGTTCAGGAGGCGGTTTTGGTGTCCGTTTAGATGCAGGGAATGGATTCCAGGGATCTATTATTACTCCTTATTACGATTCTTTGCTTGTAAAAGTCTCCACATGGGCGTTGACATTTGAACAGGCGGCTTCAAAAATGGTGCGTAATTTACAAGAGTTTCGTATTCGTGGCATTAAAACGAATATTCCATTTTTAGAAAATGTAATGCGTCATGAAAACTTTATTTCAGGCCATTACGATACGTCTTTTATTGATACAACACCAGAACTGTTTATTTTCCCGAAGAGAAAAGACCGCGGAACAAAAATGCTAAATTATATTGGAAATGTGACAATTAATGGTTTTCCAGGAGTTGAAAAAAGGAAAAAGCCGATCTTTGATAAAACATTTATTCCGAATATCTCTTCAATAGAGAAAGCTGCTTCCGGTACAAAGCAGATTCTTGATCAAAAAGGAGCGGACGGACTTGTTGATTGGATCAAATCCCGTCCTGACGTTCTTTTGACGGATACGACGTTTCGTGACGCTCATCAATCGCTGCTTGCGACTCGTGTGCGGACAAGCGATTTAGCCCGTATTGCAGAACCGACTTCTAAGCTGCTGCCTAACTTATTCTCACTTGAAATGTGGGGAGGTGCCACATTTGACGTGTCATATCGCTTTTTGAAAGAGGACCCGTGGAAGCGTCTCATTACATTGAGAGAACAAGTGCCTAATGTGTTGTTTCAAATGCTTCTTCGGGCATCTAATGCTGTCGGCTATACAAATTACCCGGACAATGTAATTCGTGAATTTGTCCATCAATCTGCGGATGCTGGTATTGATGTCTTCCGGATTTTTGACAGTTTAAACTGGGTGAAGGGAATGGAAACGGCCATTGATGCTGTGCGTCAGACAGGAAAGATTGCTGAAGCAGCCATTTGTTATACAGGTGACATTGAGGATCCAACCCGGACAAAGTATGATATTCGTTATTATAAAGAGATGGCAAAAGAATTGGAACATCAAGGCGCGCACATTCTTTGCATCAAAGACATGGCTGGTTTATTAAAGCCGCAGGCTGCCTATCGATTAATTTCCGAGTTGAAAGCAACGGTAGATGTCCCTATTCACCTTCATACGCATGATACGAGCGGAAATGGTATTTACATGTATGCAAAAGCAATCGAAGCAGGTGTAGATATTGTTGATACAGCATTAAGTGCGATGGCAGGCTTAACGTCACAGCCGAGTGTCAATACGCTTTATTATGCGTTGAAAGGAACAGAGAGAGCACCTTTAGTGGATATTGAATCTTTGGAAAAGTTATCTCAATATTGGGAAGGAGTTCGTAAATATTACCAAGATTTTGAAAGTGGAATGATTGCACCGCATACAGAAGTGTATAAACATGAAATGCCTGGAGGACAATACAGCAACCTGCAGCAGCAAGCAAAAGCGGTAGGGCTTGGCAATCGGTGGGAAGAAGTAAAAGACATGTACAGCCGTGTTAACTTAATGTTTGGAGATATTGTGAAAGTGACACCATCTTCGAAAGTCGTCGGCGACATGGCGCTGTTTATGGTGCAAAACGATTTGACAGAAGAAGAGGTATTGATGAAAGGGGAGAAGATTGATTTTCCCGATTCGGTCATTGAGTTGTTTGAAGGGTATTTAGGCCAGCCGTCCGGGGGATTCCCGCAACAGCTGCAAGAAGTGATTTTAAAAGGAAAAGAGCCACTTACTGTTCGTCCGGGTGAACTCTTGAAGGAAGTTGACTTTGAAGCGCTGCGTGGTGAGCTTTATAAAGAGCTGGGGCGTCAAATAACAGATCATGATGTCATTGCCTATGCATTATATCCGAAAGTGTTCATGGAATATACGAAAACCATCGATCAGTTCGGTGATATATCTGCCCTAGATACACCAACGTTCTTATACGGGATGCGTCTAGGTGAAGAGATTGAGGTTGAAATTGAAACCGGGAAAACATTAATTGTCAAGCTTGTATCCATTGGACAGCCGCAAGCAGACGGGACACGTGTTGTTTATTTTGAGCTAAATGGTCAGCCGCGTGAGGTCATTATTAAAGACGAAAATGTGAAGTCTTCCGTTGTTTCAAAACTCAAAGCCGATCCTAAAAACGACAGCCATCTTGCTGCGACGATGCCTGGTACGGTTATCAAAGTATTGGTCGAGCGGGGAGAAAAAGTTGTTCAAGGAGATCATTTAATGATTACAGAAGCAATGAAAATGGAAACTACTGTGCAGGCACCATTTTCAGGAACAATTAAAAATATCCATGTTCAAAACGGTGAAGCAATCTCAACAGGAGATTTGTTGATCGAATTGGAAAGATAAAAAAAAAGAAGCGGCTTAGGCCTGCTTCTTTTTTTATCCAGTTTTAGTTATGCTTTTCTCATTGATTTTACTTCTGGAAACAAGAAGGATGAAATAACACAATAAGCCAAATAGGCAAGAGATAAATAAAGCATGTGCTAATGCTACATAAAGATTTACTCTAGTAAAAATAATAATTGCGCCAGACATTACCTGAAGAGACACAAGGGTAAAAGCAACAATCCACCCCCAAAAAATAACGCGCTGGTTTCTATGATGCTTGACCGCCTTGAAGGTTATATAGGCGATCCAGATGAAAATTAAGCCGGCAGCAAGACGGTGGCCCATTTGGATTCCTTGATATGTATTAAGTGAAAGGAATGGACTGCTATTTACACAAAATGGCCAATCCGGACAAGTTAAGCTGGCATTTGTATGTCTTACAAGAGCACCTGTATAGACGACTAAATAGCTATAAAGTGTGACACCGATAGTATGCCATTTCATTTGATTGTCAATAACTAACGAAGATGCATCGAATTTCTGATCGACTTCAAAGATTAAAAGAGTCAGCAGCAGTACAGCAGCAAAGGAAATAAGCGAGATGCCGAAATGAAGAGCAAGGACAAAGTCGCTCTGTCCCCATTTAACAGCGGCTGCTCCAATCAAAGCTTGGGCAACTAAAAAGAAAACGGACATAATCACTAAAAATTTCGTTTCGCGCTTATGACCGATCGACCGCCAGGAAAGAATAGATAAGGCTGCTACAAGCAGGCCGACACCGCCGGAAACGGCCCGGTGAGATAATTCAATAATGGTTTCTATCGTGATATTATCAGGAATTAACTGCCCATGGCATAGCGGCCATTCTCTTCCGCATCCGAGGCCTGAGTCGGTTTTTGTCACTAAGGCACCGCCCAGCAGGACGAGAAGCATGCCGAAAGTTGTCAAAACCGCCAGCCATTTTAAAGAGCGTTGCATGTTTTTCACCTACTTATATGTATTGCGACAGAGAATTATAAAAGAGTTCACCTTCTCGATAATACAGAAGATGATAATAAAAGACAACTTGTAAAATTATTTGGAAATGTTATTCTTAATATGTAGAAGAGACCATATGTTTATTTCTTTATTTTTATAGAATTGGCAGAAGGGGTCTTTAACACCTCTGTTGTTATTATCCTATAAAATCAAATCGATAGGAATAGTGCTTGCTCAGCGGACACAAATTCGACATAATTAGTTCATTATGTGTTCACAAAAGAACAAGATGATATGATTTAATATGGAATGAACGGTGGTTTCTCTAAGGCAAGTACTATTTGATAAAGAAGAATAAAGATTCACTCTTTATTCCTAAAAAACAGAATGCTTGTTTTTATGAGAGGGGGGAAAAAGGTGTCACGTGCCGCAACGACAATGGGAAAAAACGAACTTCCAGAAACGACAGCTATGAAAGATTTCCTAGCACTAATTAAAATAGGGATTGTCAATTCCAACTTGATCACTATTTTTACAGGACTGTGGCTTGCAATCGTTTTTAACGGCCTGCACTTTCTATCTCAACTAGATACTGTTCTTTATACATTGCTTGGGTCATCTCTGATTATTGCGGGCTCTGCCAGTTTAAATAACTTCATTGATCGGGACATTGATCCGCTGATGGAAAGAACGAAAGGGCGCCCGACTGTTACAGGGAATATAAGTTATTTGAAAGTAGTGACAATTGGACTCGCTTTCATTTTTGTAGGAACGGTACTTTTGTTTTTAACGACAATTACCGCCGGCTTCATTGGTTTGATCGGTGTATTCAGTTATGTCGTACTTTATTCAATATGGTCTAAGCGCCGCCACGTCAGTAATACTGTGGTTGGGAGTATTTCAGGGGCTGTGCCGCCATTAATCGGCTGGGCAGCGATTGATCCCAATTTGGATATTGTTGCATGGATGTTGTTTTTAATTATGTTTATTTGGCAGCCTCCGCATTTTTATGCACTGGCTATGCGACGCTGTGAAGAATACAGAGCCGCCGGCATTCCTATGCTGCCAGTAGTGAAAGGATTTTCTGTTACGAAGCGTCATATGATTATTTGGGTGCTGGCTCTCTTGCCGCTTCCGTTTTTTATGACATCACTCGGTACGGGATTCGTTGTTTTAGCGACTATTTTAAATATAGGATGGTTTGTTCTTGGATTGTCTGGATATAAAATGAAGGATGATCTGAGATGGGCAAAGCTGATGTTTATTTATTCATTACAGTATTTAACCGTCCTGTTTGTGGCGATGGTTATTTTTACTGTTATTTAATTTGCGGGAATTCTTTCTTGTCAAAGAAATCCATATATAAGCTCATATCGTTGCAGAAATTCATAAGAAAGAGGGGTTTAATTAAGCTATGAAAGATAGGCTAACTAAATGGCGTCTTCTATCAGTCTTTGCCGTGTTGGCACTCGTGTTGTCAGGCTGTGGTGAGCCATTCCTTTCCGCACTGACACCTGCCGGTGAAGTGGCTAAACAGCAATATGACTTGATGATTCTAAGTACGGTCATCATGGTAGCGGTTATTGTTGTCGTTACTATAATCTTCGTTATTGCCATTACCCGCTTCCGCCGCAAAAAAGGCGATGAAAACAAAATTCCTAAACAAGTGGAAGGCAGTCATTTACTTGAAATCATCTGGACAGTTATTCCTATTATCCTTTTACTGATTCTTGCTGTACCGACAGTTACAGCCACATTCCACCAAGCTGATGTAAAGGAAATGGATAAAAAACCAAATAAAGATGGTGTACGTGACGCGCTTGTCGTTAATGTGCGTGCAAATCTTTACTGGTGGGAGTTTGAGTACCCTGACTATAAAGTCATCACATCTCAGGAATTAGTTGTTCCAACAGATCAAAAAGTATATTTTAATTTGATCGCATCTGATGTAAAACATTCATTTTGGATTCCGGCTGCCGGAGGGAAGCTCGATACAAACACAGATAACGTGAACAGATTCTGGCTGCACTTTGACAGTCAAAAAGCAGCTGAAGTGAACAATCTGTTCTACGGAAAATGTGCTGAGCTTTGTGGTCCGTCCCATGCGTTAATGGACTTTAAAGTGGAGACAAAGTCTCAAGATGACTTTAAACAATGGCTAAATGCTATGCAAACAGCGAAAGAAGCTGCTCCAACTGATACGGCTGCAGCAGAAGGACAAAAGATTTTTGAACAAAGCTGTCTGAGCTGTCATGCAGTAAGCCCGCAGGATGCACGTCCTGAGCAGGCACGAATTGCGCCGAACTTAGCTACATTCGGTGAGCGTACACGTGTTGCTGGTATATTGGATCATAATGAGGAAGAGTTGAAAAACTGGATTCGTGATCCTGAAAAATATAAACCGGGCAATAAAATGACAGGTACTTATAAGCAGTTAAGCGAAACAGAGCTTGACCAATTAGCAGCGTATTTAATGAGCTTGAAAGTAGAAGGAAAATAAAGAGATAGAAGAAAAAGAAGGAGGTAAAACCGTTGAGTACCATTGCACAAAAAAGAGGATTTGCAAGTACGGTTTGGGACTATTTAACAACAGTAGACCATAAGAAAATTGCAATTCTTTATCTGATTGCCGGTGGGATTTTCTTCCTGTTGGGCGGCATAGAAGCGATGCTGATACGCGCTCAGCTGGCTGTACCAAACAATGACTTTGTCAGCGCGGGCTTGTTTAATGAATTGCTTACTATGCACGGTACGACAATGATTTTCTTAGCAGCAATGCCTTTGCTGCTTGGCTTTATGAATGCGATCATGCCGCTTCAAATCGGAGCGCGCGATGTAGCATTCCCATTCGTTAATGCACTTGGTTTCTGGTTGTTTTTCTTCGGAGGATTATTTTTAAACTTATCATGGTTCCTTGGCGGAGCACCTGATGCAGGCTGGACTTCTTATGCTTCCTTATCACTTGCTTCAGAAGGCCATGGAATTGATTTCTATGCCTTAGGTTTGCAGATCTCCGGTTTTGGTACGTTAATGGGGGGAATCAACTTCCTTGTCACGATTATTAACATGCGTGCCCCTGGTATGACGTACATGAGAATGCCTTTGTTTACATGGACAACATTTGTTGCTTCTGCACTAATTTTGTTCGCGTTCCCGCCGTTGACTGCTTCAATCTTCATGTTAACGTTTGACCGCATGTTCGGCGCTAATTTCTTTAACGTCGCAGCTGGCGGTAACACAATTATTTGGGAACACTTCTTCTGGATCTTCGGACATCCGGAAGTATACATTTTGATTTTGCCGGCTTTCGGTATTTTCTCGGAAATTTTTTCAACGTTTTCAAGAAAGCGTTTGTTCGGATATTCATCCATGGTATTCGCAACAGTATTAATTGGTTTCCTTGGGTTCATGGTGTGGGCTCACCACATGTTTACAACTGGACTTGGTCCAGTAGCTAACGCTATTTTCGCAGTTGCTACGATGGCAATTGCTGTACCTACAGGTATTAAGATCTTTAACTGGCTTCTCACGATGTGGGGAGGCAGCATTAAGTTTACGGTGCCGATGATTTATGCTGTTGCCTTTATTCCATCTTTCGTAGCTGGTGGGGTAACAGGGATCATGCAAGCGGTAGCTCCAGCGGATTATCAATACCATGACAGCTACTTTATTGTGGCCCACTTCCACTACGTTATCGTTGGTGGTGTCGTACTAGCATTATTAGCGGGTGTTCATTTTTACTGGCCAAAAATGTTCGGAACAATGTTAAGCGAAGGAATTGGTAAATTTACTTTCTTCTTCTTCTTCATTGGTTTCCATTTAACATTCTTTATCCAGCATTTCTTAGGCTTAATGGGAATGCCGCGCCGTGTTTGGACGTTCCTTCCTGGTCAAGGGCTTGATACAGGAAACTTGATCAGTTCCATCGGAGCAGCATTCATGGCAGTAGGTGTCATTTCATTATTAGTGAATATAGTGATCACTTCGGTTAAAAATGAAAAAGTCGGCAACGATCCATGGGGAGACGGCCGCACGTTAGAATGGGCAATTGCTTCACCGCCGCCATTCTATAACTTTAAGCAACTGCCGCTCGTCCGTGGACTTGACCCTTACTGGTTAGAGAAAATGGAAGGCAAGCAAACAATGACGCCAGCCGAACCGATCGGTGATATTCATATGCCAAATGGTTCATTCACACCATTCGTTATCTCGCTGGGCTTTTTCATCGCAGCTTTCGGAGCGATGTATCATGTAGACGACAAAGCATGGGCAATTCCAGTGTTAATCGGCGGATTGGCTCTTGCGTTTGGTGCTATGGCTTATCGTTCACTAAAAGACGATCATGGCTTCCATATTCATAAAGAAGATTTAATTGAGGAAAATGATGACAAGGGGGTTAAGGCATAATGCAAGCTGAAGAAAAATATACACCCCAAACATGGCCTGAATCACCTGAAAAAGCAACACTTGAAGGAAAGAATAAATTTTTAGGTTTTTGGTTCTTCCTTGGCGGAGAGACGGTTCTATTTGCCTCTCTCTTCGCTACTTATATTGCATTGAAAGATAAAGTGCCAAGCCCAGATCATGCGCTGGCAAAAGATTTATACGAACTTCCGCTCGTGTTTGTCATGACAATGCTCTTATTAACGAGCTCATTGACAAGTGTGTATGCGATGTATCACATGAAAAACTACAACTTTAAGCAAATGCAGCTTTGGCTGTTCATTACTGTTGTTCTCGGTCTTGGCTTTTTAGGATGTGAACTTTACGAATTTAATCATTATTACCATGAGTATAATCATACATTTACAAGTAGTGCGTTTGGTTCTGCGTTCTATACGTTAACTGGTTTCCATGGTGCCCACGTTATTTTCGGTCTTGTTTGGTTCATTCTCCTAATGGTCCGTAATGCTGGCCGTGGATTAAGCCTTTACAATGCGCCTAAATTTTATTTAGCAAGCCTTTACTGGCATTTCATTGACGTTGTATGGGTATTTATCTTTACGGTAGTATACTTAATGGGAATGGTGGGATAATTGATGGTAAATAATCAATCGAATTCAAACAACCCAAGGCTTAATTATGATTACCGCCGTAAGAAAAATGCAGAGCATATGAGAATGCAGGTAGCAACGTTTACTTTAATGATTTTCTTTACTGTCGTTTCTTTCGTAGCGGTAGGAGCAGGCTTCTCTAAATTTTTTGTTATTCCTTTCATTCTGCTTTTAGCAGTTGTCCAAGTTGGATTTCAACTGTATTATTTCATGCATATGAGTGAAAAGGGTCATGAAGCACCTTCACTATTTATGTGGTCAGGCATTACAGTAGCATTCGTAACTGTGTTAGCTTTTATGACGATCATCTGGTGGTAATCATTATATTAGCTTTAACGGTTATGAATCCTTCTATACTTTTAAAAAACCAGTTCTCTTTTCGAGAACTGGTTTTTTTTGAATCCTGATGATACACTTTCCGTGATGTCATCAACTTGTCAATTGATAACATTGATAGAGGAAATCGAGAAAGGTATAATGAAAATAGGGCATTGAAAATAATATCGAGGTGAAATGAAATGCCGATTAGGATTTTTGGATTTCAAGCATTGTGGAGTCCTTATTTTTTACTGCTGTTAATTTTAGTCACCGCCTTCTACTTTTTAGTAACAATAAAGTGGAGAAATAAATTTGAAGGCAGTGAACCATTAACGAAACGCCAGGCGATTTTATTTGTGACATCGATATTGGTGTTATATGCAGTTAAAGGCTCACCGGTTGATTTGCTTGGTCATATTATGTTTACATATCATATGATTCAAATGGCTATTCTTTATTTAGTCGTAGCGCCTTTATTTTTACGAGGTGTTCCATGGTGGGTTTGGAAGAAAGTAATTAATCACCGTGCTGTTAAGCCAGTGTTTAACTTCTTCACAAAGCCGCTTATCGCTTTAGTTTTGTTTAATGGGTTGTTTTCCATTTATCATTTGCCCATCGTTTTTGATTATATTAAAATGAGCATGTTCCTTCACAGTCTATACACGATTGGGTTGTTTATGTTTGCCCTCTTTATGTGGTGGCCGTTAGTAAATGACATGCCGGATGGTAAGAGATTAAGCGGACTTAAAAAAGTTGGTTATATTTTTGCGGACGGCATTTTATTAACTCCTGCTTGTGGGTTGATCATATTTGCCACGGACCCAGTATATGCAACATATAGTGATGCAGGTTCTTGGCTTCAGGCGATGGCTCTTTGTGTTCCAACCGGCACTTTGCAGCAATTGAACTTAAGCGGACCAGAGCTTTTCTCAAGCATGCCGATTATAGAAGATCAACAGCTTGGCGGCGTAATTATGAAAATTATTCAAGAAATCGTGTACGGATGTATGCTTGCCTTTGTATTTTTTGAATGGGTTCAAAGAGATAAGGAAGAAACGGAGAAAATGGAGGCATCTGCTATGATGCGCCATCAGACGGACTACACAAAGTGAAGATGAAAAGGAAATGACTAGCTGCATTTCCTTTTCATTCATGTTAGTTAGATGGATTATGTACGGGAGAGAGGAATAAAGATGTCATTACCGATTTTACCTACCATTAGCACGACATTTATTGTGCTTAGTGCCATTACAGTTGCCATTGGATGGGCACAAATTAAACAAAGAAAAATTGAACAGCATAAAAAAACGATGCTCATGGCTGCTGTTTTTGCTGTTATCTTTTTTGTTATTTATGCAAGCAGGACTGTTTTTATCGGCAACACTGCTTTTGGCGGGCCGGAGAGTATAAAAATTTACTACACCATCTTTTTGATTTTTCATATCACTCTGGCTACCGTCGGTGCCGTTTTAGGGATCGTTACGATTGTCTTAGGCTTAAAAAATAATTTGGAAAAGCATAGAAAGTTAGGTCCTGTTACAAGTATTATTTGGTTTTTTACGGCGATCACAGGCGTAGCTGTTTATTTGCTTCTATATGTATTTTATAAAGGCGGCGAAACGACATCGGTTATAAAGGCTATTCTTGGAATATAGCAAGATAAAAAAAGCGCGTGATGATTTCATGCGCTTTTTTGCCTCGTTATTAAAGTGTAAATTGTTCTGCTTCGTTTTTAATCTCTACGAGAATTTTCTCGCATGTTTCTATTAGAGATGACGGGAATACTTCGTCTTCGCCATATTCCACGCCATGTGGATAGTAATACTTGCCTAATTGGGGCGTCATTAGTTGAATCACTGCATCTGAAGCACCAATGTCACCTTCAACAGCATATCCGAAAACACGTAAATAATATGTACCTTCTTTGAGATCGAACCTGCGGTCAAACGTTACTCGCTCATAATCCCATTGACCGGCGTGAACTAGTTTGTGCGTATTACAAATATAGTTCAATCGGTTAAAATCGATTCGTAAATTTTCTAACCCCACGTTTTCAAACTTCATGAAAAAATCCCTCCTGAATCTCTTAGCTTGTTTCAGTATATCTTCGTATTTTTAGCCTGTTGCTCCATATTAATAATAGTCGAAAAAAGCATTTCTTGCAATGAATTGAGGTGAAACATACAAATATTTTCCTTTACACAACTGCTCCATTTAAAGAAGAAAGTGAGACAATATTTTTTAATCAATTGCAGTGAGTGATACAATGCGTGCATAATGTTATAATGTGAGTAATATCCGGTAATAATGTCAGCGGGCGGGAATGAAAGGGGGGAATCTATTGCGGTCAGTCATCAGAATCCTGGTGGTCATGTCTATTATTTTAATAGCAGGAATTTATTTCAATCAGGCGAAAGAAGAACAAGAGGTGCTGCACAACTCCGCGGCATTAAATCCTGCAAAAAGCGATATGAACGTAGAACAAGAGTTAGCAGAAACGAACAAATCGCTTCCAGTTGTAGAACAGCTGACATCTGGTGCTGGAATGTATATTGGCAAAGAAGCCCCCTTATTACGAAAAGCAAAGGGTGAGCCTGCCAGAAAGGATCCTTCAGCTTATGGATATGAATGGTGGATCTATAAAGACGTTGATCAATATGTACAGTTTGGAGTAGAAAATAATAAAGTAGTTACTGCATATGCCGCTGGTGAAGCAGATGTTTCTCCTTTCAAAATCGGGCAGCCCGTTAAAGATATTTTTCAAACATATGATCTTCGTATGGATGTAGTTATTACAAATGAAGAGGGGACGTATCGTCTCGAGTTATCGGAAGAAGATTTTAATATTAGGCCGATTGTTCGGCTGGGAGATATTTATGCGCAATTATACATTGATAAATTTACGGGTACGTTGTCGAGTGTACGCTATTTAACAAAGGATTATTTAATAAAACAGCGGCCTTATGAAATGGTTTATCGAGGAGAACTGCCGGTCGATCCAGAACTGACTGACCCTGCCTGGCGGGCAATTGAAGAGGGCAGTGAAAAGCAAATATTAGATCTGACAAATATCATACGGGAAAAGCATCATTTGAAACAAGTAACATGGGAAGAGAAAACCGCTGAAGTAGCTAAAAATCATAGTAAAGAGATGTATGAAAAGCAATACTTTGCACACGAATCTCCATCTGCGGGCGATCTAGGTAACCGGCTGAAAGCAGCTAACATTGCTTATCAACTTGCCGGTGAAAACATAGCAGCTAATTATACAGATGGCCCCGCTGCTATAGAAGGATGGTTAAATTCAAAAAATCATCGTGAGGCCCTGCTGGAAAAAGACTTTACTTTTTTAGGAGTAGGGGTTTATCGTAAATATTATACACAAAATTTCATCGCAAAATAATTTGAAAAGCAGCTGTTTCAATGATCAGCTGCTTTTTGTCTTACTTTTTTTCAAAAGGAAAAAGGTTCCTGTCGCATGAGCCACTTTTTTGCCATCATCCCTTAGTACTTCTCCTTCGACAATGATTGTTTTTGAACCTTTATGTATGACGTGGGCTTTTACGGTTAAGTGCTCTCCTTTTCCGGGAGCAATATAATGAATGTTTAAATTAGATGTTACGAGTGCATAGTTTTCAGGAGTGACGGTATAGGCAGCAGAACCCATAGCAGAATCGAGTAACGTAGCTGTTATGCCTCCATGGACGATACCAATGGAGTTGTTTGACAGATCGGTGACCGGCATGAGGATCTCGCAGGAAGCATCCGCAGCCTTTCTTTCCATTTGTAAAAGCCGGCCTATGTAAGTTCCTTTTCCTTCTATTTTCTCTAAATAACCTTCCAGCAGTTGTTCTAACACATGTAGTTCCTCTTCATTTGCCTGCTGCATGCTTTGTTCGATTAATGAATAAATTTTTTCCTTCATCTGTTTCTCCTTTCAGCACTCTTCGCTTTTCTTTGTTCAGCTGCGTTTCCTTGGAGCTCGAGGTCATATGCCAGTCTGACTGTATGGCTGAAAGGCGCCATTTCGTCAGTCTGTTATACGCTTGTCGCTGGCTTCGCTTTTCTTTATCATATCATTTTTTAGGTTGTTAAAATATTTTTTCACTTTTTTGCTGTTGTTCCATAATGTAATAGTAGCAAATCTGGCGGGCGGAGGATGAAGGATGAAAAATCATTCGTTGCATCCAAAGGTAAGGGAGTTTAAGGAGTTTATGGAGGGGCGTCCCGATTTAAAACAGAAGGTACAGGATCGGCAAGAGACGTTACAGCAGCTTTTTGAAGAGTGGTATTTTTTAGAGGAAGAAGCATGGACAGAAGAGGATGAAAAGAGCAAAGGACCGCAACAAGAGGGGAATACCGAGGCGTGGTTTAGTAAGTTGCTGGAAACAGTAGCATCTTTAGACGGAAAAAAGTGGAGCAATATTATTTTTGAGGTACAGGGAATGTTGGAAATCGTACAAATATATATAGAGGATTTAGTGAGGCAGAGGGCTGAAAAAGAGAAGACGAAGGCAAAATGATGACTACCTTAGTAAGAGGAGAACGCTAATGAGGCAAGAAATAATGGAAATGATAAGAAAAAATAAAGACTGGCATGAATATTTAAGAAGGGAGCCATCTTGGTATAGACTGTTAGGGCGTAATCCCCAACGAATCAGCAGTTTTGAGGGGGCCAGCTTGCAATATCATAAAAAGACATTTCCTGATCGTTTAGGGCGTTTGAATGATGGGCTGCAAGTGGCCTCTGCCTTGATGTATATGATGCAATCCCAAATTCCTCAATCGTCCGCGGCGAATGAACCAGCAACTGACACTGAAGCAAAAACGAGCGAAATGAATGAAAATAATCAATAAAATGAATGAAATGTGCGCACACTACTCGAAAAGGAGTGTGGGCAATGAAATGGTTGATGATAATTGCGGCAGTAATTTCTCTTATAGGGTGTAGGCAAGATCTTCCGAAACCGGAAACGATAATATCCCCCTCTGCTTCAATGCATGAGGCAGAGGCGCAAGGTACGGAAAAAAATTGGACCGTCAAACATTTATTAAGAGGAAACAGTGTATTTGTAGAATTAGTTGTGCCTGGTGTTTCTTTCTCGAATCATGGGACAAAATCTCAAGAAAAGGGCCAAATTGCTGTCTATGTGAATGGAAAGCATTATCATACCTATCATACAGCAGCTTTTATTGTGAAGGGATTGAACTCTGGACAGCATCGGATCGATATTAAATTAACGGATGAGAAGCATCGTCCGCTCGGTTATGAAAAGTCGTTTACCGTATCCATCCCATAAATAGTTTTTTTTAAGAAATAATATGTTAAAATAGGGGAATGGAGGTGGGCTATTTGCTTACAGCTACAATGGAGAAAATTAAAACAGTAGAACGTGCTGAACAGCTTGCACAAATGATTCTTGAATCGGATGTCGCTCAAAAGTATCAGTCGTGCTACTTTCTTTTATATACAGATCCTGTCACGAAACAGAAAATTCATCGTTTTAGCCGATTGAAAGAGCAGTATGAGGAAGTACAGCGGTTTGGCCGCTATCATCCTGATTACAGCAGGGTGATGAAGGAAGTTAGAGAAGCCAAAAGGGAAATGGACTTAGACGAAAACGTGGCCGCTTTTCGGATAGCTGAAAAAGAGATGCAGACACTGCTTGATGAAATCAGTGTCCTTATTGGCCAGGCTGTGTCGAAGGGAATTAAAGTTCCAACCGGTGATCCATTTTTCTCATTGGGTTCTAGCTGTGGCGGGGGCTGTGGAACAGGTGGAGGCTGCGGCTGTTCGGCCTGAGTGTGGGGCAGATGCTTCCGCTTTTCTTTGCCTGGCTGCAGCGGCCAGACTCGAAGGTCATAAGCCGTCACACCTGTGTGGCAAAGAACGCCACTTTGGCGGTCCGTCTTATGCCTGCCGAGTCTCCGCTTTTCTTACAATATCGATTCAGAGGGAGAGAGTATGTTTATTGATCGACAAGCTGTTATTGTATGGCTGCATAATATAAAGCCAGCTAAATCGTTGCGAAAGTATGGAAATGTTCACTATGTATCAAAGCGCATGAAGTATGCAGTTGTGTATTGTAATCAGAGTGAGCTAGAAGAGGTAATAGAGAAACTTAAGCTGTTATCGTTTGTTAAAGATGTGGAGCCGTCTTTTAAGCCGTTTTTAAAAACGGAGTATGAAAATTCGAAACCGGATAAAGCAAAGGAATACGACTATAAAATTGGCATGTGAAGAGGTTGACTCAAAGGGCCTGACCTCACTCGCGATATACTGTATACGGAGGATGATGATCACCCAAGTATTCAGTATATTGCGGATGTGGGGTCGGACATTTTGCTTTTGAGTCAGCCTTTTTTTGTTTGTCTAATTCATAGGGGCTAAAAAATGGTTAAGCCGCAGGATGCCAATTAAATAATGAAAATAAAGCTCTGTTTCTGCAAAGGAAGCAGATGGTTTGACATCCATTTGAATAACCGATCGATCGAGTGCCTCCGCCGTCTCTTTGAATAAATCAAAGCGTTTGTTTGGTGTATCGTGTGGATAAGGTATCCCTTCCCGACAGATGTAAATAGGCTGAAAATCGCCCACATTTGTTGGTGAAAGGATAATGGCCAGAGAAGTCATAGCCCGGCCGTCTGCTGCTGAATGTAAAGCGATCATATGCATTAACCGATGTTTATTGTTATGAGCAAGTTCAATCAATTCATATACGTCTGAATAACCTTTTCCAAGTTCTATAAAGCGCTGAATCAAAGTGAGTCCCCCGTTTCTGTAGGTAAATCTTTTTAGAGCCATTCTTATTGTACCTTTACAGAAAAGGAAGCTCAAGAAAAGAAGCGTGAGCGTGTGGTATACATAAAAGTATCTATAAATCGTAGTTTACAGGCCAAATTTGCTATTCTATAATTAGGATGAATTGACTAGAAAAGGCGAGAATTACATGCTAAAAAAATCTCTTTTTTTTATCGTTTTCTTAATAGCTATTTCCGGGGGAATATTGCTTATGCAATGGATAGGCTATGAAAAAACATCTAAAGCTTTTCCAAACATACGAGTGAATCAGGAAATTCAATTAGAACATCATGATAAGGGCTTATTCATCAAACATACATTTACAGGCTTGGAAGCTGAGGAGCCGTTGTCTGTTGTTATGCCCGCCAGCGCTTTAGAAGCATCATGTCAAAAGAAGGAAGGTACATGTGCATTTAGAGGGCAAAGTGTCAACATCGTTCCTAAAGGAGAAAGGTTATCTATTTCTTATTTTATTAAAATGCCTGCTTTCCATTTTGCTTTTGTCCTGTCCGATTGGTTTATTAAGTCTAAGGAAGCGAAAGTAGGTCATACAATTCTCCATCTCACAGATGAAAAGATAAGAAAGGGAATGTGGTTTTCAAGTTTAGGAGCATCTGAAGTGAAAAAATTAGATCTCATTGATTATTATCTGTTTCAAGGAACAGGAAATCCTGGGGAGCTATATTGGCAGCCGACACCATTAAAGCAGCTGGAGGCAAAAGAAAAGTTAGTCGTTTATGGAGAGTCGAAAAGCGGCTTGGATCAGCAGCAACTTCACCTTTTCCAACAAGCATTAGTTGATCAAGCCGTCATTATTTTGACAAATGAGCATCCTGCTTATTCATCTGACCGATTGATTATTGTCAAGAACAGTGGGCAATTTGCCGAACTCATGGAAGCCTTTATTACAAAGTCAGTGATGCAAAATTATCACTTTAAGGAGGGCGAAGAATGGCTTGGCTACGTAATGATTGCCTATAAGCTTGACCGCCCGGTTGGTTCAGAAAAGGTGAAGATCATGTACAACCAGTTAAATGAACAGCTTACAGATCAAGAAAGGGAGGAATGGGAGAACCTTCTTTTCGGCTTAACAAAAGGGCCGATCACAGCTGAACAGCTGGATGATACACTTTCGGCTGTAAAGGGGCTGAATACTTCTTTTTTTGCTAAAAATAAAAATGCAAACAAACGATTTCAGCCGTTATTTTTTTACGATTCACGTTCAGTGATTATAAATGGAAAGGAAACGAACCTACAAACGATGGTACAGGACGGTCAGTTATTCTTTCCGTTTATGGAAACAACGCAGGCCCTTGGATACGAAATAAAGGAAGTAGCAGATGACAAGTCACTGCTCGTCAAACGAGGATATAACACCTTTCGTTTTTCTCCTGGTCAAAACCGTTTTATTTTAAATGAAGAACATTATGGACTGTATGAAAAGGCCTTGCAGACGTATGATGGCCAGCTTTATATAAACGAAAAGTGGCTTCAAAAAGTCTTTTTAGTTTCTGTGCAAAATGACAAAAACATACAAGTGCAGGATCTTAATGAATAGACAAAAGCTCAAATGGTTTCATTCGTTTCGGTAAGCATAAGAAGGGGACCTAAGGGTTCTAGTCATTTAATTCCTAAAAAAAGCCCTGCTGGATCATCCGGCAGGGCCCTTCTACGTCTATATTAGACAGAAGGCAAAGGGAGAGGAGAAACTGGAGAAAGAACTCATGGGGAATATAAGCTTTCTCCGTGATCGACAACATCCCGAATGATGTTGTTATTAGTATTATGAACAATTTACATAAGTTTTAAACCTCATTTAGAAAGATAATTATCCGGAAGCATACATCGAGAAACTTTCTGGATTCACATAATTAGTTATGGTAACATGGAAAAGAAAATCTTTGTGAATGGTGAATAGATGATGAGAGTGATATCAGGAACGCAAAAAGGCATTCCATTAAAAGCTGTTTCAGGAAAGGATACGCGTCCAACAACTGATAAAGTAAAAGAATCAATCTTTAATATGATCGGCCCTTATTTTTCTGGTGGCTTTGGTCTAGACCTTTATGCGGGAAGTGGAGGTCTTGGAATAGAAGCATTAAGCCGGGGCTTTTCAAAAATGATTTTTGTGGATCGGGATATGAAAGCAGTTCAAACAGTAAAAGCCAATTTAGCAACTTGCCATTTTTTGGATCATAGTGAAGTGTACAGGAATGATGCAGAGCGGGCGCTAAAAGCAGTAACGAAGCGCGGTCTGATGTTCGATGGTATTTTCTTAGATCCTCCATACAAAAAACAGCAGTTAGAACGTTTATTGGAATGGATTGATGAAAAACAATTGCTGACAAAAAATGGTTTCATTGTGTGTGAGCATGGCTCTGATGATGTGTTGGCGGAGGATATAGGGAATTTACATCAAGTAAAAGTAGAAACGTATGGCATCATCCGAGTATCCATTTTTAAATGGAGAGATGAATAAAGGGGGATATCGATGGCAAGTATTGCTGTTTGTCCAGGAAGTTTTGATCCTATTACGAATGGTCATTTAGATATCATTCAAAGAGGCGCTAAAATTTTCGATAAAGTATATGTGGTTGTGTTAAGCAACTCTTCTAAAACACCGCTTTTTTCTGTTGAAGAACGGAAAGAGTTGATCTGTGAAGTGACGAAGCATTTGCCGAATGTAGAGGTAGATAGCTACAATGGTTTATTAGTTGATTATGCTAGAGAAATAAAAGCAAACGCGATCTTGAGAGGCTTGAGAGCTGTTTCTGACTTTGAATATGAGATGCGAATTACTTCGATGAATAAAGTGTTGAATGATGAATTGGAAACATTTTTTATGATGACAAACAGCCAGTATTCCTTTTTAAGTTCTAGTGTTGTCAAAGAAGTGGCAAAATATCATGCAGACATTTCAGATCTCGTGCCGCCGGTTGTTGAAGAAGCGTTAAGAGAAAAAAACGGAAAAATTGAATGATGAAACTGGCTCAAAAGGTCAGGCTTTTTCAACATTATAGTTGGAGAAGCCTGACCTTTTGTCTTGGAGCCGTTTCTTCTGTCTTATTCTTTTTTAGCGGCTGCATAAAAAAATAGGTAAGCGATCAATATGCAAATAGTGAAGAGCGGTCCAACTTTCTGTAAATAAAGCAGCCATTTTTCCCACATCTCTTTTTCATAAAGAAATACGGGCACAGAAGGTTGTACATTTTCAGGAGTAGAGGATTGCTCATAAATAGGTTTCCATAATAGGGGTGTTAACAATGCTGCATACAAACCATGAAGAAAGCGGGCAAATAAAAACTGGCGAAAGCGGATATCAGTATCGGCAAGTATACTAGATACTTGTGCGTGTACACTTAGTCCGCTGAAAGCAAGTATAAAGCTGACAACGATCACCTGATACATCAGACCTGCCTGCTCCGCTTGACTGACCATTTGACTGCCGAGTGTAATTTCAAATAAGCCAGCGATCAATGGGGTGCTGAGCTCAGGAGGCAGATGAATGAATGAGAATAGCTTAGCAGCCGCTGCTGATAGAAAAGACGTGATATGTGTATGGAAAAGAATCTTATTTAGAACAGAGAAAAGGATAATAAATCCGCCGATCATAAGCAAAGTATGCACAGAGGAAAGGACGGCATCTCCCATTAATTTTCCGAGCGGCCGTCGATCTTCATTTCTTGCCTCATGCATAGCTGCAAAAGCTGAAGTGAAAGAAAAAGAAGAATGTGCCGCCGTCTTTTCTGCTTTTGTTGATCCGTAAAATCTCATCGTCAGTCCTACAAGGAAATTGCCCCCATAATGAGCGGCGGCAAGTAATAGACCGAGATGGGGATTATAAAAGAAGCCGACCGAAACAGCCCCAAAAATAAAAAGCGGATTCGATGAATTGGTAAAGCAGACGAGACGTTCAGCTTCAATTTGGGTTAATTTTCCGTTTTGCCGGAGGCGAGCTGTTAACTTCGCACCTGAAGGAAATCCAGAGGCCATCGCCATCGCCCATACAAATCCACCGGCTCCAGGCACTCTAAAAAGCGGGCGCATAAAAGGTTCCAATAAAATGCCGATAAAATTAACAACGCCAAGACCAATCAGCATTTCGGAAACAATAAAGAAGGGAAGAAGCGAAGGAAACACAATTTCCCACCACATATTCAATCCGCGTATAGAGGCTTCAAAAGAAATATCCGGGAAAATAATGAGTGAACTGGCAAAAGCGGTGACACTAATAGCTAAAAGAATGGTTTTTGCCTGAGTCGAAGTCAAAGATCAATACCTCCTGTTCTTCAAAGGCCAGACTCTGTTCTAGGATTCATCGGTTATTTTGGGTAAAATAACATGGATGAGCAGGTCGACACAAATTTGGGAAAAGATGAAGAAACTCGTCCTGTTTTTTATCAATATACTCATACAAATGAGAAATAGACCATAGCCTAAAAGAGAAATCTGCATACGGGGGGTAACACGTTGACTCGTCCGAAAATAGGTATCGCTTTAGGATCAGGAGGTGCGAGAGGGTTTGCGCATATTGGCGTGTTAAAAGCATTAAAGGAAGCAAATATTCCGATTGATATGATCGCTGGCAGCAGTATGGGGTCTTTCGTGGCCAGCTTATATGGAGCCGGCCACGACATGGAACAGGTTCATAAATATTCAGCGGCATTCCGCAGAAAGTATTTTCTTGACTTTACCGTTCCTAAGATGGGATTTGTATCTGGCAGGAAAATTAAAAATTTTATTCGTATCGTTACTCATGGAAAAAGTATTGAAGAATTATCGATCCCCATCGCTATCGTAGCGACAGATATTAAAAAGGCGGAAAAGGTTGTTTTCAGACAGGGATCAGTCGCTGATGCGGTGCGGGCAAGCATTGCCATTCCTGGTATCTTTGTTCCTGAAAAAATAAATGGCCGCCTCTTAGTCGATGGCGGTGTGATTGACCGGGTACCTGTGTCTGTCGTGAAAGAAATGGGAGCGGATATTATTATTGGAGTCGATGTGTCATCAGTGAAGAAAAATGCAGAAATACAAACGATTTTTGATGTGATTATGCAAAGTATAGACATTTTGCAGCTGGAGATTATCGCCAATCGCCAAACAGCCTCTAATGTGATGATTCGCCCGCCTGTCGATATGTACAATTCCAAAACATTTACTAATATTGAAGAAATTATTACTGCGGGTGAAGAAGAAACGCAACGACGAATACCAGAAATTAGAGCTGAGATGGAACGCTGGAAGGAGCAGCAGCATGAAAAGTAAATGGATGCCACTTGCTTATGTTTTTTTACTCCTGTTAATTGGAGCGGCCTTTATTGATTTACCTTATTATGTAATGAAACCTGGGGATGCCCATGAACTAAAACCGATTGTCGAAGTAGCCGGAGGAGACAAGGATGCTGGCACGTTGATGCTTACAACCATTAAAATGGGAGAGGCGAATTATATTTCGTATGCTATTGCTTCTATGAGGGATTATGAAGAGATTGTACCCGTGGAAGAAGTGCGCAGTCCGCATGAGACCAATGAAGAATATAATGTCCGGCAAAAATATTTAATGGACAATTCGCAGCAAAATGCGATCACTGTCGCATTTGATGCGGCTAAAAAACCTTATTCATTTCGTTATCAAGGAGTATTTGTATTAAATGTGTTTCCCGGGATGCCGGCTGAGGGTGTATTAAAGGCAGGGGACCGCATTATTGCTATAGACGGTCAGGAGTTTGAATCTTCTTCACAATTTACAGAGTACATTCAAACAAAAAAGCCTAATGATCAAGTCATGATTACATTCGTGAGAAACAAAGAGAAGATGGAAAAAAGAATCGCACTGAAACAATTTGAGGACAATAGCGCGAAGACAGGCATCGGCATTAGTTTAGTTGATCAGAAGAAGCTCATTAGTAAACCAGAAGTAAAATTGAAAGCTGATTCAATTGGGGGACCGTCTGCTGGTTTGATGTTTAGTCTTGAAATTTACAACCAGCTTGTGGAAGAAGATGTGGCAAAAGGCCGAAGAATCGCTGGAACAGGGACGATTGCTCCTGATGGGATAGTAGGAAGAATCGGAGGCATTGCTCAAAAGGTGGTGGCGGCTGATAAAGCGGGAGCGAAAATCTTTCTGGCACCAGATGATGAAATCACACCTGAGCTAGAAAGAAAGGTGCCCGGTATCGTATCTAACTATCAGGAAGCGGTAAAGACGGCAAAAGACATTGGGACAGAAATGAAAATTGTGCCAGTACGTACGTTTGACGAAGCACTGAATTATTTACAATCTCATTAAGGTCAGAGGCTGACCCAAAAGGGCGTTAAAAACGACTTTTTAGGGTCAGCCTTTCTTTAGATTGAATTTTTGAACCTTATTGGATCATTTCAGTGAACATGAGAGAGGCTCCTCTTCTTACGTCAAACTATTATTTTTCACTGAGTTGATTGTAGTGGAAGGCGCGAAGACTCACCGTTTGCCCCGCGGCAAGCCAAGCGCCTGGAACGAAAATCAACGGACAAGTTCAAAGAACCATATAAAAAAGAAATGCCCCTAAAAGTTATATTTTTGGGACACCTTCTTCTTTATCAATTAAGGCAAAATAACCGGCTGTTTGTTAAATTCACTATGAAGGAGAACGCGGGAAGAATGGGGCGATAAGCCTAATGCATACACTTCAGATGCTTTTAAATCAAGAGTGAGCATCTCTTTAGAAGAAGCTGCTCTAGTAATTAGCGGAAGTGTCATCTTCTTTTTGATTTGATTAAGATATTCACGTCCACGTCCATTCATTCCAAGCAGGCGAATATACTGTACTGACTTTATAGAAGCTGACATCTGTTCCTTTGATACGTGCAGCAGAATATGCACGAGCATACGTTGTATCCGAGTCCACGTGTACCGTTTTGTTTTTACTGTCTGCATAAATTCAGTAAAGTTACTGGAGAAGCGGGCGGCTTCTTTTAAACGGTATTCAATGCCTTCCGAGACGTCATAAATTTGTGCTAATTCTTCCGTTGAACTTGATAGCAGACGATACTGGAGAAGCGGCCAGTACATATCCCAGTGATGAAGCTGCCCATACTCGTTCAAGTAATGAGAAAGCTCATTTAGTGTGGCAGCGGGAACATAGGGACTAATCGTATGAAGCTGTCCTTGCTGTTCATAGATGGCCTTGCGAATTCCAGTGGCACTTGCTATTGATTGGCTGCCTAACGTTTCTTCATGAAAATCGGCTTGGTGACGTTTAATAGTGAGAGGCTCCATTGGATGCGGAAGGGCTTTATTTGCCTTCATGTAGTGGAAGCCCAAGATATTGTTAGGTTTGGAGAGATCCAGTGGAAGCCGCTGTTCAAAAAGCGATTCTCTAGCCAGTGTCTGTGCTTTAGGAAAGCTAAAGCCTTGGTTCATATATTGGCGGATGAGTGGTTCTAATGAATGAGCAGATGTTTCCATCTGTTGAAGCGTTTCTAAAAAAGGAGCAGTATGTCCGCTTTCACTGCCAAAGCAAAAGGACTCACAAAATAGTCCCTGTAAGATAGAAATGGCTCCTTTGGAAAAGAACTCTGCTTTTTGAACAGAGAACACGTAGGGCAATTCAACAACGATGTCTACACCGCTTTGAAGCGCCATCCGTGTGCGGGCCCATTTATTGACGAGAGCCGGCTCACCTCGCTGCAGGAAGTGTCCGCTCATCACAGCAATCACTACTTCCGCTTTGGCTGATTCGCGTGCTTTATGGACATGATATAAATGCCCGTTATGAAAAGGATTATATTCTACAACAATGCCAACTGTTTTCATTGAGATTTTCCTTTGTTATTATTAGTGAATAATGCTAGTATTATTGTCAATGAGTGCGCGGTGAATGTCAATGTATATGCTATTTTTCGAAGTTGATACGACACTTCCGCTTTTCTATTGTCTAGCTCCGCCTCCTTAGAGTCCGAACCATAAGCTGTTCTGGCTGTATGGCTGAAGATATCGCCATTTTGCCAGCTCATCTTATACTGTCGTTCCAGGACAGTCGGCTCTGCTTTTTTGTCTAGCTGCAGGCGCTAGCCCCTCGAGGTCAAATAACCTTTCTCCGATGAAGCCAAAGAGCAGACTTCTTTGGAGAAAGAGCATTTGCTTATCGGAGCTTCCCAAGCGCCTTCCGCTTTTCTTTAATGTCAAGAAAATATATTGACAAACGTTTTTGTGAAAGCTATAATTACTTTTGTTGCCTTGAGGTGATAACGATGAAATGGTCAATTATTCAATTACAAAAATTTCGTGATAAGGGCTTAGCAATTGATGAAATGGCAGATATGAGCCAAATGAAAGCCCGTAATGCGGAGATTAGAAATTTGTCCCCAGTTCATGTGACAGGAAGAGCGGATATTGGTTCAGATAAGGTAACTTTTCACTTAGATGTGAAAGGTACGATGACTTTACCTTGTTCGCGGACACTTGTCGATGTGGAGTATCCATTTGAGTTTTCTTTGATGGAAACGTTTATTGTGAAAGCTTCTTCATTTAGTGAATATCAGGATAATGAGGATGTTCATTTAGTTGAAGGTGACGTTGTTGATTTAGGTCCGGTTCTTGAAGAGGAAATTTTGCTCGAAGTGCCGATGCAGGTTATTAGTGAAGAGGCTGATGAACATACAATCCCTTCAGGAAAAGGATGGGAGCTTCACAGCGAAGAGCAGGCCGCACCAAAAGAAGACAAGGTGGACCCGCGATTAGCAGGACTGGCTGATTTTTTTAAATCGGATAAAAATTGAGAAGTACCAGCTAATTCTGGCTTCATATACTTACATTCTCTTTTTAAGGAGGTGGAAATAATGGCAGTACCTTTTAGAAGAACTTCTACGACTAAAAAGAACAAACGCCGTACACATTTTAAATTACAAGTACCTGGTATGACAGCATGCCCGAACTGTGGTGAAATGAAACTAGCTCACCGTGTATGTAAAGAGTGCGGAACATATAAAGGAAAAGAAGTAGTAAGCAAATAATTGCTTGTCTATCGGATGATCCTATTGATAAAAAACGCAAAGAGACCATGGCTCTTTGCGTTTTTTATATAGAGAAAGATTGAATGATTCACTGCTTTCAAACTAAAAGCCGACCATCATTTTTCTATGGGGATCGGCTTTTTAGGTTGGGAATAAGAAAAAGGCATGTTGCTTTGCATCCAGCTTAAGGTGCTGCCCGAAAGGTTGCTGTTTTCTTGTTACTAAGGGACTGAATGAACACCCTTCGCTTTTCCTCTAAGGATTGATCAGCTGATTTTTTGTCCTGTTGCTGCTGAAGGATCCCAAATTAATCGTGAACTGCTTTCTGAAAGGGAAGTGAAGCCTGCTTTTTCCCAAAACGTGTGTGATTTCACTTTAGGTCTTGTTAAAATAGGTAAATTGAATGATTTGGCGAAATCTACAAGCTTCAAGCCTAGTCCTTTATGCTGGTATTGCGGCAGTACTTCAAGTTTCCAAATTTCTAAGTATTTCTCTGATCCATCTTCTAGCAGGTCAGCCCCGTTTTTTTTCACGTAAAGGCACATGCGGGCAGCGAGCTTATCGCCATAATAAATACCATAGAAGGGGGAAGATGCATTATCTTCAATCATATATATTTGAAATTCTTCGAGCATGGAGAGTTCTTCTAGCCCATATTCTTTAAAGCTTTTAAATTCATCCATTGTTTTAAAGTTCATTTTCAGGTTTTCAACTGTTATTGCCATTCTGTAAGTCCTCCTCTATTCGTATAAAAAGTATGCAAGTTGTTGACAATCAGCTGTATTCTTTGCTGTCTGACGGCTTCATTCTCTGCAGCTGCAAAGATACATGTTTCCAATCAGCCTGAAGGTGTCTAAAATAGACATTGCCGGCAATCCGTATTATTTTATTAATCCAATATTCATTATATAATAGAAACAGGCAGAAATGAATACTTATGCTGGGAACGCTTTCAATTGGACGGATGAAAACACTGAGATAAAAATGATTTGCGGAGGAGGGAAAAAGATGAAAATCGGAATCGTCGGCGGTGGGGCTGTCGGTCTTTATTTTGCAGCGAGTTTAGCGGAATGGTTTCCGGTCACGATCTTTACGCGCACAGAAGAACAATCAGCGGTCATTAATGAACGGGGAATCGTTCTAAGAGAAGGTGACGAAGAGACGGCTTTTTTTGTTCAGGCGAGGCCGATTGATCAATTGACTTTGCATTCCCCTGAATGTTTGTTTATAGCTGTCAAACAATACAACTTGGCCTCTCTCCTTCCAATCTTAAATAAAATGGATTCGCACCCAGCACTCGTGTTTTTACAAAATGGCATGGGACATTTAACGCAAATGAAGCAGTTAATTCATCCGCACATATTTGTAGCAGCTGTTGAACATGGAATACTTAAATCGGGGTCTGCGCGTGTCGATATCCGAGGACGGGGGAAAACAAACGTGGCGGTATACCGCGGCAGCTGTCAAGTGATCAAGACAGTGACTGAACAAACGGCAGAAGTATTCCCTTTTGAATGGCGGCGAAACTATGAATCGATGCTTCTTAGGAAAATGGCAGCCAATACGGTGATTAACCCGTTAACCGCTATGTTAAACATCCGGAATGGTGAACTTATAGCTAATCCCCATTATTTACGCATAGCGAAAATGATTTATAAAGAGTTTTCTTCTGTATTTGCGAATCAAGTACACGCAGAAACATGGAGCGAAATTGTGCATATTTGCCGAACAACTGCTGCGAATCGTTCGTCTATGCTGAGAGACATTGAATCAGGACGTCCGACAGAAGTTGATGCTATCGTAGGCTATGTTCTTTTGCAGGCATCTGAAAAAAATATTCGTGTGCCTGTACTAGAAGCTTTATATGAAATGATTAAAGGTCTTGAACACGAGTAAGCAGGGTAAAGCGCAATATTGTTCCTTGCTTGGGAGAAATGGTATACTCAAACGAGTAAAATGCGCGAAGAAAGGAAGTACATACATGCAATTGGAATCACTTTCCGTTCCTGCGATTAACCGGTTTGCTTCTTTATACTTGAAGCAGGAGGCACCGGTGACGGACTTTTTTCATTATAATTTGTCAGATGTAAACGTTTATGAGAAAAGAGCCGCTGACCTGCAGGAGCGATCTTATATGAGAGAGCCTCTTGCTGCATGCATTGAGGCGTATATGAAACCCTTTATTCCCTCAGAGAAAGTGGCGGCTTCTTTAGAGAAATTGAAAGATGAGCGCTCTGCCGTCGTGATTGGCGGGCAACAGGCAGGTTTGTTGACGGGTCCTCTTTATACGATTTATAAAATCATTTCTATTATTAAATTGGCACAGGAAAAAGAAAAAGAGTTGAATATTCCTGTCGTGCCGATTTTCTGGATTGCTGGAGAAGACCATGATTTTCTTGAAGTCAATCATCTATATGTGGAAAATGAATCCGTTATGGAGAAGGTAACTTATCCAGCGCGGGTGATCGAAAAGAATATGGTTTCTGATATTCATTATGATAAGGATCAAATGAAAAATTGGATTAAGTCCATTTTTTCGAAATTTGGGGAAACCTGTTATACAAAAAGTCTATTAGAGCATGTCTGTGAAGAAGCAGAAAAAGGAGAGACCATTACGGACTTTTTTAGTCGGCTCATTCATTCGTTATTTAGCCGTTATGGTTTACTATTAATTGATTCTGCTTATCCGCCATTGCGCGCGCTTGAAAAGCCTTTTTTTAGGCAGCTTATTGAACAAGCTGCAGAGATTACAGATACAGTACATCGCGAACAACAAACGATGGCTCATTTAGAATTTAATCGAATGATTGAGTTATCAGATTCCGCTGCGAATTTGTTCCTTTATAACAATGGAAACCGGGTGCTTTTAGAGTACGATCGGAAAACCGGCATATTTTCAAGCAAACAGGCAGAGCTTCGGTATAGCAAAGCTGAACTGTTAGTTTTACTTGAAAACGAACCGGAAAAATTCAGCAACAATGTTGTGACTCGTCCACTTATGCAAGAATGGTTGTTCCCAACGCTTGCCTTTATCGCCGGCCCCGGAGAAATTGCCTATTGGGCAGAGCTTAAATCCGCATTTGAGCGTCTTGATATGAAAATGCCGCCAATTGAAGCTCGTTTGAATATGACCATTGTGGAAAGAAACATCGTCCGTGATTTGGAGGAACTCCATATCTCGCTTGCTTCCGCTATTAAGCAGGGAGTGGCGGGTGAGAAAGAGCGGTTTTGGGATTCTATCAAGGATGATCATTTCCATGAAATGATTGCAGGCGTGCAGCAGTCTTTAATGGATCAATATGAGGAAATCGAAACACGTGCGAAAGACATGCATAAAGAAACGGTTCCTATCATCCTAAAAAACCGTGATTTTCACTTGAGTCAGCTTGCTTTTCTTGCGCGTAAAACAGATGAGATGATTCAAGTCCGTCATGCTGCTGTATTAAATAAATACGACAAGCTGCAAAATGCGCTTAGACCCGAACAAGCTCCTCAAGAGCGTATCTGGAATGTGTATAGCTATTTAAATAAATATGGGCCAGATTTTATACATGAATTAATGGTGTTTGATTTTCCTTTTACTGGAGATCATTATATAGTGAAAATATAATTGAAGAGGGTGTCTGAAAAGTATAACTTTTTAGGGCATCCTCTTTTTGATATAGTGCTTTAAGCGTGTCCGTTGATTTCCGTTCCAGATGCTGGTCCCTCGAGGTCAAATAACCTTTTGCCAATGAAGTCAAAGAGCAGGCTTCTTTGTAGAAAGAACATTTGCTTGTCGGGGGCTTCCTGAGCACCTTCCGCTTTTCTATTGTCCAGCTCCGCCTTCTTGGAGCTCGAGGTCATATGCCAGTCTTACTGCATGGCTGAAAGGCGCCATTTTATCAGCCTGTCATATGCTTGTCGCTCCAAAGCAGTCGGCTCCGCTTTTCTTTGTCCAGCTGCAGGCGCTAGCCCCTCGAGGTCAAATAACCTTTTTCCAAAGAAGTCAAAGAGCAGACTTCTTTGGAAAAAGAACATTTGCTTGTCGGGGCTTCCCAAGCGCCTTCCGCTTTTCTTGGTAAAAAATCCTTCAATTTTCATGAGAAATGTGTCGTTTTTGTGAATGAATGTTTAGTGATGGGGAAATTTATCCTTTGTTACTTCTATTACTAAACGTCCATGTAGAAATAAAGCTGTTCAAAGCGGAAAGCATCGAACGAAAAAGGTGGTACATAAGGAGGGAATCAAGCGGTTTCGGAGAATTCAAAAATAGTGGAGATAAGTGGGAGGATGTGGTACAGTTAGGAATGGAAGTGAAGGAATGAGCGTGTTTATCAGAAGAATCCTTCTCGCGGAAGAGTAGAGAATGTGATCGATTTTGATACTTAGTAATTTGAATGGAATGGTGAATCATGAATTTCGAACATACAACAGTACTGTTAAAAGAAACAGTAGAAGGATTGAACATCCGGCGAGATGGAATATATGTAGATTGTACGCTGGGCGGTGCGGGTCATAGCGAATATTTGTTGTCGCTTCTCGGAGAAGGAGGGAAACTTTACGCTTTTGACCAGGATGAAACCGCTATCCGTCATGCGGCGGACAGACTGAGCCGGTTTGGAGATAAGGTCACATTTATTAAAAGTAATTTTAAATATATAAAAGAGGAATTAGCCCGCTTACAAGTAGGGAAAGTCGATGGTATTTTATACGATCTCGGTGTTTCTTCACCACAGCTCGATACACCGGAGCGGGGGTTTAGCTATCATCATGATGCTCCGCTTGATATGAGAATGGATTTAACTGGAGAAACTAGCGCTTATGATGTAGTAAACCATTGGGCATACGAAGATTTAGTGAGAATCTTCTTCCAATATGGAGAAGAGAAATTCTCTAAGCAAATTGCCCGTAAAATTGAAGCAGCCCGGGAAATAAAGCCGATCGAAACAACTGGAGAGCTTGTGGAATTAATTAAAGAAGGGATTCCAGCACCAGCCCGCAGAAAAGGGGGGCATCCGGCGAAGCGCATTTTTCAGGCGATTCGTATCGCTGTTAACGATGAACTCCGTGTATTTGAAGAGTCACTAAAAACCTCGATTAGTTTATTAAACCCAAAAGGAAGAATTAGTGTCATTACCTTCCATTCTTTAGAAGACCGCATTTGTAAAACAATCTTTAAAGAGGCAAGCCAGGGACCAGATCTGCCGCCTGGACTGCCGGTAGTTCCAAAGGAATACCAACCAGAATTAAAGCTTGTGACACGCAAACCGATTTTACCATCAGAAGAAGAACTTAAGGATAACAATCGAGCCCGTTCAGCTAAGCTGCGCATTGCAGAAAAACAATAAAATCAAATAGGGGTGAAAAAATGAGTAACTTAGCTAGAAAGCAGCTGTTTAAGCATGAAACGCAGCCCGTGCCGTCTATGCCCAAACAAAAAGAGCGGCAGGTTGGGAAGCGCCTGTTTACACCAGGTGAAAAAGTATTATTTTTGTTATTTGCCCTGATGATTTGTTTTTTAGGAGCAAAAGTAGTGTCAACGCAAGCTGCTCTGTACGAGATCAATAAAGACATTCAAGACGTCGAAGCACAAATTAAAGAACAGAAGAAAATAAATCATGACCTTGAGGTGCAAGTCAGCGAAGAGAGTACGTATGAGAAAATATGGAAACGCGCCAAAGAGTTAGGATTGGATTTAAGTGAACAAAACATTAAGGTTGTGCAGCCGCAATGAATGAAAATCGAACGAACGGGAGAAAAGGAGCAGCGATATTATTTATAATATTCGCCCTGCTCTTTTTTGTCTTATTTGCCCGCTTTCTTGTTATTCAAATAACGGGTAAAGCAGACGGCCACTCCCTAAAAAATGAAGCGTTGCAAAAGTATTTAAGAACAGATGTATTAGAAGCGACAAGAGGAACGATCTATGATCATCGGGGAACAGTCATTGCGGAAGATACGACTTCTTTTACGCTTGCTGCTATTTTAGATTCATCCATGACGACCAATCCTAAAAAGCCCAAGCACGTGACGGATCCTGAGAGAACGGCTAAGGTGCTGGCTAAATATATTGATATGGAGCCGGATGAAATTGAAAAACGCTTAAGGAACAAACAGGCATTTCAAGTTGAGTTCGGAAAGTATGGCCGCGATTTACCGAATAGGGTAAAAAAGAAAATCGAAGAGGAAAAACTTCCTGGTATTATTTTCTTGAGGGATTCGAAGCGCTTTTATCCAAATGGTAAGTTTGCGTCCCATTTAATCGGATTCACGCAAAAAGTGGAAGAGAAAAAGGGAAATCAAGTTATTCAGCGTACTGTTGGACAAATGGGGATCGAGAAAGCATACGAGAAATATTTGGAAGGAAAAAACGGAAAGATTCAATATAAAAGTGACCTTTGGGGATACTTACTTTCAGATAAAAAACAAATGATTCAAGAACCCGATGATGGCGACAAGATTTATTTAACGATTGACACAAAAATTCAGACGTTTATGGAAGATGCATTAAATGAAGTAGAAAAGCAATATAAACCCGGAAAAGCATTTGCGATTGTAGCAGATGCAAAAACAGGAAAAATTCTTGCGATGGGCCAGCGTCCTTCCTTTCATCCGGATACGCGTGTGGGTCTTGGGGAAAACTGGAGTAACGATCTTGTCGAGTATTCGTTTGAGCCGGGTTCAACGATGAAAATATTCACAGTAGCTGCCGCTATAGAAGAAGGCGTGTTCCATCCGAATGAACTATATAAATCTGGCAGATACAAAGTGGGTACCGTATCTATTCGCGACCATAACGGTGGAGAAGGCTGGGGCGATATTACATATTTAGAAGGTGTTCAACGCTCATCAAATGTGGCAATGGCTAATCTTCTTGAAAAGATGGGACCAGATGTATTTAGACAGTATTTAGATGATTTTCATTTCGGTCAGAGAACAGGAATTGAGCTGCCAAATGAAGGGAAAGGCACAATTTTATATAATTGGCCGATCGAACAAGTAACGGCCTCATTCGGACAGGGGACGACTGTGACCGCCATGCAGTTAATTCAGGCGGCAACGGCTGTCGCCAACGATGGTGAAATGATGCGCCCTTACATTATTGATAGAATCATAGATGATAAAACAAATAAAGCCGTTATGGAAAATAACCCCAAAAAAGTAGGAGAACCGATTTCCAAAAAAACAGCTGAAAAAACCCGGGACGTGTTGAAAAGTGTAACGACGTCTGAACATGGTACAGGACAGATTTATCAAATTCAAGGGTATGAAGTAGCCGGGAAAACAGGAACCGCCCAAATGCCGAACCCGAACGGCGGTTATTTACGTGGATCAAGTAATCACATCTTTTCCTTTTTAGGGATGGCCCCTGCTAAAGATCCGCAGCTTATTGTTTACGTCGCTGTTGCACAGCCGAAGCTTGATGGAGAATCAGGGTCCGTTCCTGTATCGAAAATATTTAACCCGGTCATGCGCAACAGTCTGCAATACTTAAATATTAAGCCTCAGCAAACACCTGCAATGAAAACGATTGAATTGAAAGACTTTACGAATGAACGTATAGCTGAAGTGGAGAAAGAGTTAAAAGCGAAGAAAATTAAGCCGGTCATAGTAGGGACAGGAAGCAAAGTGACTGGTCAGTCTCCAGAAGCTCAATCCTTCCTCCTGCAAGGAGAAAAAGTGATTTTACAAACGGACGGCAAAGCAACGATGCCTGACATGGAAAACTGGTCATTACGTGACGTTATGAAGGCAGCTAATCTGATTGGCTTAAAGGTTAGTTATGCAGGTGAGGGATATGTTGCCAGTCAAAATATTAAACCAGGCACTCCAATCAAAAAAGGACAAAAGCTCATTTTAAAATTGATCACACAAAAAGAAAAATCGCTGCTCGATCAACAAGAGAAAGAACAGCAAAAAAAAGCTGCTGAGCAAGAAATAAAAGAAGCAAACGAAGAAAAACAACAAACAGATGAAAATCAAGAATGAAAGCTGTCCACGACAGCTTTCTTTTTTTATGAAGATAAGGCCGTCTGGTGGATAAAATAAACTCCCTATTCATCCCCTGTTCTTTCAATCATAATCCTGACCCTTTCACATATATTGAAGGGAAAGGAGGGGGACAGGCTTGAAAAGGGTTTCGGCTGTCACGGTTAGAAAGCGGCTAGTTTTTGTATTGCTTGCCGGCATCGCGATGTTTGCCATTATTGGGGTGCGGCTCGGTTACGTTCAATTTGCATTAGGAGATGATTTAACGGATAAGGCGCAGGATTTATGGAGCCGCAATATTCCTTTTGAACCAGAAAGGGGAAAAATAACAGATCGAAATGGAGTAGCGCTTGCCGAAAATAAAAGCGCACCTACCGTCTATGTCGTCCCGCGCCAAATCGAAGATCCGGCTGAGGCAGCCAAAAAGCTGGCATCCGTCTTAAATATTACAGAGAAAAAAGCATATGCTCATTTAACGAAAAGAGCATCCATCGAAAGAATACATCCGGAAGGACGGAAAATCTCATTTGAAAAAGCCGAAGAAGTACGCAGGCTTGGTATTAAAGGTGTATACATTGCCGAAGACTCTAAAAGACATTATCCATTTGAAAAAAGCTTGGCACATGTCCTTGGCTTTGCTGGGATTGATAATCAAGGGCTTATGGGCCTTGAAGCATATTATGATAAAGAATTAAGCGGTGAAAAAGGAGCAATGAGATTTTTTTCAGATGCGAAAGGAAAGCGAATGCCGCAAATGCCGGACGGCTATGCGGCTCCGGTGGATGGGCTGGACTTGAGGCTGACTATTGATTCAAATATTCAAACGATTGTTGAGAGGGAACTCGATATTGCTGAAGCAAAGTATGAGCCAGATGGGGCGATCGTGATTGCGATGAACCCGAATAATGGGGAAATCTTGGCGATGGCGAGCCGGCCTTCATTTAACCCGGAGCAATTCCAAAAAGTATCTCCTGAAATCTACAACCGAAACTTGCCAATTTGGAGCACGTATGAACCTGGATCTACATTTAAGATTATCACCTTGGCGGCGGCATTAGAAGAAAAAAAGGTAGATTTGTACAAAGATCATTTCAATGATCCTGGATCTGTAACTGTTGGGGGAGCAAGACTGCGCTGCTGGAAAAGAGGCGGCCACGGTCACCAGTCTTTTTTAGAAGTCGTTGAAAACTCCTGTAACCCAGGGTTCGTAGAGCTTGGAGAACGACTTGGAAAAGAAAAGTTATTTCAATATGTCCGGGATTTTGGATTTGGTCAGAAAACAGGAATCGATCTTCAAGGAGAGGGAAAAGGTATTTTATTTAATATAGACAGAGTAGGTCCAGTTGAGCAGGCTACAACAGCTTTTGGACAAGGTGTAGCTGTTACTCCAATCCAGCAGGCTGTCGCTGTTTCGGCGGCGGTCAATGGCGGTATTCTTTATCAGCCATACGTGGCGAAAGAGCTGATTGATCCGATCACGGGAGAAGTAGTCAAAAGAAAGTCTCCTGTTGCTAAAAAGCGTGTCATTTCCCCAGAAACTTCTCGACAAATTCGTTACGCCCTTGAAAGTGTTGTGGCAAAAGGGACGGGAAGAAATGCGTTTGTGGACGGCTATCGCGTAGGGGGGAAAACAGGAACAGCCCAAAAAGCCAAAGATGGCCGTTATCTCGAAAATAACCATATTGTTTCCTTTATTGGTGTAGCACCAGCGGATGATCCGCAAATCGTTGTTTATACAGCGATCGACAATCCGAAAGGGACGGTTCAGTTTGGCGGAACGGTAGCAGCTCCAATTGTTGGGAAAATTATGGAGGACAGTCTGCAAGTACTCGATGTGAAGCCGCGCAAAAAACAACTGGAAAAAGAATTACAATGGAATGACCCGCAAATTGTGGAAGTACCTGACTTTAAAGGAATGACGAAAAAAGAGCTTTCCACGCAGCTATATAACTTTCAGCTTGAGATTGAAGGGAGCGGCAGTAAAGTCGTTCAGCAATCGCCGATGGCCGGTGCAAAAGTGGAAGCAGGATCGGCCGTTCGTTTATATTTGAATTAATGGGCATTGATCGATGGTACGTAAAGGATAAAAATTATATTAATAAAATGCAACATGGTTATTTTGTCTTAATTTTGCTCTTGAGTCTGTGAGGAGAAGTGAAAAATGGAATGAACACCCATCATCATCTGCAGTATAGTTTATTTAAAGACCATTGTTGATGCTGTTCCTTTGTTGATTAAAGAAGAAAGTGAGCGCCCACAGCGGAAATCAACAGGCAAGTTCAGCAAATCTCATTTAAAAGGTAACCAGCTGTCTCCCGCCGCTTTTGTCGGCGGGTCTTTCATTTCTTTTGTTCAGCGTGCAGGAAATAAAAAAATCACGACTAAAAAATCATGCAAAAAACAGAAACTATGATAAGATGGTCGTTGTGGTTTTTTCTGAAAAGAAGTCGCATCTATCCTTTTTTTTAGTTAAAATAGTAAAGAACTTTGCTTAAATAAACTATACATAACGAGTCGCGCACAGAAAGGATTGAACAAAGTGAATCTATCAGACTTATTAAAGTCCCTCCCATTTTATAAATTATCGTATTCATCAAATCCAGAAATCTTATCTTTGGAAAATGACCATCGTCAAGTAAAAGAGGGCGCATTATTTATTTGTATTAAAGGATATACATTTGATGGTCATACGGTTGCACAGGAAGCTGTGAATAGAGGGGCAAGAGCTGTATTGGCAGAGCAGCCTGTTGAAGTAGAAGGAGCACCAGTCATTACAGTAGCGGATACAAAAAAAGCGATGGCTGTTTTAGCCGATTGTTATTATGGATCACCAACGGCTCATATGCGGCTCATCGGCATTACGGGTACGAATGGAAAAACAACGACGAGCCATCTTTTAGATGCCATTTATAAGGAAACCGGTGAAAAAACCGGACTGATCGGAACGATGTATATGAAGATTGGTGAAGAGATTATTGAAACAAAAAACACGACTCCAGAAAGCTTAACGCTGCAAAAAACATTTAAAGATATGAAGGATAAGGGTGTGTCCACAGCTGTAATGGAAGTATCCTCTCATGCATTAGTAGAAGGCAGAGTATGGGGATGCGATTACGACATCGCTGTGTTTACAAACTTAACACAGGATCACCTTGATTATCATCATACGATGGAAGAATATAGCCGGGCTAAAGGCTTGTTATTTGCTCAATTAGGCAACTCATACGCTGCCGGTCAGCCGAAATTTGCTGTACTAAATGAAGATGAAGAAACATCCGCGCTTTATAAAAAAGAGACAGCTGCTCATGTTGTCACGTATGGGATTGATAAAGAAGCTATGTTTCGTGCAACGGATGTAAGGCTGACATCAGAAGGCACAGAATTTACGCTTACCTATCCAGAAGGCAGTAAAAAGGTAAAAACACAACTTGCAGGGAAATTTAACATTTATAATGTGCTGGCAGCTCTTGCGGCGGCTTATACTGCGGGGACAGCTGTTGAAACAGCCATTCATGCCATCGAACAGGTGAAAGGCGTGGCAGGGCGGTTTGAACTTGTGCCAAACGATCAGGGGCTTGCTGTTATCGTTGATTATGCACATACACCTGACAGCCTTGTGAATGTATTAAAAACGGTTCAGCCGCTAACCGAGGGGAAAGTGTTTACAGTTGTCGGCTGCGGAGGCGACCGTGATCGCACGAAACGGCCGCTCATGGCTAAAGCAGCATGTGAATACGCAACGAATGCCATTTTTACATCGGATAACCCGCGCAGTGAAGACCCTCATGCTATTTTATGTGACATGGAAGCAGGAGTGGCGGGTGAATCATACAAAGTGATTCCTGATAGAAGAGAAGCGATTTTTTATGCTATTCAATGTGCGCAAAATGGAGATGCGGTTGTGATAGCTGGAAAAGGTCATGAAACGTATCAGATCGTCGGTAATGAGGTACTGGACTTTGATGATCGTACGGTTGCCAGAGAGGCACTTAGCAGCCGGAAGAAAGAGGAGAAATGATATGCTTGAGAGAGATGTGTTTTTAACGATGTTTATGGCTTTTTTCATCACAGTGCTTATAGCGCCTATGTTTATTCCGTTTTTGCGGAGATTAAAATTTGGGCAAAGTATTCGTGAGGAAGGGCCGGAATCACATCAGAAAAAGTCAGGGACACCGACGATGGGCGGTCTCGTTTTTTTGCTTGCCATTATCATTACTACATTATTTATGACACAGATTTATGATGATATTGGATCCGAAACGGCGCTGCTGCTTATTGTAACGATTGGGTTCGGCTTGCTCGGTTTTCTAGATGATTTTATTAAAGTAGTCATGAAACGTAATCTTGGATTAACATCAAAGCAGAAGCTCGTTGGGCAAATCATTATTTCTATTCTTTTTTATATTATTTATACAAAAAGCAGCTTGTCTACGGAACTGACTATTCCTTTAGTAGGCTGGTCTTTCGATGCCGGGGTTTTATATGTATTATTTGTGATTTTCTGGCTTGTCGGCTTTTCAAATGCAGTGAATTTAACAGATGGGCTTGACGGTCTCGTTTCAGGTACATCTGCCATCGCTTTCGGTGCTTTTGCGGTGCTGGCATGGAATCAGGGATTAAACGAAACAGCTATTTTTTCCTTTGCTGTCGTGGGGGCTGTGCTTGGCTTTTTGGTGTTTAATGCTAATCCGGCAAAAGTATTTATGGGAGATACGGGTTCTTTAGCTCTTGGCGGAGCTATCGCAGCCATTTCTATTTTAACGAAATTTGAATTTCTTTTACTTATCATTGGTGCCGTGTTTGTCGCAGAAACACTTTCGGTTATGATTCAAGTCGTGTCTTTTAAAACAACAGGCAAGCGCGTATTCCGCATGAGTCCGCTTCATCATCACTTTGAATTAGGCGGATGGTCGGAATGGCGGGTTGTTGTTACATTTTGGACGGTCGGTGTGCTTTGCGCTATGATCGGAATTTATATCGGAGCGTGGATTTAATTGAAAACAATAACAGATTTTCAGCATAAAAAAATTCTTGTCCTAGGGCTTGCAAAAAGCGGAGTCAGTGCAGCGCTGCTTTTGCATAAACTGGGCGCTTTTGTCACAGTCAATGACCGTAAGCCTTTAAGTGAAAATCCTGAGGCTCAGCATTTACTGGAACAGGGGATCAAAGTGATTTGCGGAAGTCATCCAATTGAATTGCTTGACGAGGGATTTGAAGTTATCGTCAAAAACCCCGGCATTCCTTATCATAATCCGCTTATTGCTGGGGCGATCACTAACGGGCTCCCTGTCATAACGGAAGTAGAGCTTGCTTATTTAATTTCGGAAGCTCCTTTTATCGGCATTACTGGAACGAATGGAAAAACAACAACAACTACGTTAATTCATGAAATGTTTAAAGCGGATGAGAAAAAGGCCGTACTGGCTGGAAATATCGGTGAGGTGGCTTCAGATGTTGTTCAGACGGCTGGGGCAGAAGACCATGTAGTCATTGAGCTGTCTTCTTTTCAATTGCTTGGTATTGATAAATTTCGCCCTCATATTGCGATTATTACGAACTTGTATGATGCCCACCTCGATTATCATGGAACGAAAGAGGAATATGCGAAAGCAAAATTAAATATTACGAAAAACCAAACGGAAGAGGATTTTCTCATCGTTAATGCAGATCAAGATCACTTGATGAAGATGACAGAAACAACAAAGGCAGTGATCGTTCCTTTTTCCACAAAAGAGACGAAAGAAACGGGTGCATGTGTACAAAATGGCGACATCGTTTTCCGTGGCGAAAAAATTATGTCTCTTGCTGAAGTCGCGCTGCCTGGTGCACATAATTTAGAAAATATATTGGCGGCGGTATGTGCAGTGAAGCTGGCAGGCATTACGAATCAAGCGATTAAAGAAGTGTTAACTGCTTTTTCAGGAGTAAAGCACCGTACACAGTTTGTGCGTGAATACAACGGAAGAAAATTTTATAACGATTCAAAAGCAACGAATACGTTAGCAACAAAAAGCGCACTTGCCGCATTTAATGGGCCTACGATCCTGCTGGCTGGCGGATTGGACAGAGGGAACGGATTTGATGATTTAATTCCATATATGAAAAACGTAAAGGCATTAGTCACATTCGGCGAAACAGCAGAAAAGCTTGCCGAGACAGCCGGCAGAGCCGGCGTGGGGATCGTTGTAAAAACAGAGAATATGCAGCAGGCTGTTCAGTCAGCTTACGACTCCTCGTCAGAAGGTGACATTATCTTATTATCACCGGCATGTGCAAGCTGGGATCAGTATAAAACTTTTGAGCAGCGTGGAGATATATTTATTGAAGCCGTGCATACATTGAAGTAAGGGCTTGTCTTCTGAAGCACAAACAATTGGGACACGCTCTGGATTCTTTGAATTAGAGGTGTATGCCATTGCCGGTAAAAAAGTTCGCTCCTGATTATTTCCTGCTGATTTTAATCGTCATTTTGCTCACTGTCGGCGTGACGATGGTGTACAGTGCAAGTGAAGTATGGGCAGAATACAAATTTAACGATGCATTATTTTTTGCGAAAAGACAGCTATTGTTTGCTGTTGTTGGATTTATCGCAATGATCATGCTCATGAATGTGGAATATTGGACATGGCGCCGCTTTTCTAAAGCGGCATTGATCGGCTGCTTTATTTTGCTCGTTCTCGTATTGATTCCTGGTGTTGGTATGGTGAGAAATGGATCTCAAAGCTGGATCGGCGCAGGAGCCTTTTCTATTCAGCCTTCAGAATTTATGAAACTGGCTATGATTATTTTTCTAGCAGGCTACTTATCAGAAAATCAGAAACATATGATTTACTTTAAGAGAGGGCTGCTGCCGGCGCTGGGGCTGGCATTTGCTGCTTTTGGTTTAATTATGCTACAGCCCGATCTTGGAACAGGAACAGTTATGATAGGTACGTGCCTTGTGATGATTTTTATATCTGGCGCTCGTATTTTTCACTTTGTTCTCATGGGTTTAGTCGGTGTTGCAGGCTTTGCTGGATTGGTTCTTTCGGCGCCGTATCGAATTAAGCGAATCACTTCTTTTTTGGATCCGTGGTCTGATCCGTTAGGAAGCGGATTTCAAATTATTCAATCACTTTATGCGGTTGGACCAGGCGGATTGTTTGGTCTTGGAATTGGAGAGAGCCGGCAGAAGTATTATTATTTGCCTGAACCGCAGACCGATTTTATTTTTGCGATATTAGCAGAAGAGCTTGGATTTATCGGCGGTGTATTTATTCTCATTCTCTTTTCATTAATGCTTTGGCGTGGCATTCGAATTGCTCTGAAAGCCCCTGATTTATTTGGCAGCTTTCTTGCAGTCGGAATCATATCGATGCTGGCGATACAAGTCGTCATTAACATTGGTGTGGTGACTGGTTTAATGCCTGTGACTGGGATTACACTTCCTTTTTTAAGCTACGGGGGCTCGTCATTAACGCTGATGTTGGCTGCATTTGGTATTTTACTGAATATCAGCCGCTACTCCAAACAATAAGAAGGTTGACTCGAAAAGGTCTGGCCTCATTCCTAATGTATTGTATATTTAGATGTACAATGTATTATGATTGCAGGTTTGACAATTTCATTTTGAGTCAGCCTTTTCTTCGTTTCATAAAGAGATGTTTAGCAGCTGACTGGTTTTGCATTTTTATACTTGAATGAGCTCCTTACATTTTTTGTCCTTTCATCAAAAAAATTCTTGTTTATGGATATATTGTTTGATTCCCGGCACTTATTGATTTAATATGGGATTGCATTAAATAGTTATCATGAAGATAGCAGCTCTTTAAGAGAGGAATGTAACAATTAGGTGAAAATTGCTACATTTTTTTTGTTTTCTTTTCAAATGGACAAAGCTATATTCATATAATAGGCAATTATAGTATGATAAAAAGGCAACAACACATTCCTGTTTTGGAAGATGTGAGGGAGAGAAACCTTTTATCTAACCGTACATACACTTATAACAAAGAAGACGTGCAATGATTAATTTTGAGGTGAAAAATAAATGAAAATAGTTGTCAGCGGCGGAGGAACGGGTGGTCATATTTACCCAGCTTTAGCTCTTATACGAACAATAAAAGAAAAATACCCAGAAACTTCATTTTTATATATAGGGACTGAACGGGGACTAGAATCTAAGTTAGTTACAAGAGAAGACATCCCGTTTCATTCGATTGAAATAACGGGCTTTAAGCGGAGCCTTTCTATGGAAAACGTGAAAACCGTTATGCGTTTTCTAAAAGGTGTAAAGGAATGTAAAAAAATATTAAGGAAGTTCCAGCCGGATGCAGTGATCGGCACAGGAGGATATGTATGCGGCCCCGTCGTCTATGCTGCTGCAAAGCTTGGCATACCAACGATTATTCATGAGCAAAACAGTGTACCAGGATTAACGAATAAATTCTTAAGCAAATATGTCGATAAAGTAGCCATTTGCTTTGAAGAAGCAGGCGGTTTTTTCCCTGAAAACAAAGTGGTCTTCACTGGAAATCCGCGGGCATCAGAAGTAGTGAGTGCCAAGCCGGCAAATGCTTTGAAACACTTTGGCCTGTCTGATGAAAAGAAAACGGTGTTAGTTTTCGGAGGAAGCAGAGGAGCCCGTCCAATTAATGAAGCGGTTGTACAATCGCTTTCAGAGCTTGCCGGCCGGCCATATCAAGTACTTTATGTAACGGGAGATGTACATTTTGATCAAGTGCAAAAAGAAATAGCAGCTGCAGGAAAGCCCGAAAATGTAGCTGTTGCACCTTTCATTCATAATATGCCGGAAGTTCTTGTTGAATGCCATCTCGTTGTTTCGAGGGCGGGGGCAACTACTTTAGCTGAATTAACAGCCCTCGGTGTTCCCAGCATACTTATACCGAGTCCATATGTAACGAATAATCATCAGGAGAAAAACGCGCGTTCGCTGACTGATCATGGAGCGGCGGTCATGCTTGCTGAAAAAGATCTTACAGCCGCATCCCTGCTGAAAAACCTTGACCATGTATTATTAAATGAAAAAGAATGGCAGCGCATGAAAGCGTCATCCGCAAATTTGGGTGTGAAAGATGCATCGGAGCGTTTGTTTGCGGTCATGCTCGAACTAGCGAATAAGTGACGGCAAATGAGCAGGCAGGCTTATTTGTCAGATACAAGTGTGGAGAGGTTCATAACGGTGGGAATAAATAGGAAGTAAATAAAAGTGTTTTTTTCTTTTATCCTCTTACTCTCTGCATTACAATAGATATAATGGGTAAAAGAGTGTACGGCATGAATGTTCGTGCCGTTCTTCCGTTTATTTTCTTGGAAAGATCGTTGAACCTGGAGGATAAGGATATGGAAAAAGGAAAAATTGTCTCGATTGAAGAGAGAATTCCAAAGCTGAAAAAGTTAAGGAAAAGAAAAACGAACCAGCGGCTTATTTTCATCATTTCCTTGTTTTTCCTAATTGTATTAGCTGTTGTTTATTTTCAATCTCCATTAAGCAAAGTTAAATCTATTGAAGTTGAAGGAAATAAGTTAACTTCAAAAGCCGGAATTATTGCACAAAGCGGCATTGGAAAAGGAGACAGCTTTTGGAAGATAAGTGCAAAACAAGCAGAAAAAAAACTGGAACGTGATCCGAAAATTCATAGAGCTCATGTGTCGCTCGTCTTTCCCAACAAACTGAAAATTTCAATTGAAGAACGACAGAAGCTTGCCTACCTGGCGAAAGGAAAGAAATTTTATCCGGTATTAAACAACGGAACTGTACTGAAAGAAGCAATCGATGAAACACCTGAACAATTGCCGATATTGTATCACTTTAAAGCAGGCGATCAGCTCGATCACATGATGGAAGCGCTGGAAAGTCTTCCGGGTGAAATCATGAATTCTATTTCAGAGATTTACTATGCTCCTAAAAAAACAGATTCCCTCCATATTCAGTTGTTTATGAACGACGGATTTGAAGTTTCTGCTACGCTTAAAACATTTTCTGAGAAAATGGTGTATTACCCCGCTATTGTGAGTCAGCTTGACCCGAATGTCAAAGGGATTATTGACTTAGAGGTAGGTTCCTACTTTAAAGCTTATCACCCTGAAAAAAAAGAAATGAGCGAGGAGCCGATCATCGAGCCGTAAGTATCAATTCCTGCTTTATACGTCAATGTTTTACAAAAAAACAATCGTATTACTTGTGGTTCCCGAGATTGAAATACAACGGGATATTCTTTCAGATAAAATTGGCTTTTCTAGGGTGACAACTTGGTGTAGACTTGTAAATAGCTGTTCCTCGGTTTTTTTTCGGTGCTTTCAACCTTTGGATTTTATTTGTGTAATCTATTAAAAAAGCAAAATAAGAAAAAATATGAAAATTTAAAAGGGAATTATGCTGAAAATGACGAATGTTTTCTGTATAAATAATTCGAATAAGAAGAAAATTGTTGTTCGAGCAATGAGTTTTTTTGAAGTTAAGGGAGGTGCCAAAGAATGAACAGCAATGAAGTATTAGTGAGTCTTGACATCGGTACGTCCGCTATAAAGGTAATAATTGGTGAGATGGTAAATGAAACGTTAAATATTATCGGTGTTGGGAATGTAAAGTCAAAAGGGATTCGAAAAGGTTCCGTTGTGGATATTGATGAAACCGTTCATTCAATAAAAAAGGCAATTGAGCAGGCAGAGAGAATGGTGGGCATAGAAATTAAACAGGTAGTTGTTGGTATTGCCGGTACTCAAGCTATGTTACAGCCATGCAGCGGAGTGGTAGCTGTTTCCAGCGAGAATCGAGAAATCACTGATGTAGACGTAGCGAGAGTAATTGATGCTTCACAAGTGATGTCCATTCCCCCCGACCGAGAAATAATCAATGTGATTCCAAAACAATTTATTGTTGATGGTTTGGATGAAATTACCGATCCACGCGGTATGATCGGTGTCCGTTTAGAAATGGAAGGAATTATCGTTACGGGCTCTAAGACATTTTTACATAATACATTACGTTGTGTAGAGCGGGCTGGGCTTGAAATAATGGATATCGTATTTCAACCGCTGGCAGCGGGAGAAATCGCTTTATCCAAAGATGAACAGAATTTGGGTACAGTTCTTATTGATATTGGAGGAGGGTCCACAACGGTGGCTGCCTTCAGCCAAGGGAACATAAGAGCCACTTTCGTCTTTCCTATCGGCGGTGACCATATTACAAAGGATTTATCTATTGGTTTGCGGACGGCTACAGAAGATGCAGAACAGATCAAGCTGAAACATGGTCATGCCTTTTATGACATGGCCTCTGAAGAAGAAGTTTTTAGCGTGCCTATTATCGGAAGCGATCAACATCAGCAATTTAACCAATTGGAAGTTTCTGATATTATTGAAGCTAGATTAGAAGAAGTATTTGAGATGATTATTGACGAACTGAGACACCAGGGGATTCAGGATGTACCTGGAGGCTTTGTTTTAACAGGGGGGACGTCAGCTCTGCCCGGCATACTTGATTTAGCTCAGGACGTATTTCAAAATCGCGTTCGCGTAGCTATTCCGGATTATATCGGAGTAAGAGAACCGCAATATACAGCCTCGGTTGGTTTAATCAAATATGCGTATAAGAACGCTAAATTGCAAGGCAGAAAAGTAAGCTCTGTACCAGAACCAATTATGGTGCCCGAGCCGCGGCAGCAGGAAGTACTGCCGCCAAAGAAGGTAAAACCTGAGAAGCATCCGGAACAAAAATTGACCTCGAAGGTAAAGAGATTTTTCGGATACTTTTTCGAAGAATAAGTCACCGTAGAGAAATAACGACGAATTAGGAGGATTTGTCATGTTGGAGTTTGATACTAATTTAGATTCATTAGCCACGATAAAAGTTATTGGCGTAGGCGGCGGCGGAAACAATGCTGTGAACCGCATGATTGAACATGGTGTACAAGGTGTGGAATTTATTGCGGTTAATACAGATGCCCAAGCACTTAATCTGTCAAAAGCCGAAGTGAAAATGCAAATCGGTTCCAAACTTACCCGCGGACTGGGGGCAGGAGCAAACCCAGAAGTAGGCAAGAAAGCAGCGGAAGAAAGTAAGGAGCAAATTGAAGAAGCACTGCGCGGGGCGGACATGGTATTCGTTACAGCTGGAATGGGCGGCGGAACAGGAACGGGAGCGGCTCCTGTTATTGCGCAAATTGCAAAAGACCTTGGAGCGTTAACTGTAGGTGTTGTGACTCGTCCATTTACATTTGAAGGACGCAAGCGGGCGACTCAAGCAGCAGGCGGAATCGAAGCAATGAAAGCATCTGTTGATACATTGATTGTCATTCCGAATGACCGCTTGTTAGAAATCGTAGACAAAAGTACACCAATGCTTGAAGCATTCCGTGAGGCAGACAATGTACTTCGACAAGGGGTTCAAGGTATTTCAGACCTTATTGCTGTACCTGGTCTGATTAACCTGGATTTCGCTGATGTAAAAACAATTATGTCCAATAAAGGTTCTGCATTAATGGGAATTGGTGTAGCATCTGGGGAAAATCGTGCGGCGGAAGCAGCAAAAAAAGCGATTTCCAGCCCATTGCTTGAAACTTCTATTGATGGGGCACAAGGTGTATTAATGAATATTACAGGCGGAACAAATCTAAGCCTTTATGAAGTACAAGAAGCGGCGGATATTGTTGCTTCTGCTTCAGATCAGGAAGTAAACATGATCTTTGGTTCTGTTATCAATGAAAACTTAAAAGATGAAATCGTCGTGACGGTAATTGCAACTGGCTTTAAAGAGTCTGTTTTGCAGCAGCCAAAACAGCAGCGTGCTGGATTTGGGCAAATTAAACAGCCAAATCAACCTCAGGCTGCTCCGCCAAAGCGTGAAATGCGACCTGAAGAGCCGGTGCAGCAGGAAATGCCATCAAGACAACCGTCTCAGCCAGTAGAAGAAACCTTGGATATTCCAACGTTCCTTAGAAATAGGAATAGACGCCGATAAGGTGCTGGTTTTGCCATTGATAAGAGGTTGACTCGAATTTTGAGTCAGCCTCTTATTTTATTATAGAACATAAGTTCTTGGTTTGTGAATATCCCCACGTCATTTTACTCTCCTCTTAATCTGACAAAAACCGAAACTTTCCTTTGAAAAATCTTTCATTTCCCTTCTATATTGTGACACACTTCTTTTTTATTGACCGATATACTTTTAATACATGCTCTTATTCTAGATTAATGAAATTGAAAAAGGAGGGTCCATGTGGTTTTATACTTGGATGCATTGTGGCTGTTGAATTTGTTTGCAGACAGCTTGTTGTTGTGGATGACTGCCATCTTTTTGAAAAGATCGGTGAAATGGCACCGTCTTGCTATTGGAGGATTGATCGGTTCTATGAGTATATTGCTGATCATTACCCCTCTTGCTCAAGCAGCAGGTCATCCATTGACTAAAATCATCATATCCACTGTCATGGTCTTCGCCGCATTTGGTTATAAACGATGGAAATACTTTTTTGTTAACTTAATGACTTTTTATTTTTCTACGTTTTTAACTGGCGGGATGCTATTAGGGGCTCATTACTTTATTCAATTTGATATGCAATTAGAATCTGCCTTTTTCATGGCGGGGTTACAAGGGTTTGGTGATCCGATCAGTTGGCTCTTTGTTATGTTTGGACTGCCGATCGCGTCTTATTTTGCCAAAAGCCGGGCTGCTGATTTTCAAACAGCAAAATTGCAGTATGATCAGCTGCTCGATGTAAAGGTAGCAGTGAACGGAGTGGAGTTTATATTGAAAGGGCTTGTAGATACGGGGAATCAGCTGCAGGATCCGATTTCCAAATCACCTGTTATGTTTATTTCTATCGCCGGATTAGAAGAACAACTGCCTGATGAAGTGGTGAAAGCAGCGGATCAGCCGGAAACCTTACTTTTTCAAGACGAGCAGCTGCCACCAGAGTGGATGGAAAAAATGAGATTAATTCCTGCCAAGTCTGTCGGGAAGTCGCACCAATTATTGCCTGCTTTTAAACCAGATTACATGGAAATCAGCAATGGAAAGAACAAAGCGGTCGTTTCGAAGGCTCTCGTCACGTTTACATCTATGAATTTATCGTCTGATGATCAATTCTCATGTATATTGCATCCGAAGATGGTACTGCCTCTATCTTATGAAGAAGTATCGTAGCACTTATGGTATTTATTTTTATTACTGAGGAGGTTGCTTTATGAAAAGTTTACGGTTGAAATTCACTTACTATTGGTACAAGTTGCTCATTAAGTTAAAAATGAAAACCGATGAGATTTATTATATCGGCGGCAGTGAAGCACTGCCGCCGCCATTAACAAGAGATGAAGAAGAAAAATTGTTAGTGAAACTGCCAAAAGGCGATCAGGCAGCCAGAGCTCTGTTGATTGAAAGAAACCTCCGGCTTGTCGTATATATTGCCAGGAAATTTGAGAACACAGGTATCAACATCGAAGATTTAATCAGTATTGGTACAATCGGTTTAATTAAAGCGGTTAATACGTTTAATCCTGAAAAGAAGATTAAGCTGGCTACGTATGCTTCGAGATGTATTGAAAATGAAATTTTAATGTATTTACGCCGCAATAATAAAATTCGTTCAGAGGTGTCATTCGATGAACCGCTGAATGTTGACTGGGATGGCAATGAATTGCTGCTTTCTGATGTACTCGGAACGGACGACGATATTATTACGAGAGATATTGAGGCTGGAGTAGACAGAAGTCTTTTATTTAAAGCGATGGAACACTTATCGCCAAGAGAAAAACAAATTATGGAGCTCCGCTTCGGTTTGAAAGGCGGAGAAGAAAAAACACAAAAGGATGTCGCTGATTTACTTGGCATTTCACAGTCCTATATTTCCAGGCTTGAAAAAAGAATTATTCAGCGCCTGCAAAAAGAATTTAATAAAATGATCTAACCTTCCTGCATTTCCCACGGCTCATTCAGCTTGTAAATATAAGCTGAATGAGCCGTGGGAAATTTTTTGAGAACATTTTTATTATGTAGTATAGGAGCCGATTGGAAAAGTAAAAAAGTTATTCACGAAGCTTAGATGTTGATCATCAATTTAGAGAAGTTATTCATCAATTCCACTAACCTCGCTTCCTCAGAACAACCGTCTCTGTTTTTCTATTGTCCAGCTCCAGCGCCTTGCTCCTCGGGTCAAATAACCTTTTCCTAATGAAGTCAAAGAGCGACTTCCTCGGTAAAAGAACATTTGTCTGTCGGAACAGAACAGTCGCTTCCGCTTTTCTTTGTCCAGCTCCGCCTCCTTGGGGCTCGAGGTCATATGCCAGTCTAACTGCATGGCTGAAAGGCGCCATTTCGTCAGCCTGTCATATGCTTGTCGCCTCAGCACAGTCGTCTCCGCTTTTCTATTGTCTAGCTCCAGCGCCTTGCTCCTCGAGGTCAAATAACCTTCACCCAAGGAAGTCAAAGGGCAGACTTCTTTGTGTGAAGAACATTTGCCTGTCGGAGCAGAACAGTCGCTTCCGCTTTTCTTTGATGCATAGTTTTCTTTTTGCGGGGGGATACTGTTTGTTGTACAGCAGTTCCTGCGAGGAGGGGAATGTCATAATGGCACGTAATAAGGTGGAAATATGTGGTGTAGATACTTCGAAACTGCCGGTATTAAAGAATGAAGAAATGCGTGATTTGTTCTGTCGTCTTCAAGGTGGAGAGTTAAGTGCACGAGAAAAACTTGTGAACGGGAATTTACGGCTTGTCCTTAGTGTGATTCAGCGATTTAATAATCGCGGTGAGTACGTGGATGATTTGTTTCAAGTAGGCTGTATTGGACTGATGAAATCGATTGACAATTTTGATTTAAGTCATAATGTTCGCTTTTCTACATATGCTGTGCCAATGATCATCGGTGAGATTCGGCGGTATTTGCGTGATAACAATCCGATTAGAGTTTCCCGGTCGCTGCGGGACATTGCTTATAAAGCGCTGCAAGTAAGAGAGAGGCTGATCGCAGAAACGTCAAAGGAACCGACAGCTGAAGAGATTAGTAAAGAACTTGATGTACCAAAGGAAGAAATTGTGTTTGCGCTTGATGCGATTCAAGATCCTGTTTCATTGTTTGAACCGATTTATAACGATGGCGGAGATCCGATCTTTGTCATGGATCAACTGAGTGATGACAGCCATAAAGATACGAATTGGATTGAAGAGATTGCGTTGAAAGAAGGATTGAAAAGACTTAACGATCGGGAAAAGATGATTATTCGCAAGCGCTTTTTCCAAGGGAAAACACAAATGGAGGTCGCTGAGGAAATCGGGATTTCGCAAGCGCAGGTATCAAGGCTCGAAAAAGCAGCGATCAAACAAATGAATAAAAACATTAATTAAAAAATGTAAAATGAGACTCTTTTGCTGAAGAAGCTGAAAGAGTCTTATTTTTTTATTTCTGCATATAGTAATATATCGGCAACTAAGAATCAAAGGAGGCACGGCATTGAGTAGAATATCCGACTTTCAGCTGAAAGATATTGTCAATGTAGCCAACGGCAAAAAGCTTGGAAACATCTCTGATATTAATTTAAATTTGACAGCGGGAACGATTGAATCAATTGTTATTAGCCGGTCTGGGAAAATTCTTGGCCTCTTTGGAAAAGAAGAGGAAATTGTCATTCCATGGACACAAATCATTAAGATTGGAGAAGACGTTATATTAGTTCGACATTCTACGCAGCCGCTTGTTTCGGAAAATGGACTAAAAGAGGAATAATCTGTTTTTCAGTGACGTTTCTTGCCTGGTTGTGTTACACTAAAAGAAAATGCTCGGGAGTAGAAAAAAATGACGGAACCCTTTGTTTCTGCACATGATAGTTTTTATATAATAAAGGATTGGCATGAAGCCGTTCCTGGTCTTGTTGCCGGGTTCTCTACTAAAGTCGGAGGAAGCAGCCTCGGACATTTCGACAGCTTAAATACCGGTTTTCATGTAAATGACCGCCTAGAGGATGTATGCGCCAATCGACAGATGATTGGCGGGCTTCTTAGTTTTCCGGCTGAGACATGGATTGGAGCTTGTCAGACACATGGAAACCGTATTGCTGCTGTTAAAAAATCAGATAGCGGCAAAGGAGCTCTATGCTACGATACAAGCTTCGCTGATACGGATGGTTTATATACAGAAGATAAAGGCATCTTGTTAACGCTGTGTTATGCGGATTGTGTACCGCTTTACTTTTTATCTAGACAGCATGAAAGAGTAGGAACAGCCCATGCAGGCTGGAAGGGCACGGTTCTCGGCATTGGTGCGAATATGGTCAGCCAGTGGAAGCAGGAAGGGATTGAGCCGGAGGAAATAGAAGCGGTGATCGGTCCTTCTATTTGCGAGACATGCTACAAAGTGGATCAACGAGTGATTGATGAGGTACGACGCTGGACAGATGGCAGTGCCCTTCCTTACTCGCCTGCTGCAGGAGAATCTGGACAATTTTACTTGTCACTGCAAAAGCTGAATGAATGGATATTAATCAAAGCGGGAATTCCTAAAGAAAATATTCGCTCGACAAAACGATGTACGAGCTGCAGCACTGAGTTTTTTTCTCATCGGCGTGATCATGGAAAAACTGGAAGAATGGTAGGATTCATTGGTTGGAAGGAGAGAGTTTCATCGTGAAAGTAGCAGATAAACTACAAGATATACAGCTGCGGATTGGGGAGGCTTGCGAAATTGCGGGCCGGCATCCAGAGGAAGTAACAATCATTGCGGTAACGAAGTACGTATCTACAGAGAGAGCGCAGGAAGCACTTGAAGCTGGACTCATTCATCTCGGGGAAAACCGGGATGATGGGCTTTTGAATAAATGGGACAAGCTAGAAGGAGAGCCTGTCTGGCATTTTATCGGCAGTCTGCAGACGAGAAAAGTGAAAAGTATTATTGACAAAGTATCGTACATACATTCACTCGATCGGCTTTCACTTGCACAGGAAATTAATAAGCGGGCCGAACGGCCGATTCATTGTTTCATCCAAGTGAATGTGTCAGGAGAGGAATCTAAGCATGGTTTAACACCTGAAGAAGTGATTCCATTCGTGAATCAGCTGGCTGAATACGAGAAAATTATCGTAAGCGGTTTAATGACGATGGCTCCATTTACGGATGATGAACAGGTGCTGCGAGGCTGCTTTAAACAGCTGAAACAGCTTCAAACTGAAGTACAAACTATGAGGCTGTCCTATGCTCCCTGCACTGAATTGTCAATGGGGATGAGCAATGACTATCAAATTGCGATTGAAGAAGGGGCAACGATGGTACGAATTGGCACAGCTCTTGTTGGTGAATAATCCCAGGAGGTGAAATGGTGGGAATCAAGTCTAAGTTCAAAGCTTTCTTTCTTTTAGATGAAGAGGACTATCAGTTGGTGGAAGAAACTGAGACCGATGATGTAGAAAAAGAAAAGAATCCAAAATCATCCAAAAAAAATATAGTCAGTCTGCAAAGTGTACAGAAATCGTCTAAAGTGATTCTGAGTGAACCAAGGGTATTTGCAGAAGCGCAGGAAATTGCTGATCAATTAAAGAATAGACGGGCTGTCATTGTTAATTTGCAGCGGATTCAGCATGATCAAGCAAAGCGGGTGATTGATTTTTTAAGCGGTACGGTTTATGCAATCGGGGGAGAAATTCAACAGCTGGGCCAGAAAATCGTGCTTTGTACGCCGGATAATGTAGAAGTAGATGGAAGCATCACACAATTTATTAAAGAAGACGATATTGATAACACGGGGTGGTCATAAACGATATGTCAATCGTAGTTGGTTTATTAGTTCAGATTATTCAACTTTATTCCTATGCTCTGATCATTTATATTTTAATGTCTTGGTTTCCAAACGCACGTGAAACCTCTATTGGTCAATTTTTTTCCAGAATTTGCGAGCCATATTTGGAACCTTTCAGAAAGATTATTCCTCCGCTCGGCATGATCGATATTTCACCGCTTGTTGCCTTTTTAGTGTTAAAGATGGCTATACAGGGACTGTTTCAGTTAAATAGGTGGGTATCTCAACTAACTATAGGGATCATTTGATTGAAAGAGGAAGCAGCTGCTTCCTTTTTTTACATTTATCGCTTGTTAAGGAAAGGAGGATAAATGGTGTCATCTATTTATCAGCATTTTCGTCCGGAAGAAAAAGAGTTCATCGATCAAGTACTCCAATGGAGAAGAGAGGCGGCTGAAATGTACGTGCCTAAGCTGACGGATTTTCTTGATCCCAGAGAGCAGGAAATTGTTCAATCCGTTGTAGGGACACACAATGACGCAGTTGTTTTCTTCTTTGGGGGAACAGATCCATCAGAAAGGAAAAGAGCCTATATTTGTCCTGACTATTTTGCCCCGAAAGAAAAAGATTTTGATATTGTACTGTATGAACTCAATTACCCTGATAAATTTGTAACCATTACGCATCCACAAGTGCTAGGCAGTTTGATGGGGCTCGGGCTGCGCCGCGGGAAATTTGGTGATATTTTAACGGATGGCCAAGTGATTCAATTTATAGCAGCAAAAGAAGTGAGCAGCTATATCGAATTGAATTTTCATCATGTTGGAAAAGCCGCTGTCACCCTTCGCCAGATAGGCTATGATCAAGCGATTAGACAGGAAGAAGAGTGGAAAGAAGTAAGTGTGACTGTCAGCTCTCTGCGTCTTGATGCGATTATTACTGCATTTACGAAGCAATCCAGACAGAAAGCTCAAGCGGCGATTAAGGGCGGACTTGTGAAAGTGAACTGGAAGCAGCAGGAGAATCCAGCGCTCGAATGTACTGAGGGAGATGTATTGTCCATCAGGGGAGCAGGAAGGGTGAAGATTTCGACGATTGACGGCAAAACGAAGAAAGAAAAATGGCGGATTATATTAGGTGTTATAAAATAAATTCGCAAAATCACAGGAATTTTACCACAAGCTGCTGAAAAACCTTTATAATATTACACAATGGATAAAAAAAATGTCAATGAAAGATTTGCAATGGAGGTGGGCGTATGCCTTTAACGCCGTTAGATATACATAACAAAGAGTTCAGCCGGGGATTTCGCGGATACGACGAAGATGAGGTTAATAACTTTTTAAATCAGATTATTAAAGACTATGAGTTAATTATTCGAGAAAAGAAAGAGCTGGAAGATCAGCTGAACAGCCAAACTGAAAGATTGGGATATTTTTCAAACATCGAGGAAACATTAAATAAATCCATTGTCATTGCTCAAGAAACAGCGGAAGAAGTAAAAAGAAATGCTCATAAAGAAGCGAAGCTCCTCATTCGGGAAGCAGAGAAGAATGCGGATCGTATCGTCAATGAATCGTTATCAAAAGCGAGAAAGATTGCTGTTGAAATTGAAGAGCTGAAAAAGCAATCTAAGGTGTTTCGTACACGTTTTAAAATGTTAATGGAAGCTCAGCTTGATTTACTCAACAATGATGATTGGGATGCGTTAATGGATTTTGAAGTAGATGATGAAGAACTGCAAAAATTAAACGAAGAAGAGTTGTAAGCTTGACGAACAGCCTGACAATTTTTATAATTGAAACATTACAAAAAGCGAATAAAAGAAATGCGATGATAGGGAAAGTACATTTTTATAGCTTTTGAAGCGAGCCGGGGAACGGTGCAAGCCCGGTATAAGCGAAAAATGGAAGATCACCCTGGAGCTCTCTTCTCAAACGAGTGCATCAAGTAGAGAAGAGCGGATCATTCACGATACGAATGCTTAAGTGAACATGTTTATTCATGTTAAACAGGGTGGTACCGCGGGAAACCTTCTCGTCCCTTTTTTAGGGATGAGAAGGTTTTTTTATTTATCTTGTCTTAACTGACAGTCAAGTTTTCACTGATGAAAGCGTCGTTTTATCTAATCGCAAAGCTGCAATTGTAAAAAGGAGGATCAATTATGGTGGAATATAAAGACACATTATTAATGCCTAAAACAGAGTTTCCGATGCGTGGGAATTTACCGAAGCGTGAGCCGGCTATGCAAGAAAAATGGGCTGAAATGGATATTTATGAGAAAGTTCAGGAGCGGACGAAAGGGCGGCCGATGTTTGTGCTGCATGACGGTCCTCCGTATGCGAATGGCGATATTCACATGGGACATGCGCTTAATAAGATTTTAAAGGACTTTATTGTTCGCTACAAGTCAATGAGCGGTTTTCATGCTCCGTATGTACCCGGCTGGGATACGCACGGACTGCCGATTGAGCAGGCGCTGACGAATAAAGGTGTCAAACGAAAAGAAATGACAATTGTCGAGTTTCGCCAGCTGTGTGAACAGTATGCTTATGAGCAAGTGGAAAATCAGAAGGAACAATTTAAGCATTTAGGTGTGCGCGGCGATTGGGATAATCCTTATATTACCCTAAAGCCGGAATACGAAGCGCAGCAAATTAAAGTATTCGGCGAGATGGCGAAGAAAGGCTATATTTATAAGGGCTTGCGCCCAGTTTACTGGTCACCGTCGAGTGAGTCGGCTCTTGCTGAAGCTGAAATCGAGTACCAAGATAAGCGTTCACCGTCTATTTATGTCGCATTTGATGTAAGGGATGGCAAAGGAGTACTTGAAGAAGGTACAAAAATCATTATTTGGACGACGACACCTTGGACGATTCCGGCCAACCTTGGAATTTCGGTTCATCCGGAATTGACATATGCCGTTGTTGAAGCATCCGGGGAAAAGTATGTCGTAGTTCAAGAGTTAGTGGAAGAAACGGCTTCTAAGTTAGAGTGGGAAACAAAAGAGATCGTAAAAACGGTAAAAGGGGCGGATCTTGAGTATGTCGTAGCGAAGCATCCGCTTTATAATCGTGATTCTCTCGTTATGCTTGGAGAACATGTCACAACAGATGCCGGTACAGGATGCGTACATACAGCACCGGGCCACGGGGAAGATGACTTTAACATCGGAAAGAAATACGGTTTAGACGTTCTTTGTCCAGTCAATGACCGCGGAGTACTGACGGCTGAGGCCCCAGGTTTTGAAGGGTTATTTTATGATGAAGCGAATAAGCCGATTACAGAGAAATTGGAAGAAGCGGGTGCACTTTTAAAACTTGAATTCTTCACACACTCTTATCCGCATGATTGGCGTACGAAAAAACCGGTTATTTTCCGGGCGACGGCGCAATGGTTTGCGTCCATTGATAAATTCCGCAGCGAGCTGCTCCAGGCGGTAAAAGAAACAAAATGGGTGCCGGCTTGGGGAGAAACGCGGCTCTTCAACATGGTGCGTGACCGTGGAGACTGGTGTATTTCCCGCCAGCGTGCATGGGGTGTACCAATTCCTGTATTTTATGCGGAAAATAACGAGCCGATTATTACAGATGAAACGATTGCGCACGTGTCAGAATTGTTCCGTGAACACGGTTCGAATATTTGGTTTGAAAGAGAAGCGAAGGATCTTCTGCCAGCCGGCTTTACACATCCGGGCAGTCCGAACGGCCAATTTACGAAAGAAACAGATATTATGGATGTTTGGTTCGATTCTGGTTCTTCTCATCAGGCAGTCCTTGAAGAGCGTGATGATTTACAGCGTCCAGCTGATCTTTATCTTGAAGGTTCGGATCAATACCGCGGCTGGTTTAACTCTTCGTTAACGACGGGCGTAGCGGTTACCGGCAAAGCGCCTTATAAGGGGGTGCTAAGCCATGGTTTTGCCCTCGATGGAGAAGGACGCAAGATGAGTAAATCACTAGGAAACGTCGTCGTCCCATCTAAGGTAATGAAACAGCTTGGTGCTGATATTTTACGCTTATGGGTGGCTTCGGTTGATTTCCAGGCAGACGTTCGTGTATCTGATGCGATTTTAAAACAAGTAGCTGAGGTCTATCGTAAAATTCGAAATACATTCCGTTTCTTACTTGGCAACTTAGCGGATTTCCAGCCAGCAGATGCTGTTGCTTATGAACACCTTCGAGAAGTTGACCAGTTCATGCTAGTAAAATTAAATGAACTGATTAAAGACGTGCACCACCATTATGAAAACTATGAGTTTGCAGCCATTTATCATGCTGTTAATAATTTCTGCACAGTGGATTTAAGTGCCTTCTATCTCGACTTTGCGAAAGATATTTTATACATTGAACCGGAAAGCCACGCGGACCGCCGCGCAATTCAAACGGTTCTGTACGAAACATTGCTTGCTTTAACGAAATTGCTGGCACCAATTTTAGCGCATACGGCTGATGAAGTTTGGGCTTATGTTCCAGGTGCGGCAGAAGAAAGTGTGCAGTTAACAGATATGCCGACATGGAAAGAGTTAGACGGTGCGGCTGAATTGATAGAAAAATGGACAAGATTTATGAATCTTCGTGATGACATTTTAAAAGCACTTGAAGAAGCCCGTAATGAAAAGGTCATCGGGAAATCATTAACAGCGAAAGTGACGTTATACGCGGATGATGAAACGAAAGCCTTGCTTGATTCCATTGATGAAGAAATGAAACAGCTGTTAATCGTTTCAGGGTTTGAACGTGGTGGATCAAAAACGGAAGCACCAGATCATGCTTTGACGTTTGACCATGTGGCTGTTGTCGTTGAAAAAGCGGAGGGTGATACGTGTGAGCGTTGTTGGATTGTTTCTGCCGAAGTGGGAGGAGATCCAGCTCATCCAACACTTTGCCCGCGCTGTGCACAAGTCGTTTCAGATCATTATACTGAGGTATAATGAGATAGATTTTGTGTGATTAGGAGGTTGTCCTGTAAGTGTCTATTCCGATCACTATGCCGTTTGGAATAATGATCGGGAGCATGTATACACGCGCAGGACAGCTTTTTTAATGGATTGGCTATGTTAAATTGTTGACTTTCCTCTTTTGTTGATTAGAGAGGAAAGTGAGTGCTCCCGAGGAAATCAACAGGGGAGCTGACAAAGCCAATGGATTAAACAAGACGTGCAGGAATGGAGGAAACCCCTTGTACTATTTGTTAGCACTGTTGGTGATCTTATTAGATCAGTGGACAAAGTGGCTGATCGTTAAAAGTATGGAAATTGGGGAAAGTATAGAAGTAATCAAAAACTTTTTTTACATCACTTCCCATCGTAATCGGGGCGCTGCCTGGGGAATGCTTGAAGGGCAATTCTGGCTTTTTTATATGATTACGATCGTTGTTGTGGCTGGAATTGTGTATTATATGCAAACAGAAGCGAAAAACAAGCCGTTGATGAAAAGCGCTCTCGGCTTTTTGCTTGGAGGCGCGATAGGAAACTTTATTGACCGTGTCTTCCGAAAAGAAGTCGTCGATTTTTTCAATACGTATATTTTCGGCTATGACTTCCCGATTTTTAACATTGCTGATGCTGCTCTGACGATCGGAGTCATTTTGTTAATTATTGCGATGTTGATTGAAGACAGGAAAGAAAAGAGGAATTTGAATGGAAAGCATGGAGCATATCGTTCGTGAAGAGGAAAACAACGTCAGGATAGACAAAGTAGCAGCGGAATTAAATGAAGAGTGGTCACGGACACAGGTGCAGGAGTGGATCAAAGCGGGATTGGTGAAAGTGAATGGCAAACCGGTCAAATCCAATTATAAGTGTCTTTCTGGTGATCAGCTGTTCATAGAAATTCCAGACCCTGAGCCGCTTGACATTGAAGCGGAAGATTTACAGCTTGATATTTATTATGAAGATAAAGACGTACTCGTTGTAAATAAACCGCGGGGAATGGTCGTTCATCCGGCACCGGGGCATTTATCCGGTACACTAGTTAATGGATTGATGGCTCATTGTAAAGATTTATCAGGCATTAACGGCGTGATGCGCCCGGGCATTGTTCACCGTATTGATAAAGATACGTCGGGATTATTAATGGTAGCAAAAAATGACATGGCTCATGAAAAACTTGTGCAGCAGCTTGTAGATAAATCGGTCACACGCAAATATAAAGCGATTGTCCACGGCATCATTTCCCATGACCATGGTACGATTGACGCGCCGATTGGACGCGATCAGAAAGAGCGTCAAAGCATGGCGGTTGTAGACGGCGGGAAACATGCTGTTACCCATTTCCAGGTTATTGAACGATTTAAAGATTTCACGTTTGTTGAGTGTGAGCTTGAAACAGGCAGAACTCACCAAATTAGAGTGCATATGAAGTATATTGGTTATCCGCTGGCGGGTGACCCAAAATACGGACCGAAGAAAACACTTGATATTGATGGCCAGGCACTGCATGCAGGTGTGCTCGGTTTTGTGCATCCGCGTACAGATGAATATATGGAATTTGAAGCACCGCTTCCAGAAGAATTCACTCAACTATTAAAGTTATTGTCGAAAAGTAATTGACAATCTGTAGAGTCTGCAGTAAACTGTAATCAGTTGAATAAGACCTTTAAATACAGTCCCGTGAGGCTGGAAAGGTATCGGATTATATTCAGGGAAAAGACTGTTTCTTTTTTCTGTATATAGGTATACCTATCCCCTCGCCCACGCGGCGGGGGGCTTTTTTTATAGTAAAAAGGGGTGATCGAATGGAAAAGGCAATAGTCATGGATGAGCAGGCGATCCGCCGGGCATTGACAAGAATCGCTCACGAAATACTTGAAAAGAATAAAGGTGTTGAACACTGCGTACTCGTCGGAATCAAAACAAGAGGAATTTATTTGGCGAAACGTTTGGCAGAACGTATTAAACAAATAGAAGGACAAGATATACCAGTCGGTGATCTTGATATAACGCTATATAGGGATGATTTATCCGTCAAAACAGCAAATAATGATCCGGAAGTAAAGGGTTCAGATATTCCGGTGGGTGTAACAAATAAAATTGTTATCCTTGTCGATGATGTGCTGTATACGGGCAGAACAGTTAGAGCCGCGCTGGATGCGCTTATGGACATCGGCCGTCCTTCTCATATTCAAATGGCTGCATTAGTTGACCGAGGTCACCGGGAGCTGCCGATTCGGGGCGACTATATTGGGAAAAACATTCCTTCGTCCAGCAGTGAGCGAATTGTTGTTTCCTTAGAGGAAGTAGATGGGATCGATCAGGTAACTATTCATGAATAAAAGAACATTCTTAGATGTCGCCGAGAGCGCAAAGAATAGCCATAGCATGAATGCACATAATATACATGTACGATTTATAAATATGCATAATTTCATATGTGCCTTTTAAAAATGTTCAGAGAAGCATTTAAGGGTGACAGACAATGGAAACTGCAGGTATACTGCTAGAAATATCGTCTGTACATTAAACACTCTTAGAAAAAAAGGGTGTTTTTTTATGAAAATGGAGGCGGAAAACAGATGATGCAAAATTTAGTTTCAATTAAAGATATGAATAAAGATGAAATTCTGTTAATATTAATGCAGGCAGAAAAGTTTTCTCAAGGAGAGAAATGGAATGCTGGCACGCAAATGTTTGTAGCGAACCTATTTTTCGAAGCAAGTACGCGTACGAAGACAAGCTTTGAAGTAGCCGAGAGAAAATTAGGCCTAGATGTCGTTCCCTTCGAAGCAGGAACTTCCAGTGTTTTAAAAGGAGAAACATTATACGATACGGTTCGGACGCTTGAATCCATTGGTGTAAATGCTGTCGTTATCCGTCATGAAGAAGATCAGTATTATGAACAGCTCATTAATAAAGTAAACATCCCTGTTATTAATGCAGGAGATGGATGCGGGCAGCACCCTACGCAAAGCCTGCTTGATTTGTTCACGATTCATCAGGAATTTGGACGGTTTGAGGGATTGAAAGTGGGAATCGTCGGCGACATCTCCCATAGCCGAGTAGCTCGATCTAATGCAGAGGCTCTTCGAAAACTAGGAGCGGATGTCCGTTTTTCCGGACCGCCTGAGTGGTTCGCCGATGATTATCTAGCAGCAGGGGAGTTCGTCAGCCTAGATGAACTTGTGGAAGAGGTCGACGTTTTAATGCTTCTCCGTATTCAACATGAACGTCATGATAGCGGAACAGCTATGACGAAAGAAGAATATCATCAAATGTATGGTCTCACACCACAGAGAGAAGAGCGGATGAAAAACGGCAGCATTATTATGCATCCGGGTCCAGTCAATCGAGGGGTTGAAATCGCAGACAACCTCGTGGAATGCGAACGGTCACGTATTTTCAAACAAATGGAAAACGGTGTTTATGTGAGAATGGCTGTATTAAAAGAAGTGCTGGAAGGGAGATTATCAAATGAATTTACTAATAAAAAATGGCAGCATTCTTGCTGAAGACGGGGCACTAAAAAAGCAGGATATTCGTATAGAAGGAAATAAAATTGCCGAAATGGGCGAGTACTTGATAGAAAACGGCGAAGATGTGCTAGACGCAAAGGGACAGCTGATCGTCCCTGGACTCATTGATTTACATGTCCATTTACGCGAGCCTGGCGGCGAACATAAAGAAACGATCGAAACGGGAACGATGGCAGCAGCAGCAGGCGGCTTCACAACTATTGCCCCAATGCCTAATACGCGTCCAGTGCCAGATACAGTAGAAAACTTAGCCAATTTAAATAAGCGTATTGAAGAAACGGCCCATGTCCGTGTTCTCCCATACGCCTCTATTACGATCAGGGAAGCAGGAAAAGAATTAACAGACTTTGCGAGCTTAAAGGAAATGGGTGCTTTCGCTTTTACAGATGATGGGGTTGGCGTTCAGCAGGCAGGCATGATGTACGAGGCGATGAAGCAGGCAGCGGCGATTGATGCAGCGGTTGTTGCCCATTGTGAAGATAATTCGCTTATTTATGGGGGAGCAGTTCATGATGGCGAGTTCGCAGAAAAGAACAACATTCCCGGCATCCCATCGATTTGTGAATCCGTACATATTGCGCGGGATGTGTTGATTGCTGAAGCAGCGGGATGTCACTATCACGTATGCCACATTAGTACGGAAGGCTCTGTAAGAACGGTCAGAGATGCCAAAAAGGCAGGCATTCGTGTAACAGCAGAAGTGACACCGCACCATTTGCTGCTTTGTGATGAAGACATTCCAGGAGCAGACACAAACTTTAAAATGAATCCGCCGCTGCGTGGGAAAAAGGATCAGCAGGCGCTGATTGAAGGGCTGTTGGATGGAACAATTGATTTTATCGCAACGGACCATGCTCCTCACACAGCTGAAGAAAAAGCGGCTGGTATGCAGACTGCGCCGTTTGGCATCGTTGGGTTGGAAACAGCATTCCCGCTTTTATACACGCACCTTGTAAAAAAGGAAGTCATTACACTACACCAGCTCGTAGAGTGGATGACGATTAAGCCGGCAGAAGCGTTTAGCCTGCCTTATGGAAAGCTTGAAGAAGGAGCGATCGCGGACATTGCTTTAATTGACTTACAGAGTGAAAAAGAAATTGATCCAGAAGTATTTTATTCAAAAGGAAAAAATACACCATTTGCAGGCTGGAAGTGCAGTGGATGGCCCACGGCCACTATCTTAGAGGGTAAACTCGTATGGCAGGAAGGAAAGGTGCAATCATGAAAAAACAGCTCATTTTAGAAGATGGAACAGTGTTTATCGGCAAGGGTTTTGGCAGCGAAAAAGATACGATTGGAGAAGTCGTTTTCACAACAGGGATGACAGGCTATCAAGAAGTGTTGTCTGATCCGTCCTTCTGTGGACAAATTGTTACTTTTACGTATCCTTTAATTGGGAACTATGGCATCAATCGTGATGATTTTGAAACGATTCATCCTGCAGTAAAAGGATTAATCGTAAAGGAAGCAGCTGAATACCCGTCGAATTTCCGCAGTGAAATGTCACTTGACGAGTTTTTGAAAATGAAACAAATTCCCGCTATTTGCGGCATCGATACGAGAAAGCTGACGCGAATCATCCGCCAGTATGGAACATTAAAAGGCGCGATTGTTTCTGCTGAAGCAAACGCAGAAGAAATGATTCATCAGTTGAAGGCAACGGTAATGCCGACAGATCAGGTGGCCCAAGTTTCAACTAAATCTGCTTATCCAAATCCAGGACGCGGATATCGCGTGGTTCTAATGGACTTTGGGATGAAGCATGGCATTTTACGTGAGCTGAATAATCGTGATTGTGATGTGGTTGTTGTTCCGCACGATACAACAGCTGAAGAGATTTTACAATTCAATCCGGACGGCATCATGCTGTCAAATGGACCTGGAAACCCGAAAGACGTTCCACATGCCATTGAAACAGTTAGACAGTTAATCGGAAAAGTGCCAATCTTCGGGATCTGTCTTGGACATCAGTTATTTGCACTTGCATCGGGTGCAGACACATTTAAATTAAAATTTGGCCACCGCGGTTCCAATCACCCGGTAAAAGACTTGGCAACTGGAAAAACAGCATTGACTGCCCAAAACCATAGTTATGCAGTTGATGAAGAAACATTGGCAAAAACAGACTTAAAAGTAACTCATGTAGCATTGAATGACGGCACAATTGAGGGACTGGCCCATAAAACATATCCGGCATTTACTGTCCAGTACCATCCGGAAGCATCGGCGGGCCCAGAAGATGACAATCATTTATTTGACCGCTTTATCAACATGATGAAAGAACACGCTGGAAAGGAGCTTCAACAACATGCCTAAACGTACAGATATTGAAAGCATATTAGTAATAGGATCAGGTCCGATCGTGATCGGCCAGGCAGCGGAATTTGACTATGCGGGAACACAAGCTTGCTTAGCTTTGAAAGAAGAGGGGTACCGCGTCATACTAGTAAACTCTAACCCGGCAACAATCATGACAGATACAGAAATTGCCGATGCAGTTTATATTGAGCCGATTACACTGGAGTTTGTCAGCCGTATTATTCAAAAAGAGCGTCCAGATTCTATTTTACCAACGCTTGGCGGCCAAACAGGGTTAAACATGGCTGTGGAATTAGCAAAGGCCGGCATTCTTGAAGAATACAATGTAAAAGTGCTTGGAACAGAGCTGTCAGCTATTGAACAAGCAGAAGATCGTGACTTGTTCCGCCAGCTAATGAATGAATTAAATGAACCAGTACCAGAAAGTGACATCATTCATACGCTTGAAGAAGCCTACACATTCGTTGAGAGAATCGGCTATCCGGTGATCGTGCGTCCAGCTTATACGCTAGGCGGTACAGGCGGCGGGATCTGTACGAATGAAGAAGAGCTCATTGAAACGGTAACAAGCGGATTAAAGTACAGCCCAGTTACGCAATGTTTGCTAGAAAAAAGCATTGCCGGGTTTAAAGAGATTGAATATGAAGTCATGCGTGACTCCAATGATAATGCGATTGTTGTTTGTAACATGGAAAACATCGATCCAGTCGGCGTTCATACAGGGGATTCCATCGTTGTGGCGCCAAGCCAAACGCTGAGCGACCGCGAATATCAAATGATGCGAAATACATCATTAAAAATTATCCGCGCTCTCGGTATCGAAGGCGGATGTAACGTACAGCTGGCGCTTGATCCATACAGCTTCCAATATTACATCATTGAAGTGAATCCACGTGTCAGCCGTTCATCCGCTCTCGCTTCTAAAGCGACAGGTTACCCAATTGCGAAGCTTGCGGCGAAAATTGCTGTCGGATTAACGCTAGATGAAATGAAAAACCCAGTAACAGGGAAAACGTATGCCTGCTTTGAACCAGCACTTGACTATATTGTTTCAAAAATACCGAGATGGCCTTTCGATAAGTTTGAATCAGCAAACCGCACACTCGGCACACAGATGAAAGCAACAGGGGAAGTTATGGCAATCGGCCGGACTTTTGAAGAATCCATGTTAAAAGCCGTACGTTCTCTTGAAAGCGGCGTACATCATTTAGAACTAGAAGAAATTAAAGGAATGGAAAATTCTTTTATTGAAAAGCGCATCAGAAAAGCTGGAGACGAGCGTCTTTTCTATATCGGCGAAGCATTGCGCCGCGGCATTACAATCGAAACGATTCATGAATGGTCTCAAATCGACCTATTCTTCTTGAAGAAATTCTCAAATATCGTTGAGTTTGAAAAAGAAGTAGCTGCCAACCCGTTTAATACAGAAACGGCTAAAACAGCAAAAGAAATGGGATTTGCTGACTCTATCATTGCAACGCTTTGGGGAGCATCAGAAAAAGAAGTATATGACTGGCGCAAAGCAAATAATATCGTTCCAGTTTATAAAATGGTAGATACGTGTGCGGCTGAATTCGAATCAGCTACTCCATATTATTATGGAACGTATGAAGAAGAAAATGAATCAGTGGTAACAGACCGTAAAAAGGTAGTTGTTCTTGGTTCTGGACCAATCCGTATCGGTCAGGGTGTTGAATTTGACTATGCGACGGTTCACTCTGTCTGGGCGATTAAAGAAGCGGGATATGAAGCGATTATCATTAATAACAACCCTGAAACAGTTTCGACAGACTTCAGTATATCTGATAAGCTGTACTTCGAACCGCTGACAATTGAAGATGTTATGCACATCATTGATTTAGAACAGCCGGAAGGGGTTGTCGTGCAATTCGGCGGACAGACAGCCATTAACCTAGCGGAGAAATTGGTAGAGCATGGTGTGAAGATTTTAGGAACAACAGTCGAGGATCTGGACAGAGCGGAGAACCGAGACAAATTTGAACAAACACTACAAGCACTTAATATTCCGCAGCCGCTTGGAAAAACAGCTTTCTCTGTAGAAACGGCTGTAGAAATTGCTAACGAAATCGGTTATCCGGTTCTCGTACGTCCATCTTACGTGCTTGGCGGCCGGGCAATGGAGATTGTCTACAAAGAAGCTGAGCTGCTTCATTATATGAAAAATGCCGTAAAAGTGAATCCGGAACACCCTGTTTTAATTGACCGTTATTTAACAGGAAAAGAAATCGAGGTGGATGCGATTTCTGATGGCACAGATGTTGTTATCCCTGGAATCATGGAGCATATCGAACGCGCGGGTGTCCACTCTGGTGACTCTATCGCAGTTTATCCGCCGCAGCAGCTGACAAAAGAGCAAAAAGAAACTATTATTGATTATACGATTCGATTGGCAAAAGGTTTAAACATTATCGGTTTATTGAATATTCAATATGTAGTATCTAAGGGAGAAGTATTTGTACTGGAAGTGAACCCTCGTTCCAGCCGGACAGTCCCATTCCTTAGCAAAATTACGAACATCCCAATGGCGAATGTTGCAACAAAAGCGATTCTTGGCCATTCGCTGCAAAGCCAGGGCTACAGCACAGGGCTTGCTGAAGAAAAAGAAGGCGTATTTGTTAAAGTACCAGTGTTCTCATTTGCTAAACTGCGCCGTGTAGATACAACACTTGGACCTGAAATGAAATCAACAGGCGAAGTAATGGGGAAAGATACAACAGTTGAAAAGGCACTTTATAAAGGTCTCGTTGCAGCAGGGATTACGATTCCTACGAAAGGCACAGTCTTAATGACAGTGGCTGATAAGGACAAAGAGGAAGCACTGGCACTTGCTAAACGCTTTCACAATATTGGCTATAAATTGATTGCGACACATGGAACGGCGCAAACGTTAAAGGATGCAGGCGTACCTGCAGAAACAGTTGCAAAAATTGGTGCAAAAGGGCCGGATATTCTCGATACGATCCGCTCAGGAGAAGCACAATTTGTGATCAATACATTAACAAGAGGCAAACAGCCTGCACGTGACGGATTCCGTATCCGCCGCGAAACAGTAGAAAATGGTATCCCATGCTTAACTTCACTAGATACAGCAGAAGCAATTTTGCGCGTGTTGGAATCGATGATTTTCTCAGCAGAGTCTATGCCAAAAAATGAATCGGAGGCGGTGCTTTCATGATTAAAAAGGAATGGATGACCGTTCTTTCACAAGAAAGTATTGCTAAAAATATATACGAGCTCACTCTCCAAGGTGAGCTCGTACAAGAGATGAACGAACCGGGCCGGTTCGTTCATCTTAAAGTAAACGGACAAATGATGCCGCTGCTTCGCCGGCCGATTAGTATTGCGAATATTGATCAAGCAAACTCACGCTTCACTATGATTTACCGGGCAGAAGGTGAAGGAACGAAGCTGCTTGCTGAAAAGAAGCCTGGAGATCAAGTAGACGTGCTGGGTCCTCTTGGAAATGGGTTTCCAGTTGATGAAGCGCAGACGGGGGAAACGGCTATTTTAGTTGGAGGCGGTATTGGTGTCCCGCCGTTGTATGAATTGTCTAAGCGATTGAATGCAAAAGGTGTAAAAACCATTCACGTACTCGGTTTTCAATCCGCAGATGCAGTCTTTTATATGGATAAGTTTTCCGAGCTTGGGGAAACATATGTTGCAACGGTTGATGGCTCTCTTGGCACAAAAGGGTTTGTGACCGATACTATTCGCCAGTTTCATTTACAGGCAGATATTTTGTATTCTTGCGGCCCGATCTCTATGCTTAGAGCATTAGAAGAACTGCAGCTCACAAAAAAAGGGTTCATTTCGCTGGAAGAGCGAATGGGATGCGGCATCGGTGCCTGCTTTGCATGTGTTTGCCATACACAAAATGATCCGACAGGGACTGAATACCGCAAAGTCTGCAGTGATGGACCCGTATTCCCGATGGGAGAGGTGGCTTTATGAGTAGATTACAAACAAAACTGCCGGGCTTGACGTTGAAAAACCCGATTATGCCTGCATCCGGATGCTTCGGTTTTGGCCGTGAATTCAGCAGCCTTTATGATCTGAGTGTTCTTGGGGCCATCATGATTAAAGCAACGACGGAGGAACCTCGCTATGGTAACCCCACTCCGCGTGTAGCAGAAACACCGGGCGGCATGTTGAATGCCATTGGCCTGCAAAATCCGGGGCTTGAAAAAGTCATGGATCGAGAACTGCCGTGGCTTTCACAATATGATGTACCGATTATTGCAAATGTCGCTGGTTCACAAGTGGAAGATTATGTTGAAGTAGCGCGTACTCTTTCTAAATCAGCACACGTTCAAGCACTCGAGTTAAACATTTCTTGTCCGAACGTGAAGACAGGTGGAATTGCTTTCGGAACGGTTCCGGAAACAGCGAAACATTTAACGAAAAAAGTGAAAGAAGTATCAGATGTACCAGTGTACGTCAAGCTTTCTCCAAATGTATCGAACATCGTAGAGATGGCGAAAGCAGTAGAGGACGGCGGTGCAGACGGATTAACAATGATCAATACGCTGCTTGGTATGCGGATCGATTTAAAAACAGGCAAGCCAATCCTTGCAAACCGGACAGGTGGTTTATCCGGACCAGCCATTAAGCCTGTTGCTATCCGCATGGTGTATGAAGTCAGTCAGCAAACGAACCTTCCAATCATTGGAATGGGCGGTATTTCCACAGTAGAGGATATTATTGAGTTTTACATGGCGGGTGCTAGTGCTGTAGCAATTGGAACAGCGAATTTTGCGAATCCGTTCATTTGTCCTGAACTCATTGAAGAACTGGATCATTATTTAGCGGCGAATAAGATTGATCATATAAGTGAATTGACAGGAAGGAGCTGGGATAAGGATGGAAAGAGAACCTATCATTGCTCTTGATTTCCCAACATGGAAAGAAACAGAACGTTTTTTACAAACTTTCTCAAATGAATCGCTGTATGTGAAAGTAGGCATGGAACTTTATTTACAAAATGGTCCAGCCGTGATCGAAAAATTAAAAGAAATGAATCACCGCATCTTTTTAGATTTAAAGCTGCATGATATTCCGAATACAGTGCAGCAGGCAATGAAAGGTCTCGCAAATCTCGGTGTAGATATGATCAATGTACATGCGGCTGGCGGACAGAAAATGATGGCGGCTGCAAGAGAAGGACTAGAACAAGGAACGTCTGGAAAGAGACCGTTGCTTTTAGCAGTGACGCAGTTGACGTCTACTTCCGAAGAACAGATGCATAGTGAGCAGCTGATACCGGTTTCCTTAGAAGAATCGGTGCTTCATTATGCGAAATTGACAAAAGCGGCAGGCTGTGATGGAGTCGTCTGTTCTGTATACGAAGCGGCAGCGATCAGTGAGGCGTGCGGAATCGATTTTCTAAAAGTAACGCCGGGCATCCGCTTGAAAGAAGACGATGCGAATGATCAAAAGCGGGTAGCTGATCCTGCGGGCGCTAAATCTCTTGGTTCTTCCATGATCGTTGTCGGCCGTTCAATTACGAAAGCGAGTGAACCGCTCGAAGCTTATCAAAAAGTAAAGCAGCAATGGGGAGAGAACAACTATGCTAAATAAGGAAATTGCAGAACAACTATTAGAGATTAAAGCGGTTTTTCTACAGCCGAATGAGCCGTTTACATGGTCATCAGGAATTAAGTCGCCTATTTATTGCGACAATCGGCTGACATTGTCTTATCCTGAAACGAGAAAAGCAATTGCTAAAGGGCTCGTGTCGTTGATTGAGGAGCATTATCCGGAGGCGGAAATAATTGCTGGTACTGCGACAGCTGGTATTCCTCATGCAGCTTGGGTGAGCGATCTGATGAATGCGCCAATGTGCTACGTACGTTCCAAAGCAAAAGGACATGGCAAAGGCAATCAAATTGAAGGAAAAGCAGCTCCAGGAACAAAAGTCGTTGTTGTGGAAGATTTAATTTCTACAGGCGGCAGCGCGATTACAGCCGTGAAGGCTCTCCGTGAAGCTGGCTGTGAAGTACTCGGCATCGTTGCCATTTTTACATACGAGCTGGAGTCCGGAATCGAAAAACTGAAAGCAGAGGACATTACTGCTCACAGCTTAAGCAACTATTCTACATTGATTGAAGTAGCTGTCGAAAAAGAATACGTTAAAGAAAGTGAAATGGAAACACTCCGCCAATGGCAGAAAAATCCTGCTGACTGGAAGTAGAAATAGCAAAGGGGGCAGCCGAAAAAGCTAGTCATTTACTAGCTTTTTCGGCTGCCCCCTTTTGTCAGTTACTTTAGAGAAGCTGCGTGTTACTTTTTCATTTTTAATACGAGGTCTTCGTTAGGTGTCACATACACTGTCTGCTGATTGTCATAAATAACAAATCCAGGCTTGGCGCCGCTCGGTTTTTTCACGTGCCGTACCTTCGTAAAATCAACGGGAACAGAACTAGATGACTTCGCCTTGCTGAAGTAAGCAGCAAGGGCAGCTGCCTCTAAGATCGTGTCTTCTGCCGGGGCTTCACTGCGAATGACGACATGGGAGCCGGGAATATCTTTCGTATGCAGCCAAATTTCATCCCTGCGGGCGAATTTATTTGTCAAATAATCATTTTGTTTATTGTTTTTACCGACGAAAATGAGTGTGCCGTCGCTTGCTTCGTATGTTTCCAGTTCGGGCTTGCTGTTGGCAGGCTTCTTTTTCTTAGATGCTCGTGCCTTCATATATCCTTCGTCTATCAATTCTTCTCGAATTTCTTCGATATCTTTCGGCGAGGCAGACTCAATTTGCTGAAGCAAATGATCCAGATAGGTCAATTCTTCTTCTGTGTGCCGGATTTGTTCATTGACAGCCAAAATAGCATTTTTCGCTTTTTGATATTTTGAAAATAGCTTTTGAGCATTTTCTGCAGGTGTTTTTTGTGGATCTAAAGGGATGGTCACTGTTCCGCCATTTTCATCGTAATAGTTGACGACCTCTATTTCTTTCATCCCTTTTTCAACGGCGTACAAATGAGCAGTTAATAGCTCACCGTATAGTTGAAAGCGATCAGCATTCTCTGCCTCTTCTAATGTACGTGCCAGCTTAATCAGCTTCGCTTCATTCTTTTCTTTTTCATTTTTTAACAGACGTTCGACATCATTCGCCTGTTGTCTGACTCGATCACGATCGGCTTTCCCAACATAAAAACGGTCCAATAGCTCACTTAATGAGTCAAAATGTTTCCGTTCGCCAGAGAGGTGCTGCAGGTCTTTTACATAAAAAGCGGATTTGTGCTCGTTTTCAATAATAGTCGGAGTATATTGATGTTCCCGAATAGGCGCCATCTCCTCAATAAAGGCGTTAGGCAGCGTTTCCCGGTTAGCTAATCCGCTTTGAAAGACAATTTCTTTAGCGATAAGAGGTGAAAAACCGGAAAATCCAGCTACGAGCTGGCGGTCCAGGCGGCCGCTGTTAAAGTCCACTTGGCGGAGGACATCCTCTGTATGGGCTGTCAGTGGATTTGCTTTGTCTTGTGCAGGCGGAAAGACGTAATCATAGCCTGGTAGTACTGTTCGATAACTGTTCACGGCCGCCGAGACGTGTTTTACACTGTCAATGATCTTTCCTTTTTGCTGATCAACAAGAATAATGTTGCTGTGGCGGCCCATAATTTCCACATAAAGCTGTTTGTAGGCCACATCGCCAATTTCGTTTTTTCCTCTAAAGTGAAAGATAATCAATCGATCCAGGCCGATTTGCTCGATCGATTCTAACACAGCCCCTTCTAAATGTTTGCGCATCATCATACAAAAGAGAGGGGGTTCTTTTGGATTTTCATACGTTTCCTCTGTCAACTGAACTCTTGCATAGGAAGGGTGAGCAGAAAGCAAAAGCTTATGGTTTTTGCCTTTTGCCCGAATGAGTAAAATGATTTCATTTTTGTAGGGCTGGTGAATTTTATTAATACGTCCTCCTTGAAGCGCTTCTAATAATTCCTTTGTGATTGCTCTTGTAAATAAACCGTCAAATGACATAGGCTGTCTTCCTTTTCGTTAACATTAATTAAATGTAGCTTAGAGTTTCCTGGATAACTTCTGATTCATTCATGTTCATCCCGCACCTAGCATCCTTTTGAGCTATGGGCAAAAGAAGAACGAGTGGAACGTCCATAACATGATGGAGAAAAACCGAAAACTTACATAAATCATAACATGTTTTGGCTTGCTGCTGAATAACCTTGCTATGAGAAGGACAAGTTTGTTCGTTAAAGGGAGTGAGGAGATGAATTTTCACGAGCTGAGACAAGAAGAAGTGGAAACAAAACTTCGGACAAGTATTCGGCGCGGTTTAACAACAGAAGAAGCCGAGAGGCGGAGGGAGGAACATGGAAGAAATGAATTAACGGAGGAAAAGCTTCCTTCCGCCTGGCTTGTTTTTATCCGCCAGTTTAAAGACTTTATGGTTCTCGTGCTGATTGCAGCAACGGTCATTTCTGCTGTAATGGGAGAGTACATTGACTCAGCTGCTATTTTTGCCATTATTGTGATCAATGGAGTGCTCGGGTTTTTGCAGGAGAGAAGAGCGGAAAAGTCTCTGCAGGCATTGAAGCAGTTATCAGCTCCGCAGTCACTCGTTTTGCGCGATGGGGAATGGAAAAAAATACAGTCATCTGACATTGTGGCGGGAGATATACTGAAATTTACAGCAGGAGATCGGATTGGAGCAGACATCAGACTACTTGAGGCAGTTAACTTAGAAATTGAGGAGTCAGCGATGACGGGAGAATCTGTTCCAGTTGAGAAACACGCTGCTCCATTGCGAGGAGAAACGCCTGCTCTCGCAGATATGAAAAATATGGCCTTTATGGGTACACTCGCTACTAGGGGAAGCGGAATAGGCGTTGTGACAGCTATTGGGATGAAAACAGCGATGGGGAACATTGCCTCTATGCTTCAGGAGGCACAGAGGTCGGAAACCCCGCTGCAGCGCCGGCTTGAACAGCTTGGCAAAATCTTAATTGGTGTAGCTCTGCTGTTGACCGTTCTTGTCGTTTTCGTCGGTATCATTCAAGGCCATGAATTATATACGATGCTCTTAACCGGTGTGTCACTTGCCGTAGCAGCAATACCAGAAGGACTGCCAGCGATCGTCACAGTTGCGTTATCACTCGGCGTCCAGCGCATGATTAAACAAAAAGCGATCGTGCGGCAGCTGTCCGCTGTAGAGACCCTGGGATGTACGACAGTAATCTGTTCCGACAAAACGGGAACGATGACTCAAAACCAAATGACAGTTACAGACGCTTGGAGCGGCGGCCGGCATTGGAGCATCAGTGGGAAAGGGTATGAACCTAAAGGGAAGTTCTTCGAAGAGACAAAAGAAATTACCCCTTCTGCAGAAAAAAGTTTATATCAGCTTCTTACATTTGGCTTGCTCTGTAATCATGCGGAATTAAAAAGAAAAGAGAAAGAATTTGTCATTCAAGGTGATCCAACGGAGGGAGCGCTGCTGACGGCGGCATTAAAAGCCGGGCTAAGCCGCGAACAGCTTTCGGAAACATTTACAATAGAACAAGAATTTCCATTTGACTCAAAAAGAAAAATGATGACAGTCATCGTTCGAGATGCACAAGGCCAGCGCTTTGCGGTTACAAAGGGAGCTCCAGATGTGTTATTGGGCAGAAGTGATTACGTTTTGTGGGATGCCAAAAGACAGCTCTTTTCCAAACCGTATAGAAAACAGACAGAGGAGATGCTGGAAACCCTAGCGGGAAGAGCGCTGCGGGTCATTGCTGTTGCTTATAAACCGCTTCGTGCAACAGATCAGTTTCATGATGCAGAGAATGTGGAAACAGGTATGACGTTTATTGGTATGGAAGGAATGATTGATCCGCCGCGGCCAGAAGTGAAAGAAGCTATCGCAGATTGCCGCCGTGCAGGAATTAGAACGATTATGATTACTGGAGATCATAAAGAAACGGCGGCGGCGATCGCCGGTGATTTGGGACTCTCCAAAAAGAAATCTGATATTGTAGATGGGCAGTCACTCAGCCGAATGACAGATCAGGAGATGGAAGAAGCGGCAGAACGTACAGCTGTGTATGCCCGTGTTTCTCCGGAAGATAAATTAAAAATCGTGAAAGCTTTGCAGAAAAAGGGGCATATCGTTGCGATGACTGGCGATGGTGTCAATGATGCACCGGCTATTAAGGCAGCTGATATCGGTATAGCGATGGGAATAACGGGAACAGATGTCGCAAAAGAAGCCTCTTCTTTAGTTTTAGCGAATGACCACTTTGCTACAATCAAAGCAGCTGTAGAAGAAGGAAGAAATATATATGAAAACATTCGCAAGTTTATCCGTTATTTGTTGACATCCAATGTTGGAGAAATTTTAGTAATGCTATTTGCGATGATTATGGGGCTGCCATTGCCGCTCGTCCCGATTCAGATTTTATGGGTCAACTTAGTGACGGATGGTCTTCCGGCTTTGGCTCTTGGGCTCGATAAGGCGGAAGAAGACGTGATGAAGCGGCCGCCAAGACACCCGAAAGAAGGCGTATTTGCGAGAGGGCTTGGCTGGAAAATTGTTTCCCGTGGGTTTTTAGTCGGAGCAGCTACACTCATCGCCTTTATCATTGCTTATCAACAGCATCCGAATAATCTCGTATATGCACAGACGGTTGCTTTTGCAACACTGGTTGTTGCTCAGCTTATTCATGTATTTGACTGCCGCAGTGAAAAATCGGTGCTTGCACGCAATCCCTTTGGCAATATGTACTTAATAGCAGCTGTTATTTCCTCGTTCCTATTAATGATCGCTGTTATTTACATTACGCCGCTCCAAACGATTTTCCATACAACAGCTCTCGATCCGAGAGAGTGGCTGCTTATTTTTGGAATCGGTGCGATCCCGACATTTTTGCTCGCCGGATCATTTTATGCAAGAAAAAGAAGATAAAATATGATACAATCTTAAAGGTAATAGAGTGCCCTCTATTGCCTTTTTATTATGTCGATAGGATGTGAGCGGCCGATGGTAATGAGCATGACAGGATTTGGGAGAAGTAAAATAAAATCAGTCGATTGTGCAGTTATTGCAGAAATGAAGTCGGTCAATCATCGGTTTAGTGAATTTCAAATAAGAATGCCAAGACAGTTGATGAAGATTGAAGATAAAATAAAAAAGAAACTGTCAAAATACATACAAAGAGGCCGAGTCGAACTATTTATTACAATCGAAGGCGAAGATCTCGTACATCGCACGCTCCAAGTGGACTGGAAGCTTCTAGACGAATTCGTTCATATAATGGGGGAAGCTTCAGAAAAGTACGGACTGTCAGGAAAGCCTGATTTAAAAGACCTGCTGCAGCGTCCGGATTTCGTTGTCATCGAAGAACAGGAAGAGGAGAACGCGGCACTAGAAGAACTCGTTCTTGAGGCCGTTACATCGGCAGCGTGTCATTTATATGAAATGCGCCGGACAGAAGGAAAGGAATTGAAGAAAGACCTGCTTCTTTTGTCGGTGGACTTAGAACAAAGGCTGCACGAAATTAAAAGAAGAGCACCTCTAGTCGTTGAAGCCTATAGACAACGGCTTGCACGCCGAATGAATGAAATGGCAGCAGTCCATTTAGATAGGGATCGATTGGCAGCAGAAGCCGCTATATTTGCAGACAAATCGGACATACATGAAGAGTGTATCCGGCTTGAAAGCCACATGCAGCAGTTTCGTCAGACGCTTGAACATGAAGGGCCTATCGGGCGTAAGCTGGATTTTATGATTCAAGAGATGAATCGTGAAGTGAATACGATCGGTTCGAAAGCAAATGATTCCGCAATCAGTTCAGGTGTTGTTGAGCTGAAAACAATTCTTGAAAAAATGCGGGAGCAAGTGCAGAATATCGAATAAGCAAGGCTATATGTTTATGAAAAGCTTCAGATTGTAGACAAAGTTCATTTTTACGCACACCAGGCAGGCGGTCAGTCATTGAAGAAAGCGTTTATCAACAGTCTGTCATGTTTATAAAAAAGCTTTTATAATGGAGGGGCAGTATGTCCATTCGATTAATTAATATCGGATTTGGCAGTATCGTATCAGTGAACAGAATTGTAGCCATCGTCAGTCCGGAATCGGCGCCGATGAAGCGGCTCGTGCAGGAAGCAAGAGAGGCAGGAACGCTCATTGATGCTACGCATGGAAGAAGGACGAGAGCAGTGCTTATTATGGATAGTGATCACATTGTTTTATCTGCTGTCCAGCCGGAAACGGTTGCCCAGCGAATATTCTCCAAAGAAGAAGTAACTGAAGAAGGGCAGGGAAAGGCATGAAAGAAAAAGGTTTGCTGATTGTTTTATCGGGGCCTTCTGGAGTGGGAAAAGGAACGGTAAGGAAAGAAGTCTTCTCACAGCCAGATGTAAGTTTTGAGTATTCCATTTCAATGACAACACGTGCACCGCGTGCGGGAGAAGTGGACGGAGTCGACTATTTCTTTAAGTCAAGAGAAGAGTTTGAAGGGTTAATTGCTGAAGGAAAACTGTTGGAATATGCAGAGTTTGTTGGCAATTATTACGGTACTCCTGTTGACTACGTTAGGGAAACTCTTGATAACGGCAGGGATATCTTTCTAGAAATTGAAGTGCAGGGAGCTCAACAAGTGCGGGAAAAGTTTCCAGAAGGGTTGTTTATTTTCTTGGCACCACCTAGCCTCTCTGAACTTCATAGCCGCATTATTACTCGGGGAACTGAAAGTGATGAAGTCATTCAGGGGCGGATGGACAAAGCCCGCAAAGAAATTGAAATGATGAATCTGTATGATTATGTTGTAGAAAATGATAAAGTAGAAAAAGCGTGCGCTCGCATACAATCCATTATTGTGGCGGAACATTGCCGCAGAGAGCGCGTACAGCACCGTTACAAAAAAATGTTGGAGAGTGATTAAGATGTTATATCCATCCATTGATAATTTACTAACAAAAATTGATTCTAAATACTCATTAGTGAGCATTGCTGCTAAACGTGCCCGCAGCCTTCAAGAAGGCGATTCTTCGCCAATGTTGGATTCCTATGTTTCCCACAAATATGTCGGCCGTGCGCTTGAAGAAATTTATGCAGATCAGCTGACAATGAAAGAAAAAGATAAAGACGAAGTTTACACGGACGAAGTATAAAGTAATGAAGAATAACAACCTTTGGAAGGTTGTTATTTTTTTACTGATAGAAACAATCGAACGAAAGCAGCGGTATGGCTGCCTTGTTTCAACAAAGAATGGGAGGATTCACCATGTTGAGTGAAAAGAAGATTCTGCTATGTGTAACTGGTGGAATTGCTGTTTATAAAGCGGCTGCCCTGACGAGTAAGCTAGTGCAGGCAGGGGCCCAAGTGAAGGTCATCATGACTTCATCGGCCCGTGAATTTGTGACACCGCTCACTTTTCAAGCATTGTCACGAAACGATGTATATACCGACACATTTGATGAAAAGCACCCTGAAGTGATCGCGCACATTGATTTAGCAGACTGGGCTGATTTAATTTTGATCGCACCAGCTACAGCGAATATCATTGGCAAGCTGGCCAATGGAATTGCGGATGACATGATTTCTACAACGCTGTTAGCGGCTACAGCACCTATTTGGGTAGCGCCTGCGATGAATGTTCATATGTATGACCATCCGGCAGTGAAAAAAAATCTTGCCGTACTGGCTGACTTTGGCTGGCAGTTTGTCGAGCCTAGCGAAGGATACCTTGCCTGTGGATACGTTGGCAAAGGCCGTTTAGAGGAACCTGAAAACATAGTCAAGTTAATGGAAGCGTTTTTCAAGAGAAAAGAAGAATTGCCGCTGAAAAATAAAAAAGTGGTTGTAACGGCGGGGCCAACGCGGGAAAGCATTGACCCGGTCCGGTTTTTAACGAATCATTCGACTGGAAAGATGGGCTATGCCTTAGCAGAGGCAGCCCGTGATATGGGTGCTGAAGTGTATTTAATATCAGGGCCAGTCACGATTCATCCGCCGGCAGGAGTACAAGTAAAACATGTCCAAAGTGCAGAAGAGATGTACCAGGCAGTCATGGAGAAGTTTTCAGAGAGTGATATTGTCATTAAAACGGCTGCGGTTGCTGATTACCGGCCAAAAGTGATCCATGAAGAAAAAATGAAAAAGCAAGAAGGCGGCTTAGTCATTGAAATGGAGCGTACGCGGGATATTCTAAAGACACTAGGGGAAGAAAAAACGCATCAAATGCTTATTGGTTTTGCTGCCGAAACGACGAATGTGGAAGAATATGCTAAAAAGAAACTGTACACGAAGAATGCAGACATGATCGTGGCTAACAATGTGAAGGCAGCCGGTGCAGGATTTGGCGGTGATACGAATATCATCACCATATTCAAAAAAGATGGATCTCGTAAAGACTTTGACTTAATGACGAAAAAAGCAGCTGCAAGAGAAATTTTGCAAGAGGCAGCCGCCGACTTTAAAAAGGGTGAAAGTGAATGCAAGTAGCCAGTGTCATCGTTGATGTAGCAGCGATGCAGACCGACAAAGCATTTGACTATACCATTCCAGAAAAATGGACAGGGATCATTCAGCCTGGCATGAGAGTCGTCGTTCCGTTTGGTCCAAGAAACATTCAAGGCTTTGTGACGGAAATAAAAAGCGGATCCAGCGTGAAGAAACTGAAATCAATCATCGAGCCAATGGATTTACTGCCGGTGTTAAACCAAGAGCTGCTTGAACTAGCCGATTGGCTGACAGAAACCACTCTATGCTTTAAAATTTCAGCTTATCAGGCGATGCTGCCTGCAGCGATGAAGGCGAAATATGAAAAAGTATTTCGGCTGAGGGAAGGAGCTTCCCTCGTTCATCAAGAGGTTGCCAGTCTATTTAATAAGCGGGATGAAACGACGTGGGAGGAAGCAGAGGAAGCAGGCATGCTTCAGTCTCTGCGGCAGGAAGTAAAAGCGGATCGGATTGAGCTTGTCTATAAAGTCAAAAGCAAAGGAAAGAAAAAGAGTATACGCGTGATTGGCCGCTCTTTATCACAGGAAGAACTGGCTGAATGTCTGGAAACATTCCCGGTCAATGCCCGGAAACAGAAAGATGTATTGCGTTATTTCATGGATATTAGTACACCTCTTTCAGCAAAAGAAGTTATGGATCAAACGGGGGCCTCAAACAGTACGTTAAAAAGTCTGATTGAAAAGGGGTTTTTATTCGAGCGCCATCAGGAAACATATCGCGATCCCTATGAAAATAGAAACTTTGCGCGAACAGAACCGCTTCCGCTGACTGCTCAACAACAAGAAGTGATTATTCCGATTCTCGATGCAGTCGAAGAGGTTCGGCACGAAACATTTCTGCTTTATGGAGTAACAGGCAGTGGAAAAACCGAGATTTATTTACAATCGATCCAGCGGGTATTGGAAAAAGGCAAAGAAGCGATTGTTCTCGTTCCTGAAATTTCGCTGACACCGCAAATGGTTCATCGTTTTAAAGGTCGTTTTGGCGACGATGTCGCTGTCTTGCACAGTGGCTTGTCCACAGGCGAAAAATATGATGAATGGCGAAAAATTCAGCGGAAAGAAGTGAAGGTAGTCGTCGGTGCCCGTTCCGCGGTGTTCGCTCCTTTTGAAAACTTAGGCATTATTATTATTGATGAAGAGCATGAAACAAGTTATAAGCAAGAAGAAAATCCTCGTTATCATGCAAGGGAAACGGCGATAAAAAGAGCAGAATTCTATCAATGTCCCGTTATTTTAGGCAGTGCGACCCCGTCTTTAGAGAGTTTTGCCCGCGCGCAAAAAGGAGTGTATCATCTTCTCACTCTTCCAAACAGAATGAATAATCAACAGCTTCCGGACGTGAAAATTGTTGATATGCGCGAAGAACTGCGAAATGGCAACCGATCAATGTTTTCACGTGATCTATTTGAAAAGCTGACGGATCGGATTGAAAAAGGAGAGCAGACGGTTCTCTTCTTAAACCGCCGAGGCCATTCCTCATTTATTATGTGCCGTGATTGCGGATACGTCGCCGGATGCCCGCATTGTGATATTTCGTTAACGTACCACCGGCACAGTTATCGAATGAAATGTCATTACTGCGGTTTGGAAGAACCTGTGCCTTCGAGATGTCCCGAATGTGAGAGTGAGCATATCCGTTATTTTGGTACGGGTACACAAAAAGTAGAAGATGAACTTGGCAAACTGCTCCCGCACGCAAAAGTGGTGCGTATGGACGTGGATACGACGAGCCGTAAAGGTGCTCACGAACAGCTGCTTCGACAATTTGAAGAAGGAAAGGCGGACATCTTGCTTGGAACGCAAATGATCGCTAAAGGGCTTGATTTTCCTAATATTACGCTTGTCGGGGTATTGAGCGCGGACACGATGCTTCACATTCCTGATTTCCGATCTTCAGAAAAAACGTTTCAGCTGCTGACACAGGTCAGCGGACGGGCAGGAAGGCACAAGCTTCATGGGGAGGTAGTCATTCAGACATACACCCCGGAACATTACAGCATTCAGCTGGCCGGTAAGCAGGATTACGATCAGTTTTACAACCAGGAAATGATGATGAGGAAGCTCGGGAATTATCCTCCGTTTTATTATTTGGCTCTTGTGACTGTCAGCCATGAAGATGTGATGACAGCATCTCGTGTAACAGAAAAAGTTACTCAATATATTCAAGGGCATATATCGAAAGAGGCGATTACTCTTGGACCCGTCGCTTCCCCCATTCCCCGGATCAATAATAGATATCGTTACCAATGTTTGATAAAATACAAACGGGAACCAAAATTAAATGAAGTGTTGAAAACAGTGATGGAACATTATACGAAACAGCAAAAGGATAAAAGTTTACAAGTGACTGTAGATGTGAATCCTTTTATTATGATGTAGAATAAAGTGTTGCACGACTGAGAAGACCAGGGAGGATTATTTTTGGCACAATTACCAATCGTGTGTTACCCGGATGCTATTCTTGAAAAGAAATGCGAGCCGGTTACACAATTTGATAAAAAGTTAAGAAAACTCATAAAAGATATGCATGAAACGATGATCGCTGCAGATGGAGTCGGACTAGCAGCTCCTCAAGTTGGAATAGATCTGCAGGTGGCTGTTGTAGACATTGAAGATGAACACGGATTGATTACGCTCATAAATCCTGTTATTGAAGATACGAAAGGAAGCGAAACAGATATTGAAGGGTGTTTGAGCTTCCCGGGTTTGTACGGTCAAGTGACACGTTCCTCTTATGTGAAAGTGAAAGCACAAGATGTGAAAGGGCGCTTTTTTATATTAAAAGCAGAAGGATTTTTAGCCCGGGCGATTCAGCATGAAATTGATCATCTTCATGGCGTGTTGTTTACGTCAAAAGTAGAGCAATATGTATCTGAGGAAGAATTAGAGATGGGGGAGATGTCATGACGAGTCTTGTGTTTATGGGTACACCTGACTTTTCTGTTCCGGTATTAAAAACATTAATCGAAGACGGCTATTCGATCTTAGCGGTTGTCACTCAGCCGGATCGGCCGGTCGGCAGAAAGCGAGTACTGACACCTCCTCCAGTGAAGGTTGAAGCAGTAAAACACGACATTCCCGTCCTTCAGCCGGAGAAGTTAAGAGAATCGGAAGAATTGCAGCAAATCATTGGGCTGCAGCCGGATGTGATTGTTACAGCCGCATATGGCCAAATTCTGCCGAATGAACTGTTAGAAGCGCCGAGGTTTGGCTGTATCAATGTTCATGCTTCTCTGCTTCCGGAACTGCGTGGTGGAGCGCCTATTCATTATTCCATTCTGCAAGGGAAGGAAAAAACGGGTATTACAATTATGTACATGGCAGAAAGGCTGGATGCGGGGGATATCATCAGCCAGGCAGAGGTTATAATAGAGGAAACAGACCATGTCGGCAGTCTGCATGATAAATTAAGTGCAGCTGGTTCTGCATTATTGTCAGAAACATTGCCAAGACTTATCGAGGGTAAAACAAACCCAGTGAAACAGGATGAGTCAAAAGCAACGTTTGCTTCAAACATAAAACGGGATCAAGAAAAAATTGACTGGTCAAAAACGGGAGAAGAGATTTATAACCATATCCGCGGGCTGCATCCGTGGCCAGTTGCTTATACGACGCTTGACGGTCAAGTGATGAAGATATGGTGGGGAGAGAAAGTACAAGCGGTGAAACGAGCAGAGCCGGGAACGATCATTGAAATAGCCGAAGATGGTTTTGTTGCAGCAACCGGCAGCCAAACGGCGATTAAAATAACCGATTTACAGCCATCTGGGAAAAAACGCATGTCTGCGGAGCAATATTTGAGAGGGGCCGGTTCCGGATTAACCCTTGATCAGAAATTAGGAGAATAAAATTAACATGAATCAAAAAAAGAAACAAGTGCGGGAAATCGCCCTTGACCTGCTTGAAGCGGTGGAAAAAAATCAATCATATAGCAATTTACTGCTCCATTCCGCGATTGAAAAACACGATCTGCCGGGCAGAGACGCTGGACTTTTGACCGAAATCACGTATGGAACGATTCAACGAAAGTTAACATTAGATTTTTATTTAGCTCCTTTTATTAAAAAGAAGCTTGAGCCGTGGGTGCGGCAGCTGCTTCGTCTTTCTTTATATCAGATGGTCTATTTAGACAAAGTACCAGAGCGTGCCGTTATTCATGAGGCAGTGGAAATTGCTAAAAAAAGAGGACATAAAGGGATTGCAGGGCTCGTTAACGGGATTCTTCGCTCTGTGCAGAGAAATGACCTGCGCAGTTTTGAGGCCATAAAGGATGAGGCTGAGCGGATTTCGGTTGAAACGAGTCATCCTTTGTGGCTCGTTAAACGGTGGTTACGTCAATTTGGAGCGGAGAAAACGAAAGAAATGTGTGCGATGAATCTAACTGCACCGATGCAGACGATCCGTGTGAACGAAACGAAAGCAAGCCGGGAAGAAGTGCTGCAAAGATTGTGGGAAGAAGGATTCGAGGCAGAACCGAGTGACGTCCTGCCGGAAGGGATCCGTATTTTAAAAGGGAACGCAGCCCGTTCCAATGTATTCGAAAGCGGCTTAGCTACGATTCAGGATGAAAGTTCGATGATCGTTGCCTATGCACTCGATGCACAGCCCGGCGAAGTTATTCTTGATGCTTGCGCAGCGCCGGGCGGCAAGACGACTCACATAGCAGAGAAGTTAAATAATAGCGGTGTTGTGACCGCTCTGGATTTACACGAACACAAAATTAAGCTTATTAGGCAAAATGCAGACAGACTCGGGTTAACGAATATTGAAGCAAAAGCGTGGGACAGCCGAAAAGCAGAAGAGATGTTTGAACCGGAGAGTTTTGACCGGATTTTAGTAGATGCGCCGTGTTCAGGGCTTGGTGTTTTGCGAAGAAAACCCGATATCAAATACGTAAAAGAAGAGAAAGACTTATCTGCCCTTCAAACGATACAGCTAGCTATTTTATCTGCGGCGGCACCGCTTTTAAAAGGCGGCGGTGTACTTGTTTACAGCACGTGTACAGCGGATGTCGAAGAAAATGAAGGAACAGTTAAAAAGTTTCTGGAAACCCATACTGATTTTGAACCAGAAGTGCTCACCAGCCTGCCGCCTGTCATACAGACGATGGCAGACAATCATATGCTCCAGGTTCTTCCACAGGACTTTGGCGGAGACGGATTCTTTATCAGCAAACTAAGAAAGAAGGTGCAATAATGGAGCAAGCAACAACAACGAGAGACGAAGCAGGAAATGAGCAGCAGCTCCCATCCATTTACTCATTGCAGCTGCAGGAGTTAAAGGATTGGCTGAAGGAAAATAATGAAAAGCCGTTTCGGGCAGAACAGATTTTTGACTGGCTATATAAAAAAAGAGTCTCCTCCTATGAAGACATGTCTAATTTGTCAAAAACGCTGCGAGAAAAACTTGCTGCACATTTTAAAATGACAACATTAAAAACATTGATTCAGCAAGAATCTTCAGATGGCACCATCAAGTTTTTATTTGAGCTTCATGACGGCTATTCGATTGAAACTGTTTTAATGCGCCACGAATACGGCAACTCTGTTTGCGTGACTACACAAGTCGGCTGTCGTATCGGCTGTACGTTTTGTGCTTCTACGCTTGGCGGATTAAAGCGCCACTTGGAAGCAGGAGAAATTGTGGCGCAAGTCGTAAAAGTACAACAGGCACTTGATCAAACAGAAGAGCGTGTCAGCTCCATTGTGATTATGGGGATCGGGGAACCATTTGATAACTATGATCAGATGCTTTCCTTCTTGAAAATCATCAAACATGAAAAAACATTAAACATTGGCGCACGCCACATTACTGTTTCGACGAGTGGAATTGTTCCAAAAATTTATAAGTTTGCAGATGAGAATATGCAAATTAATTTTGCGATCTCTCTTCATGCTCCGAATAATGAACTGCGGACGAAGCTGATGCCGATCAATAAGGCATATAAATTGTCAGATTTAATGGAGGCTGTTCGATACTATGTGAATAAGACAGGCCGCCGTGTCAGCTTTGAATACGGTCTATTCGGAGGGGAAAATGATTCTGTTGAACATGCCATCGAGCTGGCGCAGCTAATAAAAGAAATTAAGTGCCACGTCAATTTAATTCCAGTCAACTATGTACCGGAGCGCAACTATGTTCGTACTCCGCGAAACAAAATTTTTGAATTTGAAAAGACGCTGAAAGATCATGGTGTCAACGTAACGATTCGCCGTGAGCAGGGCCACGATATTGATGCGGCCTGTGGACAGCTGCGAGCGAAAGAACGTTCAGAAGAAACGAGGTGAGCCCCTATGATTTCTGTCTTTCGGACAGATAAAGGCCGAGTCCGCCCCTACAATGAAGACCATGGCGGAGTATTTGCAAATGCAGCGGGTGACCGCCTAGCCATCGTTGCTGATGGGATGGGCGGCCACAACGCAGGAGATGTGGCAAGCCAAATGGCCATTGAGGCGATGAAATCACAATGGATGCAAATCGACCGGATTCAAACAGCGAGTCAGGCAGAACAGTGGCTGAAAACAGCGATCTCAGAAAGCAATGGCAAGGTATTAGAGCATTCCCAAAATTTTTCTGAATGCAGCGGTATGGGCACGACGCTTGTAGCTGCTGTGTGTACGGCTGGTTTTTGCACCATTGCTAATATTGGAGACAGCCGCGGCTACTTGTTTAATGAGAGCGGTCTTGCTCAAATTACGGAAGATCACTCACTCGTAAATGAACTCGTCAAGTCAGGTGAAATTACGAAAGAAGAGGCGGAGCATCATCCCCGCAAGAATGTATTAACCCGCGCACTTGGCACAGAACCAAATGTAGCGGCCGATTATTATACAGTTATGTTTGAACAAGGGGACTCGCTCCTGCTTTGTTCAGACGGCTTATCCAATAAACTGGCACAGCAAGAAATGCAGCAGATTTTGGAAGCAACGATTTCCATTGAGGAAAAAGCCGAATCTTTCATCCAAATGGCAAATGAAAATGGCGGGGAAGATAATATTACCCTTGTTATTCTCGAACATTCTGCTGGCCTTGAAAGCGAGTGAGAGCAACATGTTAATTGGAAAGCGATTAAGCGGCCGCTATAAAATCATCAAAATGATTGGCGGCGGCGGAATGGCCAATGTATATTTGGCACAGGATATCATTTTGGAAAGAGAAGTCGCTATTAAAGTACTGCGGCTTGACTTTGTGAATGAAGATGAGTTTCTGAGACGCTTTCAAAGAGAGGCACAATCCGCCACAAGCCTTGTTCATTCCAATATAGTGAATATTTACGATGTAGGAGAAGAAGAAGGCATTAATTATATTGTCATGGAGTACGTGGAAGGGATGACACTAAAGCAGTACATTCAGCAGCACTCTCCTATTCCTGTGGAAAAAACAATTGATATTATGAAGCAGCTTGTTTCAGCGATTGCCTTTGCTCACCATAATTCTATTATTCATCGAGATATTAAACCGCATAACATATTAATGGATCAAGATGGAAATGTAAAGATAACGGATTTTGGCATTGCCATGGCATTAAGTGCGACATCGATTACCCAAACGAATGCTGTTCTTGGATCTGTCCATTATATTTCTCCCGAACAGGCTCGGGGCGGCATGGCTACAAAAAAGTCCGACATATATGCGTTAGGCATCGTCATGTTTGAGCTGCTGACGGGTCAACTTCCATTTTCTGGTGAGTCCGCTGTGTCTGTTGCTTTAAAACACTTGCAGGCTGAAACACCATCTGTGAAAAGGTGGAATCCAGCTATTCCGCAAAGCGTGGAAAATATCGTTCTCAAAGCGACAGCGAAAGACCCATTTCATCGATATGAAAGCCTAGAGGAGATGGGACAGGATTTAACCACTGCGCTGGATCCAGACAGAGTAAATGAAGAGAAATTTTTTATTAGGGAAGATGAAGAAAAAACAAAAGCGATTCCTGTCATTACAAACAGCGGAACCCCGGAAGATCTTGATGCGACCATTGTTCGGCCGGCAGGATCAACAAACGGACAGGAGCAGCAGGAGACAGAAAAAGTAACGAAAAAAAGAAAAAAATGGCCGATCATTTTGCTCGTTTTTGCTCTAATTGCTGTTTTATCGATAGCGGCCGCCGTTCTCGTTCCTTCTTTGCTCGGTCCAAAGGAAGTAAGTATTCCAGATGTCAGCGGCAGTCAGCTGGACGAAGCGGTATCTGAGCTTGTAACAAAAGGGTTTAAAGTCGGTGAAACAAAACAACGGTTTAGCGATCAAGTGGCAGAGGGGACCGTCATTAAAACGGTTCCAGCGGCTGGCAGAATGATGAAAGAAGGAAGTACTGTAAATATTTACATTAGTTCAGGGAAAGAAACCGTCACTTTTGCTGATCATCTCGGCAAATCCTTTGATGAAGTAAAAGAGGAGCTTGAAAAGGCCGGCTTTAAAAGCATTCAGCAAAACGCCACACATGACGAAAGTATAGCTGGTACGATTATTGATCAAGACCCAGCCCCAGAAACGACTCTGATTCCTGAGGAAACAACTGTTACGTTTACAGTCAGTGAGGGACCTGAAAAGATATCGCTGATTGATTTAACTGATTACAATGAAAAAAGTTTAAAAGACTATGCTGCTTCTACTGGTTTGAATATTGTAATCGTGCGTGAAATATATTCAGATATAGTCTCAAAAGGACTTGTGATCTCTCAATATCCGGACCGGGGTGCCACACTCGATAAAGGTGATGAGGTGCAAGTAACGATTTCTAAAGGTAAGAAGGAAATCCCTCCGAAGACGGTCTCCAAAGAAATTATTATTCCTTACGAGCCGGATGAAGGGGATGAGCCTCAGGAAGTGCAAATTTATATAGAAGATATGAATCACAGTATGACAGAACCGTTTGAAGTGTTAACGATTCAGGAAGACTTAAAGAAAACATTAGAATTTATCGTAACAAAAGAAAACAAAGCGGGTTATAAAGTGATTCGTGACCAAAGGGTTATTATTGATGAAACCATTCCTTATCCGGAAGATGCAGAGGAAACAAGCGCAGAAGAAACTTAAGGAGGAATCCCATGCCTGAAGGAAAAATAGTGAAAGCACTGAGCGGATTTTATTACGTAGCGGATGGCGGGCGTATCCTTCAATGCCGGGGCAGGGGTGTTTTTCGAAAACGAAAAGTATTCCCGCTCGTCGGTGATTTTGTTGAATACCAGGCGGAAAACGACTTAGAAGGATACATTTTGGCGATTGAAGAAAGAAAAAATGAACTCATCAGGCCGCCGATCGCAAATGTAGATCAGGCGATTCTTGTTTTTTCCGCTGCCCGGCCCGATTTTAGTCCGGCTTTACTCGACCGATTTCTCGTTTTAATTGAATCAAAGCAAATAGAGCCGCTCATTTGTATTACGAAAATCGATCTGTTAAATGAAGAAGACGAAGCTGCTATTACACGTTATGCAGACGATTATCGTTCGTTCGGCTATAAAGTCATTCTGACATCTTCAGAGAAGCTTGCCAATCTCGAGGAGTTAAGCAGCCATTTACAAGGAAAGACATCTGTTTTTGCCGGACAATCCGGGGTCGGCAAATCATCATTATTAAATGCGCTTAAACCGGAATTGGAGTTAAAGACAGATGACATTTCTGAATCTCTCGGCCGAGGGAAGCATACGACACGGCATGTGGAATTAATCAGTGTTGAAAATGGTCTGGTAGCTGATACTCCAGGCTTTAGTTCTTTGGAATTAACGGAAATTGAGGCTGAAGACTTGCCTTACTATTTTCCAGAAATGGCGGAAAGAAGCCATTCGTGCAAATTCCGAGGCTGCTTACACATCAATGAACCGAAATGTGCAGTGAAAGCGGCTATTGATGCAGAGGAAGTACCCCTGTATCGATATGAACATTATTTGCAATTCATGGATGAGATTAAAGAGAGGAAGCCGAGGTATTAATATGGTGAAAATAGCCACTTCCATTTTATCAGCGGATTTTGTCAAACTAGGGGCGGAGATTAAAGAAGTAGAAGCCGGCGGGGCTGACTGGATTCATATTGATGTAATGGACGGGCATTTCGTACCTAATATTACAGTTGGTTCATTTATTGTAAAAGCGATTCGTCCGATTACGAAACTGCCCTTAGACGTTCATTTGATGATCGAAAATCCGGACCTTTATATTGAAGCATTTGCTAAGGCTGGTGCCGATTATATTACTGTGCATGCGGAAGCTTGTGCGAACCTGCATCGAACGATTCAAACGATCCGTTCGGCTGGAGCGAAGCCGGGAGTTGTGTTAAATCCAGCGACGCCGGTCCATGTGCTCCAATCAGTGATAGAAGAGGTTGACCTTGTCGTTTTAATGACTGTCAACCCTGGATTTGCCGGCCAGCCATTTATTGAATCAGTCATCCCGAAAATAAGGGAAGTAAAAGAAATGATTGAATTAAAAGGATTAGATGTTTTGATTGAGGCAGACGGCGGTGTAAACGTAAAGACAGCCAAGTTTTGTACAGAGGCAGGCGCGGACGTATTAGTGGCCGGGTCAGCAGTGTATGGAAAAGCAGATCGGAAGCAGGCAATTGCTGACATGAGACAATCAGCAGCTATATAAGAACAAATAAGGAGGTTGACTCAAAAGTGTCTGACTGTCCCGATAATATACAGCATATTGTTGGAGCGGAGGCTGACGCTTTCGTTGAGTCAACCTCTGTTTTTTTAGAGGGGGAAAAGAGATTGAAAGTGATCGTAGCAGCCGGCGGGCCAGAGAGAGAACTGGCTGATGTAGAGAGGTTTAATCGAGAAGGTGTCTACTGGATAGGAGTTGATCGGGGTACGCTGTATTTATTGAATAGAGGGATTCAGCCCCAGGCAGCATTCGGTGATTTTGATTCTATTTCCGCGGAGGAATGGGACTATATTCAGCAGAAGGTAGAAAACATACATACGTTTCCCGCTGAAAAGGACGAGACAGATTTGGAGCTGGCTTTACGGTGGGCTGCTACGCTTAAACCGCAGACAATCATTATTCTTGGTGCAACAGGCGGCAGGCTAGATCATTTTTTTGGTACAGTCAGTTTGCTTACGAACTGTCAAGGGTTATTCCAAGAGATCGAAATCGAAGTCATTGACCGCTTAAACTGTTTGGCGATTTACAGACCGGGCAGGAAAAACGTATACAAAGACCTGGATTATAAATATTTTTCATTTTTTCCTATTACCAATGAAGTGACAGGTTTTACGCTGGAAGGATTTAAATATCCGCTCGCTAATCATACTGTCCGGTTAGGTTCAACGTTGTATACAAGTAATGAATTGAGAGAAGAAAGTGGTACTTTTTCGTTTACAGACGGCATATTAATGGTGATAAGAAGTTCCGATAATTGAAGCAGCTTTAAATTGGAGGGGTGGCAATCATGAAATTTTATACCATTAAACTGCCTAAGTTTCTCGGCGGTCTTGTCCGGGCGATGCTCGGAACACTGAAAAAGTGAAGGCAGGCCATAACAGGAGATAGATAAAAAAACAGAAAAAACCGGCTGTTGACAGCCGGCTTTTTCTGTTAAAAAGTATTATACGCGCTCTACTTTTCCGGATTTTAATGCTCTTGCAGAAACCCAAACACGTTTAGGCTTGCCATCTACTAAAATGCGAACTTTTTGCAGGTTGGCCCCCCAAGTACGCTTATTGGCGTTCATAGCGTGGGAACGAGTGTTGCCGGAACGAGCTTTACGGCCTGTTACAACACATTTTTTTGGCATATTATTCACTCCTCACCGTTGAAGCTGAAAATAAAATGGTTTCAACACTTCATGATATTCTAAAAGATACCTTAATAATTTACCATACAAATTTTTTAATTGCAACAGTTCTTATTAAGTCTTTCAAGAAAAATGCCTTGACAAGATGTGGGACGGGCTGAAAAGGGGTTGTCCCAATAGCAGTTCCTTTTAAAACAGTAATAAGTATAGTAAAATGTTTGTAGCTTAGAACCAATTTTAAGGGGGAGTCCCAATGGCTATTGAGCTTAGAACCAAGTATGGACAAATTGATATTTCAAACGATGTAATCGCCATGATTGCCGGCGGCGCAGCCGTTGACTGCTACGGAATTGTAGGAATGGCGTCCAAAAAGCAAATAAAAGATGGAATTACTGAAATTTTACGGCGGGAAAATTTTACCCGCGGTGTCATCGTCCGTCAAGAAGAAGAACGGGTGTTTATCGATATGTATATCATTGTCAGCTATGGAACAAAAATATCCGAAGTAGCCAATAACGTACAGTCAAAAGTGAAATATACACTTGATCAGACAGTCGGTCTCTCCGTTGATGCAGTCAATATTTTTGTGCAAGGGGTTCGGGTAACGAATCTGTAGTTGTTAAGGAGGAAAGGTTTGTGTCAATTACTTCATTAGATGGAAAGCGGTTTGCCAGTATGGTGGCCATGGGGGCTGCTCATTTATCAGCCCATGCGGATATGGTAGATGCGCTGAATGTATTTCCTGTTCCAGATGGAGATACAGGAACCAATATGAATTTGTCTATGACGTCTGGAGCAAAAGAAGTACAGCAGAACACAAGCAGCCATTTCGGAAAAACCGCAGCGTCTCTATCAAAAGGGCTGCTTATGGGAGCACGCGGCAATTCAGGCGTGATTTTGTCTCAGCTGTTTCGCGGGTTCTCTAAAGCGGTTGAGAATAAAATGGAAGTAACAAGTGTGGAGCTCGCTCAAGCTTTCGAAGCAGGTGTTGAAACAGCCTATAAGGCTGTTATGAAGCCGGTGGAAGGAACCATTCTGACTGTCGCAAAAGAAGCGGCAAAAAAAGCCGTTCACTTTTCAGAAAGTCAAACAGATGTGATCGCTGTAATGGAAGCGCTCGTTGAAGAAGCAAGGGCTTCATTAGCACGTACACCTGATCATCTGCCTGTATTGAAAGAAGTGGGTGTTGTCGACAGCGGGGGACAGGGGCTGCTGCTTGTATATGAAGGATTTTTAGCGGAACTCAAGGGAGAAGGCCTGCCAGAGAACGCGGGAATCATGATAAGTATGGACGAGCTGGTTAGTGCAGAGCATCATAAAAGCGTTCAAAGTTTTATGGATACGGCTGATATTGAGTTTGGCTATTGTACAGAATTTATGGTTCGTTTTGAAGAAGATAAAGTGAAAAACAACCCATTTTCAGAAGAGAAGTTTCGAGCTGATTTAAGTAAGTATGGAGATTCTCTGCTCGTTATTGCAGATGATGAAATAGCTAAAGTGCATATTCATTCGGAACAGCCGGGAGAAGTGTTAACTTACGGTCAGCAGTATGGAAGCTTAATCAACATGAAGATAGAAAATATGCGCCAGCAGCATAGTAATATTATTGACCGTCCGAACAAAGTGCCGGCGGCAGCGGCTGTACAAACGGAAAAACAGGAAATTGGGATTGTTGCTGTCTGCATGGGTGAAGGTGTGGCGAAGCTGTTTGAAAGTATCGGTGCATCTGTCGTTATTGAAGGCGGACAAACGATGAACCCGAGTACAGAAGATATCGTGAAAGCAATTGAAGAAGTGAATGCCAATAAGGTCATTATTTTACCGAACAATAAAAATATTATTATGGCAGCGGAACAAGCAGCACAAGTAGGGAAGACAGAGGCAGTTGTCATTCCTTCCAAAACAGTTCCACAGGGAATGACCTCATTGCTTGCTTATAATCCTGAAGCGGATCTTGAAGAAAATAAGTCGGCTATGACAGCAGCCCTTGCTCATGTGAAAACAGGCCAAATCACCTTTGCTGTCCGTGATACGAATATTGACGGCATTGAAATTGCCAAAGGTGACTTTATGGGCATTGCTGATGGAAAGATTTTGTTAACAGATAAAAATAAAATAAATGCGGCAAAACAACTGCTTCAAGCGATGCTGGATGAAGAATCAGAAATCATCACGATTATTTACGGAGAAGATGCTTCACAAGAAGAAGCAGATGAAATTGCTCATTTTATTGAGGAGCACTTCGAAGAGGCAGAAGTAGAAATTCATAGTGGCGGGCAGCCGCTCTATTCTTTTATTTTAGCTGTAGAATAACCTAGGAAGGGGGAACCCTTCCTTTTTGTGCATTTTTTTGCTGTCCATAGTAAAATAAAGAGAATAGACGTTTATTATCAATGATGATTCATGAGCTCAGGCGGTGTTTGAGGGTGGACAGCCGCTGCTAAAAGGATTGTATCAGAAAGAAATCAATTGAAGGGGGCGGCAAGGTGAAATACAAAAGTGTATTTGACATTATCGGACCAATTATGATCGGACCTTCAAGTTCCCATACAGCGGGAGCGGCCAGAATTGGCCGGGTGGCAAGAAGCTTGTTTGGAAGGGAACCGAAGTGGGCAGTGATTTCTTTTTACGGTTCCTTTGCCCAAACATTTAAAGGTCATGCCACGGATGTAGCGATTGTCGGGGGTCTTCTTGATTTTGATACATGCGATGAACGAATTAAGGATGCAGTGGAAATTGCCGAGAAACGGGGAATGAACATCCAGTTTATAGCGGAACAGAGTGTGCCGGCTCATCCGAATACAGCCAAGATCCGCATCGGAGACGATCGATCAGAATTAGAGCTGATTGGCATTTCAATCGGAGGCGGCAAAATTGAAATCATTGAATTAAACGGATTTGAACTGAAACTTACCGGACATCATCCTGCTATCCTTGTTATCCATGACGATCGATCGGGAACCATTGCAACTGTTTCTAATAAATTGGCGCAGCACGATATTAACATTGGACATATGCAAGTTTCTCGAAAAGGCGTGGGGAAAATGGCTTTAATGACCATTGAGGTGGATCAGGCGATTAGTGAAGAGATTCTCAACGAAATCCGCCGTTTGCCCCATATTACGCAAGTAGTCAGAATAGCTGATTAATAAGCCCCTAATATAAAGCGGAAAACAGGAGGGATCGGTTTGTTTAAAAATATAGCTGAGCTCGTCATGTTGGCTGAAAAAAACCAGAAGAAAATTTCTAGCATGATGATTGAACAGGAAATGCAAGTATCGGGCAGGTCCCATAAAGAAGTGATGGAGCTAATGGGGAAAAACTTAGATGTCATGGAACAGGCGGTAGAGCGCGGTTTACAAGGCGTTCAATCTCTTTCGGGTTTGACGGGGGGAGATGCGGTGCTGTTGCAGCGGTATATACAACAAGGCAATACATTATCGGGCACGCTTTTGCTTGATGCTGTCAGTAAAGCGGTAGCCACGAACGAAGTAAATGCGGCTATGGGCACGATTTGCGCCACACCGACGGCCGGCAGCGCAGGCGTTGTACCGGGTACGTTGTTTGCCGTTCAGGAGAAGTTTAAACCATCCCGTGAGGAAAAGATTCGCTTTTTGTTTACAGCGGGAGCTTTCGGTTATGTTGTCGCTAATAATGCATCCATTTCAGGTGCTGCTGGAGGTTGTCAGGCAGAAGTAGGATCCGCATCAGGAATGGCAGCAGCCGCAGTGACAGAAATGGCAGGCGGCACACCAGCGCAATGTGCAGAGGCAATGGCGATCACGCTAAAAAATATGCTTGGATTAGTTTGTGACCCAGTTGCCGGACTTGTGGAAGTCCCTTGCGTGAAAAGAAATGCAATGGGGGCTGCTAATGCTCTTGTTGCAGCTGATATGGCTCTTGCCGGTGTGACGAGCCGGATTCCTTGTGATGAAGTCATTGATGCTATGTATAAAATAGGCCAAACGATGCCATCCGCCCTACGGGAAACAGCTGGCGGCGGTTTGGCCGCTACACCTACCGGGCGTAAATTGGAGGAGAAAGTTTATGGAACACCGCTCCACCCTCGTCAGTAATCCGTCGCCGCTTATGCAGCCGGTAGACACATTGAAAGGAGTCGGCAAGGAAACAGCTCTATCATTGAACGGTCTTGGTATCTATTCAATCCAAGATTTGATCGAGTTTTTTCCTTCCCGCTATGAAGACTATCGGCTCAAAGACTTAGCGGATGTCAGTCATGAAGATCGTGTGACAGTAGAGGGGAAAGTACACAGTCAGCCATCTGTTATGTTTTATTCAAAGAAAAAATCGCGTTTAACGTTTAAAGTGCTTGTTGGCCGCTATTTAGTCAACGTGACTTTTTTTAACCAAACGTATTTAAAAAGCAAGGTTCATATAAATGATACAGTAACGATTACCGGAAAATGGGATAAACATCGGCAGACCATTGCCGGCCAGCAAATTCATACAGGTCCGCACAATAAACAAGGTGATTTTGAAGCTGTTTATTCATTGAAAGCGACCCTTTCACAAAAGGTATTTCGCAAATTCGTTGGACTTGCGCTGTCTCAGTATAGTGAATACTTAGAAGAAACTCTTCCAGAATATCTTCTTTGTCAATACAAATTATTAAATCGGCGGGATGCCCTTCGTTCGCTCCATTTTCCAGCATCCGAATCTGAGATGAAGCAGGCAAAGCGGCGTTTTGTCTTCGAGGAGTTTCTTTGTTTTCAACTGAAAATGCAGGCGCTGCGCAAGTTTGAAAGAGAACACTCCAAAGGGACGGTTCAGGCTTACGATAATCATAAATTGAAGCATTTTATCCAGTCTCTGCCCTTTACGATGACAAACGCGCAAAAAAGAGTAGTGAATGACATTTGTGCTGATATGAAGTCTCCCTATCGGATGAATCGGCTGCTGCAGGGGGATGTCGGCAGCGGCAAAACGGCAGTAGCTGCTGTTTGCCTGTATGGGAGTGTCACAGCAGGTTTTCAAGGGGCGTTGATGGTGCCGACTGAAATACTTGCTGAGCAGCATGCAGAATCACTGGGCCAATTGTTTGAATCAATGGATGTTAATGTCGCCTTGCTGACGAGTTCAGTCAAAGGAAAGCGCAGAAAGGAACTATTGACACGTTTGGAATCAGGGGAAATTGATATTTTAGTCGGCACGCATGCGCTCATCCAGGATGATGTCAATTTTCACCGTCTCGGCCTTGTTATTACAGATGAACAGCATCGATTCGGCGTTCAGCAGCGTCGCATTCTCCGTGAGAAAGGAGAAAGTCCTGATGTGCTCTTTATGACAGCTACACCGATTCCTAGAACGCTTGCCATTACTGTATTCGGAGAAATGGACGTTTCCATCATTGATGAAATGCCAGCGGGGAGAAAAGAAATCGAAACGTATTGGGCAAAAGAAGAAATGCTTGATCGTGTTCTTGGTTTTATGGAGAAAGAATTAGTAAAGGGGCATCAGGCATATGTCATTTGCCCGCTGATAGAAGAATCTGAAAAACTAGATTTGCAAAATACGCTCGATGTCCATGCTCAGCTCGTCCAATACTTTCATGGCCGCTATGGAGTGGGATTGATGCACGGGCGGCTTTCAGCTGAAGAAAAGGAAGCGGTGATGAAAGCTTTTACGGAGCAGAAAATCGACATTCTTGTGTCTACCACAGTTGTAGAAGTCGGTGTTAATGTGCCAAATGCGACAATGATGGTCATTTATGATGCAGAACGGTTCGGCCTTTCTCAGCTCCATCAGCTGCGGGGCCGTGTCGGAAGGGGCAGCGCGCAGTCGTATTGTATTCTGCTTGCCAATCCGAAAACAGAAATCGGCCAGGAACGAATGAAAATTATGACTGAAACGAATGATGGTTTCGTTTTAAGTGAAAAAGATCTGGAACTAAGAGGACCGGGTGATTTCTTCGGCAAAAAACAAAGCGGTCTGCCAGAATTCAAAGTGGCTGATATGGTGCATGATTACCGGGCGCTTGAAGTAGCAAGGGAAGATGCCAAACGGCTGATTGAATCCGATGCTTTTTGGAAAGAGAAAGAGTACGAGGTGCTCCGCCGCCAGCTTGATAAATCGGGAGCATTATCAGGAGAGAAATTGGATTAAACTAGAATATAGAATGCAAGTTTTTCCTTGCATTCTTTTTTTTTAACTTTTATACTACTGTTAGTACCTAGTCCTAATATCGGATGGTGTGAGATCATGAGGCGTACAAAAAAAGAGAGACAGATACAGTTACAGGAAACGATTGCAGATAATCCTTTCGTAACGGACGAAGAACTAGCGGAACATTTTCAAGTGAGCGTGCAGACGATCCGGTTAGATCGGATGGAATTGTCCATTCCGGAGCTGCGTGAAAGAATTAAGCACGTAGCAGAAAAGAAGCTAACGGATGAAGTTCGTTCGCTGCCGATTGAAGAAGTCATCGGTGATGTTATTGATATTGAACTTGATAAGAGTGCAATTTCTATATTTGATGTAAAAAAAGATCATGTATTTGTTAGAAACGGAATTGCTAGAGGGCATCATTTATTTGCTCAGGCGAATTCCCTTGCTGTGGCCGTCATCAATGATGAGCTTGCTTTAACCGCTAAAGCAAATATTCGCTTTACACGATCTGTTCGTGAAGGAGAGCGTGTGGTGGCAAAAGCACGGGTAGTAAATGTAAAAGCGGGGAATGAGCGCACAATAGTGGAAGTGAGCAGTTACGTCGGACAGGAACTTGTATTTCAAGGGGATTTTACGATGTATCGCTCCAATAACAGAGCAGGGGATGAAATGATATGAAAATTGCGGTAGATGCTATGGGCGGCGATCATGCACCGAAGGAGATTATTCTAGGTACGAATCAAGCACTAGCGGAAATACAGGACCTAGAAGTGCTGATTTTTGGTGATGAAAATAAGATTGCCCCCCATATCATACCGAATAGCCGGGTGAAGGTTATACATACAGAGGAAGTTATTCTTGGAACAGATGAACCGGTGCGGGCGGTGCGCCGTAAAAAAAGCGCCTCGATGGTGATGATGGCACAAGCGGTCGCTGATGGAGAAGCGGACGCTTGTGTTTCTGCTGGAAATACAGGCGCTTTAATGGCTGCCGGTTTGTTTATTGTCGGTCGAATTGATGGTATTCAGCGCCCAGCTCTAGCCCCTACATTGCCGACTGTGGACGGAAAGGGATTTGTCATGCTTGATCTTGGTGCGAATGTCGATGCGAAGGCAGAGCATTTGCTTCAATATGCGATGATGGGTTCCATTTATGCGGAAAAAGTAAGGGGCATGGCGCGTCCGCGTGTTGGTCTTCTGAACATTGGAACAGAAGAGAAAAAAGGGAATGATTTAACAAAAGAAGCTTTTCAGCTGCTCAGCAGGCAAAAGGACATTCATTTTGTTGGGAATGTGGAATCCCGCGATTTATTAAACGGGGCCGCAGATGTGGTTGTAACAGATGGGTTCACTGGGAATATGGTGTTAAAAGCCATCGAAGGAACGGCTTTGTCCGTTTTTTCCATGTTGAAATCGGCCTTGACATCTTCTCTAAAAGCAAAAATTGGAGCAGGTTTGCTCAAAAGTGAGCTTTATCAATTAAAAGATAAAATGGATTACACGGAATATGGAGGTGCTGGATTATTTGGTTTGAAAGCACCGGTCGTTAAAGCGCATGGTTCGTCAAATGCCAATGCGTTTTATAATGCATTAAAGCAAGCATATACGATGGCAGAAGCAAATGTGCCTTTGAAGATTGCGGAAGCAGCAAATGCGATGTCATCACCGATAAGTGAGGAGGAATAGAAAATGGGGAAAATTGCGTTCGTCTTTCCGGGACAAGGATCACAAGCGGTGGGAATGGGAAAATCGCTTGCTGAGGATTACGAGGAAATCGGCGGGTTATTTGCAGCCGCTGATCGTAAATTAGGTTTTTCATTGAGTGAATTGATGTTTAATGGGCCAGAGGAGAAGTTGACATTAACGATGAATGCTCAGCCGGCGATTTTGGCGGCAAGTATAGCGGCTCTGAAAATATTTGAAAAAGAAGGCATCACGCCTGATTTTGTTGCCGGCCACAGCTTAGGAGAGTATACAGCACTTACCGCTGCCAAGGCCCTTACATTTGAAGATGCCGTCTATGTCGTACATAAGCGCGGCCAGTTTATGGAGCAGGCTGTACCAGCCGGAGAAGGAACGATGGCAGCTGTGCTTGGAATGGATCGTGAGCTTTTACAAGAAATAGCAGAAACTGTAACAGCGTCTGGTGAAGCGGTCGGCCTTGCTAATTTAAATTGTCCAGGCCAAATTGTTATTTCGGGAACGAGAAATGGTGTAGCTCAAGCGGGAGAGCTGGCAAAAGAAAAAGGAGCGAAACGGGTGCTTCCATTGAACGTCAGCGGTCCTTTTCATTCTTCATTAATGAAGCCGGCAACAGAACAGTTGGAAAAAGTGCTCGATGAAGTAGAAGTCAAAGACTGCGAACCGCCGCTTATCGCTAATGTAGATGCTCAGGCCGTTGTACAAGCAGCAGATATTCGTAAAAAATTGCTGCAGCAGCTGTACTCTCCGGTTCTATGGGAAGATAGTGTAGAAGCGCTGATTGAAGCGGGTGTCGATACATTTATTGAAATTGGTCCTGGAAAAGTTTTATCGGGCCTGATCAAAAAAATTAACCGTCAAGTCACAACATATGCTGTTCAAGACGCAGCATCTATTCAAGAAACAGTTAAAGCATTAAAGGAGGCGGCACAATGAAATTGGATGGAAAAACAGCTTTAGTCACAGGTGCATCGCGCGGGATCGGCCGGGAAATTGCGCTTGAACTCGCTCGTGCAGGAGCAGACGTTGCGGTCAATTATTCTGGAAGTGAAACAAAGGCAAATGAAGTAGTAGCGGAGATTACAGCGCTTGGACGCAAAGCATTTGCCGTACAATGCAACGTGTCTGATAGTGAGTCTGTTGCAGAGATGGTTAAACAAACAATTGAAGCATTTGGAAAAATTGACATCTTGGTCAACAACGCAGGCATCACACGCGATAATTTGCTTATGCGTATGAAGGAACAAGAGTGGGAAGATGTCATTGACACGAATTTAAAAGGTGTATTCCTTTGCACGAAAGCGGTCACGCGGCCAATGATGAAACAGCGAAACGGACGGATCATTAACATTGCATCTATTGTGGGTGTATGTGGAAATCCAGGGCAAGCAAACTATGTTGCTGCAAAAGCCGGGGTAATCGGCTTGACAAAGAGCGCAGCCAAAGAGCTTGCTTCCCGCGGCATCACAGTTAATGCATTAGCGCCTGGTTTCATTACAACAGATATGACAGACGCTCTGCCAGAAGAAGCCAAAGAAGCGATGCTAAAGCAAATACCGCTTGATCGTTTCGGCGAGCCTGCAGATATCGCAAAAGCCGTTCTGTTCCTTGCATCCGACGACTCCAAATACATTACCGGCCAAACCCTCAACATCGACGGCGGCATGGTGATGTAAGAAAAGCGGAAGCGCCTTGATCAGCCCCGACAAGCAAATGTTCTTTTCCCGAGGAAGCCGCTCTTTGACTTCATTGGGAAAAGGTTATTTGACCTCGAGGGGCTAGGCGCTGCAGCTGGACAAGAAAAGCGGAGCCGACTGTTCTGGGGCGACAAGCATATGACAGGCTGGCAAAATGGCGTTTTTCAGCCATACAGTCGGACTGACATATGACCTCGAGCCCCAAGAAGGCAGAGCTGGAAAAGAAAAGCGGAAGCGCCTATTTAAATTTTATTTTAACTTTATCAAAAATCGTCTATAATGATTTGAGGGGAGGTGAACGAGTATGGCAGATGTATTAGATCGTGTAACGAAAATTATCGTAGATCGTCTTGGAGTAGAAGAATCTCAAGTTAACCTTGAAGCTTCTTTTAAAGAAGATCTTGGAGCCGATTCTCTAGACGTAGTTGAACTAGTAATGGAATTGGAAGATGAGTTCGATATGGAAATCTCTGACGATGATGCAGAAAAGATTGCTACAGTGGGTGACGCTGTGACTTACATAAACAGCAAAAACTAATCGTTAGAAGAATACAGGAGGTTGACTCAAACCAAAGTGTCAGGCCTAATATCAACAACATGTTGTTGATAAGGTCAGACCCTTTTGAGTCAGCCTCTTTCTTCTTTTGCGATTTTTTTTAATTTCGACTACACTGTGTGTGGATGCAAATTAGTTTGATTACTGGAGGAAATCAATGACAAAAACACATAGAGAATTCAAAAAGCCTTTCTCTAGAAGGGATCGGCAGTTTAAACAGCTTCAAGAAAAAATGAATATTGAGTTTCATAATGAAGAACTGTTAAAGCATGCTTTTACTCATTCATCCTATGTGAATGAGCATCGGAAAAAGCCATATGAAGATAATGAGCGCTTGGAATTTTTAGGGGATGCCGTCCTTGAATTAACGATCTCCCACTATTTGTTTAACAAATATCCCCTAATGTCAGAAGGTGATTTAACAAAACTTAGAGCAGCCATCGTTTGTGAGCCGTCACTTGTGATGTTTGCTAATGAATCCGACTTTGGAAAATATGTTCTTTTAGGTAAAGGAGAAGAACTAACTGGCGGACGTACGAGACCAGCTCTTTTAGCCGATGTATTTGAGGCATTTGTAGGCGCGCTTTTCTTGGATCAAGGTATGAATGCTGTCCTTTCTTTCCTGGAAAAGATCATTTTTCCAAAGATCGACTCCGGTGCTTTTTCTCATATGATGGATTATAAGAGCCAGCTGCAAGAGTTTGTGCAGCGCCAGACGAAAGGTTTGCTTGAATATAAGATTTTACAAGAGAAAGGTCCTGCTCACAGCAAAGAATTTGTTTCTCAAGTGTCATTGAACGGAGAAGTGCTTGGCAGCGGACAGGGAAAATCAAAAAAAGAAGCCGAGCAGCTGGCCGCTCAAAAGGCTTTAACAGCATTGAAACAACATACAGAATAGAAGGCAGGGGAAAGGAAGATGTTCCTAAAAAAATTAGAAATTGCTGGATTCAAATCATTTGCTGAACGGGTTTCTGTTGAGTTTGTTAATGGTGTAACGGCCGTGGTCGGGCCGAATGGATCAGGAAAGAGCAATATTACTGATGGGATACGCTGGGTACTCGGGGAGCAATCAGCAAAGAGCTTGCGCGGCGGGAAAATGGAGGATGTAATTTTTTCCGGCAGTGATAGCCGAAAGCCATCCAATGTGGCTGAAGTGACTTTGACGTTAAATAATGAATCGGAAACACTTCCTATTGAGTACAATGAAGTGTGTATAACGAGAAGAGTGTATCGTTCCGGTGATAGTGAGTACTTTATTAACAAAAGACCGTGCCGGTTAAAAGATATTGTCGATTTATTTATGGATTCGGGTCTTGGTAAAGAAGCCTTTTCCATTATTGGCCAGGGAAAAGTAGACGAAATTTTGAACAGTAAATCCGAGGAACGCCGTACAGTTTTTGAAGAAGCCGCTGGTGTATTGAAATATAAAAACCGTAAAAAGAAAGCGGAGAAGAAACTTGATGAAACACAGGAGAATCTTTTGCGTGTTCAAGATATTCTGCATGAGCTGGAAGGCCAGCTAGAGCCCTTACGCATACAAGCGTCTATTGCACGCGATTACCTTGAAAAAAAGGAAGAAATGACAGGCTATGACATTGCCGTGATCGTTTATGAAATTGACGAGCTACATGCTCAATGGGAAAAATTAAAGGCGAGCCACGACGAACACGATCGTGAAGAAGCCCGTCTTTTTTTAAGTCTGCAAAAAAAAGAAGCTGAAGCAGACGAGCTGCGTGGACAAATTACGGCTATTGACGAATCGGTAAATGATTTGCAGGCCGTACTTTTAGCTGCGAGTGAAGAACTTGAAAAGCTGGAAGGCCGTAAGCGTGTTTTACGGGAAAGACGAAAAAACGCCACCCAAAATGAAGGGCAGCTTGCTGAGAATTTGACAGAAATAAAAGAAAAACTACAGGCGCTTTCCATACAGGCAGATGAATTGAAGATCAAGTTGGGAAAGGATAAAAGAGAAGCTGCGGATTTGAAGCAGCTGCTGGCAGAGAAACAGGGGGAAATGGGACAGCTTTCCAAAAACCTCGAAGAAGAAATTGAGTCACTAAAATCAGACTACATTGAAAGTTTAAACGAGCAGGCATCCGCTAAAAATGATCAGCAGCATATAAAGCAGCAAATCGAACAGTTAGTACGCAGAAAAGAACGGCTCGATACGGAGAACGAAAAGCATCTTGCAGAACGGCGGGAAATTGAAGAGAAGAAGGCGGCAGCAGAGGCAGCCCTTGCTAATGAGCAAGAGCGTGTAGCAGCTCATACGGATATTTTGCGCCAAGAACAGCAAGTCTTGGAGACGATGAAAGCGAAGTATGAAAAGCAGGAATCAAATTTATATCAAGCGTATCAAATTCTTCAGGATGCTAAATCCCGTAAAGAGATGCTTGAATCTTTAGAAGAAGATTATTCAGGATTTTTTCAAGGGGTTAAGGAAGTGTTGAAAGCGAGAGATCGGAACCTGTCAGGAATTGAAGGGGCCGTTGCCGAAATGATTGATGTGCCTAAGAAGTATGAAACAGCCATTGAAGTCGCTCTTGGCAGCAGTATGCAGCATGTCATTACTGCCGACGAGCGGGCAGCCCGTGACGCGATTAATTATTTGAAGAAAAATAGATTTGGACGGGCAACGTTTTTACCTTTAACATCGATGAAAGAAAAAGCCTTCCCATCCTCACTTTCTGCACAGCTGGAAAATGACAGCCGCTTTATCGGCATTGCCTCTAGCCTCATTCAATTTTCGGATAAGTATCGATCAGCGGTCACCAATTTGCTTGGACACACTGTCATAGCGGCCAGCTTGGAAGGCGCAAATGAACTAGCTAAGCTAATGAACTATCGTTATCGGATTGTGACGCTGGATGGCGATGTTGTGAATCCAGGCGGTTCCATGACGGGAGGCGCTTTAAAACAAAAAGGAAGCTCGTTCATCAGCCGGAAAAATGAGTTGGAAACGTTAAAAGAAAAGCTCGCCGTGATGGAAGTAAAAACGTCAGCTGCAGAGCGGGAAGTAAAAAAATTAAAAGAAGACATTGCCTCAAAAGAAGCGCTCCTTGAAGAAATGCGAAACGACATAGAAACAATAAGAGTGAAAGAACAGGAGCGGAAGAACGAGCAGCTAGAATGGCAATTCTCCTATCAAACAATCAACAACCGTTTGTCTATTTATGATACAGAAAAGCGTGAGTTTGAAGAGGAACATGGGAGGCTGCAAAAGCTCTTTACAAACGCGGAAAATCGACTTGCCGGCAGCCAGCAGGAAATTACAGCACTTGATTTAAAAATCAAGAAATTAACGAAACAAAAGGCGCAAGAAAGTACATTGAAAGAAACGATCGTACAAGACATAAGTGAGCTAAAGGCCAAGCTGGCTGTAAAAAGCGAGCAATTAACAGCAGGGGCCGAGCGGCTTGAACAAGTGCTTGCAGAATTGACTGCTTCCCAGCGGAAATATACACAGTGGGAAGAAGACTTAAATTGGCTGCAAACAGAAATGTCGGCAAGCGGACAAGGAGAAGAAGAATTAGAGGAAACAGCGAGAAAGAAACGGCAGGACAAAGAAGATATTGCTCAACTCATTACGATGCGCAGAAGTGAACGAGCGGACAAACTCCAAAGGCTGGAAAACGATGAGAAGGAATTAAAGGAAATCAAACGGCTTCATAAAGCAATGAGTGAAGCCGTTCAAGATGAAGAAGTCAAAATTAATCGTTTAGACGTAGAGCTTGAAAATCGTCTTGAGCATTTAAGCAAAGAGTACACGTTGACGTATGAAGCGGCGAAAGAAAAATACCCGCTGCCTTTTCACATTGAAGAAGTACGGAAAAAACTTCACTTGATCAAACTGTCCATCAAGGAGCTTGGCAATGTAAATATTGGGGCAATCGAAGAGTACGAACGTCTATTTGAACGCTATACGTTCTTAGAAGAACAGCGGACGGATTTGCAGGAGGCAAAGGATACATTATTTCAAGTGATAGAGGAAATGGACGAAGAAATGACGAAGAGATTTAAAGAAACATTTCAGGCCGTAAGTATGCAATTTCTTCCTGTGTTTCAGGCGTTGTTTGGCGGCGGCAAAGCAGAATTGAAACTGACGGACCCCGAACATTTACTAACAACTGGAGTAGAAATTGTCGCCCAGCCGCCCGGCAAGAAATTGCAAAATTTAAGTCTGTTATCCGGCGGGGAACGGGCATTAACAGCCATCGCTCTATTATTTGCTATACTTAAAGTACGCCCTGTTCCGTTTTGTGTACTCGATGAAGTTGAAGCGGCATTAGATGAAGCTAATGTCTTCCGCTTCAGCCAATACTTAAAACGGTTTAGCCAAGATACCCAATTCATCGTCATCACCCACAGAAAAGGAACGATGGAAGAAGCGGACGTTCTCTACGGTATCACGATGCAGGAATCAGGGGTATCCAGACTAGTATCCGTCAAAATGGATGAAAGAAAAGCAGAAGCATCTGTATAGCCGCGACAAGCATAAGATGAAATGGCGCATTTAGCCATGCTGCCAGTTTAACTTATGACCTCGAGCAGCTGTCATAATAGATTCTTAAGTTTACAGGAGGAAAAAGATGAACTTTTTTAAGAAGTTAAAAGAAAAATTAACTGTTTCAACAGATCAGGCAACAGAAAAATTTAAATCAGGCTTGGCAAAAACACGAGATAACTTTTCCAACAAAGTAAATGATCTTGTTGCGCGCTACCGCAAGATTGACGAAGACTTCTTTGAAGAACTTGAGGAAATTCTGATCGGTGCAGACGTTGGATTCGATACAGTAATGGAACTCATTGAGCAATTGAAGCATGAAGTGAAGCGGCGCAATACGAAAGACCCGGCAGAAGTACGTGATATTATTACTGAAAAACTAGTAGCCATTTATCAGGGCGGTGAAGAATCCTCAAATGAACTAAATATTCAAGAAGAAGGACTGACTGTTATTCTCTTTGTCGGTGTCAATGGTGTTGGAAAAACAACGACAATCGGCAAGCTGGCTCATAAATTTAAGTCAGAAGGCAAAAAAGTGCTGCTGGCTGCGGGCGATACTTTCCGGGCCGGAGCGATTGAACAGCTGGAAGTTTGGGGAGAACGCACAGGCGTAGAGGTAATTAAACAAGGCGAAGGGTCTGATCCGGCTGCCGTAATGTACGACGCTGTTCAAGCAGCTAAATCCCGTCAAGTGGATATATTATTGTGCGACACAGCAGGCCGTCTTCAAAATAAGGTCAATTTAATGAAAGAATTGGAAAAAGTGAAGCGGGTCATTGAAAGAGAAATTCCGGGAGCTCCCCATGAAGTACTCATTGTCCTAGATGCGACAACAGGACAAAACGCTATGGTTCAAGCGAAAACATTTAAAGAAGCAACAGATGTAAGCGGAATTGTTCTGACAAAGCTTGATGGAACAGCTAAAGGGGGAATCGTGCTGGCTATTCGTAAAGAGCTCGAGATCCCTGTCAAATTTGTTGGTCTTGGCGAAAAAATGGATGATTTACAGCCGTTTGATGCTGAGAAATATGTGTATGGATTATTTTCTTCTGCATTTGAGGAACAGACAGATGAGGCAGAGAAAGACGAGGAATAGCAGTATTCCAAGCGTGCCAGATTTAACTATTTTAGTTTGAGATAGGATCTTTCTTAGGAGGTTGGTCGAATCGCCAGATTTACTGACCAGTTTTTAAAAATTACCCGCCATCCATCTTTGTCGAGGCAGAACAGATCTTCCGCTTTTGAGGTGTCTAGCTGCAGCGGCCAGCCTCTCGGTCATAAGGGAATCTGTTCAGAAGATTAAAGAACAACCTCCCAGTCGGCTCGTCTTATGCTTGTCGCTGATAAGCGGGCGCCATCCGCTTTTAGATGCGTAAAGATATTTTCTTGACATTGTTCTTGAAAATGGGTAGACTGTTTTAATGTAAAGGTTTTTAACTTAACAAGGGGGGCTGTCCATGCTTGAGAAGACGACAAGGATGAATTATTTGTATGACTTTTATCATTCATTGTTAACGGATAAGCAGCGCAGTTATATGTCCCTTTATTATTTGGATGATTTCTCCCTCGGTGAAATTGCGGAAGAATATGAAATAAGCCGTCAGGCGGTTTATGATAATATTAAACGCACAGAAGTGATGTTGGAGGAGTATGAAAGTAAGTTGTTGTTATTTAAGAAATTTCAAGAGCGCAGTCGTTTGTTGAAGGAGCTGAAATCCTGTACTTCTAATGAAGGGCTGTCTATTATTGAAACGCTTGAGAAATTAGATTAGGAGGCGGCACGATGGCATTTGAAGGATTAGCCGACCGACTGCAAAATACGATGCAAAAAATCCGCGGAAAAGGAAAAGTCACAGAGGCGGACGTCAAAGAAATGATGCGGGAAGTGCGTCTTGCCCTGCTTGAAGCGGATGTTAACTTTAAAGTCGTAAAAAGCTTCGTCAAAAAAGTTAGTGAACGCTCTGTCGGTCAAGAGGTTATGCAAAGCTTAACGCCTGGTCAGCAAGTCATTAAAGTCGTTAAAGAAGAATTAACGGAACTAATGGGCGGCGAACAGAGTCAGATCGCAGTGGCGAAACGTCCACCAACAGTGATTATGATGGTTGGTCTGCAAGGGGCCGGTAAAACGACTACTACAGGCAAGCTCGCTAATTTGCTGCGGAAGCGCTATAACCGCAAGCCGCTGCTTGTAGCCGCGGATATTTACCGCCCGGCAGCAATCAAGCAGCTAGAAACGCTCGGCAAGCAGCTGAGTATGCCTGTTTTTTCTTTAGGAGATCAAGTGAGTCCCGTGGAGATTGCCAAGCAGGCTATTGAAAAAGCGAAAGCCGATCATCATGATTATGTGTTAATTGATACAGCGGGCCGCCTTCATGTGGATGAAAACTTAATGGGCGAGCTAAAAGAAATTAAAGAGCTGGCGAGTCCAGATGAAATCTTTCTTGTCGTTGACGCTATGACCGGGCAGGATGCGGTCAACGTTGCACAAAGTTTTAATGATCAACTCGGTGTGACTGGTGTCGTTTTAACAAAGCTTGACGGAGATACGCGCGGCGGGGCAGCTTTGTCCATCCGTGCGGTGACAGAAAAGCCGATTAAGTTTGCCGGTATGGGTGAAAAGTTGGATGCACTAGAGCCATTTCATCCAGAACGGATGGCTTCGCGGATTCTTGGCATGGGAGACGTATTAACGCTAATTGAAAAGGCGCAAACAAACATCGATGAAGAGAAAGCGAAAGAGCTTGAACAAAAAATGCGGACGATGTCGTTCACATTTGATGACTTTCTTGATCAGCTTGGGCAAGTTCGGTCTATGGGTCCATTGGATGAGATTATTAAAATGCTTCCTGGAGCCAATAAAATTAAAGGCTTAACGAACGTTCAAGTAGATGAAAAACAAATTTCCCATGTCGAAGCGATTATCCAATCGATGACGGCTGAGGAAAAAAAACATCCAGAAATCATTAACTCTGGACGAAAAAAACGAATTGCCAAAGGAAGCGGAACATCAATTCAGGAAGTAAACCGCCTGCTTAAGCAATTTGAAGAAATGAAAAAAATGATGAAACAAATGTCCGGCATGCAGCAAAAAGGCAAGAAAAAAGGAATGCCGTTCAAATTCCCGTTTATGTAAAGAAAAGCGAAAGCGCCTGATCTGCCCCGACAAGCAAATGTTCTTCGCTCAAAGAAGTCGTCCTTTGACTTCATTGAGTGAAGGTTATTTGACCTCGAGGGGCAAGGCGCTCCAGCTGGACAGCAGAAAAGCGAAAGCGCCTGATCTGCTGTTGGATAAAATGTAAAGAAAAAAACCTTTACAAACAACCCTGTTATTTGTTATTATTCTATCTTGTGTAAAACTATTCGGAGGTGCTTTAAAAATGGCAGTAAAAATTCGTTTAAAACGCATGGGTTCTAAAAGATCCCCATTCTATCGTATTGTAGTAGCAGATTCTCGTTCTCCACGTGACGGACGTCAAATCGAAACAGTTGGAACGTACAATCCAGTTGTACAACCAGCTGAAGTGAAAATCGATGAAGAGCTTGCATTAAAATGGCTTCAAAATGGTGCGAAACCATCTGACACTGTTCGCAACCTATTCTCTAAACAAGGCATTATGGAAAAATTCCATAACGCTAAATACAGCAAATAAGAAAAGTAGGGAGGGATAACCTCCCTTTTTTCGTACGGATTTTTAAGTAGAAAAGCGAAAGCGCCTGATCTGCCCCGACAAGCAAATGTTCTTCACTCAAAGAAGTCGTTCTGTGACTTCATTGAGTGAGGGTTATTTGACCTCGAGGGGCAAGGCGGTGGAGCTGGATAGTAGAAAAGCGGAAGCGCCTAGACAACAGAATGAACTGATCATTTAAGGTTCCAAGGAGGCGGTGGCATGCAGATCTTGCGGACGGTGATTGTTAAGCAAATATTAACAGAGACGATGAAACAATCATTGTTTTCATCTTATCAGGATAAAAAAAGGCAGCTTGAAAAAGAATATGAGCAATTACGTTTTGAGTTAAAAAAAGCAGAAAGGCTGCAACAAAACAGCCGTCAACAAACTGTGAGCTTTTATGAAAAAGAAATGAAGCAGCGCCTGCAAAAGATAAAAAATGTTGATTTTCAACAAAGTCAGCTGGAGCTTTTACCTCTCGGCAGTGAACTGAAGGAAAAAGAGCTGCAGACACTTGTTGATATAAACGTTGGCGATCAGTGGGAAGAAGCAGAAAAAACAATTGTCATTAAAGATGGCATTGTTATTGAGATTCGTTAGAGGTGAATCAAAAGTGGAAAAATGGTTTAACGTAGGAAAAATTGTTAATACACACGGTCTTCGCGGTGAAGTCAGGGTCATTTCAAGAACAGACTTTCCTGATGAAAGGTATCAAATAGGGAATATGCTGTATTTGTTTATGCCTGGAGAGACGGAGGGCAAACCCGTTATTGTGGCATCGCATCGCACGCATAAATCATTTGATTTGCTAACATTTGAAGGATTTGAAGGGTTAAATACAGTCGAACCTCTAAAAGGCGGGCTGTTAAAAATAAAAGAATCCCAGCTTGGTGAATTGAGTGAAGGAGAATATTACTTTCACGAAATTATCGGCTGCCTCGTAAAGACGATTGACGGGGAAGAAGTCGGAAAAGTGACTGAAATTCTCACTCCAGGAGCAAATGATGTATGGGTTGTAAACGGAAAGTCTGGGAAGAGCCACTACATTCCGTACATTGAACAAGTCGTGAAAAAAGTGGATCCAGGAGAAAAACTTATTTTTATTGAACCGATGGAAGGGTTATTATCATGATGAAAATTGATATTCTTTCCCTTTTTCCTGAAATGTTTGAAGGTGTCCTTACCTCCTCTATGCTGAAAAAAGCGGTTGAAAAAGGAAAAGTAGAGTACAATGTCATCAATTTTCGGGATTTTGCAGAAGGAAAGCATAAGACTGTAGATGATTATCCATATGGCGGCGGAGCGGGGATGGTGCTGAAACCGCAGCCTGTTTTTGATGCGGTTGAAAAGGTAACAGCGTCTTCTCCATCGGCCCGCCCGCGTGTGATTTTACTGTGTCCGCAAGGAGAACGTTATTCGCAGAAAAAAGCAGAAGAATTATCCGCGGAACAACACTTAATTTTTATTTGTGGTCACTATGAGGGCTACGATGAGCGAATCCGGGAGCAGCTTGTCACAGATGAAATTTCGATCGGAGACTTTGTGCTGACAGGCGGCGAACTTGGAGCCATGGTCATTACAGATAGTGTGGTGCGTCTTCTGCCTGACGTGCTTGGAAATGAGAACTCTCCCATATTAGATTCTTTTTCATCAGGATTGCTTGAACATCCACAGTATACGAGACCGGCGGAGTTTCGTGGTTTAAAGGTTCCCGATGTTCTTCTTTCTGGCAATCATCGTTTAATAGATGAATGGCGGGATGAAAAGTCTTTAAGAAGGACGTGGGAGCGGCGCCCGGACCTGCTGGAGAACTATCCATTATCCGAACGGCAGCGCATCTGGGTGGAAAAGTGGGGAAAAGAACGGGACGCTTGATTTATTGATTTATATATGATAGAATTTTTTAGTGGTTTGCCGAAAAGGCTAAACCTCATTAAAACGGTGTTCCGCTGCAGCTTGATCAAGCTGTATTGAGCATCGGTTAGAAGGAGAGGAATATTGATGAACAAATTGATTCAAGAAATTACTAAGGAACAGCTTCGCACAGATCTTCCAGCTTTTCGTCCTGGAGATACAGTACGCGTACACGTTAAAGTTGTTGAGGGAACACGTGAGCGTATTCAGATCTTTGAAGGCGTTGTAATTAAACGCCGCGGAGGCGGAGTAAGCGAAACATTTACTGTCCGCAAAATTTCTTATGGCGTAGGTGTTGAGCGTACATTCCCGCTTCATACACCGAAAATTGCTCAAATCGAAGTAACTCGCCGCGGTAAAGTTCGTCGTGCGAAACTTTACTACTTGCGTAACCTTCGTGGTAAAGCAGCTCGTATTAAAGAAATTCGATAATGATAGACGATTTGTGAAAGGAGCTTGGGGACAAGCTCCTTTTTCAAATGAATGGAGAAGTAAATGTCTCAATCTAGCATAAGCTGCCTTTCTGCTTAGGTCCGAGCCACCCCTTCTAGAAAGGTTAGATACAACTTTCTATGAGGCCTGTCTTATGCGTTTAGGATGAATAAGGTGCTTGTGCTTTTCTCATAGCTAATCAAAATGATATGATACATACATACTAAATGAGGTGGTGGCAAACGTGGCAAAGGAAAAAAATGAGTTTTGGGAATGGACAAAGGCTTTTTTGATCGCAATCGGACTCGCAGCAATTATTCGATACTTTATTATTGCGCCGATTGTCGTAGATGGAGAATCAATGATGCCGACGTTAAATGACGGTGATTGGATGATTGTTAATAAGATTGGTGAAACGAAACGCTTTGATATTGTCGTGTTTCATGCCCCTGAACATAAGGATTATATTAAACGTGTAATTGGTCTTCCCGGGGATAAAGTAGAGTATAAAGATGATAAATTATATATTAATGGAAAGTATTATGAGGAGCCTTATTTGGAGGAGTATAAAAAACAAGAAAACGGGCCTCTGACTCCTGATTTTACACTGAAAGAAATTACAGGAAGAGAAACGGTGCCGGAGGGAGAAATTTTTGTACTTGGCGATAACCGTTTGTTTAGTAAAGACAGTCGTCATATCGGCACAATTAGAATAGATGAGGTAGTGGGGGATACAGGTGTTGTTTTCTGGCCATTAAATAAGATAAGGCTAGTAGATTAAACGGACCCCCAGATGGAACGGAGGTGAAACCTATGACGATTCAATGGTTTCCAGGTCATATGGCCAAAGCACGAAGAGAAGTCACAGAAAAATTAAAGTTAGTTGATATTATTTTTGAATTAGTCGATGCCCGCCTGCCGATTTCTTCAAGAAATCCGATGATTGATGAAATTATTCAGCAGAAGCCAAGACTCGTGCTTCTAAATAAAGCAGATATGGCTGATCCCGTCATCACGAATCGCTGGCTGGCTTATTTCAAGCAGGAAGGAATCCCTGCCTTAGCGATCAATTCCCATGCAGGAAACGGTCTAGCAGCTATTCAAAAAGCGGCAAAAGAAATATTGAAAGAGAAATTTGACCGAATGAAATCCCGGGGGATCAAGCCGAGGGCTATCCGTGCAATGATCGTTGGTATTCCGAATGTTGGAAAATCAACGTTAATTAATCGGTTAGCGAAAAGGAATATTGCTAAAACGGGCAACATGCCAGGTGTAACGAAAGCTCAGCAATGGATCAAAGCAGGAAAAGAAATAGAGCTGCTTGATACACCCGGCATTCTTTGGCCGAAATTTGAGGATGAAGACACGGGCTTTAAACTCGCCTTAACAGGAGCCATTAAAGATGCGATTCTCAACCTGCAAGATGTGGCAGTGTTTGCTCTCCGCTTTTTAGAAGCATACTATCCAGAGCGCTTAAGAGAAAGATATGAACTCGACGAAATCCCAGAGGATATCTTGGATCTCTTTAACCATATCGGCAGGCTCCGCGGCTGCTACGCTGGGCGTGCCGAAATTGACTACGACAAAACAACCGATCTGATCATCCGTGACGTACGGGGAGAAAGACTAGGAAAGCTGACATTGGACTTTCCAGAAGAACAAATACAATAACTAATGAAGAGGCTGATTCAAAAGGTCGTTAAAAACGACTTTTTAGGGTCAGTCTTTCTTTAGATTTTTTTGACAACGTTCAAACGATTATTTTGCATTGAGTTGATTGTAGCGGGAAATGTGAAGACTTCTGTAGGGAAAACGAACAGGTAAATCCCCGCAGAAAGCAGAGCACCTGGAACAGGAATCAACGGGCAAGTTTAAACAAAACGGAAGGGTCTCAAAAGTTATACTTTTGGGACACCCTATTTATTTTATCCAAAAAAGGACGATATAAGAAAAAAGCGGAAGTGCAAGTCCTGTTTTTTATAAAAACAAAATGTGCAAAATTCAAAATTAAACCTCTAATCATTAATCCATAACAAATGAAAGGATACAGCGATGACTCAGTCAGTAACAGATATTAAAAAGCAAATAAGAGAAGTTCAATTAGAAAGTGATCCCCGGTTCCAAGAGTGGCTCAAAGACCCGCGTAAAGGTGTCCAGCAGGCGATTGAGCAATGGTACCGTCTGCAAAAGAAACGTGAGGAGGAGCGTTTGAATTATGAGCAGATGCTTATATTTGAACGTCAATTGCTGGAACAGGGGGTAACATCCACAGCAGGGATTGACGAAGTGGGCAGAGGGCCGCTTGCTGGTCCGGTTGTGGCTGCTGCAGTCGTTCTGCCCCAGGGTCTTGACCTGATAGGAATCAATGATTCAAAGAAACTCAGTCAAGTAAAAAAAGAGTACTTTTATAAAGAAATAATGGAGAAGGCAGACATAGGAATTGGCATTGTAGATGCTTCAAAAATAGATGAAGTAAATATATATGAGGCAACGAAAAAAGCGATGATATCTGCTATTAGTCAACTTAGGCAGACACCGGAACACTTATTAATTGATGCTATGAAATTAACGGTAGACATACCCCAGACATCTATCGTAAAAGGAGATGAAAAAAGTGTGTCTATCGCTGCGGCATCCATCGTAGCAAAAGTAACGAGAGATCGATTAATGAGTGAATATGCCCTTCTTTATCCATCGTATGGGTTTGAAAAAAATATGGGATATGGCACAAAAGAGCATTTAGCAGGTCTTGAGCTTCACGGTCCCTGTGCCATTCATCGACGCAGTTTTTCACCTATAAAGGAAATGGTTTAACAGCAGAAAAATAACGGAGGTGAATACAGTGTTTATCCAACAAGCTGCTCTTTCACAAGGCCTTCTTGGAAAAGAAAGAGTGACACAAATGCGGGAAGGAGAGGTGTTTCCAGCTAAAGTGGTGAAAATGCTGCCGAATGGAATGGCTGAACTGTCAACGGGAACAACCACAATGATTGCGAAATTAGAAGTGCCCCTCCAGTCAGGAGAAAGATATTGGTTTCGCGTCGTGTCGAACGCCGAACAGCTGCAATTGAACGTTGTGACATCGCCGGCAGCTGCAAAGGGAGATGTGTCAACGATGGCCCGGAGTTTATTGCTACAGCTATCTTTGCCGCTGACAGAAGAAAATAGAGCGTTCGTGGAAATGATGATGAAAGAAAATCGGCCTTTATCAAAGGAGGCGATTGTGAAGGCTGCAGAGTGGCTTGCAAAGGGATCAGTCACAGAAGGAATACAAGTGATCAAAATGATGGCTGAGCGCTCTCTTCCGCTGACGAAGGATGTATTTCAATCATTAATGACAGCGCAATCTCCAGCGACCATCAGTAAATTAACAGAAGGGTTAATAAATCAGCTTCACCAGTTGAAGCAGCCTTCAGATTCGGCAAATACGCTCTTAAAACTATTAAAAGAATGGCAAAGCCCTCTTGAAAAGCATACGGTTCAAAGAGTGCTTTCTGCCGTGATGGATCAGTTATTATTTTCAGAAAAGACCGCAGCTGCAAGAACACCAGCCGTTGATCTAGTTAAATCGTGGGGGATGATTCCGGAAAAGGCAGAAAGCATAGATGATATGCTCGTTGAAATGATGCGCCAGTGGAAGAAAGAAGGGGGGCAGCCGCCTGATATAAAGGGACAAATGCGTACTGAAAGCGGATCAATGTCTTTAAAAGAAGTGATCAGCCAGTTCATTCATCAGCCGTCCGGAAAAGAGCCCCAGCAGCGATTAGAGAACGCTCTAATGCAAAGTACCCGAACGGCCGACAAGGGTGTGAGCCAGTCGTTGACAGAAGAAATCAAGCAACTAATGGCTGGGCTAAAAGATGTAAAAGCGACAAATGAACAATTAGCAGCTATTTTCAAAACTGCTGCGAAAGTGAGCATTCACCAAGAGCAGCCGCAGGAGGCCATCCGGCAGCTAGCATCGCTTTTTAACAAGGAAGCGGATGAATTGATGAATGCGGTTAAAAATGAAGGGGCAAAGATTCATTCTTCAGCTATTATTACATCACTTACAGGAAAAGAAATTCTTTTTCAGAAAGTTGCATTTGCTGTAGAAAACGATATGCGGCTTCATTTGTCTGCCAAAGAGGCACATGCATTCATTAAAGATACGTTTCAACTTCTTGGGGTTGATTTAGAAGGACTTCTTCAGGCTGGGAAGGCTGAACAAGCGGAACTAGAAAGCATGCTTAAGCCCCAGCTTCTGCGCCTGCTCAGCGAAAATATACCTATCCAAGTAAGAGAGCTTGCGGAACAGCTGATTGGGCGGATGAATGTCCAGCAGCTGCTTTCTGCCGAGCAGGGGCCGCTGCAGCAGCTAGTCATGCAAGTGCCGGTCAATTTGTTCGGTTTTCATACGGAATTGACGCTGCAATGGTCAGGAAAAAGAACAGCCAGCGGCAAACTGGATGCGGATTACTGTCGAGTGTTGTTTTATTTAAATTTGGAACAGCTTAAAGAAACGGTTATTGATATGCAAGTGCAAAATCGGATTATACAGCTGCAAGTATTTAATGAAACCCCCGGATTGAAAGCGATGGCCGAGGCCCTTATACCGGCATTAAAAGCAGGAATAGAGGAAAAGGGCTATCAATTGTCGAGCGTCCAATTTAAACAGCCAAAAAAGGATGCACAGCTTCCGCTCGTTCAGGTAATGAAAGCATTGCCGTATGAAGGAGTAGATATTCGGATATGAACAAAGAGATAAAGAGAAAGCAGGCGGCGGCTCTTTCTTACCGGCCGGATAAAAGTCAAGCCCCTGCGTTGATCGCTAAAGGAAAAGGGAAAATAGCGGAGAACATTCTTGAAAAAGCGAAGGAACACAATATCCCTATTCAGGAAGACCCAAGCCTCGTCGAACTATTAGGCAAGCTGGAAATTAACGAATCGATTCCTGAAGAACTTTATCAAGTGGTAGCAGAAGTATTTGCGTTTATTTACCGTCTGGATCAACAAAAAAATAAATGAATGATGTGAACAATTCAGGGGAAGGGTAATAAATAGCAGGGACTGTGAAAGAATATCCATTTTTAGCAAAAAAAAGAGCTTTGAACATGTAAACAAGGAATCATGGTCATAAAAGAGACGAACAATAACAAATTTATGTTCAACATCTAGACAGGCATACCGAGTTTATATACAATGGTAACGCAGTCCACTTTTTTGAGATTGATAGGAGGATGGAGTATGAATATCCATGAGTATCAAGGGAAAGAAATCCTCAGAAATTATGGGGTAGCCGTTCCAAACGGTAAAGTTGCTTTTTCTGTAGAAGAAGCAGTGGAAGCAGCGAAACAACTTAGCACGGAAGTTTGCGTTGTTAAAGCGCAAATTCATGCAGGCGGCCGCGGAAAAGCGGGCGGAGTTAAAGTTGCGAAAAATATTGATGAAGTGCGTACATATGCTGAAGAAATTTTAGGTAAGACGCTCGTCACACATCAAACGGGTCCAGAAGGTAAAGAAGTGAAGCGTTTGCTGATCGAAGAAGGCTGCGATATTCAAAAAGAATATTATGTTGGTCTTGTTCTTGACCGTGCAACTTCTCAAGTCGTATTAATGGCTTCCGAAGAAGGCGGAACAGAAATTGAAGAAGTAGCGGAAGCAACTCCGGAGAAAATTTTCAAAGAATACATTGATCCGGTAACTGGCTTAATGCCATACCAAGCACGCCGCATCGCTTTCAATATCAACATTCCAGCTAACCTTGTCAACAAAGCGGTAAAATTCATGATGGGTCTTTACACAGCGTTTATTGACAAAGACGCTTCTATTGCTGAAATCAACCCATTAGTTGTTACGGGTGACGGAAATGTTATGGCACTTGATGCGAAAATCAACTTTGATTCTAACGCATTATACCGCCATAAAGATATTGTAGAATATCGCGATCTAGAAGAAGAAGATCCAAAAGAAATCGAAGCATCCAAATATGACTTAAGCTATATCTCCCTTGATGGCAACATTGGCTGTATGGTTAATGGGGCAGGCCTTGCTATGGCTACAATGGACATCATCAAACATTATGGCGGCGATCCAGCGAACTTCCTTGATGTTGGGGGCGGCGCGACAGCTGAAAAAGTAACAGAAGCATTTAAAATTATCCTTTCTGACAAAAATGTTAAAGGAATCTTCGTTAACATTTTTGGTGGAATTATGAAATGTGACGTTATTGCAACTGGTGTAGTAGAAGCAGCGAAACAAGTCGGTTTATCTGTACCGCTCGTTGTTCGTTTAGAAGGAACAAACGTTGACTTAGGTAAGAAAATCTTAAATGAATCCGACATTCAAATTGTTGCAGCTGAGTCCATGGCTGACGGCGCACAAAAAATCGTTGAGCTTGTAGGCAAATAATTTTAGAGTTGACCAGAGAAAGGCAGGTATAGTCATGAGTGTATTTGTTAATAAAGACACAAAAGTAATCGTTCAAGGTATTACTGGTTCTACCGCTTTATTCCATACAAAACAAATGCTTGAATATGGCACACAAATCGTTGGCGGGGTAACACCTGGAAAAGGCGGAACAGAGGTAGAAGGCGTTCCGGTATTCAACACAGTAGAAGAAGCGGTAAAAGCGACAGGCGCGAACGCTTCTGTCATTTACGTTCCAGCTCCATTCGCAGCAGATGCAATCACTGAGGCAGTAGATGCAGAATTGGATCTTGTTATTTGTATTACTGAACACATTCCAGTATTGGATATGGTAAAAGTAAAACGTTATATGCAAGGCAAGAAAACTCGTCTAGTTGGGCCAAACTGCCCAGGTGTGATCACACCTGGTGAATGTAAAATCGGTATTATGCCTGGTTACATTCATACAAAAGGCCATGTCGGTGTTGTTTCCCGTTCTGGTACATTAACATATGAAGCAGTACACCAATTGTCACAAGCAGGTATCGGCCAATCAACAGCTGTTGGTATCGGTGGAGACCCAGTAAACGGTACAGACTTTATTGATGTGTTAAAAGCATTCAATGAAGACCCAGAAACAAAAGCTGTCATTATGATCGGTGAAATTGGCGGAACAGCTGAAGAAGAAGCTGCTCTTTGGGTAAAAGAAAATATGACGAAGCCAGTCGTAGGCTTCATCGGCGGCCGTACGGCTCCTCCAGGAAAACGCATGGGCCATGCTGGTGCGATCATTTCTGGCGGAAAAGGAACAGCTGACGAAAAAATCCGTGTTATGAACGAATGCGGTATTAAAGTAGCTGAAACTCCATCTGTTATGGGTGAAACATTGATCGAAGTGATCAAAGAAAAAGGCATTTACGAAGAGTGTAAAACTCATTAATTTATGTAAATAATTAAAAGGCTGTCTCCAAAGCAAAGAAACAGACGCTTGGGGGACAGCCTTTCTCATAAAAAGGGGGCGTTTAAACTGGATGAATTAACAGAAAAAATCATCCGTCTGCAGCATTGCCGAGGGCTTGGCTGGAAAGCTATCTACTTGCTTTTAAAGCAGGAGCCTGACTTGAAAAACCTCTATCAATATTCCGCATCCTATATCTCCAGCGTACTTGCTATTCCTTCTTCCCGCTCCATTCCGATTGTTGAACAACTCGCTGCAAGCCTGACCCAGCCTTTATTAAGAAAATATAGAGATCAGGGGATTTCTGTGATTCCCATTTATAGCTCATTTTACCCGCCACTGTTAAAAACACTGCCGCAGCCTCCGTGGGTTCTTTATGCATCAGGCAGCACCGCCATGCTTGCTGATGATAGGAAGCTTGCGATTGTTGGAGCCCGGGATGCTGATGAATATGGGCGTAAAGTCATTCAATTGTTGATGCCGCTGCTTGTTGAAAACGACTGTGTCATTGTCAGTGGATTGGCAAAAGGGGTGGATGCTTTTGCACATGAGGAGGCATTATATAAAGGAGGGAAAACGATCGCTGTAATAGCTGGCGGATTTCATCATTTTTACCCCAGAGAAAATATTCCTTTAGCGAAAAAAATTTTACAGTCAGGTCTGATTTTGTCGGAATATCCGCCAGAAGTGAAACCGGAGAAATGGCACTTTCCTGCTAGAAACCGCATCATTAGCGGCTTAGCCCTTGGTACCGTAGTCGTACAGGCTGGTAAAAAAAGCGGCTCGTTAATTACTGCTCATTATGCATTGGAGCAAGGGCGGGAAGTATTTTGTGTGCCTGGAAGAATAGATGATCCGCTGTCTGCTGGGACGAATGAATTAATCAGCGACGGGGCAAAATTGGTGCAGACGAGTGCAGACATATTGTCAGAAATTATCAAAAAATAAGCAGAAACCCTAGAAGGAAAAGGTCAGTTTTTTATGGTGATCTTTCTGTTATTTTTCCTTCTTTTATAAAAAAAGGTTGCTTTTATTTGTAAACTGTATTAAATTTTGCAAAAGAATCAATCCTTTAAAAAAGTAAAATATATAACCGGATAGAGAAAAACAAATAGAAAAACATATGTGTATTTGATTGACAACTGTCATCAAACCGGCTAATAATGTTTGTTACATCTATTTATTTTTACCTCTAGGGGGAGGTTTATACATGTCAGAGTACTTAGTAATAGTAGAGTCCCCTGCAAAAGCGAAAACCATTGAGCGTTATTTGGGGAAGAAGTATAAAGTAAAAGCATCCATGGGCCATGTGCGCGATTTACCAAAAAGTCAAATGGGTGTTGATATAGACAATAAATACGAACCAAGATACATTACGATCCGCGGAAAAGGACCTGTGCTGAAAGAGTTAAAGGCAGCTGCTAAGAAAGCGAAAAAGATCTATCTCGCAGCTGACCCCGATAGAGAAGGAGAAGCCATTGCGTGGCATCTGGCACATAGTCTGGATCTAGACACGACATCAGATTGCCGTGTCGTCTTTAATGAAATTACGAAAGATGCGATTAAAGAATCATTTAAGCATCCAAGGCCGATTAATATGGATCTTGTTGATGCTCAGCAAGCCCGCCGTATTCTTGATAGACTCGTCGGCTATAATATTAGCCCGCTGCTCTGGAAGAAAGTGAAGAAAGGATTAAGCGCCGGCCGTGTTCAATCCGTTGCCTTACGCCTGATCATCGATAGAGAGAAAGAAATTGGCAAATTCATTCCAGAAGAGTACTGGACGATTGATGCGCAGTTTTTAAAAGAGACAAGTTCATTTTCCGCGTCTTTTTACGGGAAAAATGGAAAGAAAGTCGCATTGAAATCAGAAGAAGAAGTAAAAGAGATTCTTGCAGCGATCAAAGGAAATGAATTTGAACTTGCTAGTGTCACAAAGAAAGAGCGGAAGAGAAATCCGGCACCGCCGTTTACTACATCATCTCTTCAGCAGGAAGCAGCCCGTAAGCTAAACTTCAGAGCCAAGAAAACAATGATGCTTGCCCAACAATTATACGAAGGGATTGATTTAGGCAAGGAAGGCACAGTCGGATTAATTACGTACATGAGAACAGATTCCACGAGAATTTCAGAAATCGCCCAAAAAGAAGCGTACGAATTCATTGAATCTACCCATGGCAAAGAATACACGAAACAAGTAGAAGAAAAGAAAGAGAAAAAAGAAAAAAAACCGTCTAACGCCCAAGATGCACATGAAGCGATCCGTCCAACGAGTGTGTGGAAGGAACCTAGTGCATTAAAAGAATTTTTGTCGCGTGATCAGTTAAGGCTGTATAAGCTCATATGGGAACGTTTTCTTGCCAGTCAGATGTCATCAGCTGTTATGGATACAGTCAGTGCTGACCTTGTGAATGGAGAGATTACTTTTCGGGCAACTGGTTCGAAAGTCAAATTCCAAGGATTTATGAAAGTGTATGTAGAAGGATCAGACGATGGTCAGGAAGAGAAAGAAAAACAGCTTCCTAACCTTGAACAAGGGGACAAAGTAACGTCCGAAACGATTGATCCAAAACAGCACTTTACTCAGCCGCCTCCCCGCTATACAGAAGCGAGGCTCGTTAAAACCCTTGAAGAGCTTGGTATCGGCCGACCTTCCACGTTTGCTCCTACACTGGATACGATTCAAAAACGGGGGTATGTCGCTTTAGATAATAAACGATTTGTACCGACAGAACTTGGTGAAATTGTCCATGAACTAATGGCAGAATTCTTTTCAGATATTATTGATGTGGAATTCACAGCGAAAATGGAGAAAGACTTGGACAACGTAGAAGATGGACAAGTGGAGTGGGCAGAAGTCATCGATGGATTCTACCAAGGCTTCGCGCAGCATTTAGTGAAAGCAGAAGCAGAAATGGAAAAAGTAGAGATCAAAGATGAACCTGCAGGCGAGGATTGTGAAAGCTGTGGCCATCCAATGGTATTCAAAATGGGCCGGTACGGTAAATTCATGGCTTGCAGCAATTTCCCTGACTGCCGAAATACAAAAGCAATTGTGAAAGAAATCGGTGTGAAATGTCCGAAGTGTAACGAAGGAAATATAATAGAAAGAAAAAGTAAAAAGAAGCGGATCTTTTACGGATGTGACCGTTTTCCAGAGTGTGATTTCCTATCGTGGGATAAGCCGATTGAGCGGAAGTGTCCGAAATGTGAACAGATGCTCGTTGAGAAAAAGTTGAAAAAAGGTGTGCAAATTCAATGCACAGCGTGTGACTATAAAGAAGAAACGCAAGTCTAAAAGCGGGATGTTCCCGCTTTTTTTATTTGTTTTCGTATATAATGCTTTTTTTATACGAACGTCTATTGTACAATGCTTTAGGGATATAATTGTACGTACTACTATTTATTCAGGAGGCTGAACATAATGGAACCATTCGTTAATGTGATTGGAGCGGGCCTGGCGGGAAGTGAAGCTGCTTTTCAAATCGCTGAGCGGGGCGTGAAAGTGAATTTATTTGAAATGCGCCCAGTCAGACAAACCCCTGCTCATCATACAGATAAGTTTGCGGAACTTGTTTGCAGCAATTCACTGCGGGCAAATGCTCTCACCAATGCGGTTGGCGTATTAAAAGAAGAGATGAGAGTGTTAAATTCAGTCATTATTTCGTCAGCAGACCATTGCTCTGTTCCAGCCGGGGGGGCGCTTGCGGTTGATCGCCATGAATTTGCCGGCAATGTTACGGAGCGCGTGAAAAATCATCCGAACGTGACGGTATTTAACGAAGAAGTGACCGATATTCCAGAAGGCATTACCGTTATTGCTACCGGCCCGCTGACCAGTGAATCTTTGTCGCAGACACTGAAAGAATTAACTGGTGAAGAATATCTCTATTTTTATGATGCTGCCGCTCCTATTATTGAGAAAGACAGCATAGATATGAATAAGGCTTATTTAAAATCGCGTTATGATAAAGGGGAAGCCGCTTATTTAAATTGTCCAATGACAGAAGAAGAGTTTGACAGATTTTATGAGGCGCTCATTACAGCGGAAACGGTTCCTTTAAAAGAATTTGAGAAAGAAATTTTCTTTGAAGGATGTATGCCTGTAGAAGTTCTGGCTAAGCGTGGAAAGAAAACGCTGTTGTTTGGACCGATGAAGCCAGTTGGATTAGAAGATCCTAAAACAGGTAAAAGACCGTATGCAGTCGTGCAGCTGCGCCAGGATGATGCAGCCGGAACGCTTTACAACATCGTTGGTTTCCAAACACATTTAAAATGGGGACCGCAAAAAGAGGTGCTGCAGCTGATTCCAGGTCTTGAACAGGCTGAAGTTGTCCGTTATGGAGTGATGCACCGAAACACATTCATTAATTCTCCAAAAGTATTAAAGCCGACATATCAGTTTAAAGATCGCAATGACTTATTCTTTGCTGGACAAATGACAGGTGTTGAAGGCTATGTGGAGTCCGCAGCAAGCGGTTTAGTTGCTGGAATAAATGCAGCGCGTCTTGCCTTAGGAGAGGAGCCAGTAGTGGTGCCGGCAGAAACAGCTCTTGGCAGTATGGCTCATTATATTACGACAACGAACGAAAAAAACTTCCAGCCGATGAATGCGAACTTTGGTTTATTTCCTGATCTTCCGGTTAAAATTAGAAATAAGAAAGAAAGGTATGAAGCACACGCTAAGCGGGCATTGGAAACAATTCACACTTTTTCGAAAAGTTTGTAAACTTTCTTGCAAGGGGTAATTGATTGTGATACTATTTAGTAGCTTTAACGGGGTGTGCATATGACAAAAACTTCCAATGAATATTTACAATCTTTTATCGAGTTTCTACAAATCGAAAAACAGTACTCTAATTACACGATCGAGTATTATCAATACGATATTGAAGAATTTCTTAAGTTCACTAATGAACAAAGTATTGAGGATTTGAAAGATGTCGAGTATTCGGACGCGCGTTTGTATTTAACGGCCTTACATGAAAAACAATTGTCCCGCTCTACTATTGCTAGAAGGGTTTCCAGTTTACGCAGCTTTTTTCGTTTTTTATCCAGGGAACAGGTCATAACGGAGAATCCTTTCTTGCTCGTGCAGCAGCAAAAAGGGGCAAAGAAGCTCCCATCCTTTTTTTACGAAGAAGAGATGGAAGAGCTTTTTGCTGTGTGTGAAGGAGAAGAGCCTTTACAGATCCGCAACAAAGCAATATTGGAGCTTTTATATGCAACAGGCATTCGTGTGAGTGAATGTACAGGGATCGAATTAACGCATATTGATTTTGATCTTTCTGTGTTACTCGTAAAAGGAAAAGGGAATAAAGAACGGTACGTGCCTTTCGGAAGCTTTGCCCATGAGGCAATAGAGCGATACATAGCAACCGCGAGACACTTTCTCATGAAGTCCGCAGACAGCCATTCTTTTTTATTCGTTAACCACCGAGGCAGACCGCTGACTCCGAGAGGCATTCGCCATATTTTAACAAAATTGATCGAGAAAGCTTCCTTAACAAGAAAGATTCATCCTCATATGCTGCGCCACACATTTGCTACTCATCTGTTAAACAATGGAGCAGATTTGAGAACGGTTCAGGAACTGCTTGGACATGATCATCTATCTTCTACTCAAGTATATACGCATGTGACGAAAGAACATTTGAGAAAGACGTATGTAATTCATCATCCCCGTGCGTAAGTAAAGGAGGAATTGGAATTTATGGAACAGTTTCATGCAACCACGATTTTTGCTGTTCATCATAAAGGTGAGTGTGCAATGTCTGGTGACGGGCAAGTGACGTTCGGGAATGCCGTCGTTATGAAGCATACAGCGAGAAAAGTACGTAAATTATTTAATGGAAAAGTACTTGCCGGCTTTGCCGGGTCTGTTGCTGATGCGTTCACGCTGTTTGAACTATTTGAGCACAAGCTTGAAGAATATAACGGCAATTTGCAGCGTGCAGCGGTAGAGCTTGCCAAAGAATGGCGTTCTGATAAAGTGTTACGCCGGCTGGAAGCGATGCTGATCGTGATGGATCGCTCAAATATTTTGCTCGTTTCCGGAACAGGAGAAGTCATTGAACCGGATGATGGCATTTTAGCGATTGGTTCTGGAGGCAATTTTGCTTTAGCAGCGGGCCGCGCATTGAAAACTTATTCGGGAGAATATTTGACAGCAAGAGAAATCGCTAAAGCTTCCTTAGAAATTGCCGGCGAGATCTGTGTATATACGAATGATCAAATCATAGTGGAAGAACTGGAGTAAAGGAGTGAAAAACGTGGAGAGAAAATCACTACAATTGACACCGAGACAAATTGTGGAACGGCTTGACCAATACATTGTCGGCCAAAAAGACGCAAAAAAAGCGGTGGCCGTTGCTCTGCGCAACCGTTATCGGCGGAGTCTATTAAGCGATGAGATTCGAGATGAAGTCATTCCTAAAAATATATTAATGATCGGACCGACAGGGGTCGGGAAGACAGAGATTGCCCGGCGGATTGCGAAGCTGTCAGGAGCTCCTTTTATTAAAGTAGAAGCAACAAAATTTACAGAAGTCGGCTATGTTGGACGGGATGTAGAGTCGATGGTCCGCGACTTGGCTGAAACAGCGATAAGAGTTGTGAAAGAAGAAAAGGTACAATCTGTACAAGAGCCGGCAAAAGAAGCGGCTAATCGCCGTCTTGTTGAACTGCTCGTTCCTGAAAAAAAGAAAACAGGTAATATGAAAAACCCATTTGAAATGCTATTTGGCGGGGGCGGCCAGGATCAGCAGGCAGACATGGAGGACTCTCAAGAAGAATCATCCATTCGCGAGCGGAGAAGAATGATTGCTGATAAGCTGGCGCGCGGTGAGATGGAAAATGAAGTAGTCACGATTGAAATCGAGGAGCAGCCGCCATCTATGTTCGACATGTTCCAAGGTTCTGGCATGGAACAGATGGGCATGAATATGCAGGATGTACTCGGTGGACTATTGCCAAAGCAAAAGAAGAAGAGGAAATTGCCAGTAAAGGAAGCGCGTCAAGTGTTAATTAATGAAGAAGCCCAAAAGCTGATTGACATGGACGATGTAACGCAGGAGGCAGTTAGACGGGCAGAGCAGACGGGCATTATCTTTATTGATGAAATTGATAAAGTAGCAGCTAAAGGTGCAGCATCTTCATCAGCCAGTGTGTCAAGAGAGGGTGTCCAAAGAGATATCCTGCCGATCGTGGAAGGCTCAACCGTTGTGACAAAATACGGTTCGGTGAAAACAGACCATATCCTATTTATTGCAGCAGGCGCTTTTCATATGGCTAAACCATCGGATCTTATTCCAGAGCTGCAAGGGCGTTTTCCAATTCGCGTGGAGCTGAAGAAACTATCTGTTGAAGACTTTGTGCGCATCTTAGTTGAGCCGGACAATGCTTTAATGAAACAATATATTGCTTTATTAGAAACAGAAGGTATAGAAATTGAATTTTCTGACGATGCTATTGAACGAATAGCAGAAATTGCCTTTGAAGTGAATCAAAGCACAGATAACATCGGTGCGCGGCGGCTTCATACTATTATGGAAAAGCTATTGGAAGATTTATCTTTTGAAGCACCTGATATTACGCTGGAGAAAATCACTATTACTTCGCAATATGTAGATGAAAAGTTAAAGGCGATTTCACGTAACAAGGATGTCAGTCAGTTTATTTTATAGTAGCGGAAACAATGGCTTGCCATAAATCAAACAACAAATGTTAATTGCAAAGAATGACATGTGGATCAGCAATAGATGAACCAGTCATTGTAGGAGGAAGTAATCATGAATTTACTAGAAAAAACAAGAAAAATCAACAAAATGCTGCAAGATGCGGCGGGCAAACACGTAAACTTTAAGGAAATGGCAGAATCATTATCAGGATTAATTGAGGCCAATGTATATGTCGTCAGCCGACGAGGAAAACTGCTTGGCGTCGGTCTGAATCGGATAATTGAAAGCGATCGGCTGAAACAAATGCTTGCCGAACGAAAATTTCCTGAAGAGTATACGAAAAAACTTTTTAGCTTAGAAGAAACATCTTCTAATATCGGTGTGGATAGTGAATATACAGCTTTTCCATACGAAAACAAAGAGCTGTTTAAAAATGGTCATACGACTATTGTGCCGATTAAAGGAGCAGGTGAACGCCTTGGTACATTAGTTCTCGCTCGGTTGGAAGAGAAGTTTCACGACGAAGATTTAATTTTAGCTGAATACGGAGCAACAGTTGTTGGAATGGAGATCCTTCGAGAGAAGACGGAAGAAATTGAGGAAGAAGCCAGAAGCAAGGCTGTTGTTCAAATGGCTATAAGTTCTCTTTCATATAGTGAATTAGAAGCAATTGAACATATTTTTGAAGAGTTAGATGGAAAAGAAGGTTTGCTCGTTGCTTCAAAAATTGCTGATCGCGTTGGTATTACCCGCTCAGTCATTGTGAATGCATTGCGTAAACTAGAGAGTGCCGGTGTTATTGAGTCCCGTTCTCTTGGAATGAAAGGCACATACATTAAAGTGTTGAACGATAAGTTTTTGATGGAATTGGAAAAACTAAAGTCAAACTAATAAAATACAAACTAAGAAACCGCCTGTTTTCGACAGGCGGTTTTTTCATTATTTTCAAGAAAATAGTATGTTTGTCATTTGTTCGTTTCATTAAATTGTGATTAAATATGTGGTGGTGATTTCTAATTGTCGCATTATATAGATACATATACCTATGTTTGTTAAATTAGTTAAAAATGTGTCAATTTTTTAGCAAAAATGTAAAATCAGGTGAGTTTTGTAGAGGAATTATGCTATAGTTTTTAACATGGATTAGAAAAAGAGGGAAAATAGGATGAAAGATGACAATGTTTTTAATTAAATGGAATGTTTTTAGGTGTGTTCCAAATTAGGTTAGTTACGGTAAAAATTTATTAATAGAGATAGACGGAGTGGTGGGAAATGAAGATCTTTTCGAGTTCATTTAGCAACATTGAAAAAGGGCTTGATTATGCTGCTTTAAAGCAAAAAACGATTGCTAATAATATTGCAAATGCGGATACACCAAACTATAAGTCGAAAAATGTCAAATTTACAGAAATATTTAAAGAAACATTAACAAACGAACTAACAGCTTATCGTACAGATTCCCGGCACTATTCCTTTCGTATGAATGAAGGGCATCCAGCAATCGCAGCAGATCGACAGCTTTCTTATAATCAAAATGGCAATAGTGTCGATGTAGATAAGGAAATGGCCGAGCTGGCAAAGAATCAAATTTATTTTAATGCCCTGACGGATCGGATGAGTGGAAAATTCAACTCCTTAACAAACATCATTAAAGGAGGAAGGTAAGATGTCTATATTCCACGGAATGAATATTACTTCATCTGCCCTAACTGCTCAGCGCCTGCGGATGGACGTTGTCTCTTCTAATATGGCGAATGTGGAATCCACGCGGGGACGGATCGTAAATGGCGAATGGGAGCCATATAGGAAAAAGGCCGTTGTCCTGCAGCCTAAGCAAGGGGGATTTTCCTCGTATTTAAACCAAGCGATCGGCCGCCAAAATGATGGACCGGGGAATGGTGTTAAGGTGACAAAGATTGTAGAAGATGATCTGACGCCTTTTAAGATGGTTTATGACCCTGTGCATCCAGATGCGAATGAAGAAGGGTATGTACGAATGCCTAATGTAGATCCATTAAGAGAAATGGTCGACTTAATGGCTGCTACCCGCTCTTATGAGGCAAATGTAACTGTATTTAATGCATCTAAAGCAATGATGACGAAGGCACTTGAGATTGGTAAGTAAAGGAGATAGATAAATGGCTATTCAAGCTGTACAAGGCGCTTCCCCTTTTTTAAAGACAGACATGGCAGAAGCAAAGCCGTCTGTTACACCGTATGAGGCTCAGAAAAATTTCGCGGAGTTTTTAAAAGAATCATTGAACGAGGTCAGCCGGGCTGACGCAAAGTCAAATGACATGACGAATAAATTGATCCGCGGAGAAAATGTCGATCTTCATCAAGTGCTGATTGCCAGTCAAAAAGCAAGCATAACGATGCAATTGACGATGGAGGTACGAAATAAAGCGGTAGAAGCTTATCAAGAGATCATGAGAATGCAAATATAAAAAACAGCCCAACCTTTTTTATTAGCAGCAACTTAACCGGGGGATTGTAATGAATGACACGATACGCCAACAATTAACAAGAATAAAAGAATATTGGACTAGCCGTACGAAGAAGCAAAAGTGGATCGGCATCGGAGCTTTTCTGCTGTTTGTCACGGCCATTAGCGCTCTTGTTCTATTTATGACAAGAGATACGATGGTTCCGCTCTACAGTGAGCTTTCTCCTACAGAGGCAGGAGCGATCAAAGAAAATTTAGACGGACGGGGAATTAAATACGAAATTACGAGCGGGGGAACCGGAATATTGGTGCCCGAGGAAGTAGTCAATTCGCTGAAAGTAGATCTAGCTGCGGAAGGGCTGCCAAAGTCGGGCAGCATTGACTACAGTTTCTTCAGTGAAAATGCTGGTTTTGGAATGACTGATAACGAGTTTAACGTTTTAAAGCTCGATGCTATGCAAACGGAGCTCGCTCAGCTGATCAAGGGGATTGAAGGGGTCAAAGATGCCAAAGTCATGATCAATCTTCCAGAAAAAGATGTATTTGTAAGAGAGGATGCTGAAAAAGCTTCCGCCTCTGTTGTACTGAATACGGAGCTCGGCTATCAGTTTGATGACAAGCAAATTAAATCGCTTTATCATCTCGTTTCAAAAAGTGTACCCAATCTGCCAACTGAAAATATTGTGATTATGAATCAAAACTTTGAGTATTACGATCAACAGAACGATGGCAGCTCTTTATCTGGAAACAGTATAGTTCAGCAAATGGAAGTGAAGAGAAAAATTGAACGGGACATTCAACGGCAAGTTCAAAATATGCTAGGTACGTTGATGGGACAAGATAAAGTTGTGGCTTCTGTTACGGCCGATATTGATTTCACTGAAGAGAACAGGGAAGAAAATCTCGTTGTTCCAGTCGATGAAGAAAACATGAAAGGCATCCAGATCAGTGCGCAGCGAATTACGGAAACCTTTACAGGTGATGGAGCGGCGGCAGGCGGTATTCCTCAAGGAGAAGATCCGGCTGATGCTCAAGGGTCCACTTACATGGAAGGAGCAGGGGGCTCTGGGGATTATGAGCGTTCAGAGGAAACGATCAATAATGAAGTGAATCGTATTCGTAAGAAAATTACTGAAAGTCCTTATAAAATACGTGATTTAGGCATTCAAGTTATGGTGGAGCCGCCTACAGCGAATAATCCTGATTCCCTGCCGCAAGAGCGCATAGACGATATTCAGCAAATGCTCGGTACAATTGTCCGCACGTCTATTGATAAAGGGTACAATCAGCAATTAACTGATCAGGATGTAGCAGACAAGGTTGCCGTTTCTGTTCAGCCATTTAAAGGAAAAGTTAAATTTGAAGAAGAAAAGCAGACCGTTCTGCCTTGGTGGGCTTATGCCATCGGTGCTGTCATGCTTGTCGTTATTGGAGTGCTAGTGTTCTTCATCTTGCGCGCACGACGCCAGGCGGAAGAAGAGGACTTCGAAGAAGAAGAACTGGCTGAGCCGCTTGCGGATATTAATGAAGTGGAAACGGAAGCGACAGTCCGCAGAAAACAGATGGAGAAAATGGCGAAAGAGAGGCCAGAAGAGTTTGCGAAGATTTTGCGCTCCTGGCTATCTGAAGAGTAACAGCTGTTTCTATATGAATAAGATGATAGATAAAGTTTATTGTAGACACACTCAGGCTGATTTGTCTTTCAAGATGTACAGTGGAATGCGCACTTTGACAACAGCCTGAATGACAGTATTTGAATAGGAGGATTTCATTGTGGCCGTTAGGGAGAAAAAATTAACGGGAAAACAAAAAGCCGCCATTCTTCTTATTTCTCTCGGTCCAGACGTATCTGCTTCTGTGTACAAACATTTATCAGAAGAAGAGATTGAACGGCTGACGCTGGAAATATCGGGAGTCAAGAAAGTGGATGCCGAAGCGAAAGAAGAAGTATTTGAGGAGTTTCATCATATCGCGCTTGCACAGGATTACATTACCCAAGGCGGGATTGGCTATGCCAAGACTGTGCTTGAAAAAGCCCTTGGCAAAGACCAGGCACAAAATATTATTAACAGGCTTACATCTTCCTTGCAGGTCAAACCATTTGATTTTGCGCGCAAGGCAGAAGCGAGCCAAATTTTAAACTTTATTCAAAATGAACACCCGCAAACGATTGCATTAATTCTTTCCTATCTCGATCCGCAGCAAGCCGGTCAGATTCTTTCTGAACTGCCACAGGATGTCCAGGCAGATATTGCTAGAAGAATTGCCATTATGGACAGCACTTCTCCTGAAATTATTAATGAAGTGGAAGCGATTCTTGAACGTAAGCTGAGTGCAACGGTTACGCAAGATTATACGCAGACGGGCGGGGTAGAAGCGGTTGTGGAAGTATTAAATGGAGTGGACCGCGCGACGGAAAAAACCATTTTGGATTCACTTGAAATTCAAGATCCAGAGCTCGCTGAAGAGATTAAAAAGCGGATGTTCGTCTTCGAAGATATTGTTACATTGGATAACCGTTCGATCCAGCGTGTAATACGTGATTGTGAAAATGAAGATTTATTGTTGTCATTAAAAGTGTCTAGTGAAGAGGTAAAAGAAATTGTCTTCCGCAATATGTCGGCGCGGATGATGGAAACATTCAAAGAGGAAATGGAGTTTATGGGACCCGTACGCCTGCGCGATGTGGAAGAGGCACAGTCACGTATCGTAAGTACGATTCGCAGACTCGAAGAAGCCGGTGAGATCATTATTGCCCGCGGCGGGGGAGATGACATTATTGTCTAGAGTGATCAAATCTTATCGAACGGAAAGTGCCCTAGAAGCAGACCGCGCGATCCACATAAAATTGTTTCATCCGCCAGTGCAGTTATCTGACCATGAGGAGACCGCATCTGCTCAAGCCATTTATTTCGAAGAAGAAAAGAAAAAGATTATAGAAGAGGCTGAAGCTCAAGCACGGTTTATTATGGAGCAGGCGGAACGATATCGTCAAGAAATGGAACAGGAAATAGAAGAAAAAAAACAATTATGGGAAACAGAGAAGCAGGCATTAGTGGAACAAGCGCATGAGGAAGGGTTCCTAGCTGGCCAACAACAAGGACATGAAGCCGGCTACGGCGATTATATCGAACTGATTGAAATGGCAAAAGAGACGGTTGCTTCCTCGAAAGAAGAGTATGAAATGAACATTCAGCGGGCAGATCAGACGATTTTAGATTTAGCGTTGAAGTCAGCTGAAAAAATCATTGGTGAAAAGTTTAATGAAAACGAACAGTTCTTTCTGGCAATGATCAAGCAGGCGTTAAAAGATATGCCCGATCAAAAAGAAATTCAAATTCATGTTCATCCATCTCATTATTCGTTAGTTGTTAGTCAAAAAGAAGAAATAGATGCGATCTTTCCAATCGACACTTTATGCTACATTTATCCAAATGAAAAGCTGGAGGAGGAAGGGTGCTACATCGAAACGAGCCATGGCCGAATTGAAGTAGGATTGGACAGCCAGCTGCAGCAACTGAGAAAACAACTATTTGAACTCCTTGAAGGTGAAGAGAATTGAAGCTAACCAAGCTCATTCAACAAATTGACAGCCTTGATACATATAAACGTTATGGCCGAATTAAGCGGGTAGTCGGGTTAATGATTGAATCCCAAGGGCCGGAATCATCCATTGGTGACGTTTGCTTTATCTACCCGAATGGTTCTCCGAAAGAGAAGGCGATTCGGGCGGAAGTGATTGGCTTTAAAGACGAAATGGTCGTCCTCATGCCTTACGGGGACATCAGCGATATTTCGCCGGGAAGCCTGGTGGAATCTTTAGGCCGTTCGCTGACGATAAAAGTCGGCCCTTCGTTAATCGGAAAAGTAGTAGACTCAATGGGGGAGCCGATGGATGGTTCTTCACTGCCGAAAACACTCACTCCTGTTGATACAGAGCAAAGTCCGCCCAATCCTCTCAGCCGGCCGCCAATCGATGAACGACTCGAAGTAGGTGTGCGGGCAATTGACAGCATGCTGACGGTTGGTAAAGGCCAGCGGATCGGAATTTTTGCAGGGAGCGGTGTAGGTAAAAGTACATTGCTTGGCATGATCGCCCGCAATACGAAAGCGGACTTGAATGTTATCGCTTTAATTGGTGAACGCGGCCGGGAAGTAAGAGAGTTTATTGAACGTGACCTTGGGCCGGAAGGACGAGCCCGGTCGATTGTTGTAGCCGCAACATCGGATCAGCCTGCTTTAATGAGAATTAAAGGGGCATTCACTGCAACAGCGATCGCTGAATACTTCAGAGACAAAGGATTAAACGTTATGCTTATGATGGATTCTGTGACGAGGGTAGCGATGGCGCAGCGGGAAGTTGGACTTGCTGTTGGGGAACCGCCGGCGACGAAGGGATATACGCCTTCTGTATTTGCGATCCTGCCTAAATTACTAGAGCGCACAGGAACGAATGCGCTCGGAACCATTACAGCTTTTTATACAGTGCTCGTTGATGGTGACGATATGAATGAACCGATCGCTGATGCCGTCAGGGGAATTCTTGATGGTCATATTGTGCTTGATCGTGCGCTTGCCAACAAAGGACAATATCCGGCAATTAATGTGTTAAAAAGCGTCAGCCGGTTAATGAGTCATTTGGCTTCCGAAGAGCATAAGCAGGCAGCTATTAGAGTGAGAGAGATGATGAGTACATATTTAAACTCTGAAGATTTAATTAATATCGGCGCATACAAAAAGGGGTCCTCCCCAGAAATTGACCGTGCGATTGACTATTATCCGAAAATTATTTCTTATTTAAAACAGCGGACAGATGAAAAAGTAACACTGGAGGAAAGTGTAGCATCACTGATTGGGTTAGCTGAAAAAGGGACGTGATAAACGTGGCATACAATTATAAGTTTCAAAAAATATTGCAACTGCGGGAACGGGAAAAGGAAGAAACGCAGACCGTTTACAATGAAGCGCTGAAAAACTTTGAAGAAGCCGCCGAAAAACTGTACACCCTTTTAAAGAAAAAAGAGGGGCTGATTGATTTTCAAGAAACGAAAATGGTCAGCGGCTTTTCCATCCATGAAATCCAGCATTATCAGCTCTTTGTTTCTAACCTTGAGGAAATGATCCGATACCAGCAGCAAGTTGTGATCAATGCCCGCAGCAAAATGCAGTGGTGTGAGCAGCAGCTGCAGGAGAGAAATATAGAAGTAAAAAAATATGAGAAAATGAAAGAAAAAGATTTTGCAAGATTTAAAGCAGGCTTATTAGAAGATGAAAATAAGCAAATGGACGAAATTTCAGCTATTCAATTTATGAACCGCGGAAAATAGGTGAGGGACTTGGCAAAGAAAATGAAAAAAGAATTCGTGGAAGTGGAAGAAGAAAAAGGATATGGTGTCTTTCAATGGATTCTTTTTGTTCTCGTCATTCCATTGCTGTTTGCCATCACGATTGCATTAATCGTTATGACAGTGGCCGGTGTTAATATATTCGAAAAAGCAAAAGAGTGGGGAGAGGATATTCCGATCGTTTCGAATATGATGGGCAGTGGAGGAGCCGTTGAAGATGCGAAAACAGACAAGGAAAAAGTAATTTCCCTGCAAGCGGAAATAAAAAATAAAGAAGCAAAAATTGAACAGCTTGAAAAGAAGCTGGAAACATCCGCCGCGAAGGTAGAGGAACTGTTAACAGAAAAAGATCGTCTGCAATTGGAAATTGAGCAGCTGAAAAAACAAGAAGAAACAGCCGTTAAGGAAAACACACAAGACAACAAGTTAATCAATACATACGAATCGATGTCTCCAAAAAACATCGCTCATATTTTAGTCAATTTATCTGATAATGAAGCGATACAAATTTTAGCGGAAATGAGCACAGAGAAGCAAGCGGACATATTAGAGAAGCTGCCACCTGAAAAAGCCGCAAAATATACGAAATTACTTTCTGGCTCATTCCAGCAATAAGGAGATAACGGTAATTATAAGATCAAGGGGATGGCAAGGTCATGATGCAATTGGTAAATGCGCTCCCAGCCCAGACGAATGTGAAGCAGGCCGATGGAAAACAGCCGGCTGCTTTAGGTTCAGATTTTAAATCGATCCTTACTGGACAAAGCGGTGTGTCTTTTGAAGAAACAACGTCCCATCCGGCACAGGAGCGGCTCATGCTGGAAAAGCAGCTCGTTGAAGCGAGTATGATAGAAGACGTGCCGAACATACCGGGAGCAGTTCAAATGATCGCAAAAGAGTGGATGGCCGATGGAAAACAGCCTTCATTTGAAGAACTCGCTGCTTTTCTCGGAATGAGCACAGAACAGTTAAGGCAAATGATAAACAAACTTGGTGAACAGCTTACTATTTTAATAGATGAAGGTAAAATGACGGTTTCCACGGATACGAGTCACCCCAAACCGGCAGTTGAAGAATCTTTTTCTGCTGTTGAACAGGATAAAAACGGAGATCTGACAGCCTTGCTTCAGGTGCTTCAACTATTGGCATCTCCTCCCCAACAAGAGTGGATGAAGCTTGATGAAAAAACAGTCCAAACCATTTTACAGGCCGGGAAGCTTTGGGAATTGTTTAGCGGGAGAGCAGATCAGAACGTGAAAGACGTGCCTCTGCAAACAGCCGTAAAAGCGTTGATGAAAGAAATAGCAGGAAAACTGGACCAATTTTTGTCTCAGCCGCCGACAGACAATCGGGCAGTCATTTTACAAAAAGCGTTTCAAAATTTTCTGCAGCCTGCAGCAGCTGGACTAAAGGCTGAGCACAGTACGAAAGCGATTCTGCAAGGGGCAGCTGTCGACGGAGTAACCAGTCAGAATGTCTCCTCTATAACATCGGGAAAAGAAAATACAGTACAGCTGCCGCCATTTTTTCATCCCTTCGGACGGACAGAAACGTTTTCTATGATCGTTGGGACGAATCCGCGGCCGATGAATATGGAACAGTTTATCGAGAAGTTTTCACAAATTCTCGGGAATTCGAACGTAATGAAAACACCGAATGGAACGAAGCTGCTGCTTAGACTTTATCCAGAGCAGCTCGGCAGTCTGCGTATTGAACTGCTGCAGCAAAATGGCGTTATGACTGCTAGGATTCTTTCTTCGACATCTGCAGTGAAGGAGCTGCTTGAACAAAACATGAGCAGCTTAAAGCACGCCTTCACCCAGCAAAATGTAGCCGTCGATAAAATCGAGTTGACATTTAGCCAGCCAGACACGCAAAAATTTGACCGCCAGCAACAACAGCATCAGTCCCGCCAACATCAGCGGGGAGAGGAAACGGCTGATGCGGCCGACTCAGCTGAAGAGCCAACAGAAAACTTTCAAGACTTATTAATCAATATGGAGGTTTAAACAGTACATGGCTAAAATTGATCCGGGCTTATATTTAGAAAACTATCAAAAACAGCCGAGAACCGGAAATAGTGCGCTTGGAAAAGATGAGTTTTTAAAGATTTTAATGACGCAGCTGCAAAACCAGGACCCGCTCAGCCCGATGGAAGATAAAGACTTTATTGCACAGATGGCGACGTTTTCGTCCCTTGAACAAATGACGAACATGGCCTCGTCTTTCGATCAGTTTCTGCAAATGCAGCAAGCTACACAGATGATCAGCTATAATTCCTTTGTCGGCAAAGAAGTGACTTGGCATAAAATTGTAGAAAACAGCGACCCGAATGCTGAACCGGTCGTGCAGACAGGAACGGGAACAATTACATCTGTCCAGTTTAAAGGCAATGGTGTTCAATTTGTCATGGCAGACGGTACGATTCTTGAACCGGCCAACATTTCTGAAGTGAAAGGCGGCACAACCGGCGGCGGCCATTCGCTCGTTGAAGCGAGTCATTTAATTGGGCATAAAGTCACTTGGAGTAAAGATGGAACGGACCAAACGGCTACTGTCCAATCTGTTTCCATGAAAGACGGCACAATTTGGCTTCAACTTGATAACGGTGAAAAAATCAGTTCTTCTTCTTTGACAAAAATTGAAAAATAAACTCAGTCTGTTGACAAACGCTCGCTTTCTTCGATTCTCGCCTGTCTGCGGTGCTCATGACCCTTCTGGTCACTCCGCTCCTCACCAGGCTTCGCGCCTTGAAAGACAAACGTTTTCAATCAGCCTGAAGGTCTGAGAGAGTCTACAATTTGAATAATCTATGACTTTTTTCGATAAAATGTGCAACTGTCACAAAATAGACCGGATAAAACAGACAGAATACCCGATATAATGAAAAAATAAATCAATGGATTTTTCGATAGAAAACTAACGGCCTGAATTTCACGGATCAGGTTCATTCGAAAGGGGAAAGAAATCAATGCTACGTTCAATGTACTCAGGAATCAGCGGCATGAAAGGCTTTCAAAATAAACTAGACGTGATCGGCAACAACATCGCCAACGTTAACACATTCGGCTTTAAAAAAGGACGGGTTACTTTTAAGGATATGGTGAGTCAGCAGATTTCGGGGGCTAGTGCGGCTGCTGGGGGATTAGGTGGAACGAATCCTAAACAAGTGGGATTAGGTTCTCAAATTAGTACCATAGATACGCTTCATACCCAAGGAAGCTTACAGACTACTGCAAGACCATTAGATTTAGGAATTTCGGGAGACGGTTTCTTTGTACTTAAAAATAATACAGGCGACACCTTATACACAAGGTCAGGTAACTTTTATCTTGATGTTAATGGCGATATTGTTAACAGTGATGGTTATTATTTACAAGGTGCTACTGGTAGTGGTGCTAATAAGAAAATTAATATTTCAACAGATACCCAAAGTTTCAGTATTGGGGCTGATGGAAGTATTTCAGTTGTAGGTGGAACATTAACAGGAGGGAAAGTACAAATTGCTAAGTTTCCCAATCCTGATGGTTTGGAGAAAGTTGGGAGTAATATGTTCATATCTACTAATAACTCTGGTACACCAGTATTATCAGATCCCGGTGCAGGTGGAGCGGGCAAAATCGTCGCCGGCACACTCGAAATGTCCAACGTTGATCTCTCCGAAGAGTTCACGGAGATGATCGTGGCGCAGCGCGGGTTCCAGGCGAATACGCGGATTATTACGACGTCGGATGAGATTTTGCAGGAGCTTGTAAACTTGAAACGTTAATGATTGATTCGTAGATAAAGGGGGTGTCAGGGGTGAGGCTTCTGCTTCAGCCCTGAAAATAGATTGATCACTGTGACTAGGTTAAACGGCAAGTCTTTTTCGCTGAATGCCCTTTATATTGAAACGATTGAGAGTTTCCCAGATACGACGATTACGCTTTCCAATGGGAAGAAGTACCTCGTCCGCGAATCGGAGGCGGAAGTGAGGAAGCTAATAGAGGCGTTTTACCGCCGGGTGCATGTGTTAGGGAAATTGGAGCAAGGAGAGAGAGAGAATGGAGACTGAAGCGAAGTCTGGGAAGAGCAGCAATAAGCTGCTGACGATTATGTTTGTCATCATGACGGTTATTTTATTGATCGGTACAACGGCGGTTATCATCATTTTAAAGTCTTCTAAAGAAGGAAGCGCTGGAGCACCGAGTATTGACGAAGTCATTGAATCGTCAGTAGACATTCCAGAGATGACAACGAATCTCGCCTCGGATGAATATATCCGCATCTCGTTCAAAATTCAGACAGACAGCAAAAAAGCAAAAGAGGAATTGACGAAGCGTGATTTTCAGGCAAAGAACATTATCATTGAAGAGTTGTCTGAAATGAAATCGCAAGACTTAAAAGGCAAGAAGGGCAAAGAACAATTGACGAGTCAGCTGAAAGATCAGTTGAATGAAATTATGCAAGATGGCAAAGTGCTGGACGTTTATATCACCTCTTATATTATTCAATAATACGGAACAATCTATTTGACGGAGGTGGCAGCATGTCAGGAGAGGTTTTATCGCAAAACGAAATAGATGCTTTATTGTCTGCCCTATCGACAGGGGAGATGGATGCGGATGAACTGAAAAAAGCGGAGCAGGAGAAAAAAGTAAAAGTTTACGACTTTAAAAGAGCGCTGCGGTTTTCTAAAGATCAAATCCGCAGTTTAACACGGATGCATGACAACTTTGCCCGCATCTTAACGACCTTTTTCTCGGCCCAGCTTCGAACATTCGTTCAAATTTCAGTCGCATCAACGGATCAAGTTCCTTATGAGGAATTTATTCGTTCTATCCCAAATATGACGGTGTTGAACGTATTTGAAGTTCCTCCGCTTGACGGCCATGTTTTAATGGAAGTCAATCCGAATATCGCCTACGCTGTTTTAGACAGATTGCTCGGCGGCCGCGGGGAAAGTGTGAACCATGTGGAAGGATTGACAGAAATCGAAACGAAGATCATGTCCAATGTGTTTGAACGGGCATTTGAAAATTACCGTGAAGCTTGGGTGAATCTTGTAGAAATTGATCCGCTTATGACAAATTTTGAAGTAAACCCCCAATTTTTGCAGATGGTATCTCCGAATGAAACGGTAGTTGTGATATCATTAGATACGACTATTGGCGAAACGACGGGAATGATTAACATTTGTATTCCCCACGTCGTTTTAGAGCCGATTATTCCACAGCTTTCGGTTCATTATTGGATGCAAAATCCGGATAGAAAAGAAAGAAAACCGGAAGAAGTAGAGAATTTACAAAATCGAATTCAAAAAGCAGAAGTTTCTGTTGTGTCGGAACTTGGCGGCGCAACGATTACGATAGAAGATTTCCTAGCTCTTGCTAACGGTGATGTTATTGAACTTGAAAAGAGTATTGATGAGCCGTTAATTGTAAAAGTTGGCGATGTGCCAAAATTTATTGCACAGCCGGGAAAAATGAATAAAAAAATGGCAGTGCAAATTTTAGATGATTTTAAGGGGGGAGACGAAGAGTATGAGTGACGGCATGCTTTCTCAAGAAGAAATTGATGCTTTGTTAAGAGGCACGGCAGATAACAATGAAGAAAGTGAAGAAGTGAAGGAAACGGCTGAAGTAGAGACAGGGATGTATTTAGATGCTTTTGAACAAGATACCCTCGGTGAAATCGGCAACATTTCCTTTGGCAGCTCGGCGACAGCACTTTCCAGCTTGTTAAATCAAAAAGTAGAAATTACAACTCCAACAGTGACTATTATACACCGTCAAAACTTAAAAGATGAGTTCCCGCATCCTTACGTAGCGATTGAAGTGGAATATACGGAAGGTTTTACGAGTGCGACAAATTTGCTCGTTATTAAACAAACAGATGCGGCCATTATCGCAGATTTAATGCTTGGCGGCGACGGCACGAATCCGGATCCAACATTAGGCGAAATTCAGCTCAGTGCGGTCCAAGAAGCAATGAATCAAATGATGGGTTCGGCAGCTACGTCTATGTCGACGATTTTTAATAAAAGAGTTGATATTTCACCACCGTCTATTGCCTTAATGGACCTATACTTAGGCAAAGGGGAAGAAAAGCTGAATAAACAAGAGCTGCTCGTCAAGATTTCATTCCGTTTAACGATCGGAGATTTAATTGACTCGAATATTATGCAGCTTGTCCCACTTGAGTTTGCTAAAGAACTAGTATACGAGTTAATGAATCCATCGATAGCGGAACAAGAGACAGCGGGAGCAGCACAGCCAGCCGCTCCAACAGCTGTTGTTCATGAGCAGCCGCAGCCAGCTGAACCGCAGGCCGCAGCAGCCGTACAGGGGATGTATCAGGAACCTCAGCCTCAATATCAATCAGTCAGCACACCGCCGCCACAGCCGGCTGTGAATGTTCAGCCTGCTTCTTTTGCTTCCTTTGAACGGGCACCGCTGCAGGAACACGAAGCGCGGAATTTAAACATGCTTTTAGATATCCCGCTTCAGGTGACGGTAGAGCTTGGGAGAACAAATCGGTCTGTAAAAGACATTCTGGACTTATCAGCCGGATCGATTATCGAACTTGACAAGCTGGCTGGAGAACCTGTTGATATTCTCGTAAACAGCCGCCTGGTTGCTAAAGGCGAGGTTGTTGTCATTGAAGAAAACTTCGGCGTTCGGATTACAGATATTTTAAGTCAGGGCGACCGTTTAAAAAAATTAAACTAATTTATTCAGGGGGTTAGTAACAATGGGAAATCGTATTCTAGTCGTAGATGATGCGGCATTTATGCGTATGATGATTAAAGATATTTTAACTAAAAATGGTTTTGATGTCGTAGGAGAAGCAGCTGACGGTGCTCAGGCGGTTGAAAAATATAAAGAATTGAAGCCGGATTTAGTGACAATGGATATTACAATGCCTGAAAAAGACGGCATTTCTGCTTTGAAAGAAATTAAGGCGGATGATCCAAACGCGAAAATCATCATGTGTTCCGCTATGGGCCAGCAATCGATGGTCATTGACGCGATTCAAGCAGGAGCTAAAGACTTTATCGTAAAGCCGTTCCAGCCGGACCGTGTCATTGAAGCAATCTCAAAAACATTAGCATAAGCTTAAGAAGGTGCGTTCTTTGATTAAACAACTTTTTAAGCCTTTCGCTTTCATCCTCTTCAGCATGGCTCTGTTTGCAGGCAATTTCTCTGTTGCCCAAGCAGAGCCATTTAATAATAATGTGAAAGACTGTTTAGAGAGCCCCGATCAATGCGGGCAGGAAACAGGAAAAACGAAGAAGGAAGAGCCGGACGGCCAAAGTCAGCAACGAACAGAAGAAAGAGCAGTGGGCGTCACGATCTGGGATTTTATCAAAATGATAGGAGCGCTTGCCTTTGTCCTTGCCCTTATTTATTTTTTATTGCGCTTCGTCAACCAGAAAAGCCGCTCTTATCAGCAATCTAAAATGATTCAGCATTTAGGCGGCTCGCCGCTTGGCGGCAATCGGTCGCTTCAGATCGTCAAAGTCGGTGATCGGGTATTAGTGCTCGGTGTCGGCGAAAACATTCAATTGATTAAAGAAATTGATGATGAACAGGAATTGACTAGATTTATCGAGCATTACAGTCATCAAATGGATCAAATGCTTCAGCCGCAGGACGTTATTACAAAACTGATCAGCAAGTGGAAAAGCAAAGAAACACAAAATGTTGAAAAACAAGATCAATTTAAACAAATGTTTGAGAGGCAATTAGGTGAGATCAAACAGTCAAGAAAGCAGATGATTTCGAAAATGAGCAGCGAGGAGAAGAAGCGTAATGAATGAGTTTATGGAGTTTTTTAATCAAAGCGCTCCCGATCAAGTGTCGACGTCTGTTAAGCTTTTCCTCCTGTTGACGGTCTTATCGCTCGCTCCGAGTATCTTGATTTTAATGACGTGTTTTACACGTATCATTATTGTGCTCTCATTCGTCAGATCAGCGCTGGCGACACAGCAGATGCCGCCCACGCAGGTATTGATCGGTCTCGCTTTGTTTTTGACCTTTTTTATTATGGCGCCTGTCTTTCAAGAAATAAACGATGAAGCGCTGACGCCATTGTTTAATGAAGAAATCAATCTAGAGCAGGCATATGACAAAGCAAGTATTCCGTTAAAGGATTTTATGAGTGAACATACAAGGCAGAAGGATTTGGACTTATTTTTAAATTATTCAGGGGCTGAACGCCCAAAAACGGTGGAAGACATTCCACTTACTTCCTTAGTGCCGGCTTTTGCTCTAAGTGAAATAAAAACAGCGTTTCAAATCGGCTTTATGATTTTTATTCCGTTTCTCGTCATTGATATGGTCGTTGCCAGCATTCTTATGTCGATGGGGATGATGATGCTCCCGCCGGTTATGATTTCCCTCCCCTTTAAAATCTTGTTGTTTGTTCTTGTAGATGGCTGGTATTTAGTCATTGAATCTTTGCTGAAAAGCTTTTAAGTAGGTGTAACAATGAATTCAGAAATGGTAATCTCCTTAGCCGAGAAAGGCGTCTATACAACTCTCATTATTTGTGGACCGCTTTTGATTGTCGCCCTTGTCGTTGGTCTTGCGGTCAGTATTTTTCAGGCAACGACACAAATTCAAGAACAGACGCTTGCTTTCATTCCAAAGATTGTCGCTGTATTAATTGGCTTGATTTTCTTTGGACCATGGATGCTGAGTAAAATACTTTCCTATACGTTTGATATTTTTACGAATTTAACGAGATTTGTAGGTTGATGGAATGGAAGAGATCGTACCCAATTTGTCCGTTTTATTATTAATTATCGTCCGTGTTTCTGCTTTTTTTGTGACGATGCCGCTGTTTTCTCACCGGACGATTCCCGCTATGCATCGAATTGGTTTCGCCGTTTTGTTGTCCTGGATGATGTATTATACGATCGATGCCGCTCCGCTTGAGGTTGACGGAGAGTATTTTTTACTCATTTTAAAAGAAGCGATTGTCGGGCTGCTTATCGGTCTGTCGGCATATATAGTGATCGCCGCTATCCAAATCGCGGGAGGATTGATTGACTTTCAAATGGGGTTTGCCATTGCGAATGTTATCGATCCGCAAACGGGAGCGCAAAGTCCGCTGATGGGGCAATATCTGTATATGTTTTCTTTATTGATGCTGCTGGCATTAAACGGCCACCACCTCATCTTGGACGGCATCTTTTACAGTTATCAATATATTCCTGTCGATCAGCTGTCACTTCATTTCGAAAACGGCCGCCTTGCTGAATATATGAGCCGCGCCTTTGGTTCAATGTTCTTAATCGCTTTCCAAATGGCGATGCCAGTTGTTGCTGCTTTATTTTTAGTCGATGTGGCACTAGGAATTGTCGCGAGAACGGTTCCGCAGCTCAATATTTTTGTTGTCGGCTTTCCTCTTAAAATTGGTGTGGCCTTTCTCGTCATGACGGTCGTCCTAGGAGTGATGTTGACAGTCGTTCAAAAGCTGTTTGAAATGATGCTGTATACGATGCGCGATGTGATGGCGCTGATGGGGGGGGCGTAAAGTGGAGAACTGGCAGCTGGATCTTCAGTTTTTCGCTGGAGAAAAAACAGAGAAAGCAACTCCGAAAAAACGGCAAGATTCCCGTAAAAAAGGCCAAGTGGCAAAAAGTCAGGATGTCACAACGGCCATTAGTTTATTAGCTCTGTTCGGGTTCTTATTTATCGGCGCTTCATTTATCGGCAAAAGTATTGTTCATTTGTTTCAACATTCTCTGCAATATTATCTAGTCATGCCTGTAACAGAATCAAATTTGAAAGTGATTGTTCTTGAAATCATGGAACAATTGATCTACATACTAGGCCCTGTTATGCTAATTGCACTTTTAGCAGGGGTAACAGCTAATTATTTTCAGGTTGGTTTTTTACTGACTGGAGAACCGCTCAAACCAAAGCTTGAGAAGCTGGATCCTATTAAAGGATTCAAACGGATTTTTGCTGTCCGAGCACTTGTGGAGCTGCTGAAATCCATGTTAAAGATTTCATTTGTAGGTGCCATTACCTTTTTTATTCTCTGGTCTAACATTGAAGAAGTATTGAAGTTATCGTTCAAGTCGATCAATGATGCATTGGGGACGGTCGGCATGCTGACTCTGCAAATGGGAGCAGCCGCTTCAGGAGCGCTTCTTTTTTTAGCGTTACTCGATTTTTTATACCAAAAGTATGACTTTGAAAAAAGTATCCGAATGTCGAAGCAGGATATTAAAGATGAGTATAAAAACATTGAGGGCGATCCGCTCATTAAATCAAAAATTAAGCAGCGTCAGCGGGAAATGGCGATGAGCCGGATGATGCAGGAAGTACCGCAGGCCGACGTGGTCATTACAAACCCCACTCATTATGCCATTGCTTTGAAATACGATGAAAAGCAGTCAGATGCTCCTATGGTCGTCGCTAAAGGTGTCGATTATCTGGCGCAAAAAATTAAATATGTTGCTGGTGAAAACGAAGTGGAATTGATTGAAAACAGGCCGTTGGCAAGAGCTCTTTATGATCAGGTGGAAGTGGGCCAGCCTATTCCTGAAGAGTTTTTTAAAGCGGTGGCTGAAATTTTAGCTTATGTGTACCGTATAAAAAATAAATTGTAAGTTTTGTTGTTAGGAGAGAAAGAAATGAAAGCAAGAGACATCTCCGTATTGCTAAGTGTGATTTTAATCGTTGCGATGCTGATTGTTCCGCTGCCATCATGGCTGTTGAGTGTACTAATTATAATAAATATTTCTCTTGCTCTTTTAGTGCTGCTCATTTCGATGAATATGAGAGAAGCGCTGGAGTTTTCCGTTTTCCCGTCTTTACTTTTGTTATTGACGTTATTCCGTCTCGGGCTAAATGTGTCGACAACGCGTTCAATTTTAAGTAAAGGCGAGGCTGGCGGCGTTGTCGAGACATTTGGAACGTTTGTCGTCGGCGGGAATATTATTGTGGGAATGGTTGTATTCCTTATTTTGATTATTATTCAATTCGTGGTCATTACGAAAGGGTCGGAACGGGTATCTGAAGTAGCTGCCCGTTTTACGCTGGATGCTATGCCGGGAAAACAAATGAGTATTGATGCGGACTTGAATGCAGGTATGATTTCTGAACAAGAAGCGAGAGAACGGCGGGAAAAAGTAAGCCGCGAATCCGATTTTTACGGGGCGATGGATGGGGCAACGAAGTTCGTCAAAGGGGACGCCATTGCCGGGATTATTATCGTCATTATTAACTTGATTTTTGGAATGATCATTGGGGTCGTCCAACAAGGGCTTCCAATGGCAGAGGCCGCTGCCCGTTATTCGCTGTTAACGGTAGGGGACGGAATTGTATCCCAGGTGCCTGCGCTTTTAATTTCAACCGCAACTGGTATTGTTGTCACGAGAGCGGCTTCTACAGGAAACCTTGGAGAAGACATTATGACACAGCTTCTTGCTTTTCCTGTGATGCTTTATGTAGCAGCTGGCACGATTTTTTTGCTTGGTGTCGCTACACCGATCAATGATGTGCTGACTATTCCTATTGCCGGTGCGCTTGCTTTAGGCGGCTATATGCTTCAGCGTCCACCGAAAAAAGAAGAAGTGGACATGTTCCAAGCGGAAGAGGAAGTAGAAACAGAAGAATTGAAAAGTGCAGAAAGTGTGGTCAATTTACTTAATATTGATCCAATCGAATTTGAATTTGGGTACGGATTAATCCCGCTGGCCGATGCAGGACAGGGAGGGGATTTACTGGACCGGGTCGTGATGATCCGCCGCCAGCTCGCCATTGAACTCGGACTTGTGATTCCAGTTGTTCGTATTCGGGATAACATTCAGCTGCAGCCGAATGAATATCGAATTAAGATAAAGGGAAGTGTCATGGCTTCCGGAGATCTATTGCTCGATCATTATTTGGCAATGAGTCCAGGGGAAGACGATGATACGATTGAAGGAATTGATACGATCGAACCATCTTTCGGTCTGCCGGCTAAATGGATTACGGAGGAAATGAAAGAACAGGCTGAAATTTTAGGCTATACGGTCGTTGATCCCCCGAGTGTTGTTTCTACTCATTTGACAGAAGTGATTAAAGCGAATGCCCATGAACTGCTTGGCCGTCAGGAAACACAGCAGTTAATTGATCATTTGAAGGAATCCTATCCTATTTTAGCAGAGGAAGTTACCCCGAATCCGCTGACAGTAGGGGAAGTTCAAAAGGTGCTCGCTAAATTATTGAAGGAACACATCTCGATCAGAAATCTGCCGATTATTTTTGAAACACTGGCTGACTTTGGAAAGATGTCTTCTGATACTGACTTGCTGACGGAATATGTCCGCCAGGCGCTTGCCAGACAAATTACTGGACAGTACACAGAGGCAGGAGAAGCGTTAAAGGTCATTACGCTTTCAGGACAAATTGAGAAGCTTATCGCTGACAATGTACAGCAAACGGAACATGGCAACTTTTTGTCGCTTGATCCGATGGACTCGCAGCGAATACTAGAAGCAATGGCTGCCCAAGTGGAACAAGTATCTTTTATGCAGCAGACACCAATTATTTTATGTTCACCGGCCGTTCGGATGTATATTAGGCAGCTTGCTGAACGATATTTTCCGCAATTGCCGATTTTATCCTATAATGAGCTGGAACCGAACGTGGAAGTTCAAAGTGCAGGGGTGGTGAGTTTAGATTGAAAGTAAAAAAATATACGGCGGCAACCATGCCTGAAGTTATGAAACAGATTCGTGCCGAGCTTGGAGAGCAAGCGGTGCTTCTGCAAACGAAAACCGTGTATACGGGAGGGTTTTTCGGCCTATTTAAAAAGAAGAGTATAGAAGTGGTAGCAGCGATTGATCCGAACCCTCACACGGCTCCTCATTTGAAAAAATCAGCTGTTTTCAACGAGCATCCTCTGCAGCTGAAGAAAGAAAAACATAATGGAGAAGCTCTCACGAAGGAATTGAATGAGTTAAAAGAAATCGTTAAACAGATTTCTAAGGCAGATCCTTTTTCATCGGATACTTACCCGGAAGAACTGAGACGCCCAATCATAAAATTACAAAAACAAGAAGTGGCGGAGGAGTTTGTTTCTGAATTGAAACAGCAGCTGCTTGATAAATGGAAAGAAGAAAAAGGACAGGTCAGTGAAGCGCTCGCGGATGAATGGAGCAGAGAGTGGCTCATTGAAAAAATAAAGCCTATTCAAGACAAGCAGCCGGCCATTTCGAAAAAGTTTATTAATATTGTAGGGCCGACTGGAGTAGGAAAAACGACGACGCTCGCCAAAATGGCCGCTGGAAGTGTGCTGGAACAAAAGTTTAAAACGGCTTTTATTACAACAGATACGTACAGAATCGGAGCCATTGAGCAGTTAAAAACATATGCCGATTTATTGAAAGTTCCAGTAGAAATTGTTTATCAGCCAGTTGAAATGAAGCGGGCAATCGAGAAATTTAAAGAGTATGAAATAGTTTATATTGATACGGCCGGGCGTAACTATTTGGAAAAACCATTTATCGAAGAATTAAAAACGATGATCCCTTTCGATCGAATGAAAAATTATTTAGTCGTGTCCCTTACTGCCAAGGAGCCGGATATCCATGCAATGATCCAGCAATTTTCTGATGTGCCGATTGATCAGTTTATTTTCACGAAAGTGGATGAAACGACGAGCCGCGGGGCGATTGTGAACGTAATGTGCCGATACGGTAAAGGAGCAGCTTTCTTAACGAATGGGCAAAACGTACCGGACGATTTGATTCAGCCAAATGCGAAAGAAATAGCTGATATTATTTTGGGTGACCACTTATGATGCACAATGATCAAGCAGCAGCATTGCGGCAAAGACTGAATCGTCTCGAAGGAGGCAGGGCCAAAACGGTTGCTGTAGTGAGCGGAAAAGGCGGAGTAGGAAAATCAAACATTTCACTAAATTTTGCTATTGAGCTAACCCGTAGTGGGAAAAAAGTGCTAATATTTGATATGGATATCGGAATGGGGAACATCCATGTATTGACTGGACAGGCATGGGGACGCTCTATCGCTGATTTTTTTGAACAAGAACGGTCCCTTAAAGAGCTGATTTTCAAGGATAAAGAAGGGGTTTCTTACATTCTGGGTGGTTCGGGTCTCAACCAGTTAGTTGAATGGAACAGCAGTCATTTTAATCGGTGGCTGTATGAGATAGAAGAACTTCAGCAGCAGTACGATTATTTATTGTTTGACATGGGAGCAGGTGCCACGAAAGAAACGCTTAATATTCTAATGTCGACAGACGATATTATAGTTGTAACGACACCAGAACCGACATCGATCACGGATGCTTATTCTATGATGAAATATATTCATTCTCACGGTGGAGAAAACACATTTTATCTAGTATGTAACCGGACGGAATCGGAAAAAGAAGGCAGGGAAGCAGTTAACCGGCTGCGGCAGGCCGTTCAAAAGTTTTTGCAGAGAGAAAGTTTTGAATTAGGGGTCTTACCTGAAAGTAACATTGTAAAAAGAGCGGTTATTGCACAAACCCCCTTTCTTATTGCCTATCCGAATACAAACATATCCCAAGCGCTGAGAGCGGCTGTGAAAGCATATGCTGAAGGATACTGGGATTCATCAAATAAGTCTGAACCGAAAAGCTTTATATCTAGGCTTCGTTACTTCTTTGCGAAAGGCAGGGGCTAAAATGAAAGGGAAAAAAGTCGTTGTCGTTGATGACTCGGCCTTTATGCGAAAGTTAATTACCGAGTTTTTATCTTCCCATCCTGAATTGGAAGTTGTAGCGACTGCGAGAAATGGAAAAGACGCGATTGGAAAAATTAAGAAGTTCAAACCGGCAGTCATTACAATGGATGTAGAAATGCCCGAAATGGATGGTCTTGATGCTTTAAGCTATATTATGGAGCACATGCCTACTCCCATTGTCATGTTGTCAAGCTTAACAGGTGCGGGAGCCGAAACAACATTACAGGCAATGGAAAAAGGGGCGGTCGACTTCATTGAAAAGCCTTCTGGCACCATTTCGCTTGATTTGCACAAAGTCAAAGATGAACTGATCGGAAAAGTATTGGCTGCGAGCAAAGCCAACTTACGCTCTGTCCTGCCGTCTGTTCATCCTGCTTCCTGTACAGCAGAAGCTAGAGTTAACCAGCAACAGCAGCATCCAGAAATCAAGGTTCCTGCGTTCGGTAAAGGGAAAAAGAAGAAAAACGATAAAAGCATCGTTGTCATTGGTACTTCAACAGGAGGGCCGCGGGCGCTTCAGCAAGTGCTGACGAAGCTGCCGCAGGATACAAGCGCACCTATTCTTGTTGTCCAGCATATGCCTGCCGGATTTACAAAATCATTAGCTCAAAGACTAGATTCCATATCAGCCATTCACGTAAAAGAAGCTGAAGACGGAGAGATTTTGCAAAAAGGAACGGCTTATATTTGTCCAGGGAACTATCATTTGAAAGTGAAAAAAGCCGGCGAAACGCTGATAGCGCATCTTGATCAGTCACCGCCTGTCAATGGGCACCGGCCTGCGGTTGATGTGATGTTCAAATCGGTTAGTCAACTAACAGATGTAGATAAAGTGGCTGTGATCATGACGGGAATGGGATCGGATGGGACAAACGGTCTCATTAAATTAAAAGAAACAAAGACAGAGAGCGTACAGGCGATCGCAGAATCGGAAGAATCATGTGTGGTGTTTGGGATGCCAAGAGCCGCTATTGCTACCCGTCTAGTTGATTGTACAGTTTCCGTAGAACGCATTGCTGAAAATATTTTAAAGTATATAAGATAGAAAGGGCGAGTGGCTGATGGAAGTGAATCAATATTTAGAAATTTTTATTGATGAAAGTAAAGAGCATCTGCAGGCCATCAATGAAAACTTATTGCTATTGGAGAAGACCCCTGAAGACCTTGCAATTGTCAATGAAATTTTCCGGTCTGCTCATACGTTAAAAGGAATGTCTGCGACGATGGGATATGAAGACTTAGCAAACTTAACTCACAAAATGGAGAATGTCCTTGATGCCATTCGCAACCACAAACTTCAAGTTTCCCCCGGTATTTTGGATGTGGTTTTCGCTTCCATTGATGATTTAGAAGCCATGGTAAATGACATTGCCTCCGGCGGCGAAGGAAAACGGGACGTAACGGAAGTTGTTGACAGGTTATTGAAAATTGAAAAGGGTGAAATGGTAAGTGAAGCACCTTCACCTATACAAGAGGATGCTGCTCCTTCCGGCGATTATGCGAGCGCTGAATATGACGAGTTTGAACGCACAGTGATTCAGCAGTCCAAAGAGCAAGGTTTTACTTGTTTTGAAATTGGCGTTGAATTGCGCAGCGACTGCGTCTTAAAAGCAGCCCGTGTGTTTATGGTGTTTGAAGTGTTGGAAAAGTGTGGAGAAGTGATTAAATCAACACCTTCCACGGAACAGCTGGAAGCAGAACAATTTGATGAGATGTTTACAGTAACGCTGATTACTCAGGAGCAGGCTTCGGATATTGAAGCCAAAGTGAAAAAAGTCTCTGAAGTGGAGCGTGTTACTGTTACGGAAGTCAGCCTGCAGCCATTGGAAGCAGAAGAGGCGGCGAAGGAAATAGCGGCAGCCCTTGCACCGGCCGTCGAACCTAAAAAAACAGAAAAAATAGAAAAAATAGAAGAGACAAAACAGAAGAAACAGCAAGCAGTTTCTAATAAAACTATCCGCGTAAATATTGAACGGCTTGATATTTTAATGAATTTATTTGAAGAACTTGTGATTGATCGGGGCCGCCTTGAACAGATTGCGGGTGAATTAAATAATCCTGAGTTGAATGAAACGGTTGAAAGAATGTCAAGAATTTCAGGAGATTTACAAGCGATTATTCTAAATATGCGCATGGTGCCGGTGGAGACTGTGTTTAATCGTTTTCCTCGTATGGTTCGCCAGCTTGCACGCGATTTAAATAAGCAAATTAAATTGGAAATTATAGGTGCAGAAACAGAGTTGGATCGGACAGTGATTGATGAAATCGGCGATCCGCTCGTTCATTTAATCAGGAACGCCATTGATCACGGAATAGAAATGCCTGCAGACCGTAAAGCGAAAGGAAAATCGGAAGAGGGCACGGTGAAGCTAAAAGCTTATCACAGCGGCAATCATGTATTTATTGAAATTGAAGATGATGGAGCGGGAATTAACAAAGAAAAAGTACTGAACAAGGCATTGTCAAAAGGTATTGTGACAGAAGAGCAGGCTGGAACGATGTCAGACAATCAAATTTACGAATTGATTTTAGCTTCCGGCTTTTCAACGGCTGATACGATATCTGATATTTCTGGCCGCGGTGTCGGGTTGGATGTCGTAAAAACAACGATTGAATCTCTTGGCGGATCTATCGGCATTGAAGCAGGACAAGGAGCAGGGTCAGTCTTTTTAATTCAGCTGCCGCTGACATTATCTATTATTTCTGTCATGCTTGTAGAAATTGAAAAAGAAAAATATGCTATCCCGCTGTCCTCTATTATTGAAACGGCCATTGTGAAGAAAGAGGATGTCTTAAACGCCCATACTCAACAAGTGATTGATTTCCGTGGGAAAATTGTACCACTCGTCTTTTTAGAACAAATATTCGAAGTGCCGAGAGAAAATCAAGGGGATGATTTTTATTCCATTGTGATTGTACGTAAAGGAGATAAAATGGCGGGCCTTGTTGTGGACTCCTTTATCGGTCAGCAGGAAGTCGTGTTGAAATCGCTCGGCAATTATTTATCTAATGTGTTTGCTATCTCTGGCGCGACTATTCTTGGGGACGGACAAGTGGCTCTAATCGTCGACTGCAATGCTTTAATAAAATAATGAGCGGATGGGAAAAGGAGTGGAAAATAAATGAGTGAAATAGCAGCAGCTCCGTCAATGATCAAAGTGATTGCTTTTCAATTAATGGATAAAGAATATGCATTCCCTGTCCATCAGGTGCATTCGATTGAAAAGTTAATGCATATTACGCGTGTGCCCGGAACCGTCCCTTTTATTAGGGGTGTGATTAATCTTCGCGGGGTCGTTACTCCGATTATTGATTTGCGTAAACGATTTGGCCTGCCGGAAGAAGAGTATGATGAGCAAACGAGAATTATTATTGCCTCTTCCGGTGATATCGAAGTCGGTCTTGTAGTAGATAGTGCCAATGACGTACTTGATATTCCAAAAGACACGATCGAACCTCAGCCGGACATTGCCGGTACAGTGGAAGCAGAATATATTACTGGTGTGGCAAAACTGGAGAAAAGGCTATTAATTTTATTAAATTTAGAAAGAGTTTTTAAGTAGAGGCGGGAGTGAGATGGATTACATAGAGAAACTCGGTACACTCCACTTAGATATTTTAAAAGAATTTGGAAATATCGGTGCCGGCCATGCTGCTACGGCACTCTCTACGTTGTTGGATAAAAAAATTGATATGAGAGTGCCGAGCGCTCGGATTGTGTCATTTAACGATATGATGGAAATGGCAGGCGGGTCGGAAGAGAGTGTAGTCGGTGTAAGCTTGAGAATTGAAGGAGAAGTAACCGGCAGTATGTTCTTTATTCTTTCTCTGCAGCAAGCGGAACGTTTCATTGGCGGTATGATCGGCAATGATGATTTTTCTTTTAAAGGAGAGGAAGAACAAAGCATGGGGCTGTCGGCTATGCAGGAGCTGGGGAATATTTTATCTGGATCCTACTTATCTGCGCTTGGGGACTTTACTCGTATGCAGATTTATCCTTCTGTTCCGGAACTTGCTATCGATATGTTTGGAGCTATTATTAGTTATGGACTTGTTGAGTCTTCTCAGTATGGAGATTATGCGATCGTCATTGAAACCATTTTGAAAGAACTGGATGCAGAACAAACGGATGAAATGAAAGGTCATTTCTTTTTGCTTCCTGATCCGTTATCGTTTGGTCCGATTTTCGAGGCGCTTGGGGTCGGATTAAATGAGTAGCACGAGCCAGGTTGTTAAAGTAGGGATTGCCGATATGAATATTGTTCGTTCGCCTGACATGATTCGTACGTCTGGACTTGGCTCTTGTGTTGGAGTGGTCATCTATGATGAGCGAATGACGGTCGCTGGCATGGTTCATGTCATGCTGCCGGATTCCAAGCTTGCTAAAACGGGGCATATCAATAAGGCGAAATATGCGGATACAGGGATCGCAGAATTAGCGGCACGTCTGAAAGCGGAAGGGGCACAATCATACAGATTGAGAGCCAAATTGGCCGGCGGTGCTCAGATGTTTCAATTTAATTCGCAAAATAGCTCATTTAAAATTGGCCCGAGAAATGTTGAAGCAGTCAAACAGGCGCTGCAAGCACACCGTATCCCTATTATTGGAGAGGACGTGGGAGGAAGCAGCGGGCGTACGATCGAATTTGATCCCCATACTTGCCAGCTTCACATAAGGACAGTCAATAAGGGAAATCATACGATATAAAAGAAGGAAAGGGACATGTCATTTTGTCCCTTTTTCTATATTGAAAAAATTTATTTGCGTTCTGGCAGCACTTTTTTATAGAATATGGAAGATAAAGAATAAACAGCCTGACCGTCTTTTTAGAAAAACTTCTCTGAGAAGTCAATCCGAGGAGGAGAAATGTAAGCTATGACCAAAACGAATAGGACTGAGGAACAAAAATTATGGGCTGCCTGGAAAGCATCAGAGGACCCAGCGGCGGGGAATCTGCTCGTAGAGAAATACATGCCGCTCGTATCCTTTCATGCGCAGCGTATCTCAGCAAGCCTTCCGAAAAGTGTGAACAAAGAAGATATTAAAAGTCTTGGGTTGATGGGGCTGTATGATGCGCTGAAAAAATTTGATCCGGCACGTGATTTGAAGTTTGATACATATGCTTCTTTTCGCATTCGCGGCGCTATTTTAGACGGTCTTCGGAAAGAAGACTGGCTGCCAAGGGGAACGAGAGAAAGGGCGAAAAAAATCGAAGCGAAGATGGAAGCGCTTGAACAAAAGTATCTTCGAAGAATAACGGCAGCTGAAGTGGCAGAACAGCTTGATATGACGGAAGAAGAAGTGCACCAGACGATGACAGAACATTTATTTTCCAATGTGTTATCCATGGATGAACAGGTACATGATCAAGAGGAGTCAGAGGGCAAGAGGTTCGTGTTAAAAGATGAAAAAGCGGCTTTGCCAGAGGAAGTTCTCATTAAGAGCGAACTTGTTCAGGAGCTGACGAAGGAAATTTCCAAGTTGTCGGAAAAAGAACAACTTGTCTTGAGTTTATTTTATCACGAGGAGCTTACATTGACGGAGATTGGGGAAGTGATGAACCTTTCCACTTCGAGAATTTCACAAATTCATTCAAAAGCATTATTTAAGCTGAGAAACCAACTCATTAAAATCAATGGCCGTGCATATTGATCAAAAGCTCATAAACAAAATCAATTTTATACACTCTCAGGCTGATTAAAATTGATTGTTAACAGTCTGAAAAATGTTTCATTAGCAAGGAGATCCGATGGTTATTCTATTTATATTTATTTCATTTGTGCTCAATGCAGTCTCTCTTTTTGCGATTGTCTTGCTGTTTACAAGGCAAAATCGTTTGTATGCTGTGAAAGATCAGCAGGAAAAGCTTGTAAAAGATATGGAGGAAATGATGGCTGCTTATTTGCTTGAAATGAAAGAAGAGAACGAGAGGTTTATGAAAGAGTTTTCTGGTGCTGGTCAACAAGGAACCGCTACGATAAAAAAGCCAGAAACAGCAGAGAATCTAGAAATCCCTCTTCCGATAATGAGCAAACCCGAAGACAAGCCGGCGTCGATTACCGCTCCTTCCATGCAGCGAAACCGGGCGGCTAAAGTATACAATGCAAACAACAAAAAGCCCGCCGCTGTTCAGGCTGATCAGCTTCAAGAACCTGTTGTACCGCCGGCAGAGAAAGATCAGCTTCACAACATCTTTTCATTACAAGAGCAAGGTTTAAGTATCGAGGACATTGCCAAGAAATTGAATAAAGGAAAGACAGAAGTGGAATTGGCTTTGAAATTTGCCAGTGCTGGCAAAAATGGTTGATTGCATCGTCTAGCTATGGTATAGTTACTAACGGTGTTATTACACACGCTCGCTGATTTGAACAGATGGTGCTGTCAAAAAGGCAGTTTCTGATCAGAAATGACGGGAGCGGAGGAAAAATTTAAAAACCATTTAGGAGGAAACAGAACATGTCAGTTATTTCAATGAAGCAGCTGCTTGAAGCTGGTGTCCATTTCGGTCATCAAACACGCCGCTGGAACCCAAAAATGAAGAAATATATTTTCCAGGAGCGTAACGGAATTTATATTATCGACCTTCAAAAAACAGTAAGAAAAGTAGAAGAAGCTTATAAATTTGTAAGAGAATTAGCTGAAAACGGCGGGAAAGTTCTTTTCGTCGGAACAAAAAAACAAGCTCAAGAGTCTGTAAAAGAAGAAGCTGAACGTTCAGGCATGTACTTCGTAAACCAACGCTGGTTAGGTGGTACACTAACGAACTTCTCAACTATTCAAAAACGTGTACAACGTTTAAAGAATATCGAAAAAATGGAAGAAGACGGCACATTTGACGTACTTCCTAAAAAAGAAGTTGTACAACTGAAAAAAGAACATGAACGCTTAGTGAAATTCCTTGGCGGAATTAGAGATATGAAAGGTCTTCCAGATGCACTATTCATTATCGATCCGCGTAAAGAGCGTATCGCTGTTGCGGAAGCACGCAAATTGAATATTCCGATTGTTGGTATTGTTGATACGAACTGTGATCCAGATGAAATCGATTATGTTATCCCGGCAAACGATGATGCAATCCGCGCTGTTAAACTTTTAACAGGAAAAATGGCAGATGCCATCCTTGAAGCAAAGCAAGGAGAAGAAACAGCGGAAGTAACAGAAGTAGAAGAAACACCAGAAGCAGCAGCAGCTGAGTAAGAATGAATGAAAAGGTGATAAGTGGAATTTCTCTTATCACCTTTTTTTAAAAGAGAAAAACAATATAGCGTATGAAGAAGCACATGACTTAAAGGAGGAACAACAATTATGGCAATTACTGCTCAAATGGTTAAAGAACTTCGTGAAAAAACTGGCGCTGGCATGATGGATTGTAAAAAAGCGCTGACAGAAACAGCCGGCGACATGGAGAAAGCAATTGATTACCTTCGTGAAAAAGGGATCGCAAAAGCTGCGAAAAAATCTGACCGTATTGCTGCAGAAGGGACAACTTTCATTAAAAGTGAAGGCAATACAGCTGTTATTTTAGAAGTGAACTCAGAAACTGATTTCGTAGCGAAAAACGAAGGTTTCCAAACGCTTGTAAAAGATATTGCTGACCATTTATTAGCAAATAAGCCTGCAAACGTGGAAGAAGCAGTTGAACAAAAAATGGAAAACGGCAGCACAGTAGGTGAATACATCAATGAAGCAATCGCTAAAATTGGTGAAAAGTTAACTCTTCGCCGTTTTGAAATTAAAACAAAAAGCGACAATGCTGCATTTGGAGAATACCTTCATATGGGCGGCCGCATTGGAGTTCTTACTGTTCTTGAGGGAACAACAGATGCAAGTGCAGCGAAAGATGTTGCAATGCACGCAGCAGCTTTAAAGCCTAAATACATCTCCCGTGATGCGGTTTCAGAAGAAGAAGTAGCCCGCGAGCGTGAAGTATTGACACAACAAGCTTTAAATGAAGGCAAACCTGAAAATATCGTAGCGAAAATGGTCGAAGGCCGCATTGGTAAATTCTTTGAAGATATTTGTTTAGTAGACCAGGCTTTCGTTAAAAATCCAGATGAAAAAGTAGGTAAATTTGTTCAATCTAAAGGAGCAGAAGTAACGGAGCTTGTCCGTTATGAAGTGGGCGAAGGCCTTGAAAAGCGCCAAGACAACTTTGCTGAAGAAGTAATGAACCAAGTCAAAAAATAATTCTTTTCTATATCAAATAGAAAGAAGTCGTTATGAAATAGAAATCCCTTACCGGCTGTTGGTGAGGGATTTCATATAGAGTTTAACAATTTTTTAGGAAATTAAGGTTGAGCAAACCAACAACCATACATACGGAGGTTTACATGAGCGTTCCAAAATATAAACGGGTAGTATTAAAGTTAAGCGGGGAAGCACTGGCAGGTGAAGCTGGATTCGGCATCAATCCGACCGTCATTAAATCAATTGCTGAGCAGGTAAAGGAAATTGCTGAGCTGGATGTAGAGGTAGCAGTCGTAGTAGGCGGCGGCAACATTTGGAGAGGAAAGATTGGCAGTGAAATGGGAATGGACCGCGCAACAGCCGATTATATGGGGATGCTTGCCACAGTCATGAACTCAATGGCTTTACAAGACAGCCTGGAACAGCTTGGCATTGAAACGCGTGTCCAGACTTCGATCGAAATGCGGCAGGTAGCAGAACCTTATATCCGCCGCCGGGCGATTCGACATCTTGAAAAGAAACGAGTCGTTATTTTCGCTGCGGGTACAGGCAATCCATATTTCTCTACCGACACGACAGCCGCGCTGAGAGCAGCCGAAATTGAAGCAGAAGTCATTTTAATGGCGAAAAACAATGTGGATGGTGTATATTCAGCCGATCCGCGCATCGATAAAACGGCAGTGAAATATGACAATTTGTCTTATCTTGATGTAATTAAAGAAGGACTTGCTGTGATGGATTCGACAGCGTCATCATTATGTATGGATAATGATATACCGCTTATTGTCTTTTCCATTATGGAAAGCGGCAATATTAAACGAGTGGTCATGGGCGAAAATATCGGAACAATTGTAAGGGGGAAAAATAATGGCCAATGAAGTAATTGAGCAATTGAAAGAAAAAATGACAAAAGCGATTCAAGCATATACGAGAGAATTAGCATCTATTCGTGCTGGCCGTGCGAATGCATCTTTATTAGACCGTGTAACAGTTGATTATTACGGAGCGCCAACGCCGATTAATCAGCTCGCTTCTGTATCTGTGCCAGAGGCAAGACTTCTTGTCATTCAGCCTTATGACAAAACAGTGATGAGTGATATTGAAAAAGCGATCTTAAAGTCAGATCTTGGCCTGACACCTTCAAATGACGGCTCAGTGATCCGTCTTGCTTTCCCAGCTTTAACGGAAGAACGCCGTAAAGAATTAGTGAAGCTTGTGAAAAAAGAAGGAGAAGAAGCCAAAGTAGCCATTCGTAATGTTCGCCGCGATGCGAACGAAGGATTGAAAAAGTTAGAAAAGTCCGGTGATATTACGGAAGATGAACTGCGCGGCTTGACAGAAGATGTGCAGAAGCACACAGATGATTTCATCAGTAAAATTGATGGTATTTCCAAAGATAAAGAAAAAGAAATTATGGAAGTCTAATGCGTGAACCCTCTTGGTTGTAAGAGGGTTTTCTTCTTTTTTTATTGAATAAAAAAATACATCCATTTCTACACAGTAATCAACGGTCAATTTTGGTATTATAATAGATAATGATTCACTTTTAATTTCGTGATGCTACAACGTGGAGGATATTTTATGATCAATAAAAAGAAATTATGGAAAACGGCAGACGACCATAATACTCAAGATCGAATAGAGCAAATAAAACAAGAGCCAATTCCAGAACACATTGCTATTATTATGGATGGCAACGGCAGATGGGCGAAAAAACGGGCACTGCCGAGAATAGCTGGTCACCACGAAGGGATGAAAACAGTCAAAAAGATAACCAAGTTGGCAAACAAACTTGGCGTGAAAGCTTTAACCCTTTACGCGTTTTCAACAGAAAATTGGAAACGTCCAAAAACGGAAGTAGAATTTTTAATGAAATTGCCACAAGAGTTTCTTGGAACTTTTTTACCGGAGTTGATTGAAGAAAATGTACAGGTGCAAATGATGGGGGAGCGTAGTCAAATTCCAAGCCATACACTTAGTGCTGTGGAAAAAGCAATGGAAGCAACAAAAGACAACGATGGTTTAATCCTAAATTTTGCATTAAATTATGGAAGCCGCGCAGAGATTTTAACGGCTGTAAAAAATATAATCAATGATGCAAAAAATGGTATACTATTAGAGGAAAGTTTAAATGAGGAGATTTTTTCCCGCTACCTTATGACGGAGCATTTAAAGGACCCGGATTTACTGATTCGAACGAGCGGTGAAATCCGTTTAAGTAACTTCATGCTTTGGCAGCTGGCCTATACCGAGTTTTGGTTTACTGATGTGAACTGGCCGGATTTCCAAGAAAGTCATTTGCTCGAAGCGGTAGAAGCTTTCCAAAGGCGTTCCCGCCGATTTGGCGGTTTGTCGTAGGTATTCATCAGGATAAAAGTTAGGAGTATGAGAAATGAAACAACGTATAGTGACCGCCGTTATTGCAGCAGCAGCTTTTTTGCCAATTGTTTTGTACGGCGGCTGGCCATTTATTTTATTGGCTTATTTCATGGCTGTGATCGGTTTGACTGAAGCATTAAAAATGAAGAAGATTGCTCCTGTTTCTATGCCTGGGCTGCTTTCTATTTTTTTGCTTTGTATCATATTAATGCCAGACCGCTTAACAGCGGCGGTTGAGCAGGCTGGATATGATAAGCTTCAGCTGGCAGCTTTATTTGCTTTGCTTTTATTAGTTTACACCGTTGTCTCGAAAAATCGCTTTCATTTTGAAGATGCCGGTTTTTGTGTTTTAGCTGCTTTATATGTGGGGTTTGGTTTTTATTACTTTATAGAAACAAGGGAAGCAGGGGCTATATTTGTTTTTTTTGCTCTGTTTATTACATGGGCAACGGACTCCGGTGCTTACTTTGTCGGACGGTCATTTGGAAAGCGCAAATTATGGCCTGAAATCAGTCCGAAAAAAACGGTCGAGGGCTCTATTGGCGGGATTCTTTCAGCTGTGATCGTAGCGTGCATCATAGCATTATTAGCAGACATGGGCACACCTTTATTAAAACTGCTCATTGCTACCGCAATCCTGTCTATATTCGGCCAGCTTGGCGATTTGGCGGAGTCTGCTCTTAAACGTTATTATGGAGTGAAAGATTCAGGCACTTTATTGCCCGGCCACGGCGGTATTTTGGATAGGACAGACAGCTGGCTGTTTGTATTCCCGCTCGTTCATTTACTTCACCTAGTGTAACAGCATAGTTTGTTTGAGGAGATGAAAGTTGTGAAGAAATTAAGTCTTTTAGGTGCGACTGGTTCTATCGGCCAGCAGACACTGGATGTGATTCAGCAGCACCGCGAAGAGTTTTCGCTGGCGGCTTTTTCAGCTGGCAGAAACATAGAGGAAACGAGAAAAATCATTCTTAACTTCCAGCCAGAATTAGTATCTGTGGAACGCAGAGAAGATGCAGAGAAGCTAAAGGCTGAATTCCCTGCAGTAACCATTCTTTATGGAGAAGAAGGACTCATGGAAGCAGCTGTTTTCCAGTCAGCAGAGATTTTAGTGAATGCGGTGGTTGGCAGTGTGGGGCTAAACCCGACACTTCAGGCGATTGAAGCCGGAAAAACGATTGCGATTGCTAATAAAGAAACGCTTGTCACTGCGGGGCATCTCGTGATGGCGGCCGCCCAAAGGCACAATGTTGCTCTGTTGCCGGTAGATAGTGAACACTCTGCTATTTTTCAATGTCTGCAAGGGGAAAAGGAGAAAAATATTGAACGGCTTGTTTTGACAGCATCCGGCGGCAGCTTCCGAGACCGCACGCGGGAAGACTTGCAGCACGTGACTGTTCAAGAAGCGTTAAACCATCCAAACTGGTCAATGGGTGCAAAAATTACGATCGATTCGGCAACAATGATGAATAAAGGGTTAGAGGTGATTGAGGCACATTGGCTTTTTCATTTGCCATATGAGCAAATTGATGTTATTTTACATCGAGAAAGTATTATCCATTCGATGGTCGAATTTCAAGATAGCTCGGTTATAGCTCAGCTTGGCACGCCGGATATGCGTGTGCCGATTCAATATGCACTTACCTATCCGGATCGTCTGCCGCTGCCAGCTGCTCAGCGGCTCAATTTACTGGAAGTGGGCCAGCTTCATTTTCAGCCGGTCGATCGCGAGCGTTTTCGCATGCTGGCACTTGCTTATCAAGCAGGAAAAGCGGGCGGGACAGTGCCGACAGTTCTGAATGCTGCCAACGAAGCTGCGGTGGCTGCTTTTCTTGACGGGAAAATCACATTTTTGCAAATTGATGAAATGGTTGAACGTGCCCTTGAAAAACATCAGCCTCTTTCAAATCCCGACTTGGAAACGATTCAGCAAACCGACAAAGAGGCAAGAAATTTCGTCCACTCACTTTTATAAAAAAGGTGGTTATTTATATTGAATACTGTTATAGCGTTTATCGTTATATTTGGTGCCCTTGTTTTTTTTCATGAGTTGGGCCACTTCATTTTTGCCAAGCGGGCCGGCATTCTCTGCAGAGAGTTTGCTATTGGATTTGGACCGAAAGTGTTCGCTCATAAAAAAGGAGAAACGATCTATACACTGCGCCTTCTTCCATTAGGAGGGTATGTCCGAATGGCAGGAGAAGACCCGGAAATGGTCGATTTAAAAGCTGGACATCGTATCGGCGCTGTATTTAACAATCGTGAAGAAATCGTTAAAATTATTATAAACGGCAGGGATCGTTATCCAGAGGCGCGGGTCATTGAAGTGGAAACAGCCGACCTTGAGCATCAGCTGACAATTAGAGGCTATGAAGATGGTGAAGAGGAGATAAAGACGTTCCCTATTCATCGTGAAGCGGTTATTTCGGAGGAAGGGATTGAAAGTCAGATCTCACCGTGGGATCGTCAGTTTGCTTCAAAAACACTCGGACAGCGGTCAATGGCTATTTTTGCAGGTCCTCTCTTTAACTTTATTCTAGCGTTTGTTGTTTTTGTTCTGATTGCTGTTATGCAGGGGATTCCGACGGATGAGCCGGAACTAGGTAAGCTGACACCTGATGGAGCAGCGAAAGAAGCTGGTTTGATGGCAGGCGATAAAGTCATTAGTATTAACGGACAAGGAGTCGCAAGCTGGAACGACATTGTCACAATTATTCAGAAAAACCCGCAAACGAAGATGGATTTTACCGTAGAGCGGGACGGGGGCACATTAGATATACCTGTAACACCAAAAGTTCATGAAGTAGAGGGACAGAAAATAGGTATTATCGGCGTGCACAGTCCGGTGGAAAAGTCGTTTTTCGGTTCTATTACGTATGGAGCAAAAGAAACATATTTTTGGACAGTAGAAATTATCCGCTTGCTCGGCAAGCTCGTCACTGGCCAGTTTTCAATTGATATGCTTTCTGGTCCTGTCGGTATTTATGTATCTACTGATACAGTAGCCAAATCAGGTGTGATGAATTTAATGAAATGGGCCGGTGTGCTAAGTATTAACTTAGGGATTATGAACTTGCTTCCACTTCCAGCACTAGATGGCGGGCGCCTGTTATTTTTCCTTATTGAAGCGTTAAGAGGCAAGCCAATTGACCGGCAAAAAGAAGGGGTCGTCCACTTCGTTGGATTTGCCTTGTTGATGCTGTTAATGATTGTCGTAACGTGGAATGATATTCAACGATTCTTTTTACAATAAAATAGTTTGAGGTGTGTGTAATGAAACAAAGCCAAACGTTAATTCCTACATTAAGAGAAGTACCAGCCGATGCCGATGTAAAGAGCCATCAGTTATTGTTAAAAGCGGGCTTTATTCGTCAGAATGCGAGCGGAATCTACAGCTATTTGCCGCTCGGTAAAAAAGTACTGCGTAAAGTAGAGGACATTGTCCGGGAGGAAATGGACAATGCCGGTGCAGCAGAACTGTTAATGCCTGCTTTACAGCAAGCTGAATTATGGCAGGAGTCAGGCCGCTGGTATACGTACGGTCCAGAGCTCATGCGCTTAAAAGATCGCCATGAACGCGGGTTTGCGCTGGGAGCGACTCACGAAGAGGTCATCACAAGCTTAGTTCGTGATGAAGTGAAATCGTACAAGCGTCTGCCATTAACGTTATATCAAATCCAAACAAAATTCCGTGATGAAAAACGGCCGCGTTTCGGTTTGCTTCGCGGAAGAGAATTTGTGATGAAAGACGCATACTCTTTCCACACATCTCATGAAAGTTTAGGAGACGTATACGATCGGATGTTTACGGCATATTCGAATGTTTTTCGCCGGTGTGGCTTGGATTTCCGAGCAGTTATCGCTGATTCAGGAGCGATGGGCGGTAAAGATACGCATGAGTTTATGGTACTTTCTGAGATTGGTGAAGATACAATTGCTTACTCTAATTCTTCCGATTATGCTGCTAATATCGAGATGGCTCCTGTTGTCGCTGTTTATGAAAAAAGTGGAGAAGAAGAACGCGAAATGGAAAAGGTTTCCACGCCAGATGCGAAAACAATCAGCAGCGTAGCAGAGCTTTTGAATGTTACGGCTGAACAGTGTCTGAAATCTCTGCTTTTCAAAATAGACGAAGAGTATGTACTTGTTCTTGTACGCGGAGACCACGAAGTAAATGATATTAAGCTGAAGAATTTGTTCCAGGCGGATAGCGTTGAGCTTGCTGAACATGAGGAAGTAAGCAGAGTACTTGGCTGCACGATTGGTTCGCTTGGACCGGTTAACGTGAAAGAAGGCGTAAAAGTTCTTGCGGATCATGCTGTAAAGGCGATCACGAATGGTGTGTGCGGCGCTAACGAAGAAGGTTTCCATTTTATTAATGTGAATGTTGAAAAGGATTATCACGTTGATCAATATGCAGATGTGCGTTTCATTCAGGAAGGCGACCCATCTCCTGACGGAAAAGGTACCATTCAGTTCGCCAAAGGTATTGAAGTAGGCCATATTTTCAAATTAGGCACACGTTACAGCGAAGCGATGAACGCGACCTATTTAGATGAAAATGGACGAACGCAGCCAATGATTATGGGATGCTACGGCATCGGTGTTTCACGGACGTTGGCGGCAGTTGCTGAACAGTTTAATGATGATCAAGGCTTTGTCTGGCCTAAAGCCCTTTCTCCTTTTGATGTTCATTTAGTTCCGATCAATATGAAGGACGAAAGTCAGCATGCACTGGCGGAAGAACTTTACAGTGTGCTTCGGGAAAACCGGTACGATGTGTTAATGGATGATCGGGCTGAGCGTCCGGGAGTGAAATTTGCTGACAGTGATTTAATCGGTTTACCAATCCGGGTCACAATCGGCAAAAAAGCGGCGGAAGGCATCGTTGAAGTGAAAGTACGCAAAACAGGTGAGATGATAGAAGTTCACAAAAACGAACTAGCTGCGAAGATTCACGAGATTTTTCAAGCGATCTAACGGAAACCCCGTTAATTGAAAAGGTACCTGATTCAGGTGCCTTTTTTCTGTTAAAATAGGAAGGAACGATGAATGGAGGCATGTAAATGAATGAAGAATCCCAAGGAAGACGACAGCGGTTCCAGTTGCTTTTGCAGCAGCTGAAGTTGACGGAAGACGCAGTTGTTAGATATTTTGAGGGAGCTGAAATTTCAAAGTTAACTGTTGAACGCCAGACGAAGCGATGGCATTTTTCTTTTATAACGGAAACGATTATTCCTGGCCGGGTACTTGAAACATTTGCAAATGCGCTAAACTATGCATTTAAAGAGATTGCCCGTGTTACTTTTTCGATCACAGTAAGGAATGCAGCCGTTTCGGAGGAGCTGATCGGCGAATACTGGACTTTTTGTGTCAGTCAGCTTGAAGGCATTTCTCCCCCGATGCTTGCGCTGTTAAACGGCCGCAAGCCTATGGTGAAAGGAAATAAATTAATCGTCAGTGTCGGTAATGATGCGGAAGGCATGACGCTGAAGAATAAATACGGCGATTGGATTTGCCAAACATATCAACATTATGGCTTTCCGCCAATGATGTTTGACGTGTCCGTTACAGAGCAGGAAAAAAATGATGAGTTTCAGCAGTTTCTTAAAGAGAAGCAGCAAGAAGACGCTGAACGGGCGATGCAGGCTGTTATTGAAATGCAGAAACGGGAAGAGAGTACAGATCAAGGGGAAGAGGCGGTCAGCGGACCTCTTATGATCGGCTTAAAGATTAAAGATGATGCTGAATTTAAAAAATTGGAAGAAATTCAAGATGAAGAGCGCCGAATTGCTATTGAAGGTTATGTGTTTGATGCGGAAACGAAAGAACTTAGAAGCGGCCGCACGCTGTTAACGTTTAAAATTACAGATTACACGGACTCCATATTAGTCAAAATGTTCTCCCGTGATAAAGAAGATGCGGCTCTTTACAATCGGATGAGAAAAGGCATGTGGGTAAGAGCAAGAGGGACGGTGCAGAACGATACGTTCGTACGGGATCTTGTAATGATTGCAAATGATGTAAACGAAATTACCCCCGTGATGCGTCAAGATATGGCCCCGGAAGAAAAAAAGCGCGTGGAACTTCATCTTCATACGCCGATGAGCCAAATGGATGCCGTTTCACCTATCGGGGACTTAATTGCTCAAGCGGCTAAATGGGGCCATAAAGCGATTGCTGTTACGGATCACGCTGTTGCTCAGTCCTTTCCGGATGCATACAGCGCGGGCAAAAAGCATGGTGTAAAAGTGTTGTACGGTGTCGAAGCGAATTTAGTAGATGATGGTGTGCCTATCGCCTACAATGATGCTCACCGCTTGCTCGCAGATGAAACGTATGTCGTTTTTGATGTGGAAACGACCGGCCTTTCTGCGGTTTATGACACAATTATTGAACTAGCTGCTGTCAAAATAAAAGATGGGGACATTATTGATCGGTTTGAGTCATTTGCTAATCCCCATCATCCTCTTTCTGCCACGACGATTAACTTAACTGGCATTACGGACGATCTCGTTCAAAATGCACCGGAAGTGGAAGAGGTGCTGAAGAAGTTTAAAGACTGGACAGAAGATGCGATTTTTGTGGCCCATAATGCTTCATTTGACATGGGGTTTTTAAATGCGGGATATACTCGCTATGGGCTTGGCAAGTCTGTAAATCCCGTAATCGATACACTTGAATTAGCTAGATTTTTGTACCCAACATTGAAAAATCACAGACTTAATACCTTGGCGAAAAAATTCGATGTGGAATTGACGCAGCATCACCGGGCCATTTATGATGCGGAAGCAACAGGGTATTTATTCGTAAGAATGCTAAAAGATGCTGCTGAGAAAAATATTTCGTATCATGATGATTTTAACATTCATATGGGAGAAGGAAGCGCGTATAAACGGGCTCGTCCATTCCATTGTACGATCCTGGCCAAGAATGAAACTGGATTGAAGAACTTATTTAAGCTTATTTCTATTTCGCATATTGACTACTTTTACAGGGTGCCGCGAATACCAAGGTCTGTGCTGCAAAAGCATCGAGAAGGATTAATCCTCGGCTCAGGATGCGACAAGGGCGAAGTATTTGAAAGCATGATGCAAAAAGGAATAGAACAGGCGGAGAAAGCGGCCGGGTTTTATGACTACTTGGAGGTACATCCAAAAGAGGTATATGCCCACTTACTTGAGCTTGAGCTTGTCCGGGATGAACAGGCCCTTGAAGATATCATTAAAAACATGGTGGAGCTCGGTGGAAAAATGGGATTGCCTGTAGTGGCTACTGGGAATGTTCATTATTTAAACCCGACGGACAAAGTACATCGTAAAATTTTGATCAATTCCCAAGGGGGAGCGAATCCCCTCAACCGGCATGAACTGCCTGATGTCCATTTCCGTACAACGAATGAAATGCTGGATGCGTTCAGCTTTTTAGGAAAAGAGACAGCAGAGAAAATAGTAGTAGAAAACACGAATAAAATCGCAGATATGACAGATGAGGTTAAGCCGATCAAGGACGATCTTTATACGCCAAAAATTGAAGGGGCCGATGAAGAAGTTCGTAATATGAGTTATGAAAAAGCAAGAAATATTTACGGGGAGAATTTGCCGGAAATCGTGGAAGCAAGGCTGGAAAAAGAGCTGAAAAGTATTATCGGCCACGGCTTTGCTGTTATTTACCTTATTTCTCATAAGCTTGTGAAAAAATCGCTCGATGACGGTTATCTTGTTGGTTCAAGGGGGTCTGTCGGTTCATCATTTGTTGCGACAATGACTGAAATTACTGAGGTGAATCCGCTTCCGCCTCATTATGTTTGTCCGCAGTGCCAAAGGTCAGAGTTTTTTAATGACGGTTCCATCGGCTCAGGGTTTGATCTGCCCGATAAAAACTGTCCAGATTGTCAAATCAGATACACGAAAGACGGCCACGATATTCCATTCGAAACCTTCCTCGGATTCAAAGGAGACAAGGTGCCTGATATCGATCTCAACTTTTCGGGGGAGTATCAGCCGATTGCTCACAATTATACGAAAGTGTTATTTGGTGAAGAGTATGTGTACCGTGCCGGGACGATTGGAACGGTGGCGGATAAAACGGCGTTTGGTTATGTAAAAGGCTACGCGGGAGACAATAATTTGCAGCTGAGGGGAGCGGAAGTAGACAGGCTTGCTAAAGGCTGTACCGGTGTAAAGAGAACAACGGGGCAGCACCCGGGCGGGATTATTGTCGTACCGGATTATATGGATATTTATGACTTCTCTCCCATTCAGTATCCGGCAGACAGTGATAAATCGGAGTGGAAAACGACTCATTTTGATTTCCATTCTATTCATGATAATTTACTGAAGCTCGATATTCTTGGACACGATGACCCAACGGTTATTCGGATGCTGCAAGATTTGTCCGGCATTGATCCGAAAACCATCCCGACGGATGATCCAGAAGTGATGAAGATTTTCAGCGGCACGGAATCACTTGGTGTGACAGAGGAACAAATCATGTGCAAGACTGGTACACTTGGTATTCCGGAATTCGGCACACGTTTTGTCCGGCAGATGCTCGAAGATACAAAGCCGACGACCTTTTCCGAACTTGTTCAGATTTCAGGATTGTCTCACGGAACTGATGTGTGGCTTGGAAATGCGCAGGAATTGATTCATAATGGCATTTGCGAACTGAGCGATGTAATCGGCTGCCGGGACGATATTATGGTGTACTTAATTTACCAAGGTCTTGAACCTGGCTTCGCCTTTAAAATCATGGAATCTGTCCGGAAAGGCAAAGGGCTGACAGATGAAATGGAAGAAGAAATGCGCAGTAAGGAAGTGCCTGAATGGTATATCGATTCATGTAAGAAAATTAAGTACATGTTCCCGAAGGCGCATGCTGCAGCATATGTATTAATGGCTGTTCGGATCGCTTATTTTAAAGTTCATCTGCCGCTTCTTTACTATGCGGCCTATTTTACAGTGCGTGCAGAGGATTTCGATATTGATTCGATGGTGAAAGGATCGGCTGCCATTAAGTCGCTTATAGAGGAGATTAATGCGAAAGGCCTGGAAGCTTCTCCAAAAGAGAAAAGCTTGTTGACCGTACTAGAGCTGGCGCTTGAAATGTGTGAGCGGGGGTTTAAGTTCCAGAAAGTGGACTTATATCGTTCGAATGCTGATCAGTTTATTATTGATGGTGACTCGCTTATTCCGCCGTTTAACTCTATTCCGGGTCTTGGCACGAATGCTGCTTACAATATTGTGAAGGCGCGGGAAGAGGGAGAATTTCTTTCAAAAGAAGACCTGCAGCAGCGTGGAAAAGTATCTAAAACCATTATTGAGTATTTAGATAATCATGGCTGTCTTGCGTCACTGCCTGACCAGAATCAGCTCTCTCTCTTTTAAGCGGAAGGGGAGCTGAGTTGCATAAAATAAAGGAATATGGTATATTTTAATGGAAATACTAATTGATAACTCTCTTTCGAAAGAGTGGGGCATCCCCACTCTTTCGTGTTTATAAAAGGGTTTCAATGTGAATCAGAGATTTCATTCAACCAAGAGCAGTGAAAACAGCTGCAAAAAGTACGGAGCAACAGAAAGCCAGCTGGAAGTTCATCATCCTGCTTCGCGGGGATGCGGGCGGCAGATTAACGACTTTATACTGCTCTTGTCATTCTTCATTGGGAACCAGTGAGATGGAGGTATATATGAGCAAAGTTATTGAAATCGTGGAAAAAATGGCACAGCCGATTGTGGAAGACCTACAGTTGGAACTTGTTGATATCGAGTACGTCAAGGAAGGCAAGAATTGGTTCCTGCGCATCTATATTGACAAAGAGCAAGGAGTAGACATCGAGGAATGTGGAATCGTTAGCGAACGATTGAGTGAAAAGCTGGACGAAACAGATCCAATTCCTTATAACTACTTTTTAGAAGTTTCTTCTCCAGGGGCAGAGCGTCCTTTGAAAACGATCAGGGACTATGAACGCGCCGTCGGAAAGCGCGTAAACGTAAAAACATACGAACCGATCGAAGGGGAAAAAGCATTCGAAGGCACATTATTATCATTCGAACAAAAAGAGTTATTGATTGAATACTTAATCAAAACGAGGAAAAAACAAGTAGTCATTCCGTTGGAAAAAGTGGCAAAAGCTAGGCTGGCTGTTACATTTTCGTAAAGTAAAATCAGCTATAGCGGTTTTTTTCATGCGGATTGCTTGACTGTAAGTGGAAATGACTGTTTATCATTACGTAAGGGAGCGAAAAGTCCGATGAGCACTGAACTATACGATGCTCTTTTATATTTGGAAAAAGAAAAGGGAATAGAACAAGGTTTAATCATTGAAGCAATTGAGGCCGCACTTATTTCCGCATATAAACGAAATTTTAATCAGGCGCAAAATGTTCGTGTTGATTTGAACCTTGAGACAGGTACGATGCGTGTGTTCGCCCGTAAAGAAGTGGTGGATGAAGTATTTGATTCCCGCTTAGAAATTTCTGAGGCTGATGCCCGCGGGATTAACCCTGCGTATGAGATTGGCGATATCGTCGAGCTTGAAGTGACACCGAAGGATTTTGGCCGTATTGCCGCACAAACAGCGAAGCAGGTCGTTACCCAACGTGTACGGGAAGCTGAAAGAGGAATTATTTATTCGGAATTTATCGACCGTGAGGAAGATATTATGACGGGAATTGTCCAGCGTCAAGATTCCCGTTTTATTTATGTCAGCCTCGGGAAAATTGAGGCGCTTTTGCCGCTTTCTGAGCAAATGCCTAATGAAAGCTATAAGCCGCATGACCGTATCAAAGTCTATATTACGAAGGTGGAGCGGACAACAAAAGGGCCGCAAATCTTTGTTTCAAGAACGCATCCAGGATTATTAAAGAGACTGTTTGAGCTAGAAGTACCGGAAATCTTTGACGGAACTGTAGAAATTCGTTCTGTTTCCCGCGAGGCAGGCGATCGTTCGAAGATTTCGGTTTATGCGGAAAATCCTGAAGTAGATCCGGTTGGTGCTTGTGTAGGGCCGAAAGGAAATCGGGTTCAAGCGATTGTGAATGAATTAAAAGGGGAAAAAATCGATATTGTAAAATGGTCCGAAGATCCGGTTATTTTCGTTGCGAATGCATTAAGTCCATCGAAAGTGGTGGATGTACAAGTCGATGAAGAAGCGAAAGCAACAACGGTCGTTGTTCCAGACTATCAATTGTCCCTTGCAATTGGGAAGCGGGGGCAAAATGCCCGCCTCGCAGCAAAGTTGACAGGTTGGAAGATTGATATTAAGAGTGAAACGGATGCCCGCGAAGCTGGAGTCTATCCCCGTGATCACGCGGTATCCGCTATTGAAGACGAAGAGGCTTACGACTTTTCCTCCGAAGAAATTGAATAAGAGGTGAAGAAACATGGCTCAGCCAAAAAAGGTGCCGCTCAGAAAATGTGTAGCAACGGGTGAAATGAAGGCCAAAAAAGAAATGGTGCGCATTGTCCGCTCAAAAGAAGGAGAAGTATCTGTCGATTTGACCGGAAAAAAATCCGGCCGCGGAGCGTATGTATCAAAGACAAAAGAAGCAGTGGAGATTGCGAAAACAAAAGGCATTTTATCAAGACAGTTAGATGCGGCTGTGCCAGACAGTGTGTTTGAGGAACTCCTTTCTTATGTGGAAAAGGAGACGGACTAATAGATGAATGAGCCACAGTGGGCAAAGTTGCTGGGATTAGCCAATAGAGCGCGCAAAATTATTTCGGGTGAAGAACTGACAATAAAAGAAATTCAAAAAGGCCGGGCAGAGCTAGTACTGCTTTCAGGGGACGCGTCGCCAAACACAAGGAAAAAAATCCAGGACAAAGCCAACTTTTATCAAGTACCATTAAAGTGGATTGATAATAGGTATGTTCTCGGCCAGGCAATCGGCAAAGAGGCAAGGGTAGTCGCGGCTGTTTTAGATGCAGGGTTTGCTAAAAAGCTTTCCGCCCTCCTCGATGATACTATGCGGGGGTGAACATATGAGTAAAAAAAGAGTACATGAATATGCGAAAGAAAAAAACGTGTCAAGTAAAGTGGTCATTGAAAAACTTAAAGGGTTAAATGTAGAAGTCTCTAACCACATGACTGTTATTGACGAGGAGGCTATACAAAAATTGGAAAAATCTTTCACTAATACAAATAAACAAAACAACACAAATTCATCTAACAAACCTGCTGGCAGCTCCCAAGGAACAGGCCAGTCTGCTAACAAAGGAAAAGCAGGAAACAAAGGATCAGCTGGACAGAAAAACTCCCAGCAAAAAGGATTTAATCAGGGAAAAGGGAACAATAAGAATCAAGGGAGAGGCAAACAACAGGGGAATAAACAGCGGCAAACAAAACCAGCTGCTGTCCCTCAGCCATCAAAAGTAAAAGAACTTCCTGAAAAAATTACGTTTACAGGCTCATTAACGGTTGTAGAATTGGGGAAAAAATTAAACCGTGAGCCTTCCGAAATTATTAAAAAGCTGTTTATGGTCGGTGTGATGGCTACGATTAACCAAGAGCTTGACAGTGATGCTATTGAACTGATCGCGGGCGAATACGGCGTAGAAGTAGAAGAAGAAATCTTGATCGATAAAGCAGATCTAGAAGTGTACTTTGAAGAAGATAAGGAAGGTAATCAGCAAGAACGTCCAGCTGTTGTAACGATTATGGGTCACGTTGACCACGGGAAAACAACGCTTCTTGATTCTATTCGTCATACGAAAGTATCAGAAGGTGAAGCTGGAGGAATTACTCAGCATATCGGTGCATACCAAATTGAAGAAAGTGGCAAGAAGATCACTTTCCTTGATACACCAGGACACGCTGCATTTACTACAATGCGTGCCCGGGGGGCAAAAATCACAGATATTACAATTCTTGTCGTTGCAGCGGATGATGGAGTGATGCCGCAAACAATTGAAGCGATTAACCATGCGAAAGCCGCTGAAGTACCGATTATCGTGGCCGTCAACAAAATTGATAAGCCGACAGCGAATCCGGACCGTGTGATGCAGGAATTAACAGAACAAAATCTTGTTCCTGAGGCATGGGGCGGCGACACGATCTTTGTTCCGCTTTCAGCTAAGACAGGTGAAGGCATTGAACAGCTTCTTGAAATGATCTTGCTTGTAGCGGAAGTGGAAGAGCTAAAAGCGAACCCAGACCGCCGGGCCATTGGTACAGTTATTGAAGCGGAGCTTGATAAAGGACGCGGTTCTGTTGCGACATTACTTGTGCAAAATGGAACATTAAACGTTGGCGACCCTATTGTTGTCGGAAATACGTTTGGGCGTGTTCGTGCAATGGTCAATGACCTGGGGCGCCGTATAAAAACAGCTGGACCTTCTACTCCGATTGAAATTACTGGTTTAAATGATGTTCCGCATGCTGGCGACCGTTTTGTTGTGTTTGGGGATGAGAAAACAGCTCGTCAAATCGGTGAGGCTCGTGCTCAGGAGGCCTTACAGGCACAGCGCAGCGAGAAAACACGTGTCAGCTTAGATAACTTGTTCGAACATATGAAACAAGGGGAAATGAAAGAATTAAACATCGTATTGAAGGCGGATGTTCAAGGAACGCTTGAAGCAGTCGCTGCAGCCCTTCAAAAGCTAGAAGTAGAGGGTGTCAATGTGAAGATCATTCATACAGGAGTCGGTGCGATCACTGAGTCTGATATTATCCTTGCTTCTGCATCAGATGCTATTGTCATTGGCTTTAACGTTCGTCCGGATGTCAACGCAAAGCGGGCAGCAGATACAGAAGAAGTAGATGTTCGTCTGCACCGTATTATCTATAAAGCCATTGAGGAAATTGAAGCAGCCATGAAAGGGATGCTTGATCCTGAATTCCAAGAAAAGATTATTGGCCAGGCGGAAGTGCGTCAAACCTTCAAAGTATCTAAAGTGGGAACGATTGCCGGCTCTTATGTTACAGAAGGAAAGATTACTCGTGACAGCGGTGTACGCTTAATTCGCGATGGCATCGTGATCTTCGAAGGCGAGATCGATGCACTCAAACGATTTAAAGATGATGCTAAAGAAGTCAGCCAAGGTTATGAATGTGGAGTGACGATCAAAAACTTTAACGATGTGAAAGAGGGCGACATTATCGAAGCCTTTATTGAGGAAGAAATCGAACGCAAATGATCGGCTATGTTGAAATAGAGTACGTCATTTACGATTCACACTCGTTGAAGGAAAAACGGGCAGTGCTGCAGCGCACAATCACGCGTCTTAAGCAAAAGTTAAACGTTTCTGTGGCAGAAATAGACCATCAAGACGTTTGGCAGCGTACAAAACTTGCTGTTGTTACTGTCGCTTCCACTAAGAAGGCAGCGGAAAGGGAGTTGGAAAATGCCCTGCATTTTCTAGACTCTTTCCCTGAGTGGGAACGGCTTGCTGCTTCCTATGAATGGCTATAGTGAGGTGAGAAAGATGAGTCTTCGTTCGAATCGTGTCGGCGAACAAATGAAAAAAGAGCTGACAGATATTTTAAATCGGAAAGTAAAAGATCCCCGCATCGGCTTTATCACTGTCACAGATGTAGAAGTGACCGGCGACCTGCAACAGGCAAAGGTGTATATTACAGTGCTGGGAAACGAGCAAGAGCGTGAGGATACATTGAAAGCTTTAACAAAAGCAAAAGGGTTTATCCGTTCAGAGGTTGGACAGAGAATCCGCCTGCGTAAAACTCCGGAGCTGCTTTTCGAAATAGATGCGTCGATTGAATATGGCAATCGAATCGATACGTTGTTAAGGGAAATCGACAGCCGATCAATAGACCAATGATAAACATCAAAGGATCGTAAGGTTCTGGCCTCTTTAGTGAATGTGATATAGACGCTTGTTCGCACATCTATATTCATTTTCTTTTGAGATGCCGGGGCCTTTTTTATGCTTGAAAAGGAGAGATAACGAATGAATGGAATACTTCCTCTTTGGAAAGAAAAAGGCATGACCTCTCATGATTGTGTATTTAAAGTGCGTAAAATCTTAAAAATGAAGAAAGTCGGACATACTGGAACGCTTGATCCGGACGTAGAAGGAGTGCTTCCTATTTGTCTTGGCCGTGCAACAAAGCTGTCTGAATATATTATGAATTCCGGAAAGATGTATGAAGGGGAAGTGACGATCGGGTATTCAACGACTACAGAAGATGCTTCGGGAGAAGTCGTAGAAAGGAAGCCTGTTTATTCACGCATTTCAAGAATGGAGATTCTAGATATTTTCCGTTCGCTCACTGGAGAAATCACTCAGACTCCTCCAATGTTTTCGGCTGTGAAGGTAAATGGCAAGCGTCTGTATGAATATGCTCGCCAAGGGATAGAAGTAGAAAGGCCTTCAAGAATAGTAAGGATTGATAAATTAGAGCTTTTGGACGATCGAGAGTGGTTTGAAGGGGAAACGATCCGCTTTTCCTTTCGTGTATCCTGCAGCAAAGGAACATATATTCGGACATTGGCTGTGATGATCGGCGAAAAGCTTGGGTATCCAGCACATATGTCAAAACTTGTACGAACGTCTTCAGGAGGATTTGTGAAACAGCAATGTGTGACGCTGGATACACTTGCACAGCTTCAAGAAAATGAAGCCGTTCCCTCCGTTCTTCATCCTCTTGAAAAGGGAGTCGAATATTTGCCGAAATGGCCAATAAATGATACATTAGCAAAGAAAGTGATGAACGGTTCTGTACTGGATGTTCCAGCAGATTGGCCTGGAAAAGCACAAGAAGCTGCAGTATTTGAGAATGAGAACTTGCTGGCAATTTATCAGCTCCATCCGGCCAAGCCGGGAAAAGTGAAGCCGATTAAGGTATTAGTTGATTGATGGGAAGATAGGTGAAAACGATGAAAGTGTATATGTTGCGTCATCCGCATAACCTTCAAAAGAATAATTTTCCTTCCATAGTGATGGCCCTTGGTTTTTTTGATGGGGTTCATACTGGGCATCAGCAAGTGATTCGTGCGGCGGTAGCAAAAGCAAAGAGTCAAGGGATAAAAAGTGCGGTGATGACGTTTGACCCTCATCCATCCGTCGTCCTTGGCAATAAGCATAAGCAAATAAAATATATCACTCCTATTGATGAAAAGATTGAAAAAATTGAATCGTTAGAAGTGGATTACTTGTTTATCGTCCGCTTCACTTCTGATTTTGCCGCGCTCGAACCGCAGCAATTTGTGGATGAATACATTATTGGTCTCCACGTGAAGCATGTCGTGGCAGGATTTGATTATACATATGGCCGCCTTGGAAAAGGAACGATGGAAACACTCCCCTTTCATTCGCGTGGAGCATTTACCTCTACAACAGTGGATAGATTTGAGCATGATAAAGAAAAAGTCAGTTCTACAAAGATCCGCCGGCTGCTTAGTGAGGGAAGTGTGGGAGAAGCTGCCCGTTTGCTTGGCAGGTTGTATGAAATAAAAGGAACGGTGATTCACGGAGATAAACGCGGCCGGAAAATAGGTTTTCCGACGGCTAATATTGAAGTGAATGAGGATCAATTAATTCCTGAGACAGGGGTATATGCGGTGAAATTAAAGGTAAAGGAACAGTGGCATAATGGTGTGTGCAACATCGGCTACCGTCCAACGTTTAAGCATCCGGATGAACACAGTCTGTCGGTAGAAGTGCATGTTTTTGATTTTCACCGGTCGATCTATGGAGAAGAGGTTTCTATCAAATGGTATACTCGTCTGCGCGGTGAACAGAAATTTGATGGAATTGATGCTCTTATTGCTCAGATCAATCAGGATAAGCAGGCTGCTGCTTCTTACCTTAAAGAACAAGGGTAAAAAGGTTGCACTTTTCTGTAGAATAAGTTATGATAACAAGTGCATTATTTGAACCTTTGCTCGGCATCGCGCCACTCCGACGCATGCTTGGTAACAGGGGATTTTATAAAAATAAGGAGGAATTACAATGGCTTTAACTCAAGAACGCAAGAACGAAATCATCAACCAATACAAAACTCATGAAAGTGATACTGGTTCTCCAGAGGTGCAAATCGCTGTACTTACAGAGCAAATCAACACGTTAAATGGGCATTTGCGCACTCACAAAAAAGACCATCATTCACGTCGTGGATTGTTAAAAATGGTTGGACGTCGTCGTAACTTGTTATCATATTTACGTAACAAGGATGTTCAACGTTATCGTGAATTGATTCAAAAATTAGGCTTGCGTCGCTAAGCAGCTCAAAGAGGTTGTCCCTTAAGTGCCTGGCTCCTTCTTTATACGTCCATATATGTAGATGACCGAAAGTTATTACTATATGGGCGCTAGAGGTGCCAAGCCCTGTACTTTTGGGGCATCCTCTTTTTATTACGAGAAAAACATTTGGGATTTAATTCCAAGGTTAAATAAAAATAGAATGAGTAACTTATGTTTTTTAGCGAAAAATACATAGGATAGATAAATTCATTAAAAGATATAACTTTGCATGAATCGACACGAGTGTTATGCTAATAGTTAGAATAATACGTAATGATCACATTTTATGGTATAGAGAGGGGTTCATTTATGGAGCAAAGAAAGCAGACGTTTTCCATAGAATGGGCAGGCCGCCAGCTGACTGTTGAGGTTGGCCAGGTCGCTAAGCAAGCTAATGGAGCGGCATTAATCCGTTATGGAGATACGGTCGTATTGAGTACAGCAACTGCTTCAAAAGAAGCAAAGCCTTTTGACTTTTTCCCGTTGACAGTTAATTATGAGGAACGCTTATATGCTGTTGGGAAAATCCCAGGCGGATTTATTAAGAGAGAAGGCCGTCCGAGTGAGAAAGCAACGCTCGCAAGCCGTCTGATCGACCGCCCGATCCGTCCGTTGTTTGCAGAAGGATTTCGTAATGAGGTGCAAGTGATCAGCGTGGTAATGAGCGTCGATCAGAACTGCTCTTCTGAAATGGCAGCGATGTTCGGTTCATCTCTGGCATTAAGCATTTCTGATATTCCATTTGAAGGACCGATTGCTGGTGTCATCGTTGGCCGTGTCAATGGAGAATTTATCATTAATCCATCCGTTGAACAACTTGAGGCAAGCGATATGCATTTAACTGTAGCCGGAACGAAAGACGCAATCAACATGGTAGAGGCGGGTGCGGATGAAGTAACCGAGGAAGTCATGCTTGAAGCGATCATGTTTGGTCATGAAGAAATTAAGCGGTTAATTGCTTTTCAAGAAGAGATTGTAAAGGCAGCAGGTAAAGAAAAAATTGAAGTTGAATTATACGAACTAGATGCAGAGGCCGAACAACAAGTTCGCGCTATCTGTGAAAAAGAGATGATTGCAGCGATACAGGTGCAGGAGAAGCATGCACGTGAAGATGCGATCAACGCAGTAAAGGCAGACGTTATTGAAAAATTTACGGCTGAAGAAGCGGATGAAGCAACGATGAAACAAGTTTCACAAATTTTGGACAAGATTGTAAAAGAAGAAGTCCGCCGCTTAATTACAGTAGAAAAAGTAAGACCCGACGGCCGAAAAATTGATGAGATTCGTCCGCTGTCTTCTGAAGTCAGCTTACTGCCGCGTACACATGGTTCTGGGATGTTTACCCGCGGGCAAACACAAGTGCTCAGCATTTGTACACTTGGGGCATTGGGAGATGTCCAAATTCTGGACGGGCTTGGTATTGAAGAGTCTAAACGTTTTATGCACCACTATAATTTTCCTTCCTTTAGTGTGGGAGAAACTCGTCCGCTGCGTGCACCAGGCCGCCGTGAAATTGGACACGGAGCCCTGGGAGAACGAGCGCTCGAGCCGATTATTCCAGATGAGAAGGAATTTCCATATACCGTTCGACTCGTATCCGAAGTGCTTGAATCAAACGGCTCTTCTTCGCAAGCAAGCATTTGTGCCAGTACAATGGCTCTAATGGACGCAGGTGTTCCGATTAAGGCTCCTGTAGCTGGAATTGCGATGGGACTTGTAAAGTCTGGTGAGCACTATACGGTTTTATCAGACATTCAAGGAATGGAAGACCATTTAGGAGATATGGACTTTAAAGTAGCTGGTACAGCTAAAGGTGTAACAGCGCTGCAAATGGATATTAAAATTGAAGGGTTGAGCCGTCAAATTTTAGAGGAAGCCCTTCAGCAAGCAAAGAAAGGCCGTATGCATATTTTAGATCATATGATTTCTGTCATCGCCGAACCGCGCAGCGAACTCTCAGATTATGCTCCGAAAATCTTAACAATGACGATTAATCCGGATAAGATTCGTGATGTTATTGGGCCGAGCGGAAAACAAATTAATAAAATTATCGAGGAAACAGGAGTTAAGATTGATATCGAACAGGATGGTACGATCTTTATTTCTTCTATTAATGCTGAGCAGAACCAGGCTGCGAAGAGAATTATTGCTGACATCGTACGTGAAGTCGAAGTGGGACAAATGTATGACGGTACAGTGAAACGGATTGAGAAATTTGGTACATTTGTGGAACTGTTCCCTGGCAAAGACGGACTTGTCCATATTTCAGAGCTTGCTGAAGAGCGTGTTCGTAAAGTGGAAGACGTGGTTTCACTTGGTGATAAGCTACTCGTGAAAGTCATCGGAATTGATGAACAAGGACGGGTAAACCTTTCACGCAAAGCTGTGCTTAAAGAGCAGAAAGAAGCAGCTGAAAAACAAGAACAGCAATCGTAATCGTGTAACCAGAGGGGAAATCCTCTGGTTTTTTCGATTGTTCTATATCCTTCTCGTTGTTCATAATTTTAAAACAATAGAAGGAGGCATAGACAATGTGGAAAATAAAACATATGATTAGTATATTAGTGATGGGAATCATCCTATTTTTTTTCGTAGAAAACCAGGCAGTCAGTGCTTATCTTGCGCAGTTAAAACATAAAGCCGTGTTTACACATCAAAGTGTTCCGTCATTAAGGGACCGAATCAAACAAGAAGCGAAAGATCGGCGGATTCAGCCGCAGGACGCTAAAATAGACCGTGTGTGGAAAGCTATTCCAGGGTATAATGGACTGGAAGTAGATGAAAAAAAATCATATAAAATGATGAAAAAAGATGGAGTGTTTAAAGAAAACCGTTTAATATACAAACAGGTACCGCCTGAGGTTCATTTAAAGGACTTGCCTCCTGCCCCGATCTATCGCGGCCACCCAGACAAAACGATGGTTAGTTTTGCTATTAATGTGGCTTGGGGAGAAGAATATTTGCCAGACATGTTAGAAGTATTGAAAAAACATTCAATTCATGCTACGTTTTTCTTCGAAGGACGGTGGGTAAAAAATCACCCGGATCTGGCAAAAATGATTATTGAGGCCGGTCACGAGGGGGGAAATCATTCCTATACTCATCCTGATATGGCGCGTATAAGTGAAGCACGTGCGGCAGAAGAAATGGAAAAAACGAATAGCGTCATTGAGTCCGCAACAGGGACACGTCCTGTCTTGTTTGCTCCTCCGAGCGGAAGTTTCACTGATGTGACAGTGAAAACGGCTCATCGTCTAGGAATGCAGACAACGTTGTGGACAGTAGATACGATTGACTGGAAGAAGCCGGCGCCTGATGTCCTTATTAATAGGGTAATAAGCCGCGTTCATCCGGGGGCGATTATTTTAATGCATCCGACTGAAGCGTCATCAGCTTCCTTAAATACATTGATCACAGAAATACAAGCTAAACAATTAAAAATAGACACTGTGTCTAATCTGCTAAATGAAACTAGAATTATTTCTCATAAAACATCTAGTCATTAACGAACCTCGGCTTTTTTCACAGCAGCTGAAGTAGGAGGATTACATTGATAAAAAAGTTTACTTGCGATAATGGAGTTACAATAGTAATGGAAGAGATACCAACTGTACGATCAGCAGCGATTGGTATTTGGATTGCCACAGGCTCAAGAGATGAAACGCCTGAAAATAATGGGATTTCCCACTTTCTAGAGCATATGTTTTTTAAAGGAACGGACACGAAATCAGCAAAGGAAATTGCTGAGAGCTTCGATAGCATCGGAGGGCAGGTCAATGCATTTACTTCAAAAGAGTATACGTGTTACTACGCGAAAGTGCTTGACAATCATGCATCTTATGCTTTAGATACACTTGCTGATATGTTTTTTAACTCCTCTTTCGTTGAAGAAGAGATGAATAAGGAGAAAAGCGTCATAGCGGAAGAAATTAAAATGTATGAAGATACACCTGATGACATTGTTCATGATTTGCTGAGCAAAGCTGTTTATAAAAATCATCCGCTAGGGTATCCGATTCTTGGTACGGAAGAGACATTGGCTTCCTTTACTAGAGAAAAGCTAAAACAGTACATGCATAATATGTATACACCTGACCGCGTTGTTATTTCTATTGCGGGCAATGTTAATGAACAGTTAATCAAACAGGCGGTAAAGCTTTTCGGCTCGTATGAAGGCGGCAGCCGTTTGACGAATCATACTGCTCCAGAAACATTTACAGAAAAGGTATCTCGAAAAAAAGAAACAGAACAAGCACATCTTTGTCTTGGATTCGAAGGGCTGCCGATCGGCCATCAGAATGTATACAGTTTAATTGTTCTGAACAATATTTTAGGAGGAAGTATGTCTTCTCGGCTATTTCAAGAAGTACGTGAGCAGAGAGGCCTTGCCTATTCCGTTTTCTCCTATCATTCCTCTTTCCAAGACAGCGGCCTTGTGACAATTTACGGCGGTACAGGGGCGAATCAGGTGAATGAACTGTTCGAAACGATTCAGGAAACACTTGCGGTTCTGAAAGCAGAAGGAATCAGTGAAAAAGAACTGCGCAATAGCAAAGAGCAGTTAAAAGGCAGCCTGATGCTAAGTCTAGAAAGTACGAACAGCCGAATGAGCCGTAATGGAAAAAATGAACTATTGTTGAAAAAGCACCGTTCTCTCGATGAGATCGTGAGTTTGATTGATGAGGTCACGTTAGAAAGCGTCAATGTTCTTGGTAATAAAATTTTCGACAGCGACTATTCAGCAGCTTTGATCAGCCCTGATGGAAAGCTTCCTATTAATATGTAATCAAAGTGTTTAAGATGATTTCCCCTGCATAATGCAGGGGATTTTTTTTATGAAAAAGAAACTATTTCCCTATTCATTTCACCGAAACTTTATTTCTTCATACAATGTAGAAGTAAGGCAGTAGAGAGTGTGAAAAGGGTGGTGAAGGCGATGCTGACAGAATTCCAAATAGCGGTGTTGGGAGGAGATGCCCGGCAGCTTGAAATCATCAGGAAACTAACAGAGCTTGATGCCAAGGTATATTTGGCAGGATTTGAACAGCTGGAACAAAGCTTTACTGGTGCTGTAAAAGAAAAACTAGAAGAGCTGCCTTTTGATGAATTAGACGCCATCATACTTCCTGTAGCGGGCTTACAGCCGACAGGTGAAATTGAAACAGTGTTTTCATCCGCACCTCTTCGCTTAACGGAAGAAATGCTCACAAGAACACCGGCTCACTGTGTCATATTTACTGGGATCAGTCCACCGGTTCTCACGAAGTTGGCAGAGCAAACAGGAAAAACGCTTATTCGATTATTTGACCGTGATGATGTAGCTATTTATAATTCGATCCCGACAGCCGAGGGAGCAGTTATGATGGCGATTCAGCATACCGATTTTACAATACATGGCTCATCTGTCGCTGTTCTCGGGATGGGGAGAGTAGGGATGAGTGTAGCTAGAACGTTTAAAAACTTAGGAGCAAATGTAAGGCTCGGTGCAAGAAAAAGCGAGCATTTGGCTCGGGCGATTGAAATGGGGCTGACACCATTTTCCATTGAACAGCTTCCTCAAGAAGCAGAGACTCTTGATATTGTGATTAATACAATCCCTTCTCGAGTCATTACGGCTCCAGCGATCGTAAAAATGAAGCCGAACACATTAATTATTGATTTAGCTTCCAAACCAGGGGGAACTGATTTTCAATTTGCTAAAAAAAGGGGTATAAAAGCGATCCTTGCTTTAGGGCTGCCCGGAATTGTTGCTCCTAAAACAGCAGGCCAGGTACTGGCAGGTGTGCTTGCGGAACTATTAAGAAAGATGGATAACAGGAAAGGGGATTGAAAAATGTCATTAAAAGGGAAGCGGATTGGCTTTGGTATTACCGGCTCTCATTGTACGTATGAAGAGGTATTTCCTCAGATTGAGCAGCTTGTTCAACTTGGGGCTGATGTAGTGCCGATCGTTACCGCTACTGTGAAAGGAACGGGTACACGCTTTGGTGAAGCCGGCGTGTGGGTGAAAAAGATTGAAGAAGTGACTGGCAAAGAGGTCATAGATTCTATTGTGGACGCTGAGCCGCTTGGTCCGAAAGCTCCGCTTGATTGTATGGTCATCGCCCCAATCACTGGCAATTCAATTAGCAAATTCGCCAATGCGATGACGGATTCTCCAGTGTTAATGGCCGCAAAAGCGACACTCCGTAATTTAAAACCAGTTGTTCTTGGGATATCGACAAATGATGCCCTGGGGCTAAGCGGGTTAAACATTATGAGGCTCATGTCCGTAAAAAATATATACTTTATTCCTTTTGGCCAGGATGATCCAATTAAGAAGCCTAATTCGATGATTGCAAGGCTGGCCAGTATACCTGAAACGATCGAAGCGGCTCTGCAAGGAAAGCAAGTGCAGCCGGTGATCATTGAACGATTTCGGGATGGGAGTTAATATCTCCCTCTTTTTTCTCTTTTTTTATAGAACTCAACATTTTCTTGCTCTTTTCCGAATTTAATGTGATAAAATAATAGCTATTAGAAGTGTTATGCTATTCTTTTTACTATTAGATACGATTTGAAAACTATTACATATGCACAAGTTTATTTGTTCATAGGGAATGTTGAAAGGGGAAAAAGAGAATGAGTAAAAAAGGATTTCATGTTGCCCTTGTCGGTGCAACGGGAGCCGTTGGCCAACAAATGCTTCGCACATTAGAAGAAAGAGAATTTCCAATTAGTAAACTAACATTGCTTTCATCTGCTCGTTCAGCAGGAAAGGTGATTCTTTATAAAGGCAAGGAAGTTATTGTACAAGAGGCAAAGCCTGAGAGCTTTGAAGGGGTGGATATTGCCTTGTTCAGTGCAGGAGGAAGCATCTCAAAACAGCTTGCTCCAGAAGCAGTGAAACGCGGTGCTGTCGTTGTAGATAATACGAGCGCTTACCGTATGGATGAGGAAGTTCCGCTCGTTGTACCGGAAGTAAACAAAGAAGACTTAAGAAAACACAAAGGAATTATTGCGAATCCAAACTGTTCAACGATCCAAATGGTGGCAGCACTTGAACCAATTCGCCAATCATACGGTTTGAAAAAAGTCATTGTTTCCACTTACCAGGCTGTGTCTGGAGCGGGAGCACAGGCCATTAACGAAATGTACAGTCAAACAAAAGATATTCTAGAGGGCAAGGAAGTAACGCCAGAGATATTGCCAGTCGGATCTGACAAAAAGCATTATCAAATCGCTTTTAATGTCATTCCACAAATCGATAAATTCGAAGAAAATGGATTTACATTCGAAGAAATGAAAATGATCAACGAAACAAAGAAAATTATGAATATGCCTGAACTTAGCGTTGCTGCTACATGCGTGCGTCTTCCGGTAGAAACGGGCCATTCAGAATCTGTTTATTTTGAAGTAGAAACGCCAGGTCTTTCAGCAGCTGATGTGAAAAATAAATTGAAAGATGCACCAGGCGTCGTATTAGAAGATAATCCTGAGGAGCAAGTATACCCAATGCCGGCTGATTGCATTGGTAAAAAAGAGGTTTTTGTCGGACGTGTACGTAAAGATTTAGATCAAGATACAGGTTTTCATATGTGGGTTGTTTCTGATAACCTATTAAAAGGCGCTGCATGGAACTCTGTGCAAATCGCAGAAACGCTGATTGAGATGGAGATTGTAACAGAAAAGTAATGGTTGGATGATCTCACCACAGAAATACAGAGGTGTTTATAGTGAAAGTTATTGTACAAAAATTTGGTGGTACATCTGTACGTAATGAAGAATCAAGGCAGTATGCAAAACGGCATATCAAATCAGCAATTGAAGAGGGGTACAAAGTCGTTGTTGTCGTTTCCGCAATGGGACGTAAGGGAGACCCTTATGCAACGGATACTCTATTATCTCTGGTGAATGGAGCAGAGACGAAGTTGGCGGCAAGGGAACAGGATATGCTTCTGTCTTGTGGTGAAGTGATATCCAGCCTTGTTTTCACAAACATGCTATTAGAAAGTAATATCACTGCCTGTGCGATGAATGGTGCTCAGGCAGGGTTTGTAACGAATGACGACCATACGAATGCTAAGATTCTTGAAATGAAGTGTGATCGGCTGCTGAAGGCACTTCATTCACATGAAGTAGTGGTAGTTGCCGGCTTCCAAGGAGCGACCAAAACGGGCGATACGACGACAATCGGACGTGGAGGAAGCGATACGTCAGCAGCAGCCCTAGGTGTTGCTTTAAGTGCAGAATGGATCGATATCTTTACCGATGTTGAGGGGATGATGACGGCAGATCCGCGTATTACAGATAAAGCGCGGCCGCTCTCTGTTGTTACTTATAACGAAGTATGTAATATGGCTTATCAGGGGGCAAAAGTGATTCATCCGCGGGCTGTCGAAATCGCTATGCAGGCAAAGGTGCCTATGCGTATTCGCTCCACTCAGTCTGATGGGGTAGGTACGCTCGTCACTGCGGTTACAAAGCCGAATCAAGGAATGGATATTCGTGAGCGTACGGTAACAGGTATTGCCCATGTGAGTGACGTGGCTCAAATTAAAGTGAAAGCTAAAAAAGATCACTATAATTTGCAGGCAGAAGTATTTAAAGCGATGGCTAATGAAAAGATCAGCGTAGATTTTATCAATATTTCTCCAACAGGAGTCGTTTATACGGTTGCTGGAGAAATGGCGGATCACGCAGTTCACGTTTTAAAAGAGCTGGGGTATGAACCCGAAGTCGAAAAAGGGTGTGCCAAAGTATCCGTTGTAGGTGCTGGCATGACAGGTGTACCTGGTGTTACGTCTAAAATTGTTACAGCATTGGCAGAGAAGGGAGTCGGCATTTTGCAATCCGCCGACAGTCACACAACCATTTGGGTGCTCGTGAAAAATGAAGAGCTCGTTACAGCGATTAATGCGCTTCACGATGCGTTTCTTTTACATGAGGATCAATTTGAATATGAAAAATAATTAAGTGGGCTGTTTGAAGGAGGAATTAGTATGATTTCTTTTGGGCGGGTGTCAACAGCCATGGTGACACCGTTTGACTCTAAAGAAAACATTGATTTTGAAAAAACAACGCAATTGATCAATTATTTAATCAACAACGGTACAGACTCACTCGTTGTAGCTGGGACGACTGGGGAATCTCCGGTCTTAACGACGGAAGAAAAAGTTGCTTTATTTCGACATACGGTTAAAGTAGCCGATGGACGAGTACCTGTCATTGCAGGGACTGGCAGCAACAATACACGCCAGTCGATTGCACTAACGAAAAAAGCGGAAGAAGCGGGCGTTGACGCGATTATGCTTGTCGCTCCTTATTATAATAAACCAAACCAGGAGGGAATGTATCAGCATTTTAAAGCCATCGCTGAAGCAACTACATTGCCTGTCATGCTTTACAATATTCCTGGCCGATCAAGCATTAATATTTTGCCAGAAACAATTATTCGATTATCTAAAGTGCCTAACATTGTCGCTGTAAAGGAAGCAAGCGGAGATTTAGATGCTGCCACAGAGATTATTGCAGGTACGGATAGCGACTTTCAAGTGTACAGTGGGGACGATAGTCTTACGCTTCCGGTTCTTTCAATTGGAGGGACTGGAATTGTATCTGTTGCCTCACACGTAGCCGGTAATGAAATGCAGCAAATGGTTTCTGCCTTTTTGAGCGGGGATTATCAGAAGGCGGCCAAAATCCATCAGCAGCTTTTACCGCTGATTAAAGGCTTATTTGCCGCTCCAAATCCAGTGCCGGTAAAAACGGCTTTGCAGTTAAAAGGTATGGATATGGGCTCTGTCCGTTTGCCGCTAGTCCCTCTTTCAGAAGAAGAACGTGCAGCTTTGCAAAAGTTAATATAAAACATATAAAGAATGCCCGATAAGCTTTTGATCGCTTTTTAACGAGCGATCGCTTATCCGGGCATTTTTTTTGTAATGGCTATGCTAACGATCATTGCAGATTTTGCAGTTTTGTTGAATGGAGCGGAAAGCGAGTGCTTGCAGGGGAAATTAACAGGGGATTTTTGTGAAAAATAAAAAGCACGTATGCACACACACATCATGATAGATAGTATTGGCTTTACTTTCCTTCATCCCTTATAATAAACATAATGTGATGGGACGGGTTGTTCTTAAGTATAGGAGGAAGTTTATAGTGAGTAAGAAAAAAAATGAAATAATTAAAGTAATTCCGCTTGGCGGTGTAGGTGAAATCGGAAAGAATATGACAGTGGTGGAAGTGGATGAAGAAATCTTTGTCATCGACAGCGGGCTGATGTTTCCAGAAAATGAAATGCTTGGAATTGACATTGTCATTCCAGATATTACGTATTTAATTGAAAATAAAGAACGGGTCAAAGGAATCTTTTTAACACATGGCCATGAAGATGTCATTGGTTCATTAAGTTATGTGCTGCAAAAAATTAAAGCTCCTGTATATGGAACAAAATTGACGATTGCTTTGGCAAAAATGAGGCTTCGTGAAGAGAATGTAAAAGAGGAAGTGAAGTATTATACGGTTCATTCCGATACACGCCTGCGTTTTGGCGGGGTAGAGGTGACCTTCTTTCGCACAACCCACAGCATTCCAGACTCTGTTGGTGTCGCGATCCATACTTCAGAAGGAGCCATCGTGCATACAGGTGAATTTAAGTTTGATCAGGCTGCCAAAGGGCTCTATGCACCGGATATCGGGAAGATGGCACAGCTTGGCCAGAATGGTGTATTTATGCTCATGTCCGACTCGACAGAAGCTGAGCGGCCGGGTCATACCACATCTGAAGAAGTCATTGCGAGCCAGCTGTCGGATGCATTTCACATGGCAAAAGGCAGAATCATTGTTGCTTCATTTGCTTCCAATTTAATCAGAATCCAGCAAGTATTTGACGCAGCTTACGAGAATGGACGCAAAGTAGCGGTCAGCGGAAAAAGTATGCAGCGCGTGAATGATATTGCGATCAAGCTCGGCTATTTAAATGTTCAAGAAGATGTATTAATCAGTCTACAAGAGATGGCGAATTATCCTGAACATGAAATCGTCATTTTAACAACCGGTGTGCAAGGTGAACCGATTCAGGCATTACAAAAAATGGCGAAAGGCACGAACAAGCTAGTAAAAATTAAAGAAGGGGATACCGTTTTAATTACAGCTACACCTTCACCAGGGTTAGAGCTGCTTATGGCAAAAACAGTAAATCTTCTTTATCGTTCCGGTGCCAACGTCGTAACGGGGAACCGTAAAGTGCACGTTTCCGGGCATGGTTTTCAGGAAGATTTGAAGTTTATGTTGAATTTGATGAAACCGCGCTATTTTGTTCCGATTCAAGGAGAATACCGCATGTTAAAAGCTCATGCGAAACTTGCTGAGCAAACGGGCGTACCAGCGGAAGACATTTATATTCCTGAAAAAGGAGATGTCATTGAATATAAAGATGGAAAAATGCGTGTCAGCTCTAAAGTATCAGCAGGCAATGTGTTAATCGATGGGATCGGAGTAGGAGACGTGGGCAATATTGTGTTGCGCGACCGCAAACTTTTATCCCAAGATGGTATCTTTATCGTTGTTATTACGTTAAGCAAAAAACAAAAAAGAATCGTCTCTGGTCCGGAAATTATTTCACGCGGTTTCGTCTATGTCAGGGAGTCTGAAAAGTTAATGGAGCAATCGACAAAGTTAATTACAGACATCGTTGAAAAAAACATGGCAGGCGAATCATTCGACTGGTCAAGCATTAAGCAAGACATAAGAGATCAACTTAACTCATTCTTATTCGAAAAAACCAAACGCCGTCCAATGATCCTTCCAATTATTATGGAAGTATAGAAAAGCGGAAGCGCCTGGTCTGCTCCGACAGGCAAATGTTCTTCTCCCAAAGAAGTCTGTTTTTTGACTTCCTTGGGAGAAGGTTATTTGACCCAAGGAGCAAGGCGCTGCAGCTGAACAAGAAAAGCGGAAGGCATTCGTTCAGTGCGCTAGCGCCTGTAGCTAGCCAAGAGAAGCGGAGCCGACTGTCCTGAAGCGACAGCATAAGATGAGGTGGCGAAACGGCGCTCACAACATAATACATCAACCGAAAAAAAATAAGCCTCCGGGCTTATTTTTTTTCGGTTGGTCATCATTCGTTCCTCTGTATAATATCGTCCAGGATGAGGAGAATATTCATATGTACCAGATAGGCGTTCTTGAAAGGAGAAAATGGACATGGATATGGAAAAGAAAATGTCAGAAGAAGCAGAACAGGAAGAATCCACTGAAAAGTCACAGTCCTCTTTAATGGAAAAAATTCAGCAGCTTGGCCAGACGAGTGTGCCTCAGCTCTCAAGTGACTCACCTATACATTGTTTGACGATTATCGGTCAGATTGAAGGGCATTTGCAGCTGCCCCCGCAAAATAAAACAACAAAATATGAGCATGTGATTCCACAGATCGTTGCTATTGAACAAAACCCTTCTATTAAAGGACTGCTTATTGTTTTAAACACAGTAGGAGGAGATGTAGAAGCCGGACTCGCTATTTCAGAAATGCTTGCTTCATTATCTAAACCAACCGTTTCTATCGTTCTTGGCGGAGGTCACTCCATTGGTGTACCGATTGCCGTTTCATGTGATTATTCTTTCATCGCCTCAACGGCAACGATGACGATTCATCCGATCCGATTGACGGGCCTCGTGATCGGTGTGCCGCAAAGCTTTGAATACTTGGATAAGATGCAGGAAAGGGTAGTTAATTTTGTGACGAAGCATTCTTCTATCTCAGAAGAAAAATTTAAAGAGTTAATGCTGGCAAAGGGGAATTTAACGAGGGATATAGGAACAAACGTCGTTGGCAAAGACGCGGTGAAGTACGGGTTGATCCATGAAGTGGGAGGCATTGGGGAAGCGATGAAAAAGCTGAATGAAATGATTGCTTCTGGAGAGAATGGAACGATGATCCAATGATTTTATATACGGTTATGCCTCATGAGCATATTTACCCTCAAGCCGAACAAGCCAGCAGCTTAGAACTTGTTTCTTGGAATGGCATTCCCCTTTTTGCAGAAAGAGAAGAACATCGATATAAAGTAGTCCGTATTATCAGTACAGATCCTTCCCATTATTTGAATGAGCAAGTAACACCTGGTCAATTCATTTCATTTTAAACACAATTAGATCGGTGCGAACAAATATGCTATAATATAGAAAGCAGCCACAACGGCTGCTTTCTTACTTTTTGTTTTAGTCTAATGATTAGGTGGGAGCTATGACAAGTAAAAAGAAAAAAAAATCGTCCAAACGAACAAAAAAGTCAGCACAAATCAAAGAAGCGATCAAGTTAGAATTAATCGGCATTGCGATCATTGCTCTAAGTATTATTGGAATTATACAGCTTGGAGCGGTCGGAAGCGCATTTGTTTACTTTTTTCGTTTTTTTCTTGGTGAATGGTATATGATTGGCCTGATTGGTACGATTGCATATGGAATTTACATAATGATGAAGCGCAAAAGTCCCCTGCTGTTTCAAAGGAAACAAGTGGGGCTGTACATTATTTTAACTAGCATCCTGCTGTTAAGTCACGTCAAACTGTTTGAACTGCTTAGCAGTGACCGGCCGTTTAACGAACCCAGTGTGTTGATTAACACGTGGGAATTATATTGGCTTGAAGTGAAAGAAGGAATGACGAGCGGCAATGATCTTGGAGGCGGAATGATTGGTGCTATGCTGTTTGCTGTTTCCTATTTTCTATTTGATGCGCTTGGCACAAAGATCCTCAGCTTCGTTCTTATTATGATTGGCCTTATTCTCATTACCGGCCGATCATTTGGGGAAGTGTTTAATAATGTGTTTACATCGGGAAAGAAAGGCTTGAAAAAGCAATGGGATGCTTTTCTGAAAGATATGAAAGATTGGAAAGCTGAAAGAAAATCCAAACGGATGAACACACCTGAGAATGATGAACCGGCTGCACGTTCTATTGCAGCGGACAGTGAAACATTTTCCCGCACAGAAATCAGCGGGGACAGCTATACCGCTCCGGATCCAATTATTTCTAGTTTTACAGAGAGGGCCTATCAGGAAGAGATGGATCCAGTGGAGGAAAAACAAGGGGAAGAAGCGAAGCCGGTTCATGTGGATGAAAGCGAAACAGAAGATCATCAGGCACCTGCTATTACTTTCACAGAAGTGGAAAATAAAGATTATAAGCTTCCAACGCTTAACTTGTTAACGAGACCAAAACAAACCGATCAAAGTAGAGAATATAAGCAAATCCATGCAAATGCAGCAAAGCTTGAGAGAACGTTTCAAAGTTTTGGCGTAAAAGCAAAAGTGACACAAGTTCATCTTGGACCTGCCGTGACAAAATATGAAGTGCATCCTGATGTTGGAGTCAAAGTAAGCAAGATTGTTAGTTTAAGTGATGACCTTGCACTCGCACTCGCAGCAAAAGATATTCGAATGGAAGCTCCAATTCCGGGGAAATCGGCCATTGGAATCGAAGTGCCTAATTCTGAAGTAGCCATGGTATCACTTCGGGAAGTGCTGGAAGCGAATACGAATGAAAAGCCGGGCTCAAAGTTAATGATTGCTTTCGGGCGTGATATTACTGGCGAAGCCATTTCAGCCGAACTGAATAAAATGCCGCATTTACTCGTAGCTGGAGCAACAGGAAGCGGAAAAAGTGTATGTATAAATGGGATTATTGTCAGTATTTTAATGAGAGCGAAACCTCATGAAGTGAAGTTAATGATGATTGATCCAAAAATGGTAGAATTGAATGTTTATAATGGAATTCCTCATCTGTTAGCTCCGGTCGTCACTGATGCGAAAAAGGCCTCCCAGGCACTGAAAAAAGTAGTGGGAGAAATGGAACGCCGATACGATCTTTTCTCTCATAGCGGAACGAGAAATATTGAAGGTTATAACACGCATATTAAACGACACAATGAGGAGACAGGAGAAAAGCAGCCGCTCCTTCCTTATATAGTTGTTATTGTCGATGAGTTAGCGGATTTAATGATGGTCGCTTCCGGAGATGTAGAAGACTCGATTATGAGACTTGCTCAGATGGCGCGGGCAGCAGGCATTCATTTAATTCTTGCCACCCAGCGTCCTTCTGTGGATGTTATTACTGGTGTGATTAAAGCAAATATCCCATCAAGAATTGCTTTTGCTGTGTCTTCTATGACAGATTCAAGAACGATTCTTGATATGGGCGGTGCAGAGAAACTGCTGGGCCGCGGGGATATGCTTTTCTTTCCTGCGGGTGCATCTAAGCCAGTGAGGGTTCAGGGCGCATTTTTATCTGACGATGAAGTAGAAGAAGTGGTTGACTACGTCATTTCACAGCAAAAAGCACAGTACCAGGAAGATATGATCCCTGAGGACGTTCAGGAAACGACATCTGAAGTAGAGGATGAGTTATATGAGGAAGCGGTGCAGCTTGTAGCGGACATGCAGACGGCTTCTGTTTCGATGCTGCAAAGACGATTCCGCATTGGTTACAGCCGCGCGGCCAGGCTGATCGATGAAATGGAAATGCGCGGCATCGTTGGTCCATATGAAGGCAGCAAGCCGCGGACCGTTTTAATTGCTAAGCAAACAGAAGAGCATATACAATGACAAATAACTGCCGGATGTTTTGTATCCGGCAGCTTTTTTATGGGGAATTTTAAAAGGTTTAAGCGTTTCAATTTTCAATTAATAAGGCTTAAGGTATAGTAAAAATAAGTTTTTCATAAATACAAGCATGAATCTAGAGATAAACGGATAAAAATATAGACATAGCTGCGGGAAAAGGAGGGTATTTTAGTGACATTGATCAATGAAAATATTATAAAGAAAAAAGGGTACAATTTGCATATTGTGCAAACGGATAAATATAAAACGAATACAATTGTATGGAGAATGAAGGCCCCGCTGGAAAAAGAAACGGTGACGAAAAGGGCATTGCTTCCGTATGTGCTGCAAAGCGGAACAGAAAAGTATCCTACCTCAACAGATCTGCGTTCTTATCTTGATGAATTATATGGTGCCAGCTTTTATGTTGACTTAGCGAAAAAAGGAAATTTTCACATCATGACTTTTTCTATGGAAGTCGCCAATGAAAAGTTTTTGAAAGGCGGCGAGCCGCTGCTGGAAAAAGCGCTGCAATGTTTAAACGAAATATTGCAAAAGCCAAATGCGGAAAACGGAGAATTCAATCAAGACATTGTACAAGATGAAAAACGAAATTTAAAACAGAGAATTGAATCGATTTATGATGATAAAATGCGATTTGCCAGTGCGCGTCTTCTTGAAGAAATGTATAAAGGAGATCCATATGCCCTTCAAGCAAATGGAACTCTCGAAGAAGTAGATCAAATTAATGGAGCTGGGCTATACAGTTATTATGAGCAGGCATTCGCGCAAGATGAAATGGATTTGTATATTGTCGGAGATGTAGAGGCTGATCATGTAGAAAAAATGGTTGACCACTTATTTCAATTCAATAGCAGAACACCTCTGCCGTCCAAAGCAGCCGAAGCCTCTTCATCGCCTATGGAGCCGAAAGAAATTAAGGAACAACAGGACATTAATCAAGGGAAGCTTCATATTGGCTACCGAACGCATACCACTTTTGGAGATGAGGATTACTTTGCCCTGCAGTTGTTTAACGGTATTTTCGGCGGTTTTTCCCACTCTAAGCTATTCATGAACGTACGCGAGAAAGAAAGTCTGGCTTACTATGCCGCCAGCCGATTGGAAAGTCACAAAGGCTTTTTAATGGTCCTTTCGGGTATTGACAGTAAAAATTACTCGAAAGCCGTAGAAATTATTGGTCAGCAATTGGCAGCAATGAAAAATGGTGATATTTCTGAAGATGAATTACTGCAGACAAAAGCAGTCATCCGCAACCAGGTGCTTGAAACGCTTGATACGGCTAGAGGTGTGATTGAAATGCTTTACCACAATGTCGTTGCTCATAAAGAGGTAGCGATTGATGATTGGCTGGAAGCCATAGAACGGATGACCATTGAAGAAATTAAAGCAGCGGCCGCGAAAGTAGAGCTGGATACAGTGTACTTTTTGTCGGGAATGGAGGGAGAATAATGGAGAAGATCCAATTTGATCAGCTGCAGGAAGAGTTATTTGTTGAAAAGATGGACAATGGTCTGGATGTGTATGTGCTTCCCAAAAAAGGGTTTAATAAAACATACGCCACTTTCACTACAAAGTACGGTTCAATTGACAATCAGTTTATTCCACAGGGAGGCAGTGACTACGTTCGTGTGCCGGATGGCATAGCTCATTTTTTAGAGCACAAAATGTTTGAAAAAGAAGATGGGGACGTATTTCAACATTTTAGCCACCAAGGCGCTTCTGCAAATGCGTTTACTTCTTTCACAAGAACCGCTTATTTGTTCTCTAGTACGGATCAAGTGATGAAGAATTTAGAAACACTCATCAATTTCGTTCAAGATCCTTATTTCACTGAGAAAACGGTTGAGAAAGAAAAGGGCATTATCGGCCAGGAAATTCGAATGTATGACGATAATCCAGATTGGCAGGCTTATTATGGTCTCATTCAAAGCATGTATCATCATCATCCGGTCAGCATTGATATTGCTGGTACGGTAGAATCGATTGCCGAGATTACAAAAGATCATTTATATGAATGTTACCGAACATTTTATCATCCGAGCAACATGCTTCTGTTTGTTGTTGGCCCCGTTAATCCGCAGGAAATTATTGAATTTGTTCGGAACAATCAATCGAAAAAAGAGTATCAAAACCGGCCGGAGATTAACCGCCGTCTAGAAACGGAACCGGAAGAGGTAAAAGAGAAAAAGCGAGCGCTGCAAATGAATGTTCAGATGCCGAAATGTCAAGTCGGTGTAAAAGCCATCGACACAGATTTGCAGGGAGAAGAGCTGCAAAAGCGGGAATTAACGATGAATGTATTATTAGATATGTTATTCGGAAAAAGTTCTCCACTTTATTATCAGCTTTACCGGGAAGGTTTAATTGATGAAACGTTTTATTATGATTTTACTCAAGAAAAAAGCTATGGTTTTGCTATGGTCGGCAGTGATACGAGGAAGCCTGACGAACTTGAAAAACGGATTTTTACGATTTTGCTTGAAGCAAAAGCAGGCCAGCATTTAACGGAAGAAGCTTTACAGCGGTCGGTTAGGAAAAAAATCGGTTCTTTTCTGCGAGCGGTCAATTCTCCTGAATATATCGCGAATCAATTTACCCGCTACACATTTAATGAAATGAATTTATTTAGTGTCGTCCCTCTCTTAGAAGGAATCACGCTAAATGATATAAAGAGTACAGCGGAGAAAATCATTTCAGAAAACCGAATGACCGCTTTTCACATTTTACCAAAACAGGCATAAAGGCTGAAAGAAGCAGCCGGATTCTACTCTTTCATGTAAGAATGAAAGGTATAGAGTCTGGCTTTTCCCTGTTTAAAAAGAAGGATATGTTGAACGTACCTGTTGATTTTCTCGGGCGGTCCGAGAGCCTCCTCGTGGCTATCGCTCCTGCGGGGTCTCCCTTAGACACACTTTTCCTTCAGGAGTCCCGTGCCTTCCGCCCCAATCAATAAAGGGGCAAAATCAATCATAGTCAGTAACATAGACAAAAAAATGAACCGAGGGGAATAAAGATATGAAAAGATATGCACTCGTGATCGGAGCGAGCGGAGGAATTGGAGAAGAGATTTCCAAGAAACTGGCGAGAGAAGGCTGGAATCTTTATCTTCAATATTATAAAGGAAAAGAAAAAATTGAACGTCTGCAAAAAGAACTGGAATTAATCGGGTCGGAAGTAATCATTATTCAGGCAGACTTAACTTTAACTGCTGGGGCGGCTTTCCTGACAAGCCAGCTCTTTGCGGTAGACAGCGTCATATTTGCAGGAGGAACAGCTCATTACAGTTTATTTCAAGAAATTGCGGAAGAAGAAATAGATAAATTATGGCATCTTCATGTAAAAAGCCCTATGATCATCGTGCAGAAGGTTCTCCCAAAACTGCGGAAGGCTGTGTTTCCATCCATTGTTTTAGTTTCTTCTGTATGGGGACAGACTGGGGCGGCTTGTGAAGTTGCTTATTCCACTGTAAAAGGAGCTCAGCTTGCTTTTGTGAAGGCATTAGCAAAGGAGCTGGCTCCCTCTAATATCCGGATTAATGCGATTGCTCCAGGTGCTGTCGATACACCGATGATGGCCCAGTTCTCCACGGAGGAAAAAATGGACATAGAAGCTGATATTCCCATGGGACGCCTCGGATCTGCGGCAGAAATAGCAGAAGCGGTTTATTTCATTTGTTCTCCTGCCTCTTCTTATATTACAGGACAAGTGCTTGCGGTGAATGGCGGCTGGTACACATAATTTTAAATGTATAATTTCTTTTCAAAGAAACAAACTAATGTCATTACTCAATAAAGGAGGAAAAATGATATGTCAGTACTTGAGAATTGGCATGAGTGGAAAAACTTTCTTGGAGATAAGCTGAATCAAGCGGCAGGTGCAGGAATGAATAACGATACGATTAACAACCTGGCCTACCAAGTGGGCGATTATCTTGCTAGTAAAGTGGACCCGAAAAATGAGCAGGAAAGAGTACTTTCTGATTTATGGTCTGTTGCTTCAGAAGAAGAACAAAAAGCGATTGCCAGTATGATGGTAAAGTTAGTACAAAATAATGGAACTCGTTAAGAGAGGGATCTTTTCCCTCTCTTTTTTCTTTCATTAAAAGAGCAAATCATATATGATAGTAGCTAGACACTATCATTAACAGGCTTTTCAATAAAGCCGCTAGGAGCGTTATTTATGTCCAAAAAAGAATGGTATTTGGAATATAAAATTGTGAAGAACCGTCCAGGGCTGTTAGGTGATATATCTTCACTGCTTGGTATGCTTTCCATTAATATCGTGACAATTAATGGTGTGGATGAAGCGAGCCGCGGTCTGTTAATTTTGGCAGAAAGTGAAGATCAAATCAGAAGGCTGGAGTCTATTTTAGTGACAATGGATACGATTCAAATTATCAAATTAAGGGAACCTAAATTAAGAGATCGTATGGCCGTGAGACATGGCCGTTACATTCAGCGGGACGCGGACGATAAAAAAACATTCCGTTTCGTCCGGGATGAACTTGGACTTCTCGTTGATTTTATGGCAGAATTGTATAAAATGGAAGGGCACAAATTAATTGGTATTCGCGGGATGCCGAGGGTCGGAAAGACAGAATCTATTGTGGCGGCAAGCGTATGTGCGAATAAACGCTGGCTGTTCGTCTCGTCAACGATGATTAAGCAAACGGTCCGCGATCAGTTAATCCGTGATGAGTATAACCCGAATCACCTATTTATTATGGACGGGGTAGTTTCAACGAAACGAGCCAGTGAAAAGCATTGGCAGCTTGTACGGGAAATTATGAGGCTTCCTGCAGTTAAAGTAATAGAACATCCAGATATTTTCGTTCAAAATAGTGAGTACAAATTGGAGGACTTTGATTATATTATTGAGATTCGCAATCATCCTGACGAAGAAATTACATATGAACCAGTGGAAAAAAATAGATTATTTCAGGATTCGGATTTTGGCGGCTTTAACTTTTAATTATGGAAGGTGTTATGGGTGACAGAATTAGGAAACCGCTTAAGAGAAGCGCGAGAAGCAAAAGGGCTGTCCTTAGCAGATGTGCAGGAAATAACTAAAATACAAAAAAGATATTTAACGGGTATTGAAGAAGGCAATTACGACATGATGCCCGGCAAGTTTTATATTAGGGCATTCATTAAGCAATATGCTGAAGCGGTCGGGCTTGATCACGAGCAATTGTTTGAAGAATACAAAAGTGAAATTCCTTCTTCTCATGAAGATGAAATTCCGCAAAGAGCGACGAAGGTAGAGACAGTACGAAATACCGTACCTGCTGAACCATCGAAGCTTCTGGAATATCTGCCGAAGATTTTAGTGACGGCTTTCGTGATTGGGGCTATTTTTCTAGTGTGGGTTCTTATCCCGAAAAGTGGTTCGAACGATAAAGCAGTGAAAGAAGAAACGGTCATTGAACAGCCAAAAGAGCAGGCAGGCGAAGGAACAGAAGTGAAAAAAGAAACAAAACAACAAGTAAAAGCGCCAGAGGAAGTCAAAAAAGAAGAGCCTGTGAAGCAAACGCTGACGGCGGCTGGAGCGAGCGGCCGGAAAGCAACGTATCAGCTCGGGGATGCGGAAAAATTTGAAGTATCTATTCTATCCAAAGGAGAAACATGGATAGGAGTAACCGATGGAAGCGGGAAAAGCTATTTTGGCAATATACTTACTAAAGGACAAACGCAAACGTTCGATTTAACAGGACAAACAGAAGCGAAGATTGTCGTTGGTTTTGCACCTGATACGGAAATTAAAATCAATGGCGAAACGCTGGCGTATCAACTTCCAGCTGATAAGCAGGTAAGGCAGGATATCATGATCCAAGTGCAGCCGGCTGGACAATAATTCGTTAGTGTTTCCGGACCGTTTTTGTAAGCTGTCCGGTGGTGATAAATAGGTGGAGGGTCCATTGTGAATTTACCGAATAAGATTACTGTTTCAAGAATTTTAATGATCCCAATATTTTTAGTCATTATGCTGGCTGATTTTGATTGGGGAGAGATGAACTTTTTGGGCACAACAATGCCGGCTGCGCACTTCTGGGGGGCGATGCTGTTTATTTTTGCATCGACAACGGATTGGATTGACGGTTATTATGCAAGGAAATTAAATATGGTTACAAACTTAGGAAAATTTTTAGATCCGCTTGCCGATAAATTGCTCGTATCAGCAGCATTAATTGTGCTCGTTGATTTTGGAATGGCTGCTTCCTGGATTGTCATTGTCATCATTAGCCGCGAATTTGCAGTTACAGGGCTGCGGTTAATCCTGGCAGGGGAAGGCGAGGTCGTTGCGGCTAATATGCTTGGAAAGATTAAGACATGGACGCAAATTATTGCAATTTCAGCATTGTTGCTTTACAATGCTCCGTTCGAAAGCTGGGGAATTCCATTTGCAGATTTCTCTCTTTGGATCGCTGCTTTCTTCACGGTTTGGTCGGGATGGGATTATTTTTATCTCAACCGTGGTGTATTTAAACATTCTAAATAATAGTAAGAGGCTATCCTGAAATAAAGAGCCGGGCATCCCTATCATATATAGTATAAATAGTTGATCAAATACTATAGGGAACAGGGCATTTACAGGATAGCCTCTTTTTGAAGGGAAAGAAGGGGTAAGAAGAATGAATGCAGAAATTATTGCAGTAGGCTCTGAATTACTGCTTGGACAGATTACGAATACGAATGCCCAATTTCTGTCGCAGCAGTTAGCGGAAATTGGTATCAATGTGTATTATCATACGGTCGTTGGCGATAACAGCAGCCGGGTTCTTGACGTTGTAAAAGAGGCTGAAAAGCGCGCAGACTTGCTGATCTTTACTGGAGGGCTTGGTCCTACAAAAGACGATTTGACGAAAGAAGCGATCGGCTCCCATATCGGCCGGCCGCTTGTCTATCATGAAGAGGCGTTGAAAAGTATTGAACATTACTTTGTAAAAACGAAACGTCCGATGACTCCAAATAATAAAAAACAGGCGCTCGTGATGGAAGGAAGCACGGTTTTTCCGAATGATCACGGCATGGCACCTGGCATGATGGTCAAAGGGACAAAGAATTTCTATATGCTTTTGCCTGGACCTCCTCGGGAAATGCAGCCGATGTTTACTAACTACGCGAAACCCGCACTGCTAAATATCCTTGAGAAAGTCGAAAAAATAGAATCGCGCGTATTAAGATTTTTTGGCATTGGTGAATCGGCATTAGAAACAGAAGTAGAGGATTTACTGCTGGCACAGCAAAATCCGACTATCGCTCCATTAGCAGGGGATGGGGAAGTGACGCTCCGGATTACGGCTAAGCACGAATCAGAGGCAACGGCTTTACGGATGATACAAGAAGTGGAGGAAGAGATTCTCCGCCGGGTAGGTGATTATTTTTATGGATACAATGATACGACCATTGTCCGTGAACTTGCAGATCGCTTAGTGGAGTCATCACAGACGGTGGCTGCGGCTGAAAGTTTGACGGGAGGTCTATTTCAAAGTGAAATGACTGCTGTACCTGGAGCAAGCCAGTTTTTTAATGGCGGTATTGTGTGTTATTCTAACCGCGCAAAAGAAAAACTTGTACAAGTGAAAACAGAGACATTGGCTGATCACGGGGCAATAAGTGAAGCGTGTGCCATTGAATTGGCAGAAAATGTCCGTCAGCTGCTGGATGCTGATTTTGGTATTAGTTTTACAGGTGTTGCCGGCCCGGATGCAGCAGAAGGGCATCCGTCTGGAACGGTGTGGATCGGCTTATCTTCTAAACTTACTGGGTCAAAGGCGTTTAAGCTCCAATTGGCTGGCAGCCGTGCAGGCATTAGAAAGAGGTCAGTCAAGTATGGCTGCCACTATCTGCTGGTGGAACTTGCAAATAATAAGTAGAAACGTTCAGAATATTGTTGATTATTCTGATGAATATGCTGTATAATTAAGCTAGAAGTTTAATTCAAAGTGAACACTCTTATTGTGAGCGGCGGAGGGATTAGGCCCGATGAAGCCCGGCAACCTTCAGGCAGAAATGTCTGAAACGGTGCTAATTCCTGCAGGTGTTGAGCCTGAAAGATAAGAGGAGGATTTTATAATAAAGCCCTCTTCTTTTACGAGAAGAGGGCTTTTTATATACCTCACGATCATTAATGATAAGTTATTTAATAAATCAGGAGGGATTGACAATGACGAAAGAAAACTGGGGTCAAGAAACAATTTTGCTTCATGGAGGACAGGTGCCTGATCCAACGACAGGGGCCCGCGCTGTGCCGATTTACGAATCGACTTCTTATGTTTTTGAAGATACAGATCATGCCAATGCTTTGTTTGCTTTGCAAAAGCCCGGCAATATTTATACACGTATTACTAACCCGACAGTAGATGTGTTTGAGAAACGAATTGCCTTGTTAGAAGAGGGAGCTGCAGCTGTTGCTCTTTCATCAGGTATGGCTGCGATTTCTTTTTCTATATTGAATCTGGCTCATGCAGGGGATGAAATTGTGGCGGCGGCGAATTTGTATGGCGGTACATATAACTTATTCGCTAACACTCTTCCTAAATACGGAATTAATGTGAAGTTTGTTGATTCTACAGATCCGGAAAATTTCCGTGCAGCAATAACTTCGAAAACAAAGGCGATTTTTGGAGAAATTATTGGCAACCCATCTTTAAATGTACTTGATGTGGAAAAAGTAGCAGATATTGCTCATGAACACGGGATTCCATTGATTGTAGATAATACGTTTGCTTCTCCTTATGGAGCGAAGCCGCTTACGCGGGGAGCTGACATTGTTGTCCACTCTGCTACAAAGTGGATCAGCGGCCATGGAACGGTTATTGGCGGTGTAGTAGTAGACGGTGGTACGTTTAACTGGAATAGTGAAAAATTCCCTGGATTTACGGAATCCGACGAGTCTTATAATGGGCTAAAATATGCAGACATTGAAGGCCCAGCATTCGCTATTAAATTACGTGTACAGCTGTTGAGAGATTTTGGTCCGTCTTTAAGTGCCAACAGTGCCTTTTTGCTTCTTCAAGGATTAGAAACATTGCACCTGCGTATTCAGCGCCATCACGAAAATGCGCTCGCTATCGTTGATTATTTAAACAATCATCCAGGTGTGGAATGGGTATCCCATCCAAGCCTTGAGAACCATCCATCTCATGAACTAGCGAAAAAATATTTAAATAATACATTTGGTTCTATCGTTGTCTTCGGTATTAAAGGCGGACGGGAAGCAGGGAAAAAAGTGATCGACAACATTAAACTATGGTCGCATGTGGCCAACGTTGGAGATGGCAAGTCACTGATTATTCATCCGGCTTCTACCACTCACCAGCAATTAAGCAGCGAGGACTTAGAGAAATCTGGAACGAAAGAAGAAATGATCCGCTTATCGATTGGACTGGAATCACCAAAAGACTTGATTGCTGATTTGAATCAGGCAATTGAAAAGGCAACTGGTGTGGTTGCTGGAGTCTAAAGTAGGAGTGTAATAGAATGAAGAGCCTGATCTTTCATTTCGCTCCATCATCTAATTTTTGAAGTACGTGAGAGCGTAACCTTAAGTATGGCTAGACTATTTTTATATTCTTAAAATTACCTGCTCCTGTTTCTTTGTGATAAAATAAAGAAGCAGGAGTTATTTTCATCTTCTTATTTTCCACTATTCTCTCTTCTTATTTTTCTGTTTTTTTATCGCCCTTTTTCTTTCCGTAATGGCTATGTTAGTGCTTATTGTTGTTGATTGTGCTGCTTCGTTGATTGAACGGAGCTTCCTCCGTAGAAATCAACAGGGGAGTTTAACAAAGTCTCTGGAATAATAAAAACCGAATAAATGTTCGCTTTTTACTTGAAATTGTCTCAATAAAAAGGTATAGTTATTGTAGATTCTGAAACAACATGTTGATATGCATTTGATCTGATAGATTGGTAATTTTAAGGAGGAATTTTAGTGAGTGATCGTCAAGCCGCTTTAGATATGGCCTTAAAGCAAATTGAAAAACAATTTGGTAAAGGGTCGATAATGAAACTTGGAGAACAAACAGATCGGAAAATTTCCACTAGCCCAAGTGGTTCGCTCGCTCTTGATGCGGCACTTGGTGTCGGCGGATATCCGCGTGGACGTATTGTTGAAATTTACGGGCCGGAAAGCTCTGGTAAAACAACGGTAGCCCTTCATGCTATTGCGGAAATACAAGCAAATGGGGGACAGGCAGCTTTCATTGATGCTGAGCATGCACTTGATCCTGTTTATGCTCAGAAATTAGGGGTAAATATTGATGAGTTGCTGCTTTCTCAGCCAGATACAGGAGAGCAGGCACTTGAGATTGCCGAAGCCCTCGTGCGAAGTGGAGCCGTTGATATTTTAATCATTGACTCGGTAGCTGCACTCGTGCCAAAAGCGGAGATTGAAGGGGATATGGGAGATTCTCACGTTGGTTTGCAGGCGCGTTTAATGTCGCAGGCGCTTCGTAAACTGTCGGGAGCAATCAATAAATCTAAAACCATCGCAATCTTTATTAATCAGATTCGTGAAAAAGTTGGAGTTATGTTTGGGAACCCTGAAACGACACCAGGGGGACGTGCATTGAAATTTTATAGCTCTGTCCGACTTGAAGTCCGCCGTGCTGAAGCATTAAAGCAAGGAAATGACATTGTAGGGAATAAAACAAAAATTAAGGTTGTAAAAAACAAGGTAGCTCCTCCATTCCGTGTAGCAGAAGTGGATATTATGTATGGAGAAGGGATCTCTAGAGAAGGCGAGATCATTGATATGGGATCAGAAGTCGACATTATTCAAAAGAGTGGTGCCTGGTACTCATATAACGAAGAGCGTTTAGGACAAGGACGTGAGAATGCGAAGCAGTTTCTGAAGGAGAATCCGGATATCCGCCAGGAAGTGATGATGAAAATACGCCAGCATTATGGTTTGGATGCGGATTTTGTTGAAACGAACGAAGAGGAAATTCCGGAAGAGTTTAACTTGATCGATGAATAATTAAGCAGGAGCGATGTCGAAATACATCGCTCTTTTGTATATATTGGGGAATAAATCCTTTAGAAGTTCTTGAATAAAGTAATTAGAAGAGGAAACCCTTGACAACAAATTTTCACAACTATAAAATTGAAATGTGTATTTTATATTTTTTTCTCTGTAAAACTGGAAATTAGAAGCTGTATATTGAAATGTGGACACACAATGTATCAGCCGACATGTTAAAAGCATGGCAAAAGTTTATAGCAAGAGGAGGTGGAAGAATGGGAGCCATTACAATCATCTCCATTTTGCTTGGCCTAATCGTCGGTGTAGTTGTTGGCTATTTTGTTCGGAAATCCATTGCAGAATCAAAGATTGCAGGGGCAAAAAGCGTTGCAGATCAAATTATTGATGACGCGAATCGTGAAGCAGAAGCACTGAAGAAAGAAGCCCTGCTTGAAGCAAAGGATGAAATTCACACGCTTCGTACAGATACGGAATTAGAGCTACGTGAACGAAGAAACGAATTGCAAAAACAAGAGAATCGTTTATTACAAAGGGAAGAGAACCTCGATCGAAAAGATGAATCGCTTGATAAACGCGAAGTGCAGCTTGAGAAAAAAGAGGAAGCTCTTACTGAGAGACAACAACATATTGAAGAGATGGACAGCAAAGTGGAAGAGATGATCAAAAAGCAGCAGGCGGAACTAGAAAGAATCGCCAGTCTGACCCGGGATGAAGCTCGCTCCATTATCTTAGATCGAACGGAGCAAGAGCTTGCACACGACATTGCTGTAATGACCAAAGAGCAAGAGAACCGTGCGAAAGAAGAAGCAGATAAGAAAGCAAAGTCAATCCTATCTCTTGCCATTCAGCGCTGTGCAGCTGATCACGTGGCAGAAACGACGGTTTCCGTTGTTACGCTGCCAAATGATGAAATGAAAGGCCGGATTATCGGACGTGAAGGACGAAATATCCGTACATTAGAAACATTAACGGGTATTGATTTGATTATTGATGATACACCAGAAGCGGTCATTCTCTCCGGATTTGACCCGATTCGTCGGGAAGCCGCAAGAATTGCACTTGAGAAGCTAGTACAGGATGGACGTATTCATCCGGCTCGTATTGAAGAAATGGTGGATAAAGCACGTAGAGAAGTAGATGAGCATATCCGTGAAGTTGGTGAACAAACGACCTTTGAAGTGGGTGTTCATGGATTGCATCCAGACTTAATTAAGATTCTCGGACGTTTAAAGTATCGAACAAGCTATGGTCAAAATGTACTTAAGCATTCCATGGAAGTTGCTTATTTAACAGGTTTGCTGGCATCAGAACTTGGAGAAGACGAGACGCTCGCCCGTCGTGCTGGTTTGCTACATGATATCGGTAAGGCAGTCGATCATGAAGTGGAAGGCAGTCATGTAGAGATTGGTGTAGAGCTCGCTACAAAATATAAAGAGCATCCTGTTGTCATTAACAGCATTGCTTCCCATCATGGTGATACCGAGCCAACGTCCATTATTGCAGTACTCGTAGCTGCAGCCGATGCGCTATCAGCTGCAAGACCAGGTGCACGCAGTGAAACGTTGGAAAACTATATACGCCGCTTAGAAAAGCTCGAGGAAATTTCGGAGTCATATGATGGTGTAGAGAAATCATTTGCTATTCAAGCAGGTCGTGAAGTGCGTATCATAGTGAAACCAGAACAAGTAGATGACCTTCAAGCACATCGATTAGCGCGTGACATACGCAAACGAATTGAAGGAGAACTTGATTATCCGGGACACATTAAAGTAACAGTCATAAGAGAAACTCGTGCTGTAGAATATGCAAAGTAAAGCGGTGTGATGAATCACACCGCTTTCCCTATGGGGAAATAAAGAGAAAGAAAGGAACATATATGAAAATATTATTTGTAGGAGATGTCGTTGGGGCCCCCGGAAGAGACATGATTAGTCAGTATTTGCCGATGCTTAAAAGCAAATATCGTCCTGAATGCACCATTGTGAATGGAGAGAATGCTGCATCTGGCAGGGGGATTACAGATAAGATCTACCACCAGTTTTTAAAAGATGGTGCTGATGTAGTGACACTGGGCAATCACGCTTGGGATAATAAAGGTATCTTTGAATTCATTGACGAAGCAAAAGCGCTCGTTCGTCCTGGGAATTTTCCGGAAGATGTTCCTGGAACAGGTTTATTATTTACTAAACGGGCTGGTGTAGAAGTGGCTGTTATTAATTTACAAGGACGGACGTTTATGCCTGCATTGGACTGTCCGTTTAAGAAGGCTGAGGAGCTCGTGGTAAAAGCGCGTGAACGGACACCTATTATTTTCATCGATTTTCATGCAGAAGCTACAAGTGAAAAACAGGCACTAGGGTGGTTTCTAGATGGCAAAGTCACTGCTGTAGTAGGTACTCATACACATGTACAAACAGCAGATAATCGTATTTTGCCAAAAGGAACCGCGTACTTATCTGATGTTGGTATGACTGGACCATACGATAGTATTCTTGGTATGGAGAAAGAGGCTGTGTTAAAAAAATTCATAACAGGGCTGCCAGTCCGATTTGAGGTGCCAAACAGCGGCCGGACTCAACTGAGCGCTTGTTTAATTGACGTTGATAAGAAGACAGGAACAGCCAAAGCCATTCATCGTCTGTTAATTAACGAAGATCATCCATTTATTGCTGAATAGAAGATCGCCCTCTTTTGTTTAACAAGACAAGTAATACAGAAGCTTGTCTTCGAATATAGTAGGAATGGAAGGATAGCGAACGACTATGTTCGTTAGTAAGAGCATTCGGTATCGCTTAACAAAAGGGGGACAAGAAATGGATATATTAAAAGTTTCGGCAAAGTCTAATCCTAATTCTGTAGCTGGTGCACTTGCCGGTGTTCTGAGGGAAAGAGGGGCCGCTGAAATTCAGGCGATCGGAGCTGGAGCACTTAATCAGGCAGTGAAAGCAGTAGCGATTGCTCGGGGGTTTGTTGCTCCGAGTGGAGTGGATTTAATATGTATCCCGGCCTTTACAGACATCATGATTGAGGAAGAAGAACGAACAGCTATCAAGTTGATCGTCGAACCTAGGTGAGGCGATAAAATGTGAATAAACCCTGCTTTTTGACAGCATGAAAGGAGCAAAAACTGCTCACTTATTCTGCTTTCTTGAAGCGGGTTTTTCTTTTTTTTATTCTTTGTTGAAGGTCTCTGTCGCTTTCCAAGGGTGGCCTGAGAGTTTCTTCGTCACTATCGCTCCAATTAACAAAAGGGAAAAATCAATACTAGTCATTAACATAGCCTTTTATGTATTTACGATGTCTATTTTCACAGCTGTAATTAAATTCCCTGAGAGGATGAAAAAGATGATTTTTGATGGGCATTGTGATGTATTATACCAATTGCAAAAAGATCAGCGAAAAGATTTCAACAATCCTTCTTTGCACGTTACATATAGTCGTCTAAAGCAAGCGCAAGCAAAGGTGCAATGTTTTGCCATCTTTTTATCTTCATCGATCAAGCCGCATGATCGGTTTAGATCGGCATTGGAGCAAATTGATTTATTTTATGAAAAAATCATCAAACCATATCCAGATATGAAAGTGGTTAAGACAAGGCAGGAATTAGATGAACTGAAAAAAGGAGAAATCGGGGCAGTGCTCACTCTTGAAGGCTGCGAAGCGATCGAAGAAGATCCATTGAAATTAACCACTTTGTACCGGCTGGGTGTAAGGTCGGTGGGACTGACGTGGAATCATGCTAATGCGTTAGCGGACGGAGTCATGGAGAAAAGAGCTGGCGGTATAACAGAATTTGGCGGTCAAATGATCCAGCTGCTGAATGAGTGGGGGATTTGGACGGATGTATCTCATTTGTCAGAGAAATCCTTTTGGGATGTGATCGAAAAGGCAGACTATCCTATCGCCAGCCACTCCAATTGTTATCAACTTTGTCCGCATCCGCGCAATTTAACGGATGATCAAATGAAAGCATTAATTAAAAAGAATGGAGTGGTTGGATTATCATTTGTTCCATTCTTTGTGAAAGAGAAGGGAGAAGTAAACGTCCTTGATTTGTTAAAACATGTAGAGCACGTTTGTGAAATCGGCGGCGAAGATCACCTTGGCTTTGGCTCAGACTTTGACGGCATTGATGAAACCATTGGAGGTCTGCAATCGTATGAGGGATATGAAAAATGGGCTGAGCTCCTTCAAAACTACTATTCAGCGAGACAGGTAGAAAAATTTCTATGGACTAACTTTTCAAGCAGATTTCCATACTAGGTCAGCAAAATGTGACGATGTAATATAAAATGCATAACAATAAAAAAGCCGTCATTGGTAAATTTTGCGGTTTAGCAGTGCCAGTCAATGCCGCAAATAGGACTGCTTTTAAAAGACGGTTGAATGAAAAACCAGCGGATCAAGAAGCTGGTTTTTTGTATGTTAAATGTTCATAATCATCTATTGTTTAATCAATTAGAAAGCTATATACTAAAATAATGTGCGCAGCTTAATAAAAGGTATTTCCTTATTTAAATATTTTTATTTGGACTTTTATGATAAGGGCTATGTTAATGCCCATTGTTGATTGGAGCGGAAAGCGAGTACCCCCAGTTGAAATCAACAGGGAAATTTAACAAAGTCATGATAAAAGAAAGGAGTTTTTTTGATGAATGAAGATCAGCGTCTGCAAGGACAGCAAGTGAAAGAGAACAATCCAGCGGACAAAAAATCCGAAAAGGATTACAGCAAATATTTTGAAACGGTGTTTCTTCCTCCATCTCTAAAGGAAGCGAAAAAGCGGGGAAAAGAGGAAGTAAAATACCATAACGATTTTAAAATTGATGAGCAGTTCCGTGGTATGGGTGACGGTAGAAAGTTTTATATCCGGACATATGGCTGTCAAATGAATGAGCATGATACGGAAGTCATGGCTGGTATTTTTATGGCTCTTGGCTATGAGGCAACAGACACAGTGGAAGATGCCAATGTGATTTTGCTGAATACATGTGCGATTCGTGAAAATGCTGAAAATAAAGTGTTCGGCGAACTTGGACATTTAAAACATTTGAAGCAGCAGCGTCCTGATTTGCTTTTAGGTGTATGTGGATGCATGTCCCAAGAAGAATCAGTCGTTAATAAAATTTTAAAAACGTATAACCAGGTTGATATGATTTTTGGTACACACAATATTCATCGTCTGCCATACATTTTGAGTGACGCTTACATGTCTAAAGAAATGGTCATTGAAGTGTGGTCAAAAGAAGGCGACGTGATAGAGAACCTGCCAAAAGTACGCCGCGGCAACATCAAAGCATGGGTAAACATTATGTACGGATGTGATAAATTCTGTACGTATTGTATCGTTCCCTACACACGAGGCAAAGAAAGAAGCCGCCGTCCAGAAGAAATCATCCAGGAAGTTCGTCATTTAGCTGCGCAAGGTTATCAGGAAATCACGCTGCTAGGGCAAAACGTTAATGCCTACGGCAAAGATTTTGATGATATGAAATATGGTCTTGGAGATTTAATGGACGAGATTAGAAAGATTAATATTCCACGCATTCGCTTTACGACAAGCCATCCGCGTGACTTTGACGACCACTTAATTGAAGTGTTAGCGAAAAAAGGGAATCTCATGGATCATATTCATCTGCCTGTTCAATCTGGATCAACAGACGTACTGAAAATTATGGCGCGTAAATATACCCGCGAACAATATCTCGAACTTGTTCGTAAAATTAAAGCGGCGATTCCTGATGTAGCATTAACAACGGACATTATTGTTGGTTATCCAAACGAAACGGAAGAACAATTTGAAGAAACACTTTCGTTATACCGCGAAGTTGGCTTTGAATCGGCTTATACATTTATCTATTCTCCGCGTGAAGGGACTCCAGCGGCGAAAATGAAAGACAATGTTCCGATGGAAGTGAAGAAAGAGCGGTTACAGCGTCTAAATGCAGTTGTGAACGAACTATCGGCTGAAGCGTTGAAGAAATATAACGGCAAAATCGTTCCTGTACTCGTTGAAGGGGAAAGTAAAAATAACCCTGACGTTTTAGCAGGTTATACGAATAAAAATAAACTCGTGAACTTTAAAGGTCCAAAGACAGCGATCGGAAAAATTGTGAATGTAAGAATTACAGAAGCAAAAACGTGGTCTTTAGACGGAGAAATGATTGAAGAACATCAATTGGCTGAGGTGGAGTGAAATGGCAAAGTATACAAAAGATGATATTCTTGCAAAAGCTACAGAGCTTGCCAAAATGATTGCAGAAACAAGCGAAGTGGAATTTTTCAAAGAAGCAGAAGCAAAAATCCACGAGAACCAAAAAGTTCGAGAAAAAATTGCCAGCTTAAAAAGTCTGCAAAAGCAAGCGGTGAACTTTCAACACTATGGTAAAACAGAAGCGTTGAAAATGGTAGAAGAGAAAATGTTGAAGATCGAACAGGAGTTAGATGAAATACCTGTTGTACAGCAATTTAAAGAATCGCAAGTAGAAGTCAATGATATTTTGCAAATTGTTACATCTGCGATCTCTAATACAGTGACAGATCAGATTATTGAATCCACTGGGGGAGATGTGCTTCGTGGGGAAACGGGTGCTCAAGTAAGGCATAGCACACCTGGAAGCTGCAGCTAATAGTCGTTAAATCAAGAAGCATCAGCGATTTTCGCTGGTGCTTTTTTGGATTTAATAGGAAAGTGTTATTTTTATTCATTGTTTTAGGATTGAGCCATATAATGCTATCAAGTCGTCTCCGCTTTTCGATTGTCCAGCTCCGCCTCCTTGAAGCTCGAGTCATAATCTGTTCTGGCTGCATGGCTGAAAGGCGCCATTTCGCCAGCCCATCTTATGCTGTCACTTCAAGGCAGTCGTCTTCGCTTTTCAATTGTCCAGCTGCAGCGACTAGTCCCTCGAGGTCAAATAACCTTTCCTCAAAGAAGGCAAAGAGCAGACTTCGTTGAGGAAAGAACATTTGCTTGTCGGGTCTAATCGAGTCGCTTCCGCTTTTCTAACTTGTTTTATTATTTTTTATATGTTCTAGGCACATGTCTTGGTTTTGCTGCATATGTATAGATAGAGAACACGTGAGGAGGGACGCTCGAATGGCAGAATATAGAGAGATTATTACGAAGTCGGTCGTTGCTAAGGGCCGGAAGTTTACTCAGACGCACCACACCATTTGTCCGCCACACCACCCATCGAGCATTTTAGGCTGCTGGATTATTAATCATGAGTATAAAGCAAAGAAGATGGGGAAAAAGGTGGAGGTTCATGGAACATATGATATTAACGTATGGTATTCGCATCATGACAATACGAAAACTTCCGTCGTAACGGAGAAGGTAAGCTATAAAGATGTTATTAAGTTAAAGTATCGTGACGAAAACTGTTTTGATGACAACGAAGTATTAGCGCGTGTGCTGCAGCAGCCTAATTGCTGTGAAGCGATCTGTTCATCAAAGGACAACAAAATAATCGTCCAGGCCGAGCGGGAATTTTTAGTCGAAGTAGTCGGGGAAACGAAAATTTGTGTAGCTGTCCATCCTCATGGATGCGAAGATGATTGGGGATGCGGTATTGAGGATGAAGACTATGAGGAATTGGATACAGCTTTTATAGATCATAAAAAGAAAAAATAAAGGAAGTGCAGGCCAAATCAATAAGGCCTGCACTTTTTTTGATGGCATGAGTGAAGCGGATAAAGGGGAAATATGATATAATGTAAAGTTGAAAATAGACAGGTTTTCTTGAAAGGAATTGGACATAGATGGAACAATATACGCCGATGATTCGGCAATATTTATCTGTAAAGGCACAATATGAGGATGCCTTTTTATTTTTTCGCTTAGGTGATTTTTATGAAATGTTTTTCGAGGATGCAACACGAGCAAGTCAGCTTCTTGAGATTACGCTGACGAGCAGAGAAGGAGGAACAGAGGAACGCATCCCGATGTGCGGAGTGCCATATCATTCAGCTCCAGTTTATATTGAACGGCTCATTGAACTTGGACACAAGGTAGCGATTTGTGAACAAACAGAAGATCCTAAGCAGGCTAAAGGAGTCGTTAAACGGGAAGTAGTGCAGTTGATTACCCCGGGAACAGTGATGGAAGGAAAAGGGCTTCACGAAAAAGAAAACAATTATATTGCGGCTCTTTGCTGTCAAATTGATCGAACATATAGCATCGCTTTTTGTGATTTATCAACGGGTGAAAGCCGAACAACTGCACTCACGACTTTAGATGAAGTAGTGAATGAATTGTCTACATTGCGTGTGAAAGAAGTTGTTACGACACGGGATCTAGATGAAGAAGTGAAGAAGACGTTACAAGAGAGACTGAGTGTGACACTTTCTTATGAAGAGCAAACGGCGGAACAGGGTGAATTTGGTGCTTTAATGGGAGAGGCAGTGATTCCTAGTTTACGTGAAACAGTTCATCTTCTTTTTCAGTATTTGCATCGCACGCAAAAGCGGAGTTTGTCGCATTTGCAGCCCGTTACAGTTTATGAAATTCATCAATTTATGAAAATCGATGTTTATTCTAAACGCAATCTGGAGCTGACAGAAACCATTCGTTCGAAAGGAAAGAAAGGGTCGCTGCTATGGCTGCTAGATGAAACAATGACAGCTATGGGCGGAAGAATGTTAAAGCAATGGATTGATCGGCCGCTTATTAATAAAAAGCAAATAAATGAGCGTTTGGCGATGGTAGAAGTATTGATTCAGTCTTTTTTTGAACGTCAGGAAATTCGGGAAATGCTTAAATCTGTTTACGACCTTGAAAGACTGGCGGGCCGGGTTGCTTTTGGAAATGTGAACAGCCGTGACCTCGTTCAGTTGAAAAAGTCGCTCCAGCAAATTCCTATGCTGAAAGAGGCATTGCTGCAAATTAAAAGTGAAGCCATTCAAACTCTCTCTAACAAGATGAATCCCTGTGAAGAATTAACCGATCTTCTTGAGCAGGCGATCATTGACAATCCGCCTCTGTCGATTAAAGAAGGCGGTATGATCCAAGACGGTTTTCATGCAGCGCTAGACGAATACAGGGACGCAAGCCGAAACGGAAAGGATTGGATTGCTCATTTGCAACAAGAAGAACGAGAGAAAACAGGCATCAAATCATTAAAGATAGGCTATAACCGTATTTTTGGCTATTATATTGAAATTACGAAAGCAAATCTGCATTTGCTTGAGGACAATCGTTACGAACGTAAGCAAACATTAGCAAACTGTGAACGTTTTATTACACCGGAATTAAAGGAAAAAGAAGCGCTTATTTTACAGGCAAATGAAAAAATCATCGAGCTCGAATATGAGTTGTTTATTGAAATTCGAGAACAAGTGAAAACATTTATCCCGCAGCTGCAAAAGCTGGCGCAGCTTGTCAGTGAGCTGGATGTGCTGCAGTGTTTTGCGGAAGTGAGTGAAAAGCGGAAGTATGTCAAACCGGGATTGACAGAGGACCGTGAGCTCATAATTAAAGACGGGCGCCATCCCGTCGTGGAGAAAGTAATGGATTCACAAGAATATGTACCGAATGATTGTACGATGAACGTCAGACGGGAAATGCTGCTGATTACTGGCCCAAATATGTCGGGGAAAAGCACCTATATGAGACAAGTGGCCTTAACTTCTATTATGGCTCAAATTGGCTGTTTCGTTCCTGCAAGCGAAGCGAAGCTGCCTATCTTTGATCAAGTCTTTACGAGGATTGGTGCAGCAGATGATTTAATTTCTGGACAAAGTACATTTATGGTAGAAATGCTGGAAGCAAAAAATGCAATTGCCCATGCAACGAATCAATCGTTAATTTTATTTGATGAAATCGGCCGCGGTACGTCCACTTATGATGGAATGGCTCTCGCCCAGGCAATCATTGAATATATTCATGAACAGATTGAAGCGAAAACGCTATTTTCTACCCATTATCATGAACTGACTGTTCTAGAAGAAACTCTGCCACAATTGAAAAATGTGCATGTTAGTGCAGTAGAACAAAATGGCCGCGTTGTTTTCCTTCATAAAATAAAAGAAGGGGCTGCAGATAAAAGCTATGGTATTCATGTGGCAGAGCTGGCAGAGCTTCCGCGGGAATTAATTCAACGAGCCAATGAAATCTTAATGGAACTGGAGAAGAAAGGAAAGCCCAATGTGAAAGAACAAGAGGCAAAGCCTAAGGAACAGCCGAGCCAAACCGCTGAGCCTCTGGAGCAGCTATCCTTTTTCCATGAGTCCGTCTCGGCTCCACCTCAGCTGCAGGGAAAAGAAAGAAAAGTGCTTGAAGAATTGAAGTCATATGATTTATTGGAAATGACCCCTCTAGACGCCATGAATGTGCTGTATGCGCTGCAAAAAAAGGTGAAGAAATAGTTAGATAGAGGAAAGCGGGTGATCAAATGGGGAAAATTATTCAGCTGGATGACATCCTTTCGAATAAAATTGCGGCCGGAGAAGTAGTGGAACGTCCTGCATCTGTCGTTAAAGAACTTGTGGAGAACGCGATTGATGCCGGCAGTACAGTCATTGAAATTGATGTAGAAGAAGCGGGGCTTGAAAGCATTCGTATTCTGGATAACGGAGCAGGGATTGAGCCGGATGATGTATTGAAAGCTTTTTCCCGCCATGCGACGAGCAAAATTAAAGATGAAAATGATTTGTTTCGCATTCGGACGCTTGGCTTTCGGGGCGAAGCATTACCAAGCATTGCCTCTGTGTCTGAACTCTCGATGACGACCGGAACAGGTGAAGGACCAGGTACAAAAGTCGTTCTCTCAGGAGGCGTTGTACAGTCTCATGAGCCTGCGGCAAGCCGCAAAGGAACAGATATAAAAGTGTCAGGGCTGTTTTTTAATACACCAGCACGCCTTAAATATATGAAAACGATTCATACAGAGCTTGGAAATATCACAGATGTGGTGAACAGGATTGCTTTAGCTCATCCGGAAGCAGCAATACGCCTTCGTCACAACGGAAGAGAACTTTTACAGACAACAGGGAATGGCGATGTCCGTCAAGTACTGACAGCGATTTACGGGTTAAACACAGCAAAAAAAATGATCCCGTTTTCTGCTTCTTCGCTGGATTTTCAAGTGAGCGGCTGGATTTCTTTGCCTGAAGTGACGCGGGCTTCTAGAAATTATCTGTCTGTCATGGTGAATGGGCGTTTTATCAAAAATTACAGCTTGGCAAAGGCCATCCAAGAAGGATATCACACGCTGCTGCCGATTGGAAGATATCCTATTGCGTTAGTAAATGTCGTAATGGATCCTATGTTAGTGGACGTCAATGTTCATCCAGCTAAGCTGGAAGTGCGTTTTAGTAAGGAACAGCAGCTGCAGGAGTTAGTAACAGAGGCGGTTCGGTCCGCCTTTCAAAAAGAAACATTAATCCCTGCTGCGGCGCCAGCACCTAAGCAAACAAAAACGGTATCTAGTCAGCAGGAATTTTCTTTTGATAATGGTGATAAACAGGACAAAAAAGAAGCATCTCCTATAAAAACGATGTCGTCTCCTCCACAATTAAGGCGGGAAAACTTGCTGCCTGCAGATAAAATGAAAGAATTGTATACGAGAGAACTTTATGAAACGGATGTTGATCAGCAGGAAGAGTATGTTCCGATGGAGGCAAGGGAAGAAAAGGAGAGGTTTTCAGAATCTATGCCGGCACCGCCATCTGACAAACGGAAAGAAGAGAACGGGACAAGGGAGGAAAGCAAGAGCCGCATTCCTCCTCTTTATCCCATTGGACAGATGCACGGGACGTATATTTTTGCCCAAAACGAACAAGGACTGTATATGATCGATCAGCATGCTGCCCAGGAAAGGCTGAAGTATGAATTTTTCCGTGAAAAAGTAGGACAAGTGGGAAAAGAACTGCAAGATATGCTCGTGCCGCTTACATTGGAATATTCCGCTGATGACTATATTAAAATTAGTGAGCATCTTCAAGAGTTAGAAAATGTCGGGGTTTTTCTAGAAGCATTCGGTGAGAGAGCTTTTATTGTCAACACACACCCTCAGTGGTTTCCTAAAGGAGAAGAACAGCAAATGATTGAAGACATTATTGAGCAGATGCTGTCTATGAAAAAAGTAGATATTAAGAAATTGAGGGAAGAAGCTGCCATTATGATGAGCTGTAAAGCATCTATAAAAGCGAACCATCATCTTCGCAATGATGAAATCCAGCAGCTGCTCGATGATTTGCGCTGCAGCAGTGATCCATTCACCTGCCCGCACGGACGCCCGATCATTATTCACTATTCTACATCTGAAATCGAAAAAATGTTCAAGCGCATCATGTAAAGAGGTTCGCAGGGGATGGGAAAAGAAATGAATGTAAGGTCTGACCCCGCTTGGGATAAACGATATATATCGCCAATGTTAAACATGTTCGTATGTTGCCGCCGGGTCTGATGCTTTAATGTTAAGAGGTGAATGAAGGTTGTTATGATAAATGCAGGGGAAGCTTTTCGATTTCGTGTGCTTGTTAGTATTATCGCGATTTCAGGGTTTAGCCAAGGGATGCTGCTGCCGTTGATCGCTGTTTTGTTTGAGCAGGAAGGGATGCCTGCTTCGTTAAATGGATTGAATGCAACTGGTTTATATATAGGGATCTTGCTTGTTTCCCCGTTTATGGAAAGGCCTTTGCGGCAGTTTGGTTATAAGTGGATCATTATTGGAGGAGGGCTGCTCGTCATTATTGCTCTCTTTTCTTTTCCTTTATGGCAATCGTTCTGGTTTTGGTTTGTACTGCGGCTGTTAGTCGGAATAGGAGATCATGCACTTCATTTCGGTACGCAGACGTGGATTACATCCTTTTCTTCACCAGAGCGCCGCGGCCGGAATATTTCCCTGTACGGATTATTTTTCGGCCTGGGATTTGCTATCGGCCCCCTTATGACTGGCCTGCTTCATTATGGTAAATCTTTACCGTTTATTGCTTCAGGGGTACTGTGTCTCATTTGTTGGGGGTTTTTATTTCTTCTGAAGAACGATTTTCCTGAACAGCAAGCAGGAACCAATTCCATGTGGGAAACATTAAAGCGTTTTAGAGAAGCTTCCCGATATGGCTGGGTTGCGTTTTTACCGCCGTTCGCCTATGGGTTTCTCGAAACCTCTTTTAATGGGGTGTATCCTATTTATGGCATTCGAACAGGCTGGTCTGTTCAAGAGATTTCTATTATTCTCATGTCATTTGCCATTGGAGGCATTGTCTTTCAATTTCCTTTAGGAATGATGAGTGATAAGTATGGACGAAGACGCGTATTATTTATTGTGTTGTCAGCTGGTACAATCCTGTTTGCCGCCGCCTCTCTGATTGATCATTCTTATACTCTGTTGTTGGTCTGTATTTTTATAGCTGGCATGTTAGTTGGTTCTACGTTTAGTTTAGGAATCAGTTTTATGACCGATTTGATGCCAAGGCAGCTGCTGCCGACAGGCAATTTGCTGTGTGGCATGGCGTTCAGCATGGGCAGCCTCAGTGGCCCGTATGTAGGAGGGCTTGTCTTACAAATCTTTAAAGATGTCAGCTTTTTTACAATAGTCAGCGGTGTCTTTTTGCTCGTTACCCTTACTTTTTTGTCTTACGGAAGGAAGGGAAAGGCAGAGGAAAAGAAAGAAATGCTGCCGCTTCGTTAGTTGAAAGCTGTTTGAGTTCGCATCGCTCAAGCTAAAATGAATAAAGGGAGAGAGAAAGAAGATGGAATCATTTATTTTAGCGCTTGACCAAGGAACAACAAGTTCAAGAGCCATTCTTTTCAATCAAAAGGGTGAAATAGCACATGTTGCACAAAAAGAGTTCACTCAGCATTTCCCTCATCCAGGATGGGTTGAGCACAATGCGGACGAAATATGGGGAACGATTCTTGCCTGTATTGCAACCGTTTTGTCAGAAAATAATATCAGTCCCGAGCAAATTGCCGGAATCGGTATTACGAACCAGCGGGAGACGACCGTTGTTTGGGAAAAGTCAACAGGAAGGCCGATTTATCATGCGATTGTTTGGCAGTCAAGACAGACAGCGGACATTTGCAATGAGTTAAAATCACAAGGCTATGATTCTTTGTTTCGTCACAAAACAGGTTTGCTTATTGATGCTTATTTCTCAGGGACGAAAGTGAAGTGGATTTTAGACAATGTGAGCGGTGCCCGTGAACAGGCGGAAAAAGGCGAACTGTTATTCGGCACGATAGATACATGGATTATTTGGAAGCTATCCGGCGGGAAAGCCCATGTAACCGATTATTCTAATGCTTCGAGAACGCTCATGTACAATATCCACGACTTAGCATGGGATGAGGAATTATTAAACATATTAACCGTTCCTAAAAAGATGCTTCCAGAAGTGCGTCCTTCTTCGGAAATTTACGGAAAGACGGCTCCTGATCATTTTTTTGGAAAAGAAGTGCCAATTGCCGGAGCGGCCGGTGATCAGCAGGCAGCTTTATTCGGACAAGCCTGCTATGAAGAAGGCATGGCAAAAAATACATACGGCACCGGCTGTTTCATGCTAATGAATACAGGCGAAAAAGCTGTTGTTTCCGATCATGGCTTATTGACAACCATTGCCTGGGGAATAGATGGAAAGATAGAATATGCTCTCGAAGGCAGTATTTTTATCGCAGGTGCAGCTGTTCAATGGCTTCGGGATGGTCTGCGCATGATCAAGAAGGCGGCCGACACGGAGAAATACGCTGTTCGAGTCGCTTCTTCCCAAGGAGTATACGTTGTTCCAGCTTTTGTCGGGCTCGGTACTCCTTACTGGGACAGTGACGTACGAGGTGCTGTATTCGGCTTGACGAGAGGCACAGAAAAAGAACACTTTATCCGTGCTGTGCTTGAGTCCCTTGCTTACCAGACGAAAGATGTATTGGATGCGATGGAAGCGGATGCTGGTATTTCATTAAAAACATTGCGTGTCGACGGCGGAATCGTGAAAAACAACTTTCTCATGCAGTTTCAAAGCGATATGCTGCAAGTGCCGGTTGAACGGCTGATGATTAACGAAACAACGGCTCTAGGTGCAGCTTATCTTGCCGGGCTCGCTGTCGGGTTCTGGAAGGATCGAAATGAAATTTCTGCTAAGCAGCAAATGGAGAAACGCTTTAGTCCTCATATGGACACAGTAGAGCAAGAACAGTTATATAAAGGCTGGAAAAAAGCCATAAAAGCGGCTTTAACATTTAAAATTTAGGCTATGTTAATGACTAGTGTTGATTCTGCCTCTTTGTTGATTGAAGCGCTCCAGCGAAAATCAACAGAGGGAGTTTAACAAAGCCAATATTTAAAATGTAAAATGACGTTTAAAAATGAAAAAAAAGGTGAGAATGAAGTATTAGCTTTAATCAATGATGATCCGTATGGTACGATAAGAAAAAATCGGCAAAGGCAGTGAAGAAATTGCGTCAGCGAGAAAAACTTATCGTGATCATCGGTCCGACAGCGGTCGGCAAAACGGCATTAAGCATTCATCTAGCTAAACGGTTCGGAGGAGAAATCATCAGCGGAGACTCCATGCAAATTTATAAAGGAATGGATATCGGTACAGCAAAAGCCACTCTCGAAGAAAGGGAAGGCATCCCTCACCATTTAATCGATATTAAAGATCCGAATGAATCTTTTTCAGCCGCTGAATTTCAACAGCTCGTTAGAAAGAAGATAACGGAAATTACGAATAAAGGAGCTGTACCAATTATTGTCGGCGGTACAGGATTATACATTCAATCGGTGATTTATGATTATCAATTTTCCGAGGCGGGAAGTCAGACATCACTGCGTGAAAAGCTGGAAAAAGAAGCGGAGCAATTAGGAAATGAGGCTTTTTATGAAAAGCTTAAGCAGATTGATCCGCAAGCAGCGGGTGGGATTCATCCAAATAACGTAAGAAGAGTCATTCGCGCACTTGAAGTGTACTATACGACAGGAAAACGGATGTCCGAGCAGCAAGAGAGACAGCCTAATGAATTGTTATATGAGACCGTTTTGATCGGGCTGATGATGGAACGGGATCAGTTGTATAACCGCATCAATACAAGAGTGGATATGATGATGAAAGAAGGCTTGCTTGAAGAGGTAAGAACACTTTGGGAACAAGGCATTCGAAGCGGTCAGGCTGTACAGGCAATTGGGTATAAGGAACTGTTTGGCTATTTAAGAGGGGAAGAAACGCTGGAAACAGCTGTCGAGCAATTAAAGCAAAACTCGAGAAATTATGCTAAGCGGCAGCTAACATGGTTCCGCAATAAAATGCAGGTAGACTGGTTTGATTTGTCGGATGAGGAGAATCGTCAAGAGAAAATAAATGAAATTTCAGATTTTATAGCAGGAAAGCTGCAGTTGAAATAGAATTAGTTATAAGTACAGATAGAAAGAGGAGGAAAAGATATGAAACAAGGGATCAATATTCAAGATCAATGTTTGAATCAAATTCGAAAAGATGCGACGCTCGTTACTGTATTTTTATTAAATGGATTTCAATTGAAGGGTTATATAAAGGGATTTGATAACTTTACCGTCTTAATTGAGTCAGATGGAAAACAGCAGCTTGTTTATAAACATGCCATTTCTACCTTCGCTCCTCAACGAAACGTACAAATATCTTTGGAAGAACAGGAATAAACATCTTCTAATTCAGATTGTAGACAATGCCTAGTTTAGATATTCCCAGGCTGATTGAAAATGCTTGTCTTTCAAGGTGTGAAACCTGGTGAGAAGCGGAGTGGCTGAAAGGGTCATGAGCACCGCAGACAGACAAGCAACGTAGAAAGCGAACGTTTGCCAACAGCTTGATTTAAACGTGTACATACTTTTGTACACGTTTTTTATATGTGGAAAGACGTATGTTTGCCTTTGGCATGAATAGAATGTAGAGAGGGAAATTATTTCTTGGGAAAGCGCAAAAAAAGACAATATGCGACGGCCTACGTCAAGTTTGATGGGGTGATAGAAATGAAGCAGCCAATTCGAATGAAAGACAACGGCCAAATTAATGTTGTGCTGCATACCAAAAATGACCGCATTCAGCAGCCTGTTCGTGAAGAGCGGCCTTATGCATGGTCCAGCTCCTCTGAGCACGCGATATTAAAGAAAGTAGAAAGTGAATTAAATGCCTTAGTTGGACTTGAAGATTTAAAGAAGATGATCCGGGAAATCTACGCCTGGATCTTTGTGAACAAAAAAAGGGAAGAAAGCGGTTTGAAAGCGGGAAAGCAAGTACTGCATATGATGTTTAAAGGAAATCCGGGAACAGGCAAAACAACAGCTGCCCGCATTATAGGGAAACTGTTTTTTGAAATGAAAGTATTATCGAAAGGGCATTTAATAGAAGCAGAGCGTGCCGACCTTGTCGGTGAATATATCGGCCACACGGCACAGAAAACGAGAGATTTAATTAAAAAGGCGATGGGGGGCATTTTGTTTATTGATGAAGCGTATTCGCTTGGCAGGGGAGGAGAGAAAGACTTTGGAAAAGAAGCCATCGACACCCTTGTCAAGCATATGGAAGATAAGCAAAATGATTTTATTTTAATTTTAGCCGGGTATCCAAGGGAAATGAATCACTTTTTTACACTGAATCCAGGACTGGAGTCCCGTTTTCCACTCGTTTTTCAATTTCCCGATTACCGGCCTGAGCAATTGATGGCTATTTCTGAAAAAATAGCGGCAGAAAAAGAATATGTATTTAGTAAAGAAGCAAAAATGAAACTGCGTGACCACTTTACTCGAGTGAAACAGGAAAACTACCAGCCATTTTCGAATGGCAGATATGTTCGTAACTTAATTGAGAAAGCGGTGCGAATGCAAGCTGTTCGTCTGCTTAATGAAGGAAGCTATCAACATGAAGAATTAATGATGATTCAATCACAAGATATTCAATTTAAATAGCTCATTTAAAAAGGCAGGCAGTAAGCAGAGAAGCTAAGATGAATTCTATCGTTGAGTCACCTTTTTATCTACATATACACTCCTGGCTTTTCTGCTGCTGCATTGACATTTCGTTTCACGTGTTCGAATTTTCTAACAACTATAGCGCTGTGATATGTATTGTGCTACTATTTTTTTAAGGTGATCAAAATGGAGAAAAAAACATTAAAAGCAAGAATCATAGAAACTTCACTCGTTATGTTCGAACAGCATGGATATCATGGGGTGACGGTTGACCAGATTGTGGAAAAATGCGGGACGTCTAAGGGAGGATTTTACCACAATTTTAAATCTAAAGACGAGCTTCTATATCATATTCATGATGTGTTTATTTCGTATGTACTTGACCGCGCCAAGGAAGCATATGCTAATTACAGTACACCAGTATCGCAGCTTTGCGCGATGATCTTGTCTTTTACAAAAGTATTTGATTTGTATAAGCCATACATTACTGTTTTTTATCAGGAGAGTACGTATTTAAAAGATCATTTTCAAGAGAAAATTAACGGAAAACGGGAAGAATATCGTCAAATCATTTTACGAGTGATTGAGGAAGGCCAGGAAAGTGGAGAGTTTCGCTCTGAAGTTTCTGCTGAGATTGCGACAATGGCTATTATGGGCATGGTGAACTGGACGTATAAATGGTTTAAGAAAGAAGGAGAGCTGTCGATTGAGAATATTGGGGAAATATTCAATGATCTCCTCATACATGCACTAGTGACGGAAAAAGGGATGGCAAATCAAGAGACTCCATTCTATTTGTTAAAAAGTCAGTCTATTAAAAAATAAGAATGATAGATACAGACCGACTAGTCTGTCTTTCGGTAAATGGCAAAAACAAGGGGGATTTCACATGAATTTCGAATTAACAAAAGAGCAGCAAATGTTAAAAGAAATGGTGAAAAGTTTTGCCGAAAAAGAAATTAAGCCGTATGCTCAAGAACTTGACCAAACGTCACAGTTTCGCAAACAGACGTTTGACAAAATGGCAGAACTCGGACTGCTCGGAATTCCATTTCCAGAAGAATACGGCGGTGCCGGCGGTGACACCGTCTCCTATGCCATTGCAGTAGAAGAAGTTGGGAAAGCGTGCGGCGGTACGGGTTTAAGCTATGCAGCCGCGATCAGCCTTGGAGCCAGTCCTATTTTTTACTTTGGAACGGAAGAACAGAAACGGAAATGGCTCATACCGATGGCAAAAGGGGAAGCACTAGGCTCCTTTGGTTTAACAGAGCCTAATGCTGGATCGGATGCAGGGGGCACGAGAACGAAGGCTGTGCTTGATGGTGATGAATATGTAATCAATGGCGAGAAGTGCTGGATTACGAATGCCGGTTATGCGCGTCAAATTATTGTAACCGCTGTCACAGGAAAAAGGGGAGATGGAAAAAATATCATTTCTGCTATTATTGTGCCGGCTGATGCACCGGGTGTGACGATTTCATGCAACTATGACAAAATGGGTGTCCGTGCTTCAAATACGTGTGAAATTGTGTTAGACAATGTCCGTGTACCAAAGGAAAATCTCTTAGGAGACAGCCAAAAAGGATTTAGCCAGTTTTTATACACGCTTGATGGCGGACGTATTTCGATCGCAGCTCTAGCTGTCGGTATTGCCCAGGCTGCTTTAGATAAAGCGCTGCAATATGCAAAAGAGCGGGTACAATTTGGTCAGCCTATTTCTAAATTCCAGGCGATACAATTTAAACTGGCGGATATGGCAACTGAAGTAGAGCTCGCCCGCAATCTCGTGTATAAGGCTGCCTGGTTAAAGGATCAGGGAAAACCATTTGGAAAAGAAGCAGCGATGGCAAAGCTTTTCGCATCAGAAATGAGTTTTCGCACGAGCAATGAAGCGATTCAAATCCATGGCGGTTACGGTTATATGTGTGAATATGACGTTGAAAGGTTCCTACGTGATGCGAAGCTGCTTGAGATTGGTGAAGGAACATCGGAAGTTCAGCGTTTAGTCATTGCCAGGCATCTTGGCTGTTAAAAGATCTGAACGAACAGGGTGAGGTCTAACGAATGGATGAAAATCATAAAAGCTATAAGGAATAAACGGTACCAAGAGGAAATAATTATATGTTATAGCTAAAGGAGCGATCCGTTTGTTTTCAAAAATCTTAATTGCCAACCGTGGGGAGATAGCCTCACGTGTGATTCGCACATGTAAAAAGTTAGGGATCAAGACAGCAGCTATTTATTCGGAGGCGGATAAGGATGCTTTATTTGTCCGTCAGGCGGATGAGGCTTTCTATGTCGGCAAATCGCAGGTGCATCTCAGCTATTTAAATATGGATGAAATTATCCGTGCAGCGAAAGAAAGCGGCGCTGAGGCGATCCATCCGGGATACGGGCTTCTATCTGAAAATGCTTCATTTGCAACAAAGTGTATGAACGAAGGGATTGTATTTATCGGCCCTGCCCCCGATATTCTTTCAGCAATGGGAAGCAAAATCGCCGCACGAAAAACGATGAAGCAGGCGGGTATTCCAATCATTGAAGGAGTCAATATACCACTAGAAAATGAAGAGGAGGCAAAACTCGCAGCAAAAACAATCGGCTATCCGATTATGCTGAAGGCATCGGCTGGCGGTGGGGGGATTGGCATGCAGCTCGTTCATTCCGATGAAGAGCTTGCAAAGGCATTTGCCGGCAATAAAAAGAGAGCGGAATCCTTTTTCGGGGATGGAGCGATGTTTCTTGAAAAGTATCTTCACAAACCTCATCACATTGAAGTGCAGATACTGGCTGATGCTCACGGTCAAGTGATTCCGTTATGGGAGAGGGAATGTTCTATTCAGCGCCGCCACCAAAAAGTAGTGGAAGAAGCCCCTTCGCCGTTTATTAGTGAAGAAACGAGGACGAAAATGCTTGATGCGGCTGTGAAAGCAGCCCGTCATATCGGCTATACGAATGCCGGTACGATTGAATTTTTAGTGGATGATGAAGAAGATTTTTATTTTCTAGAAATGAATACCCGGCTGCAAGTCGAGCATCCGGTGACGGAAGAAATTACCGGTCTTGACCTTGTGGAGCAGCAATTAAAAGTAGCTGCTGGTGAGAAGCTGGTGCTTACACGGGACACGGTTCAGCGTAAAGGTCATGCGATCGAAGTACGGATTTATGCGGAAGATCCACAAAGCTTTTTCCCGTCGCCGGGGAGAATTACCGCTTTTGAACCGCCACAGGGAGAAGGGATTCGTAATGAACATGCGATTGAGGCAGGATCGGTTGTGACCCCCTTCTATGACCCGATGATCGGCAAGCTTATTACCTGGGGTTCAACGAGAGAGGAAGCATGCACCCGCATGAGACATGCGCTTGAACGCTATAAAATTGAGGGCATTAAAACCAATCTGCCGATGCTCAGAAAAATTATCGGCCATGAGCAGTTTTTAAAAGGCTCAACAACGACTCATTTTGTCAATGAATATTATTTGCCGGGATGAACGGCAGCAAAGTAAAAGGGGGAAAGGCCATTGGCAACAGTACAGGCAACTATGGCAGGAAGTGTATGGAAAATACTTGTATCAGAGGGGGAGGAAGTAAAGGCTGGTCAGGATGTCGTCATTTTGGAATCAATGAAAATGGAAATACCGATTTCGGCAGAGGAAGATGGGATCGTCCAAAAAGTCTACGTCAATGAAGGAGATTTTGTCAACGAAGCAGATGCACTCGTTGATGTGAAATAGGAGGGAGCCCTTTTTGAAGCTGCCAAAAAAAGTGACGCTTAAGGAAGTAGGTCCCCGGGATGGTTTGCAAAACGAACCACAGCAAGTAAGTACAGAACATAAAGCAGCCTGGATTGATCGTTTGTCAAAGAGCGGCTTGTCTTACATTGAAGTCACTTCTTTTGTTCATCCGAAGTGGATTCCGCAGCTGGCTGATGCTGCGGAGGTGCTCTCTTCTATTACAAGGCAGCCCGGCATTACATATGCCGCCCTTGTACCGAACAGGCAGGGGCTGGAGAGAGCGCTTCAAGCGAATATAGATGAAATTAGTGTGTTCATGTCCGCAAGTGACTCACATAACAAAAACAATATTAATAAGACGATCACGGAAACGCTTCCCGTGCTTAAAGAAGTCGTATCAGAAGCAAAAGCTTCAGGAAAAACAGTACGCGGTTATTTGTCGACGATTATTGCTTGTCCGTATGAAGGAAAGGTATCACCAGAGCAGGTAAAGGATATTGCCGCCCGGCTGTTTGATATGGGCATTGATGAATTATCGCTCGGTGAAACAATAGGAGTGGCTGTACCGCCGGAAGTAGAGCGGCTGCTTGAAGTGCTTCTGCCGGAGTTCGCTGCTGAGCGTCTCGCAATGCACTTTCATGATACGAGGGGCCTGGCGCTTGCGAACATCTCAAAATCTCTTGAAATGGGGATTACGATATTTGATAGTTCTTTAGGAGGTCTCGGAGGTTGTCCATATGCTAAAGGGGCATCCGGAAATGTGGCGACGGAAGATTTGCTGTATATGCTCGACGCAATGGGCATACAATCAGGCGTACGCATGGAAGGGCTGATCGCAGCGGGTGAACTGATGGAATCTATTTTAGGAAAACCGCTGAAAAGCAGGCAAATGGAGATACACCGCAGGGGAGGCAAGTGATAAAGCTTGCGGCGAAATGAATCGTCAGCTTGATCGGTTTCGTTATTGTGAGATTGGTTGAAAAGTATCTATCAACAGACAAAAGAAAGTGAGGAAATCTGCAATGAATGAAACAGAGCACAAGGCAAGCTATCAGCAAAAAAAGGACACGGTTTTAAAAGGCGGAAGAGAAAAATATCATGAAAAAAATAAAGAACAGGGAAAATTATTCGTCCGCGACCGCCTTCAATTGCTTTTTGACAACGGACTGCAGGCAGAAGACGGTCTATTTGCCAATGTGTCAGCTGGGGATTTACCAGCCGATGGTGTGGTCACTGGCATAGGGAAAATCAATGGGCGGACAGTTTGTGTAATGGCCAACGATTCAACTGTGAAAGCAGGATCATGGGGTAAACGAACAGTAGAGAAAATCATCCGCATCCAAGAAACAGCAGAAAAACTTCGCTGTCCCATGCTGTATCTCGTGGATTCGGCAGGAGCGAGGATCACCGATCAGCTTGACATGTTCCCCGGCCGCCGGGGAGCGGGCCGGATTTTCTACAATCAAGTAAAGATGTCCGGGAAAGTGCCGCAAATTTGCTTGTTATTCGGTCCATCAGCGGCTGGTGGTGCTTATATTCCGGCATTTTGTGACATCGTTGTGATGGTAGAAGGAAATGCCTCTATGTATCTTGGATCGCCGCGTATGGCAGAAATGGTGATTGGCGAAAAAGTCACGCTCGAACAAATGGGCGGTGCTAAGATGCATTGTTCCGTTTCCGGTTGTGGGGACGTTCTTGTCAAAACAGAAGAAGAAGCCATCGAATATGCTAAAAAGTATTTAACGTATTTTCCAGATAACTACACGGAGAAGCCGGTTCCTAAGGAGCATAGAGCACCCGCTGTCCTCGATAAGTCAATTGAAGAATTGATCCCTCAAAATCAAAATACACCATTTGATATGTACCAGCTCATTGAACGTTTAATTGATGAAGGCAGTTTTTGCGAGATTAAAAAATTATTTGCCCCCGAACTGATTACCGGCCTCAGCCGGATCAACGGACAACCAGTCGGCATCATTGCGAATCAACCGCGCGTTAAAGGCGGCGTGCTGTTCCATGATTCGGCTGATAAAGCGGCTAAATTCATTAGTCTTTGCGATGCGTTTCATATTCCGCTCTTGTTTTTAGCCGATGTACCCGGCTTTATGATCGGCACGAATGTAGAGAAAGCCGGTATTATCCGTCACGGGGCAAAAATGATATTTGCAATGAGTGAAGCCACTGTGCCAAAGATTACCGTCATCGTTCGTAAAGCCTATGGTGCGGGCCTTTATGCCATGGCGGGCCCGGCTTTTGAACCGGATTGCTGCCTGGCCCTGCCAACGGCGCAAATTGCTGTGATGGGACCAGAAGCAGCAGTCAATGCGGTGTATGCGAATAAAATTGCGGCTCTGCCAGAAGAAGAACGAGCGGCTTTCATTCATGAGAAGAGAGAAGAATATCGCCGGGATATTGATGTGTACCGTCTCGCTTCCGAGATGATTATAGATGACGTCGTAGAGCCAAACCGCCTGCGTGAAGAGTTATCTGCCCGACTCGATGTGTATATGTCCAAATATGTCGTCTTTACCGATCGTAAACATGGGGTGAATCCTGTTTAAAAAAGGGGGAAAACGGGATGAAAAAAATGTATGCTAGTTTTAATGAAGCAGTAGCTGGCATTAAAGATGGAATGACGATTATGGTTGGCGGTTTCGGATTGTGCGGGATACCAGAAAATTTAATTAAAGCTTTAGCTGATTCTGGAGTGAAAGATTTAACAGTGATTTCAAACAACTGTGGAGTAGATGATTGGGGTCTCGGATTGTTATTAAGAAACAAGCAGATTAAAAAAATCATAGGCTCTTACGTGGGAGAAAATAAAGAATTTGAACGGCAAATGCTTGCGGGAGAAATCGAAGTAGAATTAACCCCTCAAGGAACGTTGGCGGAAAAAATTCGTGCGGGCGGTGCCGGTATTCCCGCCTTTTTCACACCGGCTGGCGTAGGAACTCCGATTGCTGAAGGGAAAGAAGTTCGAGAGTTTGAAGGCAAGGAGTATTTGCTCGAAAAGGCATTAACAGCTGACGTCAGCCTTGTCCGCGCGTGCAAGGCCGACAAGATGGGGAACCTGGTTTATAACAAAACGGCCCGTAACTTTAATCCGATGATCGCTGCGGCCGGTAAAGTGACGATCGCTGAAGTCGAAGAAATGGTAGAAGCAGGCGATTTAGATCCGCATGTGATTCATACGCCTGGTATTTATGTGCAGGCATTGATTCAAGGAGAGCAAGAAAAACGAATTGAAAGACGGACAGTTCGTCCATAGAGGAGGGGAAAGAGGTGGATACGAGAGAGAAAATTGCAAGACGGGCAGAAAAAGAAATTGAGAATGGCAACTACGTAAATTTAGGAATTGGAATGCCGACACTCGTTGCCAACTTTATTTCCGATAATAAGCAAGTCGTATTGCAGTCAGAAAATGGCTTGCTTGGCATTGGGCCTTATCCTCGTGAAGAAGAAGTGGACGCTGATTTAATCAATGCCGGCAAAGAGACGGTCACTGCCCTTTCCGGTTCCGTTTACTTTGACAGCTCCGAGTCGTTTGCTATGATTCGAGGCGGTCATATTGATGTCGCTATTCTTGGTGGAATGGAAGTGTCACAAGCCGGTGATCTGGCCAACTGGATGATTCCTGGGAAAATGGTGAAAGGGATGGGAGGGGCGATGGATCTTGTCCATGGAGCCCGTAAAACGATCGTGATTATGGAACACGTTAACAAACATGGACAATCCAAAATCTTAAAAGAATGTAAACTGCCTTTAACTGGAAAGGGAGTCGTCCAGCGCATCATTACGGATCGGGCAGTGATGGATGTCACCCCAAAAGGCCTTGTTCTGATAGAAACAGCAGTCGGGTATTCAGCCGATGACATTATCCGATGCACAGAAGCAGATATAACAGTTTCGAAGAAAGTAAAGCTGCATGCATTTTAATGGATGATTGGCCTAGCTGACATTCCGGCTGAGAACAATTCCTTTTGTAGGTCACAAACGTTGATAGATCAATGTTTGTGATTTTTTATTTTGTAGGATTTTTGATAGTGAACAAAAACAGCTGTGAATTTTGCCGGTTATTGCCTGAGTATTAGTAATATGCCTGCCTTTTTGGTAAGATGAGGGGTAGAAAATCGCAGGAAAAGGAGGGTATAGATTGAAAAAACATGAAAAAGAAAGAGCGATTCTTGCGGGGTGTCAACTAACAGAGGACACGGAACAGTTTTTATATTCAATGGAGGAATTAAAGTCACTGACGGAAACAGCGCAAGGTGAATCAGCAGCGATGATCACCCAAAAGAGAGAACGTGTTCACCCAGGGACATATATTGGCAAGGGAAAGGTAGAAGAACTAAAAAGGCTGGAGGAAGAATTGGAGCCAGATCTTATTATCTTTAATGACGAATTATCTCCGAGCCAAATTAGAAACCTGTCTGCTGAACTGAATGCTAGAGTGATTGACCGGACACAGTTAATTCTTGATATTTTTGCCCGCCGTGCCCGGTCACGTGAAGGTCAGCTGCAAGTGGAGCTTGCTCAGCTGCAATATTTACTGCCGCGGCTGGCGGGGCAGGGAGTCCAGCTTTCCCGTCTTGGCGGAGGAATTGGTACGAGAGGCCCGGGGGAAACGAAGCTCGAGAGCGACCGCCGTCACATTCGCCGCCGCATAGATGAAATTAAACAGCAGCTTCAAACGATTGTTCATCACCGCGAACGGTACCGCAGCCGCCGGAAAAAGAATAAAACCTTTCAGATAGCACTTGTTGGTTATACAAATGCGGGGAAATCTACGCTGTTTAACCGGTTAACTGCTGCCCAATCGCTCGAGGAAAATCAGCTGTTTGCCACCCTCGATCCATTAACGAGAAAGCTTGTTCTTCCAAGCGGGTACCAGGCGATTTTGACGGATACAGTTGGATTTATTCAAGACTTGCCGACAACACTTGTGGCTGCCTTTCGTTCGACGCTGGAAGAGGTCAGTGAAGCGGATTTGCTGCTGCATGTTGTAGACAGTTCTAATCCTGATTTTGCCCAGCATCAGAAAACAGTTAAAAATCTGCTGCATCAGCTGGAGATGGATCACTTGCCGGAGTTGACTGTGTATAACAAAAAAGATATGAGGCATGAAGAGTTTGTTCCGTCATCCGATTCAGAGAACATATTGATCAGCGCGCTTGTTGAAGGTGACCGGCTGATATTAAAAGAAGCGATTGAAAAAATGATGAAAGACCAAATGTCTCCTTACAATGGCCGCATTCCATCATCTGAAGGGAAGCTGATTGCTCTTTTGAGAACGGAAACGATCGTAGATTCTATTGTTTTCGATGAAGAAGAGCAATTTTATCATGTGAAAGGATTTGCTTTCAAAGATCACCCAATCGCAGGGGAAATTAATAAATACATATAACATAAAGGGAGAATTTTCATGTTTGAATTACTTACACAAGGACAAAAAATCCAGCCCATTGCTGAAGCGGCTGAAGCGCAAATCGCAGATGTACACCGCAGCATCGAAAAAATGGCCGAATTCAATCAATTCCGGGTACTTGAAAGTTTCAGGAAACATCAAGTCAGCGAATTTCATTTTACTCCATCTACTGGATATGGCTATGATGACAGTGGACGTGATACGTTAGAACGGATATATGCAGACGTATTTGGCGGGGAGGCGGCGCTCGTTCGGCCGCAAATTATTTCGGGGACACATGCCATTTCGATTGCTCTTTTCGGCATATTGCGCCCTGGTGACGAACTTCTTTATATTACGGGAAATCCGTATGATACGTTAGAGGAGATTGTCGGTATTTCTGGTAAGGGAAACGGATCGTTAAAGGAATTTGGCATTTCCTATCAAAGTGTTTCGCTTAATGAGAATGGCCGGCCCGATTATTCGGCGATTAAAGCGGCCATTAAGCCGAACACAAAAATGATTGGTATCCAGCGCTCTAAAGGATATGCTGTCCGCCCTTCTTTCTCTATTGCTGAAATCGAAGAAATGATTGGGTTCGTGAAAGAAATAAAAAGCGATGTCGTTGTTTTCGTTGATAATTGCTACGGTGAATTTACGGAAGATCGAGAACCTTGCCACGTGGGAGCCGATTTAATGGCCGGCTCATTAATTAAAAACCCAGGAGGCGGCCTCGTTAAAACGGGCGGCTATGTCGTCGGTAAAGCAGCACATGTGGAAAGCTGTTCCTACCGGATGACATCTCCTGGCATAGGAGCGGAGGCTGGAGCGAGCCTATACAGTCTTCTAGAGATGTATCAAGGTTTCTTTCTAGCTCCTCACGTAGTAGCTGAAAGCTTAAAAGGAGCTGTGTTCACTGCAGCTATGCTAGAGAAGATGGGCATGAACACATCCCCGAAATGGAATGAAAAACGAACGGATCTGATTCAAGCGGTTCAATTTGATGATCGTGACAAGATGGTTGCCTTTTGTCAAGCTATTCAATATGCTTCCCCTGTGAATTCTCATGTCACTCCTTATCCAAGCTACATGCCGGGGTATGAAGATGATGTTATTATGGCGGCAGGAACATTTGTCCAAGGAGCAAGTATTGAACTTTCTGCTGACGGACCGCTGCGACCTCCTTTTGCCGCTTATGTACAGGGAGGATTAACGTACGCCCATGTGAAAATTGCGGTTTGTTATGCCTTAAATGAGTTAATTGAAAAAAAATTATTATAGGACATTCAGCCGTCAACGACAAAAGTTGACGGCTGAATCTGTTTATAAAGAATAGTGATGTAAGGAAACCTTACATGGGTTTGACAGATAAAATAACAGGGTATATAATAAACGACGTGAAGAAAGGAGGGTCATTGATGAGCAGTAAAATTCGGCGTTCGATGCCATTATTCCCTATGGGAACGGTAATGAAACTAACAGATTTATCTGCCAGGCAAATACGCTATTATGAAGAACATCAATTGATTCGTCCTGAACGGACTGCAGGCAACCGCCGGCTCTTTTCTTTATACGATATTGATCGTTTGTTGGAGATTAAAGATTTGCTTGACGAAGGCATTAATATGGCAGGAGTGAAAAAAATCCTGTTGAAAGAAGATGAGCCCGTATATAGTAATGTGAAGGACCATCTAAAGAAAGAGAAGAAAGAATTTACGAATGAAGAAGTGAGGAAACTTCTGCGCAGAGAATTGATTAATGCTGGCCGCTTTCACCGAGATGATTTTCCGTCAGGAGAAAAATTTCGTTATTTTCATTAAAAAAGAAAGAAACATCCAACGATCTTGAGGAGGAATTTATTTTTATGGGCAAGTACACAAAAGAAGACATCTTGAACTTAGCGAAAGAAGAAAACGTTAAATTTATCCGTTTGCAGTTCACGGATATTCTAGGAACGATTAAAAACGTGGAAATCCCAGTGAGTCAATTGCCAAAAGCACTTGATAATAAAATGATGTTTGACGGATCTTCTATCGAGGGATTCGTACGCATTGAAGAATCTGATATGCGTTTATTTCCAGATCTTGACACGTGGGTAGTCTTTCCGTGGACAGCAGAAAAAGGCAAAGTTGCCCGCTTAATCTGTGATATTCATATGCCGGATGGAACGCCTTTTTCGGGAGATCCGCGAAGTAATTTAAAGCGTATTTTGAATGAAATGAAGGAACTTGGTTTTTCTAACTTTAATTTAGGGCCTGAACCGGAATTTTTCTTGTTTAAATTAGATGCAAACGGCGAACCTACGTTAGAGCTGAATGATAATGGCGGTTATTTTGACTTGGCGCCAACAGATCTTGGGGAAAACTGCCGTCGTGATATTGTGCTGGAATTAGAAGAAATGGGCTTCGAAATTGAAGCTTCTCACCATGAAGTCGCTCCAGGCCAGCATGAAATTGACTTTAAATATGCTGATGCCTTAACGGCTTGTGATGAAATTCAAACGTTTAAGCTCGTCGTTAAAACAATCGCGAGAAAGCATGGCTTGCATGCGACGTTTATGCCGAAACCGCTTTTCGGAGTGAGCGGCTCAGGTATGCACTGTAACATGTCTTTGTTTAGAGATGGCGATAACGCCTTTTATGATGAGCGCGGTGAACTGCAACTAAGTGAAACTGCTTATCAATTTATTGCCGGTACAATGAAACATGCAAAAGCATTTACAGCGATCACAAATCCAACGGTGAACTCTTACAAACGTCTTGTACCTGGTTATGAAGCGCCTTGTTACGTTGCATGGTCTGGTCAAAACCGTAGTCCGCTTATCCGGATTCCATCTGCCCGCGGCATGAGTACACGTGTGGAAGTGCGCAGTGTTGACCCTGCAGCGAATCCATATTTGGCAATGGCTGTTCTGCTTCAAGCAGGGCTCGACGGCATCAAAAATAGCATGACGCCGCCGCCTGCTGTGGATCGAAATATTTACACAATGGACGAAGAGGAAAGACAACAAGAAGGTGTAGAGGATCTGCCAGGAACATTGGCGGAAGCACTTCGCATGTTGAAGGAAGATGAAGTTATCAAAACAGCACTTGGTGAACACATTCTCGAACACTTCATTGAAGCGAAAGAGATTGAATGGGAAATGTTCCGCACGCAAGTCCATCCGTGGGAACGTGAACAATATCTGCAAATGTATTAATATTTTTACAGGACTGCTTTCTGTCGGTGATTCACTGACGGAGGGCAGTCTGTTTTTTTATAGGAAGAATGAATGGGAATTGCTTTTTAAAACTTTTTTCTAAGGAAGGTTTCTTTACAGATGATACTATTTTTACTGTTATGATAATAGGATGAAATGATTAATGGTGTGATTGCGGCGGCAGATGGATACACAGAATAGACTCAGGACGGGGGAATAAACAAATGAACGATAGTACATTTAATTCTTCGTATGATTATGCTTGTCAGCTGGACAGGCAGGATCGGTTAGCGTCATTTCGGGATGAGTTTTATATGAAAGAGGGAATCATTTATTTTGATGGCAATTCCCTCGGTCTATTATCTAAACGAGCAGAAAAATCATTATTAACACTGCTGAATTCTTGGAAGCAGTTTGGGATTGATGGATGGATGAAGGGAGAGTACCCATGGTACGAACTATCTGAACATTTGGGAGCTAAGACAGCTCCACTGATTGGTGCGGCGCCTGAAGAGGTCATTGTGACCGGTTCTACTACAGCTAATCTTCATCAGATGACGGCCGCCTTTTATGAACCGAAAGGAAAAAAGGTCAAGATCCTTGCTGATGAGCTTACATTTCCTTCAGATATTTATGCTCTTCAAAGTCAGCTGAAATTAAAGGGATATGACCCAAGAACACATTTACTTCAGGTGAAAAGCAGAGATGGCCGTATGATTGAGGAGGATGATGTGATTAAAGGGATGACAGATGAAGTCGCTTTAATTGTTTTGCCGAGTGTTCTATATCGGAGTGGACAAATTCTTGACATGAAGCGCGTAACGGCAGCGGCCCATAAGCGAGGAATTGTCATCGGCTTTGATCTTTGTCATTCCATCGGGGCAATTGACCACAAGCTTAATGAATGGGACGTTGATTTTGCAGTTTGGTGCAGCTATAAATACTTAAACAGCGGGCCGGGCGGTGTTGGGGGATTGTATGTGAACAAGAAACATTTTGGAAGGACACCTGGGCTTGCCGGCTGGTTTGGTTCCCGCAAAGATAAGCAATTTGACATGGAGCATACATGGACGCCTGCTGAACATGCAGGGGCTTATCAAATGGGGACACCTCACATATTAAGCGCAGCACCGTTGCTTGGTTCACTCGAAATCTTTGAAGAGGCTGGAGTGGAGAATCTTCGCAAAAAATCTTTAGACATGACGAGATATATGATGGACCTCATCTCATATGAATTAAAAGGAATGGGGTTTGTATTTGGAAATCCTCTGGAAGACGGGCGGCGCGGAGGGCATATTTATTTAGAGCATAACGAAGCTGCACGAATTTGCAAAGCGTTGAAAAAGAATGGAGTCATTCCTGACTTTCGGGCACCAAACGGCATTCGACTTGCACCAGCAGCCCTTTATAATACGTATGACGAGATATGGAGAGCTGTTCACATATTAAAGAGAATCATGGAAGAAGGGCAGTATAAACAGTTTGAAAATAAACGGGAAACGATTGCGTAAACAAAGGAAATATCCGATGAATGAGGAGAATAAGCTGTTTTTATCCCTGTCACATGTGTTGGCGGGGATTTTTAGTGTTGTGAGCAAGTGACAGAAAGTCTCTTTTCCTTTTCTTGCATATAATAATGTACTGAAAGATAGAGGGGAGAGGTGCGGTATGAAGAAAATGATGAATGATTATCTAGCCTGGTATTATTTAGCGGATGCACAAATAAGGAATGGAAAATTCGATCAGGCTTTGGTTTCTATTCATTATGCACTGTCGTTTTCTGTCCCATATCCATTTAAGGCAAAACTGCTCGACATGCAGGTACAATTAAAGGAGATACAAAGACAAAACAACCCCAAAAAATAAATAGTAAGAGTGTGGATAAGGAACGAAAATGGGGATAGAAAAAGGGAGTAGTAGACGAGTATTATGCGATTATATGTAATGTTAAATGTAACAGGCGTTACACTCCCTTTGGCTTCAAAGGCACAAAGGGTTTTTTTTGATTATAGAATGATTTCTATGAAAATACTCATATCCTATCGTGCACGTTCATATGATACATTAACCTATCATTCTATTAACCTTTGAAAAGTAACAAGGAGCTGCCCAAAACAAAACTGTTAGGCCATTAGGAGGCCGCTCCTTGACAGGGTATTAATGGATATGTCTGTAGACACCGATCACTTTTCCAAGAATGGTAGCGGACGGAAGAATAATCGGCTCCATAGATGAGTTTTCGGGTTGAAGACGAATGTAATCTTTTTCTTTAAAGAAACGTTTTACAGTTGCTTCATCTTCTTCCGTCATTGCCACGACAATCTCGCCGTTTTTTGCGGTCTGCTGCTGGCGGACGACTACGTAGTCACCGTTTAGAATACCTGCTTCAATCATGCTGTCACCCATAATTTCAAGCATAAATACATGTTCATCGGCCGGTGCAAGACGCTCTGGTAATGGAAAGTATTCTTCAACGTTTTCGATTGCTGTAATTGGTATTCCGGCTGTGACTTTTCCAATTAAAGGGACGTTGACTACATTTTGTTTCGGAACTGTATCCTCCATCTCTAATACCTCAATCGCACGCGGCTTAGTTGGATCACGGCGGATTAAGCCTTTGCTTTCTAAGCGGGCAAGGTGCCCATGAACAGTTGAACTAGATGCCAGCCCGACTGCTTCACCTATTTCCCGTACTGAAGGAGGGTAGCCTTTCGTTTTGACCTCAAGCTTTATAAAGTTCAAAATATCCTGCTGCCTTTTCGATAATTTTAGCATTCTTCTGCACCTCGTGAGTTTATCTCTTTTTTTATATTATAACATGACACTTTTTAGGATACAAACATAAGTTCGAATGAAACCTTGACTGAAACAAATGTTCTTATTACAATAATATCAATAAGCGAACGAACATTCGTTTGAAAGGAGATTCCTAATGATGAAAGCATTTGTTAAAGAGAATTCTTTTGTTCTTTTATTTATGGCTGTTACAATAATAGCAGGAATCATACTAATCTTTAGCATAAGTGAAGAACAGCATTCTTATAAAGAAATTGTCGTGCAGGAAGGGGATTCTCTGTGGAGCATCGCCGGACAATACAATAAAGTGAATGGAATGGATGAAGAGGACTTTATTATGTGGGTACAAAAAGAAAATAAGCTGCGTTCTGCTAAAATAGTCCCAGGAGATACGCTGATTATACCAATCGCTTCATCCTCAGCCTATCTAGACAAAGAAGTTGCATTTAAAGGAGAGTAATTTCAGGTGAGAGCTATTATTTATTGTCGTGTCAGCACAAAGAAAGAGGCACAGGCAACGTCGCTTGAACGGCAGGAGGAGGAATTGCTCAGTCTTGCTTCGAGAAAAGGATATGAAGTAGCTGCTATCGTAAAAGATCAAATCAGCGGCTATGACTTGGACAGACCGGGTATGCTCCATGTGCTGGATTTAATTAAAAAAGAGCCCATTGATGCTGTGCTGATCCAAGATGAAACAAGAATTGGAAGGGGAAACGCAAAAATAGCGTTATTGCATTGTCTGTTTAAAGAAGGAGTGAAAGTCTTCAGCATTGCGGACGATGGGGAATTACAGCTGTCTGAATCAGATTCGATGGTGATGCAAATTGTTAGTATGGTAGAGGAATATCAGCGGAAAATTCACAATTTGAAAATAAAGCGCGGGATGAAACGAGCGGTGAAAAATGGCTTTCGTCCTGAGGAGAACCTGAAAAATAGGGGGAATCCAGCTGGCAGGGAAAGAAAAGAAGTACCGATGGAAGAGATCATCCGTCTGCGCCGAAATGATCTTACTTTTGATGAGATTGCGGCTACACTAAGAGGATTCGGCTATCAAGTATCAAAAGCAACTGTACATAGACGATTTAAGGAGTATATGGAGCAAGAGGATGAAACAATTAAATAGGCAACCTTCTTGTTTCTCTATTTCTTTTTTTATAGAATAGAGGTCATAATGAAAAATAACGAAAGGAGAGTCTGCTGCGTGCTTCTTAATAGTAAGAAGATGAATCACTCAGCAGCAACTACTTATGCTTTCTCCAGATAAACTTGCCCGTATTAATGAACTTTCAAAGAAATCAAAAGCGGAAGGATTGACCGCTGAAGAAGCAACAGAGCAGGCCAATCTGCGTCAAGAATATTTAAAAGTTTTTCGTTCATCTATGAAAAATACAGTGGAAACTGTTCGTATTTTTGATCCGGAAGGCAATGAAGTAACACCGAAGAAAGTTCAGGACATTCAAAAACGGAAAAAAATGCATTAAAAGGCCGGTTTCACCGGCCTTTCAGTTTGTCGACAAAAGGGGTTCAGAATGGTCTCATTCCGAACCCCTTTTTGATTTTTTATTGGTTTTAAAGCTGTTTGAGAGAAGGATAGATCTCTCTGAGTCCGTTATTTAGACCATATTTGTTTCTACTTCTTCAATCGTCTTGCACATAGAGCGGGTGCCAAAAGTATATTGAGTTAGTTTAATTAAAATAACAGGATCAATGCTTGGGCGGCCCGCTTCCGGGTACAACTCTTTCACCAAGTCATAAATAAAAGAGAAATCAATCGCTGCTTCCATTTTACGAACCAGGTGATTCTCTGGTACAAGGTGATCTAGAGAGATCATTTCTAGTTGGTCCCGTTGGATTAGATTGTGTCTCGACAGCATCTTTATCCCTCAAGCATTTTATCTGTTTATTTTAAAACAGGTAATCATTATACGGCTGCTCTAACTTTGTAAACCTTGTTGATTGGAATGGAAGGCGCGAAGACTCCCGCAGGCACTTTTGCGGCGAGGAGGCTCATCGCCCGGCGGAAAACGAAGCATCCTGGAATGGAAATCAACAGCCCCCATCCACAAGCAAAATAAAAAGACTGCGGACAAACTTTTAGGGGTCACTTCAAGTTTGTCTACAGTCTGAAAGGCCGGTTTCATCGGCCTTTTTTATTTGTCGATAAAGTCTATTTTGAATGTATTTTCTAAAAATTAAAAAGAACCTAAATAGATATTCATAGAAATCTTGTATATTTTGATAAACACCTATAATATTAAGAAAGAATCATATTTGTTGAGGAAAGGAAGTTTGCCATGTTTGATACAGTTGATCAATTAGCAGTGAATACGATCCGCACGCTTTCTATAGATGCGATTGAAAAAGCAAGTTCTGGACATCCAGGTCTGCCAATGGGAGCGGCTCCTATGGCTTATACACTTTGGACTCGGTATATGAACCACAACCCTAAAAATTCAAAGTGGTTTAACCGTGACCGTTTTATTTTATCAGCGGGGCATGGATCCATGCTTTTATATAGTCTATTGCATTTGTCAGGTTATGATTTATCGATGGATGAAATTAAAAATTTCCGCCAATGGGGAAGTAAAACACCTGGGCATCCAGAATATGGACATACAGATGGTGTAGAAGCAACGACTGGACCACTAGGCCAAGGAATTGCAATGGCTGTAGGTATGGCGATGGCTGAACGACATTTAGCTGCTGTCTACAATAAAGATAACTATGAGGTCGTGAATCACTTTACATATACGCTTTGCGGTGATGGAGATTTGATGGAAGGTGTTGCTTCTGAAGCCGCATCTCTTGCTGGTCATTTAAAATTAGGCCGTTTAGTTGTTCTTTATGATTCCAACGATATCTCTCTTGATGGTGATCTAGACAAGTCCTTTTCTGAAAGTGTGGAAGGCCGCTTTACTTCTTATGGGTGGCAATATCTCCGTGTAGAAGATGGAAACAATATGGAAGAGATCGCTAAAGCCATTGACGAAGCACGGCAGGATGAGACACGTCCAACCCTTATTGAAGTAAAGACAGTCATTGGGTACGGATCTCCTAATAAGTCAGGCAAGTCAGACGTACACGGTGCTCCTCTTGGTGCAGATGAATTGAAATTGACGAAAGACTATTATCAATGGACATTCGAGCAGGATTTCCATGTTCCTGAAGGAGTCTATAGCCGTTTTGAAGAACTCATTGTTCAAAAAGGGAAAGCGACAGAGCAGGAATGGGATCAATTGTTTGAAGATTATAAAAAACATTTTCCTGAACTCGGACATCAGCTAGAGGCAGCAATAAATGGGGAGCTGGCTGAAGGATGGGATGCAGACGTACCGGTGTATGAGGAAGGCACGTCGCTGGCAAGCCGTGCTTCATCAAGTGAGGTATTAAATGCGATTGCCAAGAACTTGCCTACATTTATCGGCGGTTCTGCTGACTTGGCAGGTTCGAACAAAACAACGATCAAAAATGAACAGGATTTTGAACCGGGCACGTATGAAGGACGAAATATTTGGTTCGGTGTACGGGAGTTTGCGATGGGAGCTGCTATGAATGGAATGGCTCTTCACGGTGGGCTTCAAGTATTTGGCGGTACATTCTTCGTGTTCTCTGATTATTTGCGCCCAGCGATTCGTCTAGCTGCTTTAATGGGTATGCCTGTCACGTATGTATTTACACATGACAGCATCGCCGTAGGGGAAGATGGGCCGACACATGAACCAATTGAACAGTTATCTGCCCTGCGTTCGATGCCTAACTTATCAATCATCCGGCCGGCAGACAGCAATGAAACAGCTGCTGCTTGGAAACTAGCGGTCTCTTCTAAATCAACACCGACTGCACTTGTACTGACTCGTCAAAACTTGCCGACCATTAAAGGAACTCCTCAAACTGCGGAGGAAGGTGTAGCGAAAGGGGCTTACGTTATTTCGCCGGCTCAGAAAGACACAGCTGACCTATTGTTATTGGCTACGGGATCAGAAGTAGGTTTGGCAGTAGAGGCTCAGCAGGTGCTTCAACAAGACGGAATCGATGCAGCTGTGATCAGCATGCCATCGTGGGATCGTTTTGAAAAACAAAGTAAGGAATATAAACAGTCAGTCCTTCCTAAAGATGTGAAAAAACGTCTCGCTGTCGAAATGGGATCTTCTTTTGGCTGGGAGCGTTACACAGGTGACGAAGGGGATATTATTGCCATTGACCAGTTTGGTGCTTCTGCTCCTGGAGAAACAGTGATGAGGGAATATGGATTCACTGTCGACCACGTTGTTTCACGTGCAAAAGCGTTAGTAAATAATTAATAAATTATAAGCCAAAAGACCGTTTTTGCTATTTAGCTAACCGGTCTTTTGGGCATGTATAAAGCGATATTTGGAAGGCTGTATTCTACTTGTACAGGATGTTGTCTATACCTATTGATGTTAAATCGACAAAACTAGTGGTAGTTTTTCCTAAAATTCAACAACTTTGACAACTATTCTTTATTATAATAAAGAAAAGGACAAGCAGGGGGTAGAATGAATGAGAAGCTATCAAATTTACTGGATTGGGGATGAGTTTGCTCATTATTTTTATGGGCGTGAGCAGAACTTTTTTCAGTTGTTTTTTGAAAGCTTTACGAATAAAGATGGAGAAAAAAGTGTCATTGAAAAACAAATTCAATACATTACAAAAGAATTCCCTGTACGGTCACTTTGTTCTGTATTGAAAGAATCTTTAACGGGCAGGGATAGCTTTTCAGTTGAAAAAAATAATCTCTTCATCATTGAACTTCCGGAAAAGAAGGGAAAAGCGTTTTTATCTGCCGAATCTAAATGTCTTCATTTAAAGGCATTGGGAAGTTATGAGGCTGAAACGATTTTCTTCTCTTCATTAAAGAAATTAAATGCTTGTTTGTTTGCTGTCGATTTTGAACGCAAGAATTACGGTTGGCTTGAGCCGATCAGAAAAGAAAATTTATTTAGATAAGGAAAATTTCTCTTTCATGTTGTATAATGGCTTTTGGTTTAGTAAACTTTTAGTAGACGACATGAAGGAGGAAGTATTTTATGTTATATGTACTCGTCGGAATTCTGGCTTTAGCTGCCGGAGTTGCGCTTGGATTTTTTATAGCCCGTAAATATATGATGGACTATTTAAAAAAGAATCCGCCAATCAATGAACAAATGCTGCGAATGATGATGATGCAAATGGGGCAAAAGCCGTCGCAGAAAAAAATAAATCAAATGATGTCACAAATGAACAAGCAGTTTGATAAAAAATAAACGGCTGAACCCTTACCGTTTAAGGGATTCTTGTTTGATTTAATATATTTTTTTCGGACGAGCCTATACGAAAAAAGGTCAAAGAAGTTGATCTTTTTTGTCCATACATCCGAAAGTTTCTTTATTTTTCAATCAAACCAAAACCACTTTTTCTGTTGAAAGGTTCAATTTCAATGGGAAAGGTGGTTTTTTGTTGTGGTTAGAAGTAAGGGCTAAATAACAATATCACTGAACTAATGACTTAAAGGATTAATGTTTAATCATTAATGCGGGTTTCTTTTGTGCTAAGTCACCGTTTATTTTTGTATCGGTTAAAAAACAATTTACATACCCTATATGGTATTATAATATACGCATAAGGGTTATGAGAAAAAGCTTGGTGTGTTATGAAAGATAGACAAAAGGAGAGAACAACAGGAATTGAAAATCAGACTAAACCGTTGTATGGTTCACCATGCATATTAATTAGTATGAAAGGGTGCCAATATAATGACATCCTTTTATTTAATACAGGAGAGGAACGGATGAAAAGGTATGGTTGTTTTTAATGAGAGGTGATTATATTGGGAAAATCATTCAATAAAGTACAAATAGGAATAAGAGAAAATAGTATTCAATTTTCATTATTAGTTATGATTAACTTATTTGTTGGTTCAATGGTCGGGCTTGAAAGAACGATTCTTCCTATTATTGGGGAAGCGAACTTTGCACTTACATCAGCAAGTGCGGCCCTGTCTTTTATCATTAGTTTTGGATTTTCAAAAGCAATCGTTAACTTCTTTGCAGGAAATATTGCTGATAGAATTGGAAGAAAACGGGTTCTATTGTTAGGATGGATGGTTGGTTTGCTTGTTCCATTGCTTGTAATTTCTGCTCAATTTTGGTGGGTTATTGTGTTGGCAAATATTCTTTTAGGAATTAACCAGGGGTTAACATGGTCGATGACGGTCAACATGAAAGTAGACTTAGCCAAATCCAAACAAAGGGGACTAGCTGTTGGATTAAATGAATTTGCTGGTTATATTGGAGTGGCGCTAATGGCTGTTATCTCAGGGTATATTGCATCAACTTATTCTTTACGACCTGAACCATTTTATGTGGGATTCGGTATTGTAATTGTTGGATTTATTCTTTCATTAATGGTTAAAGATACGGGAGAACATTTAAAACTTCAAGCCCAAAAACAAAAAATCAATGAATCGGTTGATGTAAAGGAAGTCTTTCAACAGACAACCTGGAAAGATAAGAACTTATCAAGTGTTAGTTTTGCAGGACTATCAACTAATTTAAAGGATGGTATGGTCTGGGGATTGTTTCCCTTATTTTTTATCTCTAGTGGATTATCGATGGCACAAATTGGAACCATTACAGCGGTTTATCCAGCAGCATGGGGATTCTTTCAATTGTTTACAGGTGTATTGAGCGATCGTATTGGCCGCAAATGGTTAATCACGATTGGAATGTGGATACAGGCCGTTTCCCTTTGGTGGATCTTATTTGCGGATAGTTATGTATTATGGGTAATGGGAGCTATTCTTTTAGGAGTCGGTACAGCTATGGTTTATCCGACGTTAATAGCATCCATTACTGATGTAGCTCATCCTAATTGGAGGGCTACATCAGTGGGAATTTACCGCTTTTGGCGTGATAGCGGTTATGCTTTTGGCGCCCTGCTGGGAGGAGTTATTGCAGATATGCTTAATGTTAATTGGTCGATTGGTCTAGTTGCCCTTGTCCCTTTAATTGCAGGTGTTTTCGCTGCCACTCGTATGAATGAAACATTAGAAAGAAATGATGAAAGAAGAAAAAGACTGTAAAGAGGTCGTAACAAAACGATCATAGCGAGAGATTTCCGCAATTTGGAATATTTATATTTAACATAACTTTATTATGTAAACTTGATTTTGTATTTTATCTTAATGATCGAGTTTTGAAAAGTATATAGGGTTTAGTGTTCTTTTCACTGTACGATGTTGGTAAAACAGGAAATGAGCAGACGATTCATCGAACTCTGCTCATTTTTAATTGAGTATTTTTTTTTGAAGAAGAAGGGGGAAGAGGGCGAATATATTGACGGTCATAGTCATTTAATAAAAGGTCAAGCTCTTGACTGCATTTTACAGCGAACGGAGAAGTTAATCCATTAACCGCGACAATGTTAAATAATTCCAACCGTTTTTTTTCGATCGCATTTAGTAAATCGTCTTTGTGCACAGGAGAAAATCCTTTCTATGTAATAATAAGCTAGCCCTTGTCAGTTTCTTTAGTATACCCAAACTTTTACTTTTTTTCAAAAATAAAATCAATTTTTTCAAAAGAAAGTCATTTTCATTTTTGTCTGGAAAGTCACAAAGTATTCATATCGTTTTTTTCGCTTCCTGTTCTAATCTTTGCTACAATATCAATGGAGAGGCAGGAGATTTTATTGGGTGATCTTAATCTTTTTCTAGCTTTTGGAGCAGGATTTCTCAGTTTTATTTCACCATGCTGTTTGCCGCTGTATCCCGCATTTCTTTCTTATATTACCGGCATGAGTGTAAATGAATTAAAACAAGAGAATAAAATGCTGCAAAGAAGGAGCATGCTGCATACACTGTTCTTTTTGTTGGGGTTTTCGCTAATATTTATATCACTAGGTTTTGCTACAAGTTTTATTGGCAGTTTGCTGTCACAATATCAGGATTTAATTAGGCAGATTGGCGCCATTTTTATCGTATTTTTCGGTCTTGTCGTTACGGGGATTCTTCAGCCGAAGTTTATGATGACTGATCGCCGATTCGAATTTAAGAACCGGCCGAGCGGCTATGCAGGCTCACTGTTAATCGGCCTCGCTTTTGCTGCTGGCTGGACGCCTTGCACTGGCCCTATTTTACTATCGGTCTTTGCACTTGCAGCAAGCAATCCGGGGTCAGGGCTTATATATATGATTGCTTATACGCTTGGATTCGCCATTCCTTTCTTTATTCTTTCTTTCTTTATCAGCCGCATGAAATGGATTCGAACACATAGCGGAACGATTATGAAAGTGGGCGGCTATGTTATGATTGTCATGGGTGTCGTGCTATTTTTTGATTGGATGACAAAAATCATCATTTTCTTAAGCCCGCTTTTCGGTGATTTTACTGGATTTTAATCTTTTAGAGTGTGAGTCAAACAGCCGTTTTCAACGAAGTTTCGAGTCACGCTCTTTGTATTTGAGGAGAAAATCGATTATAATAACGTAGCAAACGTATTAAGATAAGGGATGATGAAGATGCTGCTTGCTGCCTCATCGGTTTTGGCGGTTGTTATGGGAATTGCGGCTATATTTGTTCGCATGAAAGCTGCCAAAAAGCCAACGTCAGCTGCTAAGATTATGCTGCCTCCGCTTTTTATGAGTACAGGGGCTTTGATGTTTGTTATACCCGAGTTCAGAATTACCTCAATGGAATTGCTAGAGGCCATGATAGTGGGCATGTTATTTTCGATTTTATTAATCAAAACATCGAATTTTGAGATTCGTGATGAAGATATTTATTTAAAACGTTCAAAAGCGTTTCCAATCATTCTAATCAGCCTTCTCATTATTCGGATTATAGGTAAGGTTGTTTTGAGCTCAACTGTTCATCTTGGTGAATTAAGCGGGATGTTTTTTATTCTTGCGTTTTCGATGATTGTTCCATGGCGTATTTCTATGTATTGGAAGTACCGCAGCCTACGTGCGAAGCTAGGTAAGGAGCCAGTTAATAAAAATACTGTTCTATAAAGAAAAGAGCCTGCGGATACCGCAGGCTCTTTTCCTTTGACTTTGTTAAACTTGCTTGCTGGTTCCGCTAAGGTCTCCCACTTTCCGCTCCAATCAACAATAATTATTAACATAGCCTTTCTTTTAAAACAGATGTTCATATGGTGACACATCAATTTCCATCTGATTTAATTTTTTACGCAAAAATTTATGGTCTCTCTTCGGCGTGGCAATGATGTATCCTCGAATGACTAAATCTTGTGTAACTCTTCCAGACTCTTCTTTTAATGCCAGCTCACCGATTTTTCCAGCGATTTTTTGACGGGCGACATCTCGAAAAAGCTCAGGAACAGGACTGACTAGTTCTTCAAGCAAGTCTTTCTCCGGTTGTTCCCACAGCTTTCGGGTTTGAGCAACATAATATTCTTCCCAGTCCATATCTGATTTTCCATCTGTTTTTGGAAGTCTTTTTAAAAACTTACGAAACATGAAAAAACCGCCAATGGCGAAACTTCCGACCAATATGATGACCCAAAAAAGTATGAAATAAGAAAACCAACCTTGCAGCATGATAGCAACCTCCAAAATTCTCTTCTATCGCTACTCATTATAGACAAAGGGGAAAGTGGATACAACAATAAAGACCAGGTGTGTATCTATAAATAAACTAACTTTTCAGAGGATAATTCAAAATTACCACACCTAAAATAATGGCAGACAGACCCAAAAAAGTTTGAAGAGTGAATGCCTCTTTCCAAATAAGTATTCCGATAATAGCAGTGAGTGCCGTACCAACGCCAGACCAGATAGCATAAGCTATACTTAAGGGGATGGTTTTTAAGGCTAGTGATAAAGTATAAAAAGCGGCAGCGTAGCCGATTGCTACGATAAGCGAAGGCAGCCATTTCGTAAATCCTTCTGAAGCTTTCAACATAGAACTTCCAATTACTTCGCTCACAATAGCAACGGCTAGTAACAAATAAGACATGCCTATTCTCCTTTTTCTCCTAGTCTACCAGAATTTAAAGCGATTTGCTTTCTGATTAATTTTCGATACTATGGAAGAGACAGACATTAATAGAGGTGAAATAGGTGAAATTTATACATACGGCGGACTGGCATTTAGGGAAGCTCGTTCATGGAGTTTATATGACAGAAGAACAAAAAGAAGTGCTGTACCAGTTTGTTAACATAGTAGAAGAAGAGAAGCCCGATGCGGTTGTGATTGCCGGTGACTTATACGACAGGTCTGTGCCGCCCACAGGTGCGGTGGAATTATTAAACGAGATGTTATTTAAAATAAACGTAGAATTGAAAACACCCATTGTAGCAATTTCCGGAAATCATGACAGTGCTGAGCGGCTGTCGTTTGGATCTTCTTGGTTTCAGCACAGTCAGTTTTATTTAAAAGGAAAGGTAGACGACCAATTTTCGCCTGTTCGGATTAATGGGGTTAATTTTTATTGTGTCCCATATGCAGAGCCAGGGATCGTCCGGCAGCTGCTTGGAGATGATTCCATTCACTCTCATCAAGATGCCATGAAGGCCTTAATAGGAAAAATAGAAAAAGAAATCAATCATCGGGAAGTGAATGTATTTGTCGGTCATGCATTTGTTCTAGGCGGGAAAACGTCAGAATCGGAAAGAACATTATCGGTTGGAGGGTCTGGATGCGTCGGAGCTGAGTTATTCGCTCCTTTTCATTATACAGCGCTTGGTCACTTGCATAGTCCAGATGCCATTAAACATGAGACGGTTCGTTACTCTGGGTCATTATTAAAATATTCATTTTCTGAAGCGAAACAGCGCAAGAGTATTTCTATCGTGACAATCGATGAAAAGGGTGTCTTCTCTATTGAAGAAAAAGTACTTAAACCAAAGAGAGATATGCGGATCATCGAAGGAACGATGGAAGAATTGCTAGATCCTGTCCGCATTCAAAGCGAGCAGACCGAGGACTATTTAAAGGTAACTCTCCTTGACCGTGGAGCGATCGTTGACCCGATGGGAAAGCTGCGTCAAGCGTATCCTAATGTTTTGCATTTAGAAAGACAATTAGATGTGATAGATGAGCGTAAAAAAGAAAGCTATGGGATGAAACGGGAAGAAAAAAAATCCGAGCTCGATCTGTTTGCTGATTTCTATTACCAGATGACGACGGATTCGTTTACGGCTGAAAAAAGAAAAGTGATGGAAAGAGTGATTCAGGAGGCCTTATTGGAGGTGAATCAGAAATGAAACCAATTAAATTAACGATGCAGGCATTCGGTCCGTATGCTGGAAAGGAAGAGGTTGACTTTAGAAAACTGGAAAGCCGGAAGATGTTTGTCATTTCCGGAAAAACAGGTTCCGGTAAAACGACAATCTTTGATGGAATTAGCTTTGCTATATACGGCCGAGCGAGCGGTGAGGAAAGAGCAGGAAGTGATTTGCGCAGTCAATTTGCTAAAGATGATGTATTAACGGAAGTCGGACTGGAGTTTTCGCTAAAAGGCCGTACTTATGAAATTTATCGCTCTCCGCAGCAGGAAAAGAAAAAGGAGCGGGGAGATGGGTTTCGAATCGTGACAGCGAAAGCGGAACTATATGAAATCAGCAGCGAAGGAGAAAAAAAACTGCTTGCAGCGAACGTTCGCGATGTTGATGAGAAAGTCAAAGAAATCATTCAGCTTGATGCTAATCAATTTAGACAAATATTAATGATTCCCCAAGGGGAGTTCAGGAAACTGCTCGTTTCTGACAGCAAGGAGAAGGAAAAAGTGCTGCAGCGTTTGTTCCATACTCAGTTTTATAAATTAATAGAAGATAAGCTGAAGCAAGAAGCAGATGACTTAGTAAAGAAAGTGGAGAGTAAACGAAAAGAACGGTCTCAATTAGTAGACAGCATCGAGCCGGCAACAGCGGAAATGATCGACTTGCTTAAGCAAGAGCCTCGGAATGAAACAGCGGTGCTGGCTCAATTAAAAATAGACATTCATTTTTTAGTGAACAAATTAGAGGAAATGAAAGAGAAAATGGATCAGCAGCAGGCGGTCCGGGATGAGCTGACTAAAAATATTCATCAGGCGAAGCATATTATTCAACAAATGACCCGCAAGGAAGAATTAGAAGCGGAGAAAAAGGAACTAGAATACAAAAAGTCTGAAATCAAGAAAAAAGAGGAAGAAATAGAGTGGGCTGGAAAATCTCAAAAGCTTGAACAGCAAGAAGACTTATGTATGAAAATGAAAATAAATCTAGATAAAGACGAAAAAAGAGCAGAAGAAATACGTCTAACATATGTAAATAATCAAAAAGTGCTTGAAAAGGCTCTTTTACGATGGAAAGAAGAAGATGCCAAAGAGGAAGAGAGAGAGCAGGCTGCAGAAGACTGGAGCAGGCTGTCAGCATTAAAAGAAGCTGTATGTTCGCTTGACGAGGAAAAAGCTGTCCTTCACCGTCTGAGCATGCAGGTGAAAGAGTACGAGCAAATGAGAGCGGCACTTTCCGCTCGATATGAACAAATGGAAACAAGACTGGAGCATTTGGACGCAGAATTAGCTTCACTTGATCATTGGCAGCAGGTTGTTTATAACGAAGAAAAAAGAAAACAGCTAGCTGAGATGCAGGGAAAGATTATTGATAAGATCGAAAAAGTCAACGAGCGAATCCGTCATTTAACAGAGAAGGAACAGCAGCAGAAGCAGCTCAATGAACAGAAGGTGCAGCAGGTAGAAGTGGCTAAGCGATATGTGGAAAAACTAGAAGTAAACTGGCAGAAACAACAAGCAGGCATTCTAGCCCAGTTATTAGCTGTGGGAGCGCCCTGCCCCGTCTGCGGCTCTGACAATCATCCCCACCCAGCGGAAGCTCATGCAGATGCACCGACAAAAGATGAAATCGAAGCGGCCAAGCAGGAAGCGGCACGTCTGGAAACAGAACAGCAAAAAAATGCACATGAACTTTCTCATCTTCAAATTCATGTACAAAAGGAAGAAGAGGTGCTGGCGGAGCTGATGAAAGAAGCTGCAGAGGCCGATCTCGAAATAAATGGGATCAATACAGCCGGCCAAAAAGAGCAGTTATCCGCTGTGGAAGCAGCTGCAGAAAAGATGATTCAACAAGCTCAACAAAAGCTGCAGCAAAAAAGGGAGTGGACAGAAGAACGGAGTCAGTTGAACGGACAATGGAAAAAACTGCGCGAGGAAGCAGCTGACTGTCAGCATCATGAGACGAAAGCGCGTGAGTTATATGCAGGCAAGCAGTCGCAGGTAAAAGAGCTGTTAAAGAATATCCCTGAATCCATTCGACAAAAGGCAGCGTATGAACGTGCCGTCAAGCAGGCCGAAGAAAAGAAGCGTCAATTAGCGGCACAATTAGAAGCGGCTGTACAAGGAAAACAAGCTGCAGAAACGGCGCTCGCGGCAGCGGAAGCGGGATTAAACGAAATATGCAGCATCATCGCACAGCAAAAGGAACGGCTGGCAGCGGAACGCATACAGTTTAAACAACTGATGGAGGAAAATGGATTTCACGATTTCAAGCATTACATAGGCAGTAAGAGAACTGTCATTGAATTGAAGACGCTGCAGGAGGATATTAACGCGTTTAACGAGCAATTCCGTTCGGTATCAGATTTGCTGCAGGAATTTACGGAAAGCCTTGCTGGAATGGAGAAACCTGATCTTCCCTCATTGATAGCTAAAAAAGAGAGCATCGATAAGCAGATCGCTGAAAAAGATCAAGAGCGGCTTGCTGTCAACAATTTAATCAGCAATTGTCGGCGGATTAAAGATAGAGTGGAAATGATTAATGAGCAGCTGCTTGGATTAGAAGAAGAATACAGTGCGATTGGCCATCTTTATGCCATCACTCATGGGAAAAATGTACACAAGTTAACATTTGAAAGATATGTACTCGCTTCTTTTCTTGATGACATTTTAATAGTGGCGAATGAGCGGCTTGCTAAAATGACGAGCGGGCGTTATACGATGCACCGTAAAACTGACCGGGCTAAAGGGAATGCACAAAGCGGATTGGAATTATTGATTTTTGATCAGTACACGGGTCAAGAAAGACATGTGAAGACATTATCAGGAGGAGAAAGCTTCAAAGCAGCCCTTGCACTGGCGCTTGGATTGGCAGAAATTGTTCAGCGGTACGCAGGCGGCGTGTCTTTAGAAACGATGTTTATTGATGAAGGATTCGGTACACTTGATCCGGAGTCATTGGACCAGGCGATCGAAGCATTAATGGAAATACAAGATTCAGGCCGGCTTGTCGGTATTATTTCTCACGTACCAGAGTTGAAGGAAAGAATTGATGCTAGATTAGAAGTAATTTCGACACAAAGCGGCAGTCATACACGATTTCAATTATCCTCTACCTTCATTTAAAATGAAACTGCCATCAGTGAGGGCTGATAGCTAGTCAAATGGATCGGGCAGTTATGGAAAATGCATTGCTGCCTTTTCCTATTGGAAAGATTATATTAATGACGAGTGTTAGTTTTGCCGCTTTGCTGATTAGGGCGGAAGGCGAGCGCCTGCAGCGGAAATCAACAGGGGGGGAACAGAGCCAATGGAAATAATCTGAAGTCCTGAGATGGGGGACTTATTCCTAGTTAATCCGGGATACAAGGCATGAACCAGCGAGATCGTTCATAAATTATTCAGAATAAACAATGACCTGCTGTTGTAATTACCACCTACATGGAATAACATTACTAAAAATGCATTATAATATTATAGGAGGGACCATATTTGACGTACGCGCGTTTTTTACTATTATTTGCTGCTCTATCCATGCTTCTGCTTGCAGCTGGCTGCGGCAATAAAACGATCGAAAGCAATATGGATGTCAAAATGCAAGATTTTGAACATACCAATCAAAATAACGAGAAAGTCAATCTTAGTGATTTAAAAGGAACGGTTTGGCTTGCTGATTTGATTTTTACGAATTGCACGACGGTCTGCCAGCCGATGACAAAAAACATGGCAGACATTCAAAAGATGCTTGAAAAAGAAGGAGTGGACGACTATCGCATCGTTTCATTCAGCGTTGATCCCGAGGTCGATACACCTGAAAAGTTAAAAGAATATCTTTCTTACTTTGAGGCTAATGAAAGCAAATGGGACCTGCTTACAGGCTACGAGCAAGAATACATTCGAGAATTTGCGGAGAAAAATTTTCAAACACTTGCTATACCTGATCCTAATTCTGATCAGGTGATGCATGGTACGAGTTTTTATTTAGTTAATAAAGAGGGAACCGTTGTGAAAAATTATGATGGAGCAGCAGATGTTCCTTTCGAAGAAATTGTTCAAGATGTAAAAACGTTGGTTGAACAAGAGTAATTATTTTTATGTAAAGAGTTGTCTTCCAAGAACGGTAAGACAGCTCTTTCTTTCATAAGGGGGTTATTGTCGAAATATAGGATAGTAAAAGATAAAAAAAGTACTTGACTTTTTTGAAATTTAACAAAAAATTCACAATCATTTAATTGATTTTTTCGCCTAATTTGTATAATATAATTACACAGGAACTTTTCTGAAAATTTTAAAAGGGGTGAAACTTATGAAGTATGGTGTTTACAAATTCGGATCATTTAACCATATTAAGTGTGAATGCGGGTGGGAAGGAGTCCGCGCTGATTTAAAGAAAGCGTTCGTGGTTCTTGAGCAAACGAAGTGCGGCTCCATTTTTGACGCAGAAGACGTATATATTTGCCCGAATTGCGATTCAAGAAAGTATTAATCAATCTCCCGATCAATTGCCTTCTAGTATTCATTTCCCATATGCCTGCCAATCTATTAGATTGCCTGCCGATTTCTTACTTTCAGTCTTTTAAACGGAGTGTGCCTATTCATGGCGGCTCCGTTTTCCTATTAAAGGGGAAGTATATTGATGTTTTTGCATAATTGCCTCTTTATCTATACATGTGCTGTCAATAAACTAAAAATAGCTTTCAAGTTGGGCGCTTCAATACTATAATTGTTTATACAAAATGAAATCAATGAAAGAAAGTGGTCATATGCAAAAAGTAACCGGAAATTTCTTTTCTAAAGAGTATGAATCTCTTGAGGTACTCGCTGATTTGATCAGTGAGGAGCTTGAATGTCCTATTACAATAGAGGATGCTAACCATCGCATCATTGCATACAGCCGGCATGAAGATGAAGTTGATCCTGCTAGAATTGCCACAATTATGCGCAGGCGTGTGCCAGAAAACATCATCAATAGCTTATGGAAAGCTGGAGCGATCCCAAAGCTGTTTGAGAATGAAAAACCGGTCATTATTCCCCGGATTGACCAAGTTGGACTCGGTGAACGGGTAGCTATTTCCGTGCGCAAATATAATGAAGTGGTCGGTTTTATTTGGGCACAGCCGCGTGTACCCTTTACTGAAGAGAAGATTATGATTTTACAGGAAGCCGCAAAAGCTGTTAAAAACCAGTTAATCCAACATCAAAAGCAAAAAAAAGAAACGGAAAAGAATTATCAAGAACTTTTTTGGAAGCTATTAACGGGTCATTTTACTAGACTGAGAGATTTAGAGCAAGTGAGCGAGCGCCATCATTTAAGCTTAAAAGGATCACTCGTTGTTATCGTGATTGATTTTCCACAGCCAATTAATCAATCCATTGAACAGCAAATGAATTATTTAGTGGAAACCATCCAGCAGCTGCCTGTGATCGCAAGAACGTTTGATAACAATCAGATGATCCTGCTTGCAAGGCTGCCGGAAAAAGAGCAGACAGGAAGCTTGTCCGATTTTGTTGAAAGTTTTATTACTAAAATCAATGAACGCCAGCAAATAGAGGGGGTTTCAGCCGCTTTAGGAAGCGTGACTGACAATCCGCTTGAGTTATCCAGAAGCTATCAAGAAGCGCTGTCCGTTTTAAAAATGAAACAGCAATTTCCGGTGGCTGCAGCTTCTATTTATAGTTATGAAAAGTTAGGTGTATTTCAATTTATTGAAGATCTCGCTGTCAGCAGAAAGAAATCAGGTTATGAAAATCCAATGATTAACAAGCTGGCAGCATATGACCGTGACCATCATTCCAATTTACAAGAAACGATTTTTATTTTTTTACAGCACGATGGCAATATGAATGATGCAGCCAAAGCTTTGCACATCCATGCGAATACACTCGCTTACCGGCTGAAAAGGATATCGGAAATAGCCCAGCTTAATTTAAAGGATGCCAATCAAAAAATTACTTTATATTTGGATTTACTCATTCAACAGCTGGAAAAAGCTAACTTGTAAAAAATCACAAAAACATCTCCCTGAATTTTTCTTTTATAATGATGACATGAAATGGAATATGTCCTATTATGTACTTATACCGAAAATAAGGGGGATGTTCATATGATTATTGGTGTTCCTAAAGAAATTAAAAACAATGAGAATCGCGTTGCTATCACACCCGCTGGCGTTAGTACATTAGTTGGAGCAGGACACAAAGTGTTAGTAGAAAAAGACGCAGGAATTGGAAGCGGTTTCACTAATGAGGAATATCAACAGCTTGGTGCAGAACTGATTGAATCAGCTAAAGATGTATGGGGTAAAGCTGATATGGTACTAAAAGTAAAAGAGCCAATTGAATCAGAATATCAGTACTTCCGTAAAGACTTATTGTTATTTACGTATCTTCACCTTGCAGCAGAGCCTGATCTGACAGAAGCGCTCGTAACGAGCGGTGTAACAGGCGTAGCATATGAAACAGTTTCGGTTAATCGTACTCTTCCTTTACTTTCTCCAATGAGTGAAGTAGCTGGCCGTATGTCAGCACAAATTGGTGCACAATTCCTTGAAAAGAACAAAGGTGGCAAAGGTATCCTTCTTGGCGGAGTACCAGGGGTTAAAAAGGGGAAAGTAACAGTGATCGGCGGTGGTGCAGTTGGAGCTAACGCAGCGAAAATTGCTTCGGGACTTGGAGCGGATGTAACAATTATTGATTTAAATGCGGATCGTCTGCGTCAGCTTGAAGAAATTTTTGGTTCCAGTGTCCAAACGTTAATGTCCAGCCCATTTAATATTGCGGAAGCGGTCAAGGAATCTGACCTTGTGATCGGTGCAGTATTAATCCCGGGATCTAAAGCGCCTAAGCTTGTCACAGAAGAAATGGTAAAAACAATGTCTCCAGGCTCTGTCATTGTCGATGTGGCAGTAGACCAGGGCGGTATTTTTGAAACAGTTGATCACGTAACAACACATGATAATCCAACATATGTAAAGCATGGTGTTCTTCACTATGCAGTGGCGAACATGCCAGGAGCTGTTCCACGTACGTCAACGGTCGCTTTAACGAATGTGACAATTCCTTACGCTCTGCAAATTGCTAACAAAGGGATTGAGAAAGCAATTAAGGACAACCCTGCATTGAAACTGGGTGTCAACACTTATCGAGGCTATGTAACATATGAAGCAGTAGCTAAGGATCTTGGATATGAATACAAAGCGATCGATGAATTGACTTGTACGGTGCACAGTAACTTGTAAACAGAGGAAAGTGTTTTTATAAATATATGTGTAAACGACTGTCCCGAAAATTAGTGAATCACTAATTTTCGGGACAGTCTATTTTTGGGTAGGGGGATAAATGCTAATAAAGAATGGTCTGCCGAGGCACTCTATCGGATTGTTGCCAAATGCTTATGTTCGTCTGCCTATGGTGCTAATAATAACAGTTCCAATAAGAAAATTCCCCATACATGCAATTATTAATATAAAAACCTCTTAATTAGTTTTAAACAATATCCGACAATTTTCTTTTTTTTATGAGAGACTTCCTTTGCGTGCATACATTCTTCCACTGTTTTGGTATATAATGATACATAAATGATTTGAACAGATTGGACGGATTAACTATGATAGAAGGCAGGCAATTAGCACATTCACTCGTATCCCTAAAAGGGACACATTTACGTTTTGTGTATGTTATGCTTCATGATTTAAACTTTTGGGATCTCATTTCTTCAAAAACGAAAGAACTTGTTTCGAGAGAGCAGTCTGCTCATTTTTATAACTGGATCAAGCGGGAAGCAGATAAATTAAACGTAGTGGAAGACCATGAGCTGCAGCTTGATTTATTACTTGAATTAAGCAGAGCCTTAAAACTTCCGATGCGTTCACTTGATGATCATTATAGAACGATTAGACAATGTGAAGAGATCATCGAAGAGATGTTTCAACAACTACAAAAACAATATAAAGGGTTCTCTCAAACATTTGAACGGTTTCCTGCAAGTAATCAAACAGAGTTTCTCGTTCATTGGGAAATGACGGAATTATACTCTCATATCAATGCCCGACAGCAAAAAGAGGAGAAAGAACTACCATCTATGATTTGGGTGGAGGAGATTTTGAGTTTTATCCAGCGGCTCCCATCTTATCAGCAAGAGCAAATTAAACAGCAAATGCACATAGATGAGTGGACGACAAGCGAATTAGAAAAGTCTTTGATGGAAGATACATTCCTTGTTTTTACTGCCATTGTGGAAAAAACAGGATTTGGTTTTTATAAATATTTGCTTCAGTGTTTTTCAAGCGAAAGCCCATCGGCTTCTCAAGAATCACAAGAGCCAGCTTATTTTTCGTGGATGACCAATCCCGATTTGCTTTTATCCCTTATTTTTAAAAGTGGCGGCTTGTTTTATCGGTACCAGAACATTCTTTTTAATAAAGGTTTGCTGCCTGTCGTATTACTTGAAACAATATTGCCCTATTTGGCAGACAGCAGGACAGAATCAGAAGATCATGAAGAGCTTGCAGTTATTACTCATTCATGGAACAAGCGCTTGATTAATTATAAGAAGATGCTTCGCTCAGTGAATGAAATGGTGCAGAAGCAAAACGACTGGAAAAAGGGACTAGCGATTCTTAAGGAAGAGCTGAAAGAGGAAGAGGCAGCATTTGTTCAAATAGATACTTATAATAAACAGCTATATCATCAGCTGACGCAGCTGTTAAAAAAAGATCCGGCGCGGCCGTATTTCGGCGAGCTTAGTGTGAAAAATAATCGGCTGCAGGAAAGTTTAATGAAGCTTGAAGTGAAGTTAGCGAAGCAGCAGAACGCAAAGCGGGGAGTGATCAAGTCTGTCTCCTCGTTTATTAAATCTGGTTATTATCAGACTGAGAAAGTCCAGCTTGAAAAGAAAATTGATAAAGTTTTCAACGAGATGACTCTATTAGTGTTAGAAAAATACCACGACTACGAACCGCAGCTGATTTATGAAATACATCGTTCAAACGACCAACTGGCAGAAGTCGATCGCAATAAACAGGAAATACAGCGTAAAATTGAAAAGTTCGAAGAAAAATTGGCTGAAGTAAAGCGTCAGGAAAAGGAAATGAGAGAGAATATTTCAGCAGCTGAAAAACGGACATATGGATTGTCGCAAATATATAGAAGTGAGATGGAAAAAGAAACAACTTCTTATGTTAATCATCCGTAATTGTGCAGCACAGACAGGTTTGAATCCTATTGTACGTTTAGGGTGGAGCTGGAACAACAGAGACAGTTGATGAAGAGAAGCTTTCCATGAAATAAGACTTTAGACAGGCTGTCCTGCCAGGCGCAGGGCGGTCTTTTTTTAGAATATATCATTAGTGCTTGCGTATTCTCTGTTACTTCCCTAATATAGATGCGAACCGATTTTATATTTTAGGAGAACAACATGAAAAGAAGAAAATTAAAGAAATCAGTAAAAAGAAAATTGTTCTTTCTGTTATTTATGTTTGCTATATTGTACGTGGCGGTCAGTCAAAAGAATGGATCGGCCAACCTCATTTTTGAATCACCTGTCCCACAGGAATTCATTCCAATATATAAAGCAGCGGAGCAAGAATACGGTGTGCCATGGGAACTATTGGCTGCCCATCACCGGGTAGAAACGAGGTTTTCCAAAATGGATCCTATGGTGTCACCGGTCGGCGCAGAAGGACCTTTGCAGTTTATGCCATGTACTTTTGTGGGTTGGAGTCATCCGACGTGCAGCGGCCTCGGAAAAGGAGACATTTCTGATGAAGATAAAGTCAACCCAGCTGTTATTGAGAAATATGGCGGCTACGGTGTCGATGCCAATGGTGATGGAAAAGCAGATCCTTACAATTTGGAAGACGCTGTTTTTAGTGCAGCTTCCTATTTAAAGGCACACGGAGCTGCCGATGGTGAGTTGAAGGAAGCGATCTATGCTTATAATCATAGTCAGCAATATGTAGACGAAGTGCTTCATTATTTTTACACATACACATCAAAAGAATAAGAGTCAGGGGGAAGAAATGTATGGTGATCAAAAAGAAAGGGTCTTTATTGATTGCCGTTTTTCTGTTACTTGGGGGTTGTACAGCGGTAGAACAGCCGGAAAAAACGGTAAATCAATCGTCCGAAATGGTGAGCGACCATGCAACAGAAGAGAGGGAGAATCTCTCTTCTGCAGTTGATTCGTCTGATTCGGATATAGCAGAGAAAAAAGAGTTGACAGGTATTGTTACTTATGTGGTAGATGGGGATACATTCGATATCAAGCTGTCGAATGGACAGGAAGAGCGCGTTCGCATGACACTCATTGATACACCGGAAACAAAACATCCGCGTCTCGGTGTTCAGCCTTTTGGTCCTGAAGCCTCTGCTTTTACTAAAAAGTTATTAACTGATAAGAAGGTATCTTTAGAATTGGATGTACAAGAGCGTGACCGTTATGGACGTGTTCTTGCCTATGTGTGGCTTGATGGTCAATTAGTGAATGAGCAGCTGATTAGGAAAGGACTGGCACGTGTAGCTGTTTTTCCACCGAATACGAAATATGTCGACCGTTTCGAAGAAGTACAGCAAAAGGCCCGCGAACAAAGGATGGGAATTTGGTCACTAGAAGACTATGTAACAGACCGCGGGTATAATACGGAAATAAAGAAAGAAGACAAGGCTGCTGCCCCAACAGGTGATTGTGAGATTAAAGGGAACATCTCAAGTTCAGGAGAGAAAATCTATCATATGCCCGGCAATCAGTCATACGAGGTAACTAAACCAGAGAAAATATTTTGTACAAAAGAGGAAGCAGAAGCAGCCGGATTTAGGGCAGCTAAAAGATAAAAGGGCGAACAACCTTCTATTAGCCTGTCTGTTGCCCGCACTTTTTTCTCCTTCGCACATAAAATGTGTTAATCACTGACTGTGGAAGGAGTAAAAAATGGATAATTATCGTAAGCAGGAAAAAAGATGTGGCATGACGGATAGAGAACGTGAAGAAAGAATGCGGCGTATTCACGAGTTTTGGTGGGGAAGCTGTCCAAGAAGAGAAGAAAGTTGTAAAAAAAGAGAAGATGATTGTAAAGAAAGTGAAAAGAATTGTAAGGGATGGCAAGGAAATTGTAGAGACAGGAAGTAGAACATAACAAAAAAAGCGGCCTTTTTAGGTCGTTTTTTTTGTTTGGCGGCAGATCTGAAAACAAGGAATGTTTCTTTCCATGAGAGAATGCAATAACACTTATCACATAATCAAAATAATAATTAACAAAAACTATGTTACGTTTAATCTAATTAATGTGGAGGTGATTGGGTTGGAAGCACAAAAAATACAAACGTACAAACAAGCCGGGCCAGGAAAAGAAGGGAAGTCCCGCACCGTTGTAAAAGGAGTCATGTTAACTTTATTTATTGCGGTTACTGCCAGCTTAATTGCTAAACTACCTTTTTTTAGCATAATGGGTATTATGATTTTATCCATCTTAATTGGGATGGCTTGGAAAAATACACTTCAAGTAAAGCCCGGCTATCAGGAGGGAATTCAATTTAGCAGTAAAGTACTGCTGCGGGCGGGAATTATCTTATTAGGCTTCCGCTTGAATCTGTTAGATATTGTGGCAGCAGGTTACGCGGTTCTAGTAACAGATATACTTGTTATTGCTTTTACGATGTCGTTTATTCTTTTGCTAGGAAAAGTATTTAAGCTAGACAAGCATTTGTCAATGTTAATAGCAGCGGGTACAGCTATTTGCGGCGCTGCAGCGATCATTGCTGTTGCACCGATCATTAAAAATAGACAAGAGCATACAGCGATTGCTGTTTCTTGTATCGCTATTTTAGGAACAATAGGTGCACTTATTTATATCTTCCTATTTCCTTATCTGCCAATTAGCAACTATGAATATGGCGTCTTAACAGGGGCAACCCTCCATGAACTGGCTCATGTTGTTGCAGCAGCTGTTCCGGGAGGAGTAGAAAGCAGTCAATCAGCTGTCATTGTGAAGCTAGGCAGAGTGCTTTTGTTAATACCAGTTGCTTTATTGATCAGTTTTGTTATTAACAGAAAAGAATTGACAGAGAAAGGTTTGAAAGGTCTGCCAATTCCGTGGTTTATTTTCGGATTTTTATTTGCCAGCTTTATTAACACATTAAATTTTATCCCAGATAGTGTTGTTGGCTATCTACTTCTATTAAGCACTTATTTGCTCGCTATGGGCATGGCAGGTCTTGGACTGAATGTCAATTATAAAGACTTTGCAAAAGAAGGTATTAAGCCAGTGGGAGTTGCTGTTGTTGGTTTCGTGGGTTTATTGGCACTTGCTCCGCTGATTTTATTCATCTTTCGCATGATTTAACTAAAAAATCTCCTCTCACTCCTTTATAATGAAAGGGGGATCAGAGGGGAGAAGGAAAATGAATTTAGAATATTTACGCTTATTTTATGCAGTGGCAAATAATAAAAACTTTTCACAGACGGCAAAAGAACTACATATATCTCAATCATCTGTCAGTCTGCAAATTAAGCATTTAGAAGAGACGCTGCAAACAAAATTATTTGACCGTACCACTAAGAAGGTAGATTTAACACCAGCAGGACAAATTCTATACAAAAAAGCAGAAAAAATGCTTTTCTTAATGAATGAAATTCAAAATGAACTACAAGAGCTTAAAGGAGAGGTAGCAGGCCATTTAAATATTGGAGCCAGTTTAACAATTGGCGAGCATGTTCTGCCATTCCTAATTGCGGAATATAAAAAGAATTATCCGCTTGTGGATATTCATTTGAGAATGTGTAATTCAGAACAAATTATTGAAAAGCTGTATAAACATGAATTAAATCTTGGTTTTATTGAATCAATGCTGTCCTACCCTAATTTAAAACAAATTCCGTTTCAAGAAGATGAATTAGTTTTAATCGCTTCAAGCCGTTCCAAAATAATTAGTGAGCATAGTGTATCCAAGGAAGAACTTACTTCTCTGCCGTTTATCATTAGAGAAAAAGGATCTGGTACAAGACAGGTTATTGAAGGAAGTTTAAGAAAAAGCGGGGTTGATCCTGCAGCTTTAAGGACTGTGCTGGAACTGGAACATACAGAATCGATTAAGAGCGCAGTAGAAGCCGACATTGGCATTTCTATTATCTCGAAATCAGCTGTGAAAAAAGAATTGCAGCTGGGAACATTAAAAGAGATAGAGATTGATGGAGTCAAACTAATAAGACAATTTTATATGGTGTATTTTGAAGAAGCACTACAGCTGACAAGCGAAAAATTGATTGAGCTTGTTTTCTCTCAGGCTGGCAGTTAGTTCTAACAGCGAGTATTGATCAGGATTCTTAAGAAGAACCCAATCGGTACTCGTTTTTGTTATATAATTGTTTTACAAGAGGGATAAATCATCATAAGATGAAAAAAAGAGAAAGAGGTGTTTATATGGAAAAGTTAAATCCTAAAAACCCCATACCGCTTCATATTCAATTGAGAAATAAAATAGAAGGATTAATTAACGAGGGCCATTACCGTAATAAAATTCCGAGTGAACGGCAATTGATGGATGAGTATGAGGTAAGTAGAAGTACAGTGAGGGAAGCAGTAGCCCATCTCGTTCGGGAAGGTATTGTGGAGAAAGTGCATGGCAAGGGGACATTTATTTCATCGAAAGCTATTCAAGATTGGCTGGGATCATTAACAAGTACAACCGAAACCATCAGGAAAATGGGGATGGAGCCAGGGGCCAGACTTGTTACGCATGGAACGATTATTCCTCCTCATGAGATTGTAGAAGCGACAGGGCTTGAAAAAGCTTATTTTATCAAAAGAATCCGATATGCAAACGATATTCCACTGGCTATTGAGCTACAATATTACCCGGTTGAAATTGGCGAGAAGCTGGCTCAACTAGATATTGATAAAGGGACTCTTTTTGACTTGATAGAAGAAAATCTCGGCATCAAATTAGCGGAAGCAGAACAGCTGATTACAAGTAGCTTTTTAAGTAAAGAAGATGCGGAGCTATTAGGTGTTTCGGATTCGTTTAATGTATTAAATACGGAGCGGAAGCTTATGGATCATTCGGGGCGGCTGATTGAGTATTATGTTGCCTTTTTTAGATCAGATATGTATTCTTTCCGAATAAAACTAAGTAAAAAAAGCAACTAGTTAAGGAGCAGCTAGGATAACATAAGGCTGCTTCCTAACGATGAATCTGTCAATTAGTAAATAGACTATCTTTTATCAAGAATGTAAATAAGTATGAATTAAAAAAGTAATAAGTAATATTTTTAGAATTTATTGAATATTTTAAAAACATGTGTTTTAATAAGGTTAACACCAAGAGACAAACACAAACTGGTACGGATGACACGACGACACGACATGACACGACAAGAGAGTACAAAAGAGTACACATGAAAGAAGAGAAGAAGAAAGGGGAGCCATAAACAACGATCAATTTAAAAAGTTAAGTGCTAGTAAATTCGCTGTTGATGCAGCTGAGTTTAATAGATAATTAGTCACTTATAAATACTAGTTAAAGGGGGCAAACATGATGACTCAATTGAAGGTGCAAGATAATCAAAAGCTGGTTAAACAAGATAATGAGCATTTGTGGCACGCGATGAGCCGTCACGTAGAAGGCGGCCAGCCGATGATCGCTGAGTCAGGCGAAGGTGCATGGTTCACAGACCTTGAAGGCAAAAGATACTTAGATGGTGTTTCGGGGTTATGGTGCTTGAACTTAGGACATGGACGTGAGGAAATTGTCGAAGCTGCAGCAGAACAAATGAAAAGGCTTTCTTATTTCCCTCTTACGTTAAGCCATCAGCCGGCTATTGAATTATCCGCGAAAATAAGTGAATTATTAGGGGCCTCATATAAAACATTTTTCTCGAATAGCGGATCAGAAGCCAATGAAACAGCTTTCAAGATTGCCAGACAGTATCATCAGCAAAATGGAAATCCAGGTAAATATAAATTCATTTCCAGATATCGTGCTTATCATGGATCAACTCTAGGAGCTCTGAGTGCAACAGCACAAGCAAATAGAAGGGTAAAATACGATCCGGGTGTACCAGGATTCCTTCATGTTCCGCCTCCATATAGCTATCGCTGTCCATTTGGTGAAGAAGTGACAAATTGTGACAAAGTGGCGGCTGATCAAATTGATCAAATGATTACATGGGAAGGTGCCGAATCAGTAGCTGCAGTAATTATGGAGCCGTTTATTTCCGGAGGAGGGGTCATTATTCCTTCCAGCGAATATTTACAGCGAGTAGCAGAGATATGTAAGAAACATGACGTGCTCTTGATTATTGATGAAGTCGTTTCTGGGTTTGGCCGTACAGGTAAAATGTTTGGCTTTATGCATTCAGAAGGTGTTCAGCCAGATATTGTTACGATGGCGAAAGGGCTGACAAGCGGATACTTGCCGCTCGGGGCGACGGCTGTCCATTCCCGAATTTATGAAAAGTTTAAAGAGAAGGGTGCAGACAATCATCTTCGTCACGTATCGACATACGGGGGACATCCAGCAAGCTGCGCGGTTGCATTGAAAAATATCGAAATTATTGAAAGAGAAGGCATCGTAGAAAGAGTAGCACGGCTCGGAGAAGTCATTTTAGGCAAGTTGAATGAGCTAGAGAACCATCCATTTGTTGGAGAGGTGCGCTCAAAAGGATTCTTATATGGACTGGAATTGGTAAAAGATAAAGTAACGAAAGAGCCAATTTCAGATGAGATCATTGGCGGTATTATTGCCAAGTGCAAGGAAAAGGGATTAATCATTGGCCGCAATGGCGACACTGTTCCGGGCTTTAACAATGTACTGATCGTAGCGCCGCCGCTCTCATCTACGGAAGATGACTTGCATTTCTTAGTTAATACAATTGTTGAGGTTTTTGAAAGCACGAAATAATTTTTAATCATACAAAATAAAAAATAACTGGACAGAAAGGTTGGGTTCAAATGGTTAAAGCAGAAAAAGAATTAAAGGTTATGCAAGGAAAGAAATTAAAAATGACACCGAGTGAGGCAATCGTTGAAACATTGCTTGCAGAGGGCATTGATCAAATGTACGGAATTTTAGGATCAGCGTTCATGGATATGCTGGATTTACTGCCAACAGCAGGCATTAAATTCATTCCGGTTCGCCACGAGCAAAGTGCTGCTCATATGGCAGATGCATTTACACGTGTCACTGGAAAAGCAGGCGTAGTAATCGGACAGAATGGACCGGGTGTTACAAATATGGTCACATCAGTTGCCGCTGCAAACATGGCACATACGCCGATGATCGTTATTGCGCCGTCTGCCGGTACAAAAACAATTGGATGGGATGGTTTCCAAGAGTGTGATGAAGCTTCTGTATTCGACAAAATTACAAAAGCGACAGTGAAAGTAACTCATCCAAGCCGTGTGGCAGATTGTTTGCGCACAGCATTCCGTCTTGCTTATGCAGAACGCGGCCCGGTTCTTTATCATATTCCACGTGATTACTTCTATGGCGAAGTAGAAGATTATATTTTAAAGCCATCTCAATACCGTGTAGAGAAAAAAGGATTCGGAGATTCTCAAGCTATTGATCAAGCAGTAGAATTGTTGAAACAAGCGAAAAATCCTGCCATTATTTCTGGAAGAGGAGCCGTTGACGCTGACGCTATTGAACTAGTGAAAGAATTGGCAGAGAAATTGAGCGCACCAGTTGCTGTTTCTTATATGCATAATGATGCTTTCCCAGCAGATCATCCGCAGGCAGTTGGTCCAATCGGTTACATGGGATCAAAAGCAGCGATGCACTCTTTGAAAGACGCTGATGTGCTTCTAGCTATTGGAACAAGATTATCTGTATTTGGAACTTTACCATGCTATGATATTGACTATTTCCCTAAAAATGCTAAAATTATTCAAATTGATATTAATCATCGGAATATTGCGAGAACTCATCCGGTGGAGGTAGGTATTCTAGGTGATGCGTATGATTCTACAGCAGAAATCTTAAAGCGCTTACAAGACAGCGGAGCTTCTTTTGCACCTAATAAAGAACGACTGCAAAAAATCGCTGCTGAAAAAGAAAAATGGGAACAAGAACTTGTTGACTTGGCAATGGTACCAGGCAATCCGATGAACCCTAGACGAGCACTCCTTGAAATTAACCGTGCTCTTCCAGATAACGCTGTTGTGGCTTCTGATATCGGTAATACATCATCTACATCTAACGCGTATTTAACATTTAATCAACCGCGTAAACACTTAGCTGCTTTGACATTTGGAAACTGCGGATTTGCTTATCCGGCTGCAATGGGTGCTGTTCTTGCTGATCCGTCTTCTCCAGCCTTCTGTATTGTTGGGGATGGGGCATGGGGCATGAGCCTTCATGAAGTGAGCACAGCTGTAGAGCAAAAGCTTCCTGTTATTGCTTGTGTATTCAATAATGGAGCTTGGTGTGCGGAGAAGAAAAACCAAGTGGACTTCTATAACAACCGCTTTGTAGGAGCAGACATTGAGGGACCAAACTTTGCTGAAGTAGCAAAAAGCATGGGAGCAGAAGGCATTCGCGTAGATAATCCAGAAGATCTGCGAAAAGCGATTGAAACTGCACTTGCTTCTAAAAAGCCAACAGTTATTGATATTTTAGTAGACGGTACGCAGCTGGCACCTCCATTTAGAAAAGATGCCCTGCAAATGCCAACTCGCCTTCTTGAAAAATATGCACATCTTGATCATAAAAACTGGTAAAAAGAAAAAGGGGCTTTTTAAAAAAGCCCCTTTTTTTTCAAAAAAATGTCCCCCTGCCTAAAAAAGAAGGTCTTTCTGAAGGGCTAATATGGGATTGTAGATGCTAATAGAAGAGCCAAGTGACGTTTTGAATGGAAATCCCGCAATACAGGAGGTATATGATGGAAGAAAGGGTTCAGCTCGACAAAACATTTAAGCAGCACTGGGTTTGGGCAATTGCGCTAGGATCGGCTATCGGTTGGGGGGCATTTATTTTGCCAACGGAGTGGATGGCGAAAGCAGGTCCGCTTGGTGTAATCACCGGACTGTTCATCGGTGGTTTAATCATGATGGTGATCGCTGTAAGCTACGGCATTCTCATAAATAAATTCCCGGTGTCAGGCGGAGGATTTACTTATGCTTATCTTGGTTTTGGCAGGACTCATGCATATTTTTGCGGATGGTTTTTAACATTAGGATATATTTGTATCGTCGCTTTAAATGCATCAGCCATGGCGCTTCTCGGAAAATTTCTTTTTCCTTCCATAACGAATACGATGTTTCTTTATGAAATCAATGGATGGGAAGTTTATTTAGGAGAAGTGCTGATTGCAAGTGCTGCTCTTATCTTTTTTGCCTGGTTTAATATTAAAGGTGCTTCATTATCAGGTCAGCTACAATTTATTTTTTGCGTCATTCTTGTCCTGGGTATCATTTTCTTAACGGCGGGCATGCTTTTACATCCGGATTTCAACTTTAGCTACATGACTCCTGCTTTTAAGCCGGGCATTGCACCAATCACAGGTATTATAGCCATATTGGCTGTGGCACCATGGGCCTTTGTCGGCTTTGATAACATTCCTCAGGCTGCAGAAGAGTTTAACTTTCCAGCTAAGAAAGCTTTTTCCTTAATCATTTATTCAATTCTTGTTGCTATATTTTTGTATGCGTTCATGGTTATCGCTACAGCTGCCGGAGGATCATGGCAGCAGCTAGTTGCAGGTAAGCCAATTTGGGGAACAGGAGACGTGGTTTCTCAAAGTTTAGGAACGATTGGAGTCGTTTGTCTTGCGATCTCAGTTTGTATGGGTATCTTTACAGGATTAAACGGTTTTTACGTTTCGGCAAGCCGATTAATGTTTGCGATGGGAAGAGCGCAAATTCTTCCAGCAGCATTCACCAAACTGCATAGTAAACATAAAACCCCTCACAACGGGATCATTTTTACTTGCATCTTATGCTTAATTGCCCCTTGGTTTGGACGTCCCGTTTTATTGTGGATTGTGGACATGTCCGCAATTGGTGTAACCATTGCTTATTTATATACGTGTCTAACTGCATTCAAACAATTTGTCTGGAGATTTGAAAGCGGTTACTCTAAAGGGGGAGCAGGAGCGCAAGGTAAAGATGAAAGAACGGTTTCTCCTGTAAAGAAACTCATCTGTCTTTTAGGGGTACTATCAAGTGTAGCATTTCTCGCTTTGCTTCTTGTACCAGGTTCTCCATCGGCTCTTGGCACCCCATCACTTATTGCTTTGGCAGCTTGGGTATTGATGGGAATAGCATTCTATATGTATAAAGCAAAAGATTTCCAAAAGGTGTCTAAAGAAACTCTTGATTACTATATTCTTGGAAAAGAGAGACCTGCGGAAAATAATCGTACGGAAGACGAAGCGTTAGCAGAATTCAAACTGGATGCTTCTAAATAGGACAAGCTATGCAATGAAAAGAGGCTGACTCCCATGTGTCTAACCTCACTCGCAATATACGGCGGGTGAGGTTAGACACTTCGAGTCAGCCTCTTAAGTATTAAATAAAGAAAGGGGGAATTAGACGAGTACGGCTTCTCTCGTTTCTGATGTATACGTACCATTCACAATTTGTTCTATTTCCCATCCTTCCAACGTTTCCTTTTTCAGTAAAGCATCCACTAATTGATGGAATTGTTTTTCGTGTTCTTGTATTAAACTTTCGGATATCGATAATGCTTTCTGGAATAACTCTTGCATTTTCGTCTCACGTTCTTGGTTAACAAATGTTAACGTAAAGCCGTCTTGCAGCACACCCATATCCACCATTTGTTCAATTATTTGTTTCGCCTGCTGAACGTCTCCACTTACACCGATGCTATGTTCCCCAAGAAACCTTCGCTCTGCTGTACCACCTGATAAAATCATTGCTATTTGATCAAGCAATTCACTAGCAGTAGACAAGTGAAGCTCCTTAGGAATGGGCGCGACATATCCAAGGGCTTGTCCTCTTGGAATAATGGTTGCTTTTCGTACTGAACCGGGTTTTGTAGCTGCAGCGACTAACGCGTGGCCTGCCTCATGAATGGCTACCCGCCGTTTTGTTTCCGGATCATGCAGTGTACGGGAAGTACTGCCCAGTATAATACGATCCAATGCATAATCAAGGTCGCTCTTTTCGATCGTATTTCGATTCTGACGGATAGCACTTCGACTGGCTGTTTCAAAAAGTGAGTTTAGCTCGGCACCTGAAAATCCAGATGTACTTTCCGCTAAATCACTAAGTGTAGATCGTACATCGTCAGCGAGTTGTTTTCCTTTAATGTGAATATCAATGATTTCTCGTCTTCCCTTTGTATCCGGCAGGGGAACAAGGAAAGAAAAGTCAATTCGTCCTGGACGCAAGAAAGCTTCATCAAGCATATCTTTTCTATTCGTAGCAGCAATAAATAATATATCATCATTTGCATGTCCGCCATCTAGCTGAACAAGGAGTTCAGTTAACGTTTTCTCTGCTTCTTCGCCGCCATGAGCTTTACGGCGGCCAGCAAGTGCATCTACTTCATCAATAAAAATAACAGCGGGTTTTTGCTTTCTCGCTTGCTGGAAAAGGCTGCGTACACGAGAGGCGCCAACACCGACGAATAATTCAGTAAATGCAGATCCGCTTGCTGAAAAGAAGTTCGCATTGAGCTCTTTAGCCATGGCTTGGGCAAGCAGTGTTTTCCCCGTTCCTGGAGGACCATAGAATAAAATGCCTTTTGGCGGTTTTACCCCGATATTTGCCACATCCTCAGGGTTTTTTAAAATAGAAAGCGTCTGTTTAATTTCATCCTTCATTTCTATTGAAAGTCCGCCGACATCTTGCAAGGTAATAGAAGGCAGAGGCTGTGCTTTCGATAAACTATTCTTCATCGTTTTTACTCCGCTAGTACCGCTTTGTCCCCTTTTATAAAGAGCAGCTGCTGCAATAGCGAGCAATAGAACGACACCGCCAATAATCCAACGGTCATATGGTCCTTTATTGGAATAGGAGTAACGGATATTATATGTTTCAACCAATCTATCTATTGATGAACTCCCAGGAGAAATATAGGAGACATATTCATGATCTTTTGTTGTGAGGTAAAGAGTTCCATCTGATTTTTCCTGTAATGAAACAGGTGTCCCATTTTGTTGCTTAATAATTTTTTCCATCGACGAAAAAGAAACAGTGACCGCTTTGTCTGAATTATGCAATGACCAGGAGATCATTCCTACAAGGACGACGATTAAAGCGAACAGCGGAAAAAGCTTCTTCATTAAATTAGACTTTGTTTCCACTCACTTCAGCTCCTTCCATGATGTATATATTAATTATAAGCATTTAAACTCATAGATGAATAGGTGAAAAGTAATGTATTTTTTGTCAAAATGAAGAATTTAATAATTATTTATCGTGATTAATGAGTATATTTGGGAGGGGGAAGTGAGATTTGTGATCATACATAATAGGCAGAGCTCTCATTTTCCCTTCGTTCATTCAACGTCGTAACAAAGGGTTATTTTACTTTATAAAAGGCTTTGTTACACTTTTCTGTTGATTTCCGCGGGCGGTCCGGAAGACCCCTCGTCTATCAACAATAATTATTAACATAGCCTTATGAAAAAGCAGAAGGAATAGATTTTCTATTCATATCCAAAATACAAATAACCATTTGATAGAGAGTTGATGAGAAAACTATGAGGAAAGTTTTTCAAATTTATAAAACAGACTGGAGAAGGATTTTTAGTGTTTCAACAGGGATTATGCTTGCCGCAGCCGTTATGTTTTTACCTGCTATTTATGCATGGGTCAATATAAAGGCAATGTGGGACCCGTATGAAGATACGTCTGGAATAAAGGTAGCGGTGACAAATCTTGATCAAGGAGCTGCAGCGCGGGGGGAAGAGTTAAACATTGGAAAAGAATTAGTGAACCATTTGAATACAAATAAAAAATTGGGCTGGACATTTGTCAGTCAGGAAGAAGCGGAACGGGGAGTGAAGCACGGAGAATATTATGCCGGTTTATTGATTCCTGCCGATTTTTCAAAGAAAATGACAAGTATTTTATCTAAAAATCCCGAGCAGGCAGAAATTGATTATATGGTAAATGAAAAGCTAAACGCAGTTGCCCCGAAAATTACAGAAAAGGGCGCTGCGGGTGTCGTCGAAAAAGTGAGCAGTCACTTTACTAAAGCAGTCGATAAAGCTGTTTTAACAGCGTTTAATGAAGCGGGAATTGAACTTGAAAAGGAACTTCCGTCCATACGAAATATTGAAAGTAAAATTTTAGAGCTGGAGAAGCGGCTCCCTCATTTAAAAGAGATGGGCACGACGGTATTGGTGCTTGAAGAAAAGCTGCCGAAAATCAAAGAGAAAAGCCAAAAAATTGTCGAGCTTGAAAAACAACTGCCAAAAATTAATGGGGCAGGCAACGATATTTTAAAGGTAGAAGAACGAATGTCTCAACTAAAGGAAGTAGGAAATGACGTATTATTTATTCAAAACAAACTTCCTGCTGTTCAATTGGCAGCCGAAAAGGCCGCAGAAGTCGATCGGAATTTTGATAAAGCCGCAAAAGCATTAGAGGAGGGGATAGAAGGCGCTCAGAGAGCGAGTGACATGATCACTGCTGCCCAGCAGGAATTTTCAAAAGAGGGAAAAGAAAAACTGCCGGATGTAAAATCGGCTTTACTGAATGCGCAAGAAGGAGTACAGTTCGGCCTACAAGAGCTGGAAGCGGAAAAAAAAGAATTTCCGCGAATACAAGCGGACATTCATGAAGCTGTTCTCAATATAGAAGAAAAGATGGACACATTTACAACAGTTGTAAATAAAGCGGCTTTCTTTGTGCAGAATGATTTGCCCTCAGCTGAACAGAAGGTTCATCAAGCGGCAGATTTTGTGAGGAGTGATTTGCCTGCTGTGGAACAGGATATTAAGCAGGCTTCTTATTTTATTCAAGAGAAACTGCCTGCGGTAGAAGATGCGGTTCATCAAGCTGCTCATCTCGTTAGATCAGATTTGCCCGAATTAGAAAAATCGATTCGACAGGCTGCTGATAAGATTAGAAAATTTGAAGCGGAGAGAGATTTGGAGGACCTCGTTAAACGCTTGAAACATGATGTCCAAAAAGAAAGTGACTTTTTAGCTAATCCAATTAAATTGAAAGAAGAAAAAGTATTTCCTATCCCAAATTATGGATCAGCTATGTCGCCATTTTACACAACGCTCTCACTCTGGGTAGGCGCGACACTGCTGATTTCCTTGTTCAGAACGGATGTAGAGGATCCAGATAACAGTTACAAAAGCTATCACGTGTACTTTGGAAAGCTGCTGACGTTTTTAACAATAGGTGTGTTTCAAGCGATCATTGTCAGCATAGGTGATATTTTTCTTCTTCATGCTTATGTGGCAGAGAAATTTTGGTTTGTTGTATTTGCTGTATTAATAAGCATTGTTTTTGTTACTGTGACATATACGCTTGTCTCTGTTTTTGGAAATATTGGGAAAGGGGTGGCTATTATTTTGCTTGTTCTGCAGTTTTCAAGTTCAGGGGGGACGTTCCCAGTTAGTTTAACCCCTCCATTGTTTCAACAAATTAGTCCATTTGTTCCATTTACCTATGCAGTCAGTTTGCTGCGTGAAGCTGTCGGAGGGATCGTATCGGACATTGTGGAAAAAGATTTATTAGCTCTTCTGTTTTTCTTTATTATCACGATTCTATTCGCTCTGTTATTAAAAAAACCGTTAAGTGGAATAACGAATAAACTGGCTGAAAATGCTAAAAAAACAAAGGTTTTTTCGTGACTTTAATGAAAATAAAACTATGTGCAAAATTCAAAATTATTTTACCTATAAATGACATCATTAAAAACAATAGAAATAGGAAAAGATATCGCTTGTACGATGATTAAAAGGAGGAAAATGATATGTACAACAAACCAAATCCAGATGACAGATCTAACAATGTAGAAAGACTTCAAAATGCGGTAGAAAATACGAAGGAAAACATGAGAAAGGCAGAAGAAACAATGATGAATGCTGCACCAGCAGAGCAACAAGCAATTAGAGAGAAAAATGCACGCCGCGAAGAAAGTATTGCCGGTATGCAGGCAGAAATACAAGATGAAATGAACGCTAGGGAAAATGGACAAATAAATGGTTAAGTAAAGGGGGCGCAGTCTGCGTCCTTTTTGTTTGTTTAGAAACTGTCGTTTCTTAAAAGTTGAAGAAAGCGATGTATTTGTTGACTCCATCAGGAAAAGTGCTGATTGAAGAAGGATAAAATGTATCACTTGACTTGTCTTATATCATATGACTGAATATTTAGAGAGGCTAGGTAGATAGATATGCATGGGGAATAGGTCTGTGATATGATTTTTTTGGAGGAATGACATACATATCGGTAACCCATGGACCTTGAAATGATAAAAAGTGAAGGGGAACAATTTAAGATAAAGACTAAGCAAATAAGGGGATAAAGGCTAATGAAACTTGGAGGACTCAAAATTAGTAGTAAATTTAACATTCTGGTACTTGGAATTATTCTTTTTTTATCTGTCAATATCAGTTTAGTAGCTAAGTATCAAATCGAAAAAGCGATGATGCAGGTGTTTACGGAACGGATAAAGGCTGTTTCGGGGCTAGGCTATAATTGGTTAAATGAAACTCATCAAGGTAAGTGGTCTATTAAAGAGGGAGAATTGTACAAAGGAAATGTAAAAATTAATGATAATAATGAATTAGTTGACCAAATAGGGCAGATCACTGAGGGAGCAGCAACGATTTTTCAGGGAGATACAAGAGTTGCGACTAACGTAAGGAACAATGGAGAAAGAACAATTGGTACAAAAGCTGATCCCAGAGTAACGGAAGTTGTACTTAAAACAGGAAAAGCATATATAGGAAAAGCTGATGTTGTCGGGCAGGAATATTTAACAATGTATCAACCTATAAATGATCAAAATGGGAAGGTTATTGGCATGTGGTTCGTAGGAGCACCAATCGAGGTTATTGATAAGAGTATACTAACATTGCTTTCAATGATAGTTACCGTGTTGGTGATTTCAGGAGTAGTTGCTATTGCTTGTAGCGTATTATTCACCCGGTCTATAGTACGTCCCATTTTAGATATAAACAAACAATTAGCGGAGATTGCAGAGGGAGAAGGAGATCTCACGAAAGAACTCTCTATCAAATCGCGAGATGAAGTTGGTGAACTAGCTGGTTCATTTAATAAAATGATTAATAATCTGAGGGAGATGATTCGTCAAATCAGTTTGACATCTGAACAGATGGCTGCATCTTCTGAGGAGCTGACGGCGAGTGCGGAACAAACAACACAAGCAACGAACCAAATCGCTACATCTATCCAGAAAGTATCCATAGGTGCAGAGAACCAGGGGCATGGGGCAATGGAAAGTTCAAGGGCGATGCAAGATATAACGATTCATATCCAACAAGTTGCTGAAACGGCTGCCACTGTGTCGGAAGCAGCGACAGAAACGAGTAAAGAAGCAAGTCTTGGAAATGAGTCACTTCAACAAGTGACGAAACAAATGAATCATATAAGCATGTCTGTGGAAGAGGCTGCTAATGTTATTAAACGGTTAGGAGAACACTCGCAACAAATCGGAAGAATTACTGAAATCATTACAGGGATAGCTGATCAAACGAACTTGTTGGCACTTAATGCCGCAATTGAAGCGGCTAGAGCCGGTGAACATGGAAAAGGCTTTGCTGTGGTGGCGGATGAAGTGAGAAAGCTTGCCGAACAATCGAAGGAATCTGCCGATCAAATAGCTGGTTTTATTGGAAAAATACAAGAAGATACACTACAAGCAGTAGATGTAATGGATAAAGGGAGCCAAGAAGTGGCAATGGGGACGGATATTGTCTATAAGACAGGTGAAGGAATTCAAAAGATTCTAAGTTCGGTTGAACAGGTGGCTTCTCAGGTGCAAGAGGTTTCGGCCATATCGGAAGAAATAGCGGCTGGCGCGGAACAGGTTAATGCTTCTATAGAAGAAATGGCTGGCATAGCCAAGTCTTCCGCATCTAATACTCAAAATGTGGCATCGGCTTCAGAAGAACAGCTGGCGTCTATGGAGGAGATCGCATCTTCCGCTTCGTCATTGTCTAAAATGGCGGAAGAGTTACAAATACTTGTTGGGCAGTTTAAGGTGTAACTTCTTGGCAGGCAGGAAAGATAAAAAGTAATAGAAAGGGGATCCTAATTTTTGACTGGATCCTCTTTTTTACTGAATGTATGTTGTTAGACAAATTTGTACATTTATAAAAATATTGAGATGAATTTATCGACACTTTCAAATGCAGTATTCTTAGGATCTTTATTAAGAAAATCAATATTACAAGTCTTTGTGTATCAAAACTTTTATTAACGCATGCTTAATTTCCAGAGGGAATTTACATTCTTTTGGAAAAATTCACAGGTAATATAGTTATAGTGATCAAACCATGTTATTGTTAATTATCAAGAGCTTCTATCAGAATGTTCGCCAAAGTACACTTACTTTACCTTGTTTTTTTGCGCGCAGAGGGTTAGCGTTATCGGATTAGAGGTTGATCAGTTTATTTAACCGAGAGCTTGAATATCTCCTAAAGGGTTATACTTTAAGCAAGAGAAAACAAAAAGCTGAGTATCTAAAAGGTACTCAGCTTTTTGTTTTCAAAATAGAGAAGAGCATAAGTGCTATCACATAGGGACTAGGCAGAGCCAGGATTCATCGTAGGTATATGAAAATCAGTTGGATGGCTATCTGTTGTTTGCTCAAATTTTATTGTTCATTGAGCTTTTAAATTGAGCGTTCCTGTAATTGTCAGCAAGAAACGATATCAAGATGCTCTTTATAGTCGTAAACGATTGTTAGGCTATATTTATTTCTCTTCCATGCTGATCGCCTTTCTTTCGAGTTTCAGTGATTATTTTATCACTTGGGAGGGTTGCAATATACAATTGGAAGCGATTAAAAATAGATAAGCAAACAGCAAAAGAGTATCGGCCCCACTTTCGCCAGATACTGTGATAGCCACGCGTGCTATCTCACCTGGTTTTTATTATAAGTATTTGGTGTTAATTGCATATTGTGATGGTTTAAAGAAGTGTAAACATTTTATTCCGGGATCCTACAAAACAGTTTAATGACAAAGTGTTACATGTTGTTTATTCTTTTTGCGCTCCTGTTCGGCCACGTAAGAAAACAAGATTAAAAATTGATCCTCAGCTAGCAGTAAAAATTAGGTAGTTCAAAAAAATAAATGAGGGTATATTGCTTGGAGTACATACCCGATTGCTCTCAAGCTGGTGTCGGTAACATACCGGGCGGATGCGCCTTGAACAAATTACGAAATCACCGTTTCTCCAAGCAATAGAACCATTAGTTGTTTCATTGGCAGCTGCTGCTTTTCCCATTCACGGTATAACCGCTCCAATGCCTCGGTGCCGGTGTCGTCCGCCAGCCAATAGGTCCCGTAATGCATCGGGACAAACAGCTTTGCCCCAAGTTCTAAGAAAGCTTTCACACTGTCCTCTGGATTAATATGAGATTCTTTCATAAACCATTCAGGCTCGTAGGCTCCGATTGGCATAAACACTGTGTCAATATTAAATCGCCGACCAATCTCTGAGAACCCTGAAAAATAACCCGTATCTCCAACAAAATACATTGTTTCACTAAGGCTTTGAAAAATAAAGCCGCCCCAATGAGAAGTATTCATATCGGTCATCGTTCTTCGTGTCCAATGCTGGGCAGGGACAAAGTGAATAGCAATTTCCTTGTACTCTACACAATCCCACCAGTTCATTTCAATTATCTTTTTATAGCCCCTTCTTTCAAATAGAGACTTTAACCCCGCAGGTACAAAGAACTGAGGATTACCTTTTAATTTTTTTAAAGTGGGGAAATCCAAATGGTCATAGTGGCCATGTGATATAACAACTACATCAATTTCAGGTAAATCAGTCAGTGAAATCCCCGGTTCCGTTAATCTTTTTTGAAAGCCCATTCGCTTTGCCCACACTGGATCGGTCAAAATATTCAGCCCGTTCATTTGAATTAAAAATGTGGAATGGCCGATCCAGGTATAAGAGGTTTGGGATCGATTTGCACGTATTGCGTTAACTTGTTTATTCGGGCAATGCGGGATATTGACAGATAAATCTTTAACCTTGCTGCGTCTTTCTTTGTTCCACTTGAGCATATCCTTAAATGATTTATTATTTGTCACACCGTCTAAATTCGTATATCGTTTTCGCATGGTTTCACCTGATAATAGTTTTAGAAAATTATAACAACATTATTAGAAGGGTTCAAAAATAACGATTATGTTTGGAAAAGAGAACAGTTTAAATGGTAAAGTTAGGTGAATAAGTCTTCTGAGGTACCGCCAGCGAACCGTGTTTTGTTTGTGGAACCCCGGGTAGAGCGATTGGCTGTTAAGAAGGTCTAGATAGCATTTTTAAACTTCTTTTTGCAATTTTAACTCTAGATAAAATTATAGATAGATATGAAGAAAGTTCTGTAATTGATGAAGGTGCTTTTTTATTTTTAATCATATGAATGAATTGCTTCTCTTGGTTATGACAATGTTAAAACAAGAGATAAATGTAGGGTATATGTGGTTTGCAGATATTTAAAATTTAGTAATATAAAAATCTGAAATACAAATGGAGTTTTTTTGGATCTGACACTCTTAATTGTTTAGATCTAAAAATGTGCTTATTTCTTTTACATATCTGTCTTTTGGATAGTTGTTATATAAGCTGCTGGATAATCGAATAGGATCGCCAAAAAAGTATCTTTCATATTGGGTTTGTCTTGTGCCAAATGCGCTCATCGTAAGATCCCATGCAAGACGGAATATTTTAACTCGTTCTTCACCATTTTGATTAACTCCTTGAAGATACCTGTCTAAATCAGCCCTTATGTCAGAATTAAAGTCTTTTTCGGTAGGCAAAGAAACCATACCGCTAGCTCCAATTAATTGAATAATTTCACAGAAGCGGGGATAAATTTTAGGGAATATGTTACTGGCAACCTGAAGGGGAACCATACTAGGACACATTAATCCAAACTGATCAATCTCCGCATCATATTCTGACTTCTCTATTAGAGCTTTCATTGTTTCAAGACCAATAATTATTTCAGAGAATTTTTCTTGTATATGCTGATACTCACTAACATTAATCGTCTCGATAAGAAGCTCGGTAAGGCCTAAAATGAATTCCGTTTTTACAATTTGTCTGGTGACTACTTGATGGTATGCAAAGGTATGAAAGGAGCTTTGATTTTTGAGATCAACAGCTGCTTCAACGTTATCATGTAAAAACACTCGATCCCACGGTACTAATACACTGTCAAAGACAACAATCGAATCCATTTCTTCATATCTTGAGCTAAGTGGATGATTAAAAGGCGATTCCCCACCCACAAACGATTGTCTACAAATAAATTTTAATCCTTTTGTATTTGAAGGAATGGAAAAGGAAAATGCTTCATCACTATTAAATAATACACGCGGAGAAGAAATAACTAATATTTCATCTGTTAAACCGCCTTGAGTTGCTAGGAGGAGGGCACCTTTTATGATAATTCCTTCTTGATTTCTATCAATAATCCTGGCTGAGATAGGTTCCTTCGAAAATCCCAAGTAAAGTTGGGAACGATTTACCTGCGGAGCAATAAAAGTATGTGTAAACGAGAGGTCTTGTTTGATCGCCCGTTCATATAAGGAAGTGATATTTTCAGGAAAACAGTTTTCTCTGTCTTTCAACAAGGAGGCAGAAGAGGCAAGGCTCATGACAGCCGTATTCATATAATCAGGACTTCTTCCCATCATTCCATGAGTGACTCTCGCCCATTGTTCTGTCATCCTTCTTCTTTTCCTCAATTCTTCTTTTGTTTTTGGCTGTAAATAAGAGGTTCCAATCAATTCTTTTTTATCTGGTAAAAAGTAAGTCATAACTTCTTTTAGGGTGGGATCGTGTTGTAAATCATATAGGGAAGCCTTTGACTGAAGAATTCCTTTGAAGGCAGGATGTGCAGAAATTTTTCCGTTTATTTTTTCACCTTCTAGCCAAATTTCATTTTCTAACTTATTTAACCGTTCAATAAAATCTTTTCCGTTGATAATGCCCATTTCTACCGCCTCCTTTTATTATATATATGCCCCTGTTCGCTTTGGACATCAATTACATTATCATTTTGCTCAAGGCGCTTTTTTAGGGCATTTATTGTTTGACTATGCTTCCTTCTGTTAACACCTAATACTCCTCCGTTCTTTATATTCTAGATTTAATGTTTAAGTAACCTATCGTTATAATCGACAGTTAACTCATAATGTGTAACAAGGAGGTTAGTTAACTAAATAAAAAACAAGCATTTTTCAATAAAACGCTTGTATAACAAGTTTATAGATCCAAACTACAACTAATAACCAAATTAGCAGAAAGAGAATGCCAACAAACCAATTTTTAGGTTTACCGTTCTTTTTCATCTCTTCAGCCTTTTCTCTGTTATCTTCTATAACATGAAGTGGAATTAATTTTAAAGCTAATGAGATACCAAGGGGGACAATGATTAAATCATCTAAATATCCTAAAATCGGAATGAAGTCTGGAATTAAATCGATTGGGCTAAATGCATAAGCGACAACACAAATTGCTACGACTTTTGCATACCATGGTGTTCTACTGTCTTTATAAGATAAATATAGAACGAATAAATTTTGTTTTAATTTTCTTGCATAACTCTTGAGTTTAGATAATTTACTTTCTTTTTTCATTTCAACACCCCCATTTATACACATTATAAAGTCTTAAATAGGAAAGAAAAATAAAATTATTATGTCGCAGTCCGTTAAAACTTTTCATTAAAACAGTCGAATATCTATAGGTAAAAAGATCCGATTACACCTGTAACTTGTAGGTTTTAATACGTTTACTGTGGAGATCCAAGTAGAAAAGGAGACCAATAGGATATATCCATAGTGTTTAGACAGGGGGCCACTAAAAAAAGACAATTAGTCTATTGCTGACTAGTAAAAGTGTGCTGTACTATAAAAATGATAGAAGACTTTATATGGAAGAGGGCACATATTGAAGAAAACTAACATCATTATTACAACCTTTTACTGTTTTTATCAGGGGCATCTATACCCGCAATCGTTCAGGCGGATACCATTCTGTCACTGGATTCGATCGTTTCAGGCTCTATATCAGAGCAGGAGCCAATGGATGCATACACTGTATCTATCAATGAAGCAGGGGTTTTATCAATTGATGTTAACGTGTACTTTTCTGCTGCTTTAATTGAGTTAAGAGATTCGAATAACGCGCTAGTCGGTAATTTTGAAGGCGTTTTTCACGGTCGCCCGGAACGTCCGACTTCTTCACAAAGATGTTAATATAGAACCCGGTGTGTATACTGTTTTTGTCAAAGATTTTAATAAAACCAGTTTTGGGAATCATGACTTGAAAGTAACACTTGATCCTGCCCACAACACGGAAGTTGAACCGAATTAAACATTCACAGAAGGGATGCCAATTCAAGTGAATGGAATTGTCTATGTATACGATTTGAAAGGAACTATGATTTTTTGGAATACTTTAGGTTTCTACCAAGGACCGCTAATACAATGGGAAACACATGTGGATCTTGAACCGGGGACGTACTATATAAGGGGTCAAGGGAATGATTCCTATCATGGGATTTATGGGATGCCCGTCTCGTTTAATGTTGCAAATAATGAAGAGATAGAGCCTAATAATACCAGGAATACAGCGGTGTCCATCCCTTTAAATGACCCGAAAGCTTATATAGGCTTTTTGATTTATACAGATAAATTCGATTACTATAAAATATAAATGGAATATAATGGTTATTTGGCGGTTGGTTTTTCATCGGAGTTTAGTGGCTGCCAATTAACAGATGAAATGGATACCGTATATGATTCCCACATTAGTAGTGGAGGCAGTGGGAAACCAGAAATTTCATCGAGGAGAATGGCCCTTCCGAAAGGCACCTATTAATTTATACCCTCTGCTCAAGTGCTTTGGCAGGGCTGAGTGTATAAGATGTCAGTCAAACATGAAGCGGACTTTAAAGATGTCACGGCCAGATATTCGTCTGCAGTCAATTTATTGGTAGATAAAGAAATGACAAATGGGCTTTCAAAAAATGAATTTGGGATATATGACAATATTAAGCGAGTAGATGCAGCTATTTGGTTCGCTAAAATATTGGATCTGGATATTACAAACTCAACGAATACACCTTATTCCGATTTACCAAAAAGGGCATGGGGAGCTGTGATTGCTTTAAAAGAGGCAAACATAGCCAATGGGAAAACCCCGTCCTATTTCGGGGGGCGATGATACGATGACCCGCGGTGAAATGGCATTGCTGATTCAACGGGCATATAAATTAAAAGTCGATGGCGTCGAACTTTCATTTAAAGATGTATCTCCTCGTTATGAAGAAGCGGTCAAAGCTTTAGTGAAAAATAAAGCGACGCGGGGCAAATCATCTACCTAAATTGGAGCAAACGCACCCATTACTCGAGGAGAAATGGCGTTGTTCTTATACCGAAGTGAAACAACTAAATAAGAACTCGATCGGTGCAGATAAATTTTATCTCGCACTGTTTTTTTGATTGCTTTATAAACGGGCGTACTTATGAATAAGTCAGTATGCCTTTTCTTTAATCAAGCCATGTAACTAAAGAAGAAACTTAAAAACACATGAGTATTTTCCTATTCATTCATTTGTTAAGATAAAGATGGAGTTTAGATTTAAAGGTACATAAAAAATGGCCAAGGATTAATTTTTTTTATAAATTTAATTGATAGGGGAGCATTTCTATCATGAGGTTATTAAAAGTTATTATTGTATCCGTAATTTTATCGTTAACTATTTCACTAGTTGGTTCATTAATAAATTACACCCCATTATCAAAAAGAGAGCCTGATGTTTACTATTTTTCAATTGGTGAAAGTTTCATCTTTGGACTGATTTACATCACGCCAATTCTGCTCATGCTGAGTATAATAGCCTTTAGTATCTATATGTTAATTGGGAGGAGTAAACGATTCTCCCATATAATTAAGGTAGCTTTAAGTATATTAATAGCAAGTGCTATAACGACAATAACGCTCTTTTTTATTGATAAAAGCAATGAAACTGATGATATTTACTTGATACCTAAAGGATTTGCAGGAGATGTTTATACTTTCTACAATATAAAAGGAGCACCGATGGTTGAAACTGAGGATGGTTATGAAGTACATGTTATTAATGAAAAAGGATATTTCTTAACTTCGAAACCGGATATGGACTATGGCACTGTAACCGATAAATACTATTACGTAGATGAAAACAGTAATCGAACGCCTATAAGCAATAAATGTGTTAGCCCGTTCGGAACAGGTGGATTTTCAACATCTAAGGGTGACGAAGAAATCGATTTTCATTATACAGGGTTCAAGCTAATAAAAGATAAATGTAGCGATGAGTTTGTGACGGAAAGTCATGGTTCGGAAGAAAATGAAGAAAAGATTATCCGTGAAATATTGAAGCAATACTATGGGGTTGAACAATAAATTGCAAGTGAACTTTTTGATAAACGTTTTTTGTTGAACTAACATGGTGCTTATCCTGATAAGATTTAAGCAAGAGAACTCCCCAGCTGCAGAGCTCTCTTGCTTATACTTTATTTGTTTTTTAATCCGGTGAAACCATTCCACCAGCTCCAGCTGACTCTGTGTCAGGGTGAACAGGAAATGATGGCTGTGTATTTTCTTCTGAATTAGGATTCTGTTGCTTACCAGTTGTCGGTGTATTAGATAATTGTTCTTTGTTGTCTTTCATTTTACAACTTCCTCCTTTGTTGTTCCTCTTTATCTGAATTTTCCCATCACTTTCACCCTCTAAACTTCCGCTATAAGATAGATTCTTTGTTAAGCAATGGAACATAAGCTTATATGAGAAAAAAAGATATGGCGCAGTTCATTAATGAAATATCTCAACATAAATATTTATACTTTATTAGCACGCTCCTGCAAGATTGATATCTCTCGCTTCGTTCGCAAAAGTACATTTTTTCGAACGTCCGTTTATTTACACAAGATATGATGTACTCAGTACTTAAGTTGACTGGGAGCGTCGTTCAACAAAAAAGAAATTTATAACAAACTTAAAATAAAAAAGTGATTGACAAAAAAAATGATAAGTATTAATATTATCTCGTGTTCGAGATAATTAAATTAGAGATAACTTCGAGGAGGCGACATAAAAGGAGAAGAGCCGCAATAATCAACCCTTTTTAATAGTAATGCAAAAATAAGTTAGGTATTACCGGATTTTCTGTTTTAGAGGTACTTTATCAAAGGATGAAGCAAGCAGTTCAACAAATCGGAAATTGAATATTGATCTCGAACGGTTCAGTGATCTATGTCATAGATAGGCTGGAACAAGGAGGGATTAGGCCGAAATGCTTGTCCGAATGATCACCGAGTTATATATGCAATATTAACTGATGATGGAAATGAATTGATGAACGAAATCATGCTGGGATCGTATGAGGTAGTTGAAGACACGTTTGATTCATTACATTCTCGTGAGGCAGAGACTTTGGTGGATCTTTTAAGAAAAGTAAGGAATAAACTTTAAACTTGCATTTTTTAAACTAATATCTCGAATTCGAGATAAAATAAATTTAGGAGGATTTTGACATGATAAATGTTGGTTTATTAATCATTCGTTTAGTAGTAGGTTTTCTTTTTGTAGGTCACGGTGCTCAAAAATTATTTGGCTGGTTCGGTGGTTATGGATTAAAAGGTACAGGAGGCTGGTTTGAATCCATTGGCATGAAACCAGGGGTAACCATGGCCCTGCTTGCAGGACTAGCAGAACTTGTTGGGGGAGCATTGTTTGCATTAGGACTCTTTACTCCACTTGCAGGAATAATCATTGCGGGAACCATGGTAATGGCGATTGTGAAAGTGCACGGTCCAAATGGAATATGGGCAACATCAAACGGTTATGAGTATAACTTAACTTTGCTGGCAGTTGCAATCGGTATAGCTTTAGTTGGCCCTGGACAATATGCTCTAGATGCATTCTTATTCTAAAATGACTCAAATTAAAGTTATTTACTTAAAAATGAATATACTCTATATGTGTTAGCAATTTTTAAATGGAAAAAATAATTTCAGTCTAATTAACTGAGACAAACAATTTACCCTTTGTGGTTGTGAGGAGAAAAAATGATGAAACATATATTTCAAAAAGGCTCGAATCCATTCAAACCTACTTTATTATTACTTCACGGTACGGGCGGAAATGAACTAGACCTTTTACCTCTTGCAGAGAAAATTGATGATGAGGCTCCTGTATTAAGTGTGCGTGGGAATGTAATAGAAAATGGGATGCCCCGTTTCTTTCGAAGATTGGCAGAAGGAGTATTTGATGAAAAGGATCTTAAATTTCGAACAAAAGAATTAAATGAGTTTCTTGACAAAGCAGCACAAAAATATGAATTTGACCGCAATAACATTTTTGCAGTCGGCTATTCCAATGGTGCAAATATCGCTGCCAGTTTATTGTTTCACTATCAAAATGCTTTAAAGGGCGCTATACTCCACCATCCGATGGTGCCCATAAAAGGCATGGCCCTTCCTGTTTTATCAGGAAAATCAATTTTTATTACTGCTGGAACAAATGATCCATTAATTTCACCAATGGAATCAGTTGAACTGCAATCGTTATTAGAAAAGGCTCAGGCAAATGTAGAGCTTCACTGGGAAAATAGGGGACATCAATTGACCATGGAAGAAGTAGAGGCTGCGGCCAAATGGTATGAAACGATTGTTAAAGGAGTGAAATAAGGTGGAGCTCTTAGGATTACATCATGTATCAATATTGACAGGAAAAGCGGAAAAGAATTATGAATTTTACACAAAAATTTTAGGAATGAGATTGGTAAAGAAAACCGTTAATCAAGATAACACGGAATCCTATCATCTTTTCTATGCTGATGCGGAAGGAACTCCAGGGACTGACGTGACGTTCTTTGATATTCCGCATCTTGGAAAAACATACAGGGGAACTTCAGATATTTCTACTATATCATTAAGGGTTAGAAATTCAGATTCATTGTTATTTTGGAAAGAGCGTTTTATACAATATGGGGTTGAACATGATGATATTCGAAAAAGAGCAAATCGCGATACATTGGCTTTCAGAGATTTCGAGGGGACTCGATTAATCCTAGCGGCCGATAACGGTGAAAAAGGTGTGAGAGCAGGAGTTCCTTGGCAAAGGGAGGACATTCCGTTAGAACATGCCATTATTGGTTTAGGACCTGTAACCTTCACAGTCGCAAATGCAGAACCAACTATTGGTGTTTTAACAGAAGTTATGGGCTTTCGATTTGTCAGTTCTTATCCGTCACTTGAAGGAGATTATCCGGATATATTGATTTATGCAACTGGCGAAGGCGGGAGCGGCGCGGAGGTTCATATTGAAACAAGACCTGATTTGCCAAGAGCCAGTTTAGGTCGTGGAGGTGTTCACCACGTTGCCTTCCGTGTTCCGAATGAGGAAGAATACGATAAATGGGCAAAGCGTTTGAAAGAATACAGGTTACCCAATTCAGGGAAAGTTGAACGGTATTACTTTAAGGCATTATATTTCAGGGAACCAAATGGTATTTTATTTGAATTATCAACAGATACACCAGGATTTACGATAGATGAACCAATGGAAACAATGGGAGAAAAACTAGCACTTCCATCATTTTTGGAACCAAAACGAAAAGAAATCGAAGGAAAATTACGGCCATTAATCTTAGATTAAATCTAGCTTTATTGGAGGGATATCAATTGAACAATCTAAAAGGAATCCATCATGTAACAGCTATTACAAGTAGTGCAGAAAAGAACTATGAATTTTTTACTTATGTTTTAGGTATGCGTTTAGTTAAAAAAACGGTAAATCAAGATGATATTCAAACCTACCATTTATTCTTTGCAGATGATAAAGGCAGCGCAGGAACAGACATGACTTTCTTTGACTTCCCTGACATTCCAAAAGGCGTACATGGTACAAACGAAATTTCAAAGACCTCTTTCCGTGTGCCAAGTGATGCTGCGTTAGACTATTGGGTAAAACGTTTTGATCGTCTAGAAGTCAAACATGCTGGAATCAAAGAACAATTTGGTAAGAAAACTCTCTCTTTCGTTGATTTTGATGACCAGAAATATCAATTGATTTCAGATGAATTCAATAAAGGGGTGGAATCCGGTACACCTTGGAAAAAGGGTCCAATTCCATTAGAATATGCAATTACTGGTTTAGGACCTGTTTTTGTTCGTATTGCGAACTTTGACTACTTTAAAGAAATGATGGAAAAAGTTCTACTATTTAAAGAGACTGCTCAAGAAGGATCATTTCATTTGTTTGAAGTTGGTGAAGGCGGAAATGGCGCCTCAGTCATTGTAGAATATAACGCGGTTCTTCCTGAAGCCCGACAAGGTTTTGGCATGGTACACCATGTGGCATTCCGAGTAGAGGACCGCCCAGTATTAGAGGAATGGATTGAGCGGATGAGTAGTTTTGGATTCCATACATCTGGTCATGTAAATCGCCACTTTTTTGAGTCATTATACGCAAGAGTTGCACCACAAATTTTATTTGAGTTTGCTACAGATGGTCCTGGTTTTATGGGAGATGAACCTTATGAAACGCTTGGGGAAAAGTTATCCCTGCCTCCATTTTTAGAGCCTAAGCGTGCAGAAATAGAAAAATTAGTTCGCCCAATTGATACAGTGAGAAGTACAAAGGAATTGAATAAAGAATAAAAGGAAAATATTAAACAAAACAGATATTTACGAAGGATAATGGAAGATATATGATAGGCAACTTCGATAGGAAGAAAGGCGATGCTGAGGAAGCGCCGCCTATTTTTTGACACTTTATTATTGTATAACGAATCAAGAAGCCTGCTGTGGCTGGTAAACTAAAACCATTTGAAGGTTACAAATGATTAATATAGCCAGTGAGAATGCCATTTTTTAAAACTTCTTTTACTTTAATTTTCAATGACTTTTAAACTCCTTACCTTTCCTCGAACTGCAGTTTCATTACTCATTCAAAATTCCAAAGAATCATTTCTTTAAACTATACAGGGAAATAGATATAATATTTAACATTACACTGATTAAGGAGTTTAATCGAATGAAGGTTATTATTGCAGAAAAGCCGTCTGTAGCTAAGAACATTGCCGATGCGTTAAAAATAAGAACGAAGAAAGATGGTTATTTTGAGGGCAATGGCTATATCATTACTTGGGCTTTTGGGCATTTACTGCAGCTTTATGACGCAAAAGATTATGATGAAAAGTTGAAAAAATGGAGTATGGAAAATTTTTCTTTCATCCCATCCAGTTTTCGTTACAAAGTAAAAAGCGATCCGCGTAACAGGGAGAAAGAAGACCTGGGAACAAAAAAACAGCTAAAAATTATTTATTCTTTAATCAAACGAAATGACGTAGAAGCCCTGATTTCAGCCTGTGACGCTGGCATATCTATATAAAAACATGTGTACTTAATTAATTTTTATATCCGATCCATTGGTACATATGTATATAGATACTATTTTGACCGTGTACATAAATAGTTTATTGCACATAATTAGCTTCGTTAGTGGGCTAATATGTGCATTTTTATTAAATTTAGCTTGTCTGGCTTTTGGGGAATTTGATACTGAAAATGGAGGGGTTTAGAACTTAAAGATAACGTCCAAGATTAGTTCAGCAATCAGGCTTTTTAATATTAAAATTCCTTAACGTTGTAAATCCGCATTTTCCTGACGCTACCCCTAAACGATCAATCAGCTATTTAACCAATGACTGCAAAATAGATTCCCATCTGGTAAATTGGTTAATCTTAAAAGACCTGATTGCTCAAGACCAAAAAAAGAATGTCGTCTTTAAATGGAGAGAAAAAGGCGGCAAAGGAAAAATCATTGGGGCAGAGCGACAGGGTACTATCAAAATAGATAATAAGAGAGTTTCATTTAAGCAAATCTTGAAAAATGGGAAGGAACAATCAGGTTTTACAGCAGATGTAGGTCGGCCTGATACCATTTACTTCTTTGAAAGTCCTATTGATCTACTCTCTTATTGGAGCATTAAGCAAGAAAAATTGACAAACGCTCGAATGGTAAGCAGGAATGGGATGAAACTAAAAACAGTTTTCCATTCCTACCTTGAAGCTAAAAAAGAAGGATTAAACATTAACAACGTTGTTCTTGCGGTTGATAATGATAAAGCTGGAAAAGAATTTATTGAGAAGGTGAAGCAGGTAGTCAATAATGACATGTTAAAGATCGATATTCCTAGTAATGAAAAAGACTGGAACGATGAGCTAAAAGAGAAGGTAGGAAATAAACAAGAAAGGAAACCAAATTCAATGAAAGCAATCCCACAAAAACAACCGGGAGCCTTAGCAGAAAGATGAATTTTATCGTTTTTAAACGAATTTATTCTCTTTGAAAAGACAGTTATGACAAGTTTTTGAATACCATTGAAGAGTTAAAAGTATAAAGATTATTATTTTATTTTGCCTATTTGAGAATATAGTGAACTGATCAAACAAGAAAGCAAAACAAACAGATTAGAACAGCCTATACACGATCATGTGTATAGGCTGTTCTAATTGGTTCCTACCCACATTAGATTAAGCTCTAAGCTCCCATCTTACGGCACTCTTCAGCACAACGGAAGCACATTTCAGCACATTTCTGGCAATGATCATGATCATGTTTTTTGCACTCGTTTCCACATGCTTCGCAAATATCAGCACATAACTGGCAAATTTGTTTGGCAAACGGGCTGTTAGATTGCATGGATTTTGCGGCAAATGAGCAAATGTCAGCACATTCTCTGTCTAATCGGATACAGTCAACCATCATTTTTATATCACTCTCGTTTAAACACGCATCATAACAAGCATTACAGGCTTTCATACACTCGATACAAGCTTTAATACATTCTTCGTACGTTGCATTCATAAAAACATCCTCCTTTATTTTTTTATCAATTAAAGTCTACCCGCTTCGTTTATTTTTTAACGTTTTAATAAAAACTCCTTAAAAACTGCACAAAAAATCGATGCTTATTCGGTATGATATAGGCAGTGAATTAAAAAGTGGTGATGATAATCAATAAAATAACCATAAAACTAGGCCTTTGGTTTTTCTTTGTTATGTTGATAATTGAAGTCTGCTTATTCTTTTTTTTACATACAAGCATGGTGAAAAGCAGAGTAGAGGAAGAATTAATTGCATTGCAGGCAAGAGGGAACAATCACAGAGAAGTTCTGGAAGATTCATACAATGAGGATACTCTTCATCATATTGCTGTAATGGAATGGAATGCCGACACGGAAGTTATTATTACTGATCGGGAGAAGAACATAATTATCTCTTCTTCTAAACTAGCTGAGGAAGAGAAAGAAATTTTATATAAAAAGATTGAATCTGTTCCTCGTAACGGGAAAATACTGGAGAACAGGTGGAAAAGTGAAAAGTATATTTCTACTGTCAGCCCTTACGCCGTTAATGGACAACAAAAAGGGTATGTGTTTATGTTTAAAAGCACTGATCAGGTACAGGGCTTGATCTCAAGACTAAACCATCATTTTTTAGTTGCTGCAGTCATAACCGTTACTCTTTTAATCTTAACGATTCTTTTCCTTACCAAATCTATAACCACTCCTCTTATTCAAATGAAGAGGGCCACAGAAAAGTTGAGCAGGGGAGATTTTTCTGTTCACTTACCTAATATGGGAGAAGATGAGCTAGGCGATCTGTCCCGATCTATAACCATTCTCGCAAAAGATTTAAAGCATCTTAAAGAAGAGAGAAGTGAGTTTTTGTCCAGTATATCTCATGAATTAAGAACACCGTTAACTTATATCAAAGGATATTCGGATGTAGCTAGACGAAGGGACCTTGCGGATGAAGATAGAGAACGTTATCTCGGTATCATTTATGAAGAATCTGAAAAATTATCGAACATGATTAAAGATTTGTTTGACTTAGCCAAAATAGATAAAAATACTTTTGTTATTCATCAGGAGAAAGTACAGTTATGTTCCTATTTACATGCTATCTGTGAAAAGATGCTACCAGCATTTAAAGAAAAAGATATGAACCTTGAGATTAATTGTAATAAGAATATACATGTTTTAATCGATCCTATGAGATTTGAACAAATTTTTTTAAATTTATTTGATAATGCCATCAAATACTCAGATCCATACACCAAAACAAGCGTCTTTGTTAAAAGAGAAAAGGGAGATGTTTTAATCGAGGTCAGGGATGAGGGGCGTGGCATTCCTAAAGAAGACATTCCTTTTATATTTGAGCGGTTTTACAGGGTAGATAAATCCCGTTCCAGAGATTTTGGCGGGACAGGCTTGGGGCTATCGATTGTAAAAGAACTGGTAGAGGCACATCAAGGCTGCATTGAGGTGAAAAGTGAACTTGGCAAAGGAAGTGCGTTTTTTATTCAGATAGAGGAGATGACAGAATGAAAACAGTATTGCTTGTGGATGATGAAACAAGAATGCTTGATTTATTAAGTATTTACTTATCATCCAACTATCGATGTATCAAAGTGAATTCAGGGGTGGAAGCCATTTCCTACATGAAAAATAATGCTGCTGATTTAATCTTATTAGATATCATGATGCCAGAAATGGATGGGTGGAGCACCTGCAGCCAAATAAGAGAGTTTTCAGATGTTCCTATCATTATGTTAACGGCCAGAAATGAGAAGGAGGATATAGTCAAAGGACTGCAAATAGGTGCCGATGATTATGTAACCAAGCCATTCGATGAAGCAGAATTGCTTGCAAGAATAGAAGCTCTATTCAGGAGAGTAGAAGACAAAAGCAAGGTAAAAATTGAATTTAAGGAGCTTTTGTGGGATGGAGCAGCTCATGAATTAATCTATGAAGGACAGTCTATTCAAATCACTCCAAAAGAGTTCTCTTTGCTGGGCTTACTACTGAAAAATCCCAACAAAGTTTTCTCACGGACGCATTTAATTGAAGCTGTTTGGGGAAACAATGCAATTACAGAAGACAGGACGATTGATTCCCATATCCGTAACATTCGTGATAAATTGAGACAGGTAAACTTTCCAGTTGACTTACATTTAGCTACTGTTTGGGGAGTCGGATACAAATGGATGACGAAGAATTGAACGATCCAATTCAAAACATTAAGGTGGGTTATTGGAATGAAAAAGATAATAACTCGCGTTCATTATTGTAAAAAGGGAGAGAATTTAAAGTTGAAAAAAAGTAATAGAATACTAATAAGCGGGACTGTTGCCTTATTTTTATTAACAGCATGCTCCAATAACGAGAAAGAAGAGTATTTTGTCAAAGCAGAAAGTGAGAAGGTCGAGCATATTCATGGAGCAGGATATTTGGGAGAAGAACAAGCGCCGGTTATAGCCACACATAGTGGTCTTTTCAAATATGAAAATGGATCATGGTATAAAACGACAGAAAATAACCATGATTATATGGGGTTTCAAACGTTTAAAGACGGCTTTTATGCCAGTGGACACCCGGAAGAAGGGTCAGACTTAAAAAATCCTTTAGGCCTTACGAAAAGCACAGGTGAAGGAAAAAGCTTGGAAAAATTAGCTTTCTATGGGGAAACAGACTTTCATTACCTTGGAGCCAGCTACGAAACAGGAACTATTTATGCTGTAAATGAAATGCCAAATTCCAAAATAGGCACAGGAGTATTTTATACAAAAAATGAAGGAAAAGACTGGACGCAGGCTAAATTAAATGGGGTAACGTCCGATTCGCTTGGGGGCCTGGATGTTCACCCGTCAAAAGATAATTTGATTGCTATTTATGCAAAGGAAGGGATCTTTCTATCAGAGAACTATGGTAAAGATTTTTCCCTGATTCAAACAAAAGGAACCGTTACCTCACTGGTTTTTAGGGAAGATTCCATCGTGTACTCAATGTTAGAAGGCAACAAGCCTGTCTTGCACGAAATAAATTTGAACGATAAGCAGGATAAGAAACTTAATGAGCTTTCTTTAACTGCAGAAAACCCTCCTATTTATCTAGAGGTTAACTATCAGAAAGAGAATGAAATGATGTTTGTGACTGCCAAAAATGATGTGTATACAACACAAGATCAGAAAGAAGGCTGGACTAAAATACTGTCAAATGGGAAAACAGAGTAAAGACTTGCTCTGTTTTTTCTTGTGTTAGGCCATGAGCTCAATCCATAATTTTTGCAAATTTTTTTGACTTGTAGATCCCACAGTTTGCTTCAATATTGTGGAAGTGACAAACAGCCAGTGTTAAAGGATACACACTGGCTGTTTCGGTAGAGAAGTATGACATTTGCCTAGATAATTTGGGTTTTAACTTATTAGCGGATTGATGTTTATTCCACTTTTACCTGTCCCATCATGCCGTTGTCTTCATGTTCAAGAATATGACAATGGAACATATACACACCCTTATGTTTAAATTGTATAGCTATTTTCACTTTCTCATCTGGCTTTATGGAGATACTGTCCTTCCATCCCCGTTCATTTTTCGGTGGCTCTTTTCCATCTCGGGAGAGTATTTTAAATTGCGTTCCATGAATATGGAACGGATGAATCATTCCACCCATCATATCTGGTCTGTTGTAAATCTCCCATACTTCAGTGACCCCTTGCTTTTGTGTGAAATCAATTCTTTTCGGATTAAATTTCTTTCCATTTATCGTTACCATGTCCATCATCCCAAAGAGTTCCACTTTCTTTGTGACAGGCAGATCCATCTCTTTATCTGTCAATGAAAAATCGTTCAATTTTTTCGGAACTCTACTCGTCACTCCGCTTTGATCAATGACCTCAAATGGTAAAAGGACGGATCCATCCTCATTTATTAACGCCAAGTCATTTGCTGTGTTAATCTGTGAAAAATCAACAATAATTTCTGCTCTCTCGGAAGGCGTCAGCGTAACCTCTTTCAAAGTAACTGGTTCATTTAGGAAGCCGCCATCCGTTGCGATTTGAAGAAAGGAATCCCCTGTATTGAATTTAAATGTATAATCCCTCGCATTAGATCCATTTAATAAACGGAGACGTACTTTCTCTTTGTTTACAGTCAACTTAGGATTGAGAGTTCCATTGATCAGTAACGTATCGCCGATTGTTCCGTCATCGTTCATTGTAGCACTATAATTCAATTGCTTCTTATCATCAAATGTTTTATCTTGAAATATCAATGGAAAATCGTTCTTTCTATAATCATTTGGTAATCCAAGACTTTTTGAATTCTCATCTTCGATATAAATTAAGCCTGCAAGCCCGTTATATACCTGTTCAGCAGTTTTCCCCTCTGGATGGGGATGGAACCATAACGTTGCCGCTTCCTGTGTCACTTTAAATTCAATGACGTTTTCTTCTCCGGGTTTAAGAATGTTATGTGGCCCGCCATCTTCCTCTCCTGACACTTCTAGTCCATGCCAATGAAAAGTTGTATTCTCATTAAGCTCATTTATCGTTCTAATCTTTACAGTTTCGCCTTTTTTAAGACGAAGCATTGGGCCTAGAAACGATTTGTTATACCCATACGTATTTGTTTCAATACCATCAAATATTTCTGTTTTCCCTTTTTGTGCTCTAACGGTGTATAGGACACCTTCCTCATTACTACGTTCGAGCGCGACAGGAATTTTCAATTCATTTTCCCCTGTTGAATCGTTTAAACTTACCACATCATCATGACTCATATGCCCTTCCATCATGTCATGATTCATCTCTTCCATTTCTTGATTCATAGTGGAATGATCCATTTCCTCGTTAGGTTGTGATTTATTACTGCAACCGCTGATAACCAATATACTAATCGCCGTTGCAGCAATCTTTATCTTTATTCCCATTAATTATTTCCCCCTCTTCTCTTGAATACTTCTTTTGAAGCGTAACAAAAAATATACACAAAATAAGTGTGCATGAAAACCGTCAAAATTAATGCGCAGACTTCCCTCCAGTTTCTGATGGTGTAGCCACAGTATAGAAAAAAGATTTGAAGATTCTTTGGAGAAACGGTTAACATTTTAAGGATTTTCGATAATTAATCAATAAAGTAATGTTTATTGATTATCTGAATTGATTTTATAGAGGGCTCGCACATAAAACCTGGTATATGGTCGATGCTGACGCGAGATAGGTGCCAGTATGGAGCAGAAGTCGCTACATCTACGGCTGTGATCCCGTACGCTGCTCGCGCTGCTTACGCCACCCATACCAGGTCAGGCCCGGGACTTGTACACCGATAGTATTGGGGCCACAAGCAACACCAGCAGCCCGCCGAGATCGGCACTTTCTGTCTCTACGGCTATGCCTGCTAGGAAACTCACTGTCTGCATGTTTAACAGCAAGACGGTGGTGGCAAGGATGGTTGCAGGAATTTGAAAAGAACCCAATAGTGCCGAAACAAGCCCCATGGAGTGCCCAGTGATATGACAAGCCCGATTAGCAGCGAGGTGAGAGCCAACGGGACGATGGCGAACCAACCAATCAACTCCATCGCGATCCAGGCGGTACACACCGTCTGAGCATATCGGGTGGTCAGAGCAGCGACAACGAGTGCTAGGAAGTCAACGACCGTGACAAGCCAGCCGACCTAGGAAGTGACATGTACGGTGAGTGCGAACTTGCGAAGGTGGGATGTCATGATCATAACTGTTGCACCTTGTGTTCTATGTACAGTGTCTGACCACTAGCGTCATTGAACTTTATGTGGCGACCTGGGCCGTGGTTACAGCGACAGAAATACTTACTTTTCTGGAGAAAGCTCTTGTATCAGAACTTGATAAGAAAGAACAAGGGGGAGGAACAACGAATAATTGAGCAAATGCAACAACAAATAAAACTTTTACAAAAACAGATAGAGAATATGTCTTCCTAAGATTCCTTAAAAACTATCTTAAACAGTCTGATTAGAGAGACTATCTTAAATAGTCGCTAAATAATGATATCTATTTTGTTCATTTATTTGTGTTACTGTGTAAATTAATAGGGAGAGAATAAAGGGGACCAACCGATGGGTGGTCCTTACAAGGGGATAATTCAAAAATTTATAAAAAGGTACAAAAATCACCATACAGCACTTTTGTTTGCCTGTTAAAACTTTCATCACCAATATGTTAAGATGTCTAAAACACCTAAGAAAATCATAAACACGCCAGCTGCTTTTTGAACATATGCTCCTATTTTTCTTCCGCGTTTAAGTAAAGTTCCATCAAAACCAAAAAACCAAATAAAAGTGACGAAAAGAATTAGCGGAAAAGACGTTCCGATGGCAAATATCCCAGGCAAGATCGCGCCATAGGAAGTAGATAACACTAAAGGCATTAAGCTTACAAAAAACAAGACAAACATAGTTGGACAAAATGCTAAGGCAAATGTCGCGCCCATTAAAAATGAACCCAACTTGCTTTTTTTAGGGGATATTTTTATTTGAAGGGCGTTCCATTTAATTTTAACTATTCCTATCATGAACAGTCCTACAGCGATCATCAGAGGCCCCATGAGCTTACGAATCCAAGGGAAAACTTGAATAAGCATAGGTTCAATTTCTTTTCCCAATAACCAGACAATTAATCCCAACGTTGAAAATACAACTACTTTCCCTAAAGTAAACAACAATATTTCCATCCAGTTAATGCTCTTTTGAAGAGCATTATTGCCGTATAAAGTGATAGCACTTATATTGCCAGAGATTTGGCATGGTGCCAGTGCTCCGACTAAGCCTAAAGCAAGTGCTCCTATTATCGGAATTGCCTCGCTATTATTCGCCATGTTCATAAAAGGCTTATTTAAAAAATTACTAATATCATTTAATAAGGTGTACATTTTAAATCTCCTCAGAAGATATGATGCAAAGCTTCTCGTTCGGGCCACTTGGTATCACAGAAAGTCCATGTGCTCTTCTTTTCACCGTTAAAAAGAGATCTCTTATTTAGACTTTTTAATACCGCTTAATAGACGGCGATACCATATGAAAACTACTGCTGCGAAAATCAGAGTGATAGACATTAACTGAGCTATACGGATGGTTTCAGTCAGCATTAAACTGTCTGTCCGTAAACCTTCCACTAGGAATCTACCAATTGAATACCAAATTACATAAAGAAGAAACAATTCGCCTGTTTTCAATTTGGCGCTTCTTAAATACAAGAGAATCAAAAAGCCGACTGCATTCCATAAAGATTCATACAAAAAAGTTGGATGATAATATTGTCCATCTATGTACATTTGATTAATAATAAAATCCGGTAATTTTAATTCCTCTAGATAACCTCTTGTCACCAGTCCTCCATGTGCCTCTTGATTTATGAAGTTTCCCCATCTTCCAATGGCTTGAGCCAAGATGAGGCTTGGGGCAGCAATATCAGCCAAAAGCTAAAAGGAAAGTTTCTTTTTCTTAGCATAAACAATTGTAGTAGCTACTGCCCCGATTAAAGCCCCATGAATAGCAATTCCGCCTTCCCAAACTTTAACTATATCATTAAGATTTTGAGAATAATAATCCCACTGGAACAATACATAATAAGCGAAAATGCTGTTTCAATACCAAGATTTAATCAGACAAATAGGCGCTATTTTTATCGTGTTCTTCGGTCTCGTTGTCACAGGGATTTTCCAACCTAAATTCATGATGACTGACCGCCGGCTTGAATTTAAAAACCGCCCTGGGGGTTACTTGGGGTCGATGTTAATCGGTCTTGCTTTTGCGGCCGGCTGGACACCTTGTACCGGTCCTATTTTGATGTCCGTCTTCGCACTTGCTGCAAGTAATCCAGGGTCAGGCTTACTTTATATGATCGCTTATACTCTCGGGTTTGCTGTCCCATTTTTTATTCTATCCTTCTTTATCAGCCGCATGAAATGGATCCGAACACATAGCGGGGTCATTATGAAAGTGGGCGGCTATATTATGATTGTCATGGGAATTATGTTGTTTTTTGACTGGATGACGAAAATCATTATTTACTTAATGCCGTTTTTTGGAGGATTTACTGGTTTTTAGTGGAGAGATAACTAGTGAACAACTTGATCTCTGTGAATTAATGTGTTTCATGATAATTCCTACAGAAAAGGAATTATCGATGGCGGGGTATTGACTGAAGAGCATATGAAATTATTGTTATAGGGATGTCGCCTTTTATATGAATAAAAGGCGACAGCTGTTTAAAAAAATGACTTTAGAAAAATAAGTTCATCTTGAGAGAGATTCGGCTGAAGCTGTGTATTCAGAACGCATAACCATCGTAGAAAAGGGTAACTTATTATTAAAGTAAGACATGATTTCACTTGGCTTGTATCCTTAACCATCTCAAAATAATGCTTTACTCAAAGTAACGTTGAAAAGGAAGATACTTTTAAAATGGGCGGATAAAGTAAAAACTGATTATTGACAGAATTAAACGGAGTTGATAATATACGGTTACAGGGTATATGTATAATGAAGGGAGCGTGGATCATGCAAGAGATGATGAAAACAACGGTCCAGCCAAATAAAAAGCAGCTTCTTAATCGCTTAAAGCGTATTGAAGGGCAAGTGAGAGGTATTCATCAGATGATAGAGAATGACCGTTATTGCGTGGATATATTACATCAGATTAGTGCCATCCAGTCAGCGATAAACAAGGTTTCCTTAGCTCTGCTGGAAGATCATACACACCACTGTGTGGCGAATGCTATTAAAGGAAATGATGGTGAAAACGCCATAAAGGAATTAATGGACGTTATGAAAGCGATGACTAAGTAAGACACTATTATTAGAAATATTAAAAGCATTTTTTATTTACCAACTTATATACAATACAAGGGTATGGTAAAATAAAGGTACTAACTAAACAGGAGGTTTTTAAAATGAAAGAAACGTTAAAAGTACAAGGAATGTCATGTAATCATTGTGTCAATTCAATCGAAGGAAATGTTGGTCAACTTGCAGGTGTTTCTTCCGTGAAGGTTGATCTTAACAATGACGAAGTAACTGTTGAATTTGATAACCAGCAAACAACATTAGATCAGATTAAGGAAACGATTGAAGAACAAGGTTATGATGTTGTCTGATTTTCTCCCATCTTTTTAAAAAATTTAGTTAATGAATGGTTTTCTGCTTATACCAGGCGGGGGTAGAAATCAGTAGATAAGATCGTACCTTCAGGTAGGATCTTTCTTTTTAAATGAAATATACCCCTGCCATGTATTGGAGGGATTTAAAATGGCGACTGAAGAAAAGACGCTGCAAATTAATGGGATGACGTGTGCAGCCTGCGCCAATCGGATTGAAAAAGGACTTTCGAAAATAGAGGGCGTAGAGGAAGCAAACGTGAACTTTGCATTGGAGCGTTCGACGATCATCTATGATCCAACAAAAACAAATGCAAATGAGTTTAAAGAAAAGGTTGAAAAGCTTGGCTATAGTGTTGTTCAGGAAAAGGCGGACTTTGATATTTCTGGTATGACATGTGCGGCCTGTGCGACGAAGATTGAAAAAAGAATTAATAAGATGAATGGTGTTTCCAATGCAAATGTTAACTTTGCACTGGAAACAATCACAGTTGAATACGACGATCAACAAGTAAAGCCCTCGGAAATGATTGAAGTTGTTAATAAGCTGGGGTATGAATTGATTCCGAAGCAAGACAGTAAGGAAAAGATCGATCATAAAGAACAGGAAATCCGAAAGCAATCGAGAAAATTCTTATTCTCACTCATTTTGACGATTCCATTACTGTGGACGATGGTTGCACATTTTGAATTTATATCTTTTATCTATCTGCCGCATCTACTCATGAACCCGTGGGTACAGTTAGCATTAGCGACCCCAGTACAGTTTATTATAGGGGCCCAGTTTTATAAAGGGGCCTACCATGCTTTAAAAAATAAAAGTGCAAACATGGATGTACTTGTGTCTCTTGGCACAAGTGCTGCGTATTTCTACAGTATCTATTTGGTTTGGGAATGGATGAAGGCAGGTGGAATAGGAGTGCCTCAACTTTATTTCGAGGCTTCTGCTGTTATCATTACACTCATTGTACTTGGCAAGTTATTTGAAGTGCGTGCGAAAGGAAAAACAAGCCAGGCCATTCAAAAACTGCTTGGTCTGCAGGCAAAAACAGCCCGTGTTTTAAGAGACGGAGCTGAAGTAGAAGTTCCGATTGAAGAAGTTATAGAGGGAGAAACCATTCTAGTAAAGCCGGGTGAAAAAATACCAGTGGATGGTGAAATCCTAGAAGGGCGTTCAGCAATCGACGAGTCGATGATTACAGGAGAGAGTATTCCGGTTGATAAAGTAGATGGTGACACCGTTATAGGTGCCACTATTAATAAAAATGGGTCATTGAAAATAAAGGCGACAAAAGTGGGGAAAGATACGGCACTGGCGCAAATCGTTAAAGTGGTTGAAGAGGCACAGGGATCTAAAGCAGATATTCAGCGTTTAGCTGATAAAATTTCCGGCATCTTTGTGCCAGTGGTAGTAGGTATCGCGGTTATTACTTTCTTCATTTGGTATTTTGTTGTGACACCGGGCGATTTCCGTTCGGCTCTTATCCCGACGATCTCAATTTTGGTTATCGCTTGCCCTTGTGCACTCGGTTTGGCTACACCAACTTCAATTATGGCCGGTTCGGGTAGAGCCGCTGAAATGGGTCTTCTCTTTAAAGGAGGAGAGCATTTGGAAAACACCCAATCAATCGATACAGTGGTCTTAGATAAAACAGGAACAGTCACAAAAGGAGAGCCTGCATTGACGGACGTTTCAGTAACAAATGATTTTGAAGAAGAGGAAATTCTTCAATTGATTGGTACCGCTGAAAATCAATCCGAGCATCCTTTAGCGCAAGCCATTGTCAATGGTGTAAAAGAAAAAGGCATTACGCTTCTTAAAACTACTGAGTTTGAAGCATTGCCAGGCTATGGGATCAGGGCGGCAGTGAATAACAGGGAAGTGTTGGTCGGAACAAGAAAATTAATGAACCAACACAATGTAGGAATCAAGGATTTAGGCGCATTAATGGAAAAGCTAGAGAGCGAAGGAAAAACAGCCATGCTGATCGCAGTAGATAGCAAAATTGCTGGTATTGTCGCAGTAGCTGACACGGTAAAGGAAACATCTAAAGAAGCCATTGCTCGGATGCTGGATCTCGGTCTGGAAGTCATCATGCTTACTGGTGATAATCAACGTACTGCAGAAGCTATTGCCCGGCAAGTAGGTGTGTCAAAGGTTATTGCAGAGGTTTTACCAGAGCAGAAAAGTGAAGAGGTCAAGAAACTTCAAGAGCAAGGCAAGAATGTAGCTATGGTCGGGGACGGTATCAATGATGCTCCAGCCCTCGCTACAGCAAATATTGGAATGGCCGTCGGAACCGGTACAGATATCGCCATTGAAGCAGCTGACATTACACTAATGCGTGGAGATTTAAACAGCGTAGCAGATGCAATTATCATGAGTCGAAAAACAATGCGAAATATTAAGCAAAACTTATTTTTCGCTTTCTTTTATAACACTATCGGGATACCGGTCGCGGCAATTGGCTTACTAGCACCTTGGGTAGCTGGTGCAGCAATGGCATTTAGTTCTGTATCGGTAGTTTTGAATGCGTTACGTCTTCAGAAAGTTAATTTAAAGAAATAAAGAGGATACAAATGGGTGACGGGATAAATAACGGTTCTATTTTTTATTGTGAACCTGAGCGTCATCCATAGTTTCTGCACATTTATTTGATAAAATGATTTTTAAATGCTGAAGGAGGTTTTGGATGATGAAAAATAAGAAATTCTTATCATTGGTCGCCACTTTAGTTATGGCATTTGTCTTATCTGCTTGTGGCGGCAAGGATGAAGCAGAGCCCGCTAATAATAAAAATGCGGAAACGGAAACAAACAAAAATATGGAAGACCATTCAGGCTCACATGGACAGATGAATCATTCAAGTTCGGGTGAAGTACCGGAAGATTTAGCTGTTGCAGAAAATCCAACTTATCCAGTCGGCAGCGAGGCAGTGATAAATGCTAATCATATGCCTGGAATGGATAAAGCAGTGGCAACCATCGATGGAGCTTTCGATACAACGGTCTATTCTGTTACCTACACGCCAACGACTGGCGGTGAAAAAGTAGAAGATCACAAGTGGGTCATTCATGAAGAACTTGAAGGCGCAGGAGATCAGCCATTCCAACCGGGAGATGAAGTCGTATTAAATGCGGATCATATGGAAGGAATGAATGGAGCTACTGCTGTCATTGACTCGGCAAAACAAACGACCGTGTATATGGTAAGTTATACAGATACCGAAACGGAAGATGAAGTGAAAAACCATAAATGGGTAATAGAGAGTGAACTGTCACCAATTAAATAAATTTGAGTGTAGTTCATTGTAAAACATTCAATCCCAGCTGCTCATCTATGTTCGTGAGCGGCTGGGATTTTTAGTGCTGGAAACTTAATTTTACAAATTTGTGTTTTGCCGACGGGAAATCTTCAATTCCTTGCTTCGTTCGTAAAAGTACACTTTTACGGACGGTTGTTTTTTGCTCAAAAAAGGCTATTTTTTACGTTCGTTTAAGTTTTAAAATAATTTCCGGACGTTCGCTGTTTTTCACTCACTTTTTCGAACGCTTTTGATAGAATAGAAGAGAGAATTAGTACCAAAAGGAGTAAAAAATGGATGTTCGGAAATTTGGGTACATAAGAGTCAGCAGCAAAGATCAAAATGAAGGACGGCAGCTTGAGGCCATGAAAAAAATGGGGATTGATCAACGAGATATTTTCATGGATAAACAAAGCGGGAAAAATTTCGAGCGCGTCCAGTATCAATTGTTGAAACGTATCATTCGCAAAGGGGATGTCCTTTACATTCATTCACTTGATCGTTTTGGACGAAACAAAGAAGAGATTCTTCATGAATGGAACGACCTTACGAAAAATATTGAGGCGGATATCATCGTTTTAGACATGCCTTTGCTCGATACCACTCAGTATAAGGACAGCCTGGGAACCTTTATTGCTGATCTTGTTCTACAGATTCTTTCCTGGATGGCGGAAGAAGAAAGGGAGCGGATTCGAAAGCGACAACGTGAGGGGATTGATGTTGCTTCGAAAAACGGTGTAACTTTTGGGCGGCCAAAAGCTCAGGTGACAAATGAATTTAAAGAAATATATCATCGATGGACAATTAAATTCATTTCATCACTAGGAGGATATGCGTTCCCTTCATAATTTTCTATAACTAGACCAACATGCATATCCGGATTTTCTTTTTTGACCTGATTAGAGTGTAGAAGTGGTTCTTCATAAGCAATATCTGCAAAATAGTTCTGTATCATATTAGAATAGACTAGTAGTCCAGCAGTATTATATTTATATAAAAATTCCGGGTCACGATCCTCTGTTTTAAAGTCTTCTACATATCTCTCGGTTAGTTCACTAATTTTTCTTATTATTTCCTCCTGATCATCTTCAGCCACCATTATATCCTTGGCTGACCATTTCTTGCAGTTATTGGCGACTTTAACCAAAAACGAGATATCATATTCTAGTTTTTCTATTAAAAAGTTACCTTCTGTATCTTGTGTTTCCATTTTATAATCAGCAATCAATTCATCTATTAATTTTTCCATGCTTACCTCCAATAAATGTCGCTAGTGTAGCTGATATATTGCGTCTGTTACTATTATACTATATCTCTACATTTATACATTGGAGAAGGAAAAATATGTACAATTAAAAAATGAGTAGTATGGTATATATCTACGTCAACAATATCGACAGGAATGCTACATATTAAACATGCTCTTTTATTATTTCTTTTCTCGACAAACTCAAATATTATTAGCATTGGACAACAATATTTGTAAGAGGATATAGACTATTATTAAAAAGTTTTTATTATGCGTATAATCTAAATTCTACGAGCTCAATAAGGTTTATTTCGTTAAGATTGTGAAAAGATGTACTTAAGCTAATGGGGCAGGTTAGTTCAATAAGAGATTCCAGGCTGCTAGGCTTCTTTATAAGCCGACAACGTTGATTTATCAAGGATGTATAAAATCCAGCATTATATATGAAATTGGTGTTAAAAAGGCTATTAATAGCCTTTTTAACAATCTCGTTTTCAAGCCAACTGTATCTGTATTTCTAAATACAAGAACAATGAATTACCTGTAAACCCCCTTATTAAATCAGAGAATTCTTCTTGGTTAATCTCTCCTTCTCCGTTTACCATAATTTCATACATGCCCCAACGATCCTTAAAAAGGAAACCTGAGCTTTCGTAACCGTTACGTAAATAAAAGTTTTTTCTGTTTAATCTTTGCTCATAATTTGTTGCACTTTTATCTAGAGCTTCTATATTAAGAGTTAATTGATTGTCGTAGTATTTTTCTTTTATACGTGAAAGAATTAAACTTCCATACCCTTTGGAGCGTGAATGACTATCTATAGCTAAATACTGAACATATGTCAGGTTTTTATGAGTTATTAAGTAAGTAAACCCTATAAAGTTATCTTCGTCGTAAATAGCAAGAAAGTCTACCCCATCTAAATTTGCTCTATCAAATAACAGATCCAAAGGAAGCCTCTCTACTTCAGGGAATGCTCCATAAAGCAAATCACTTACCTTATTAACATCCTTTGAGTCTTTATTTAATGATTTTAGTTCTAAACCCATATTATGACCTCCTTTTTCCTATAGAAACTGAATTCATTAATGGATTTTTTCTTTTAAAGAGAGTGATTTTCTCTTTCCATCTTCCCATGTAAAAAATAATAAAGAAAGGATACAGCAAAAACCATAATTCCTAGAATTGCATACATAGTGGAATACCCTGTGAAAGGAATTATAAGCCCTAAAATAAACGGACCTAATCCATTCCCTATATCATAAAAGATGAAGAAAGTAGCAGTAGCATAACCTATACGTTCAGGTGTTACTTTCAAGGTGGCTACAGTCTGACTGACAGAGGAAATATTTCCAAAACCCAGACCAATTAACCCTCCCGCTAATAATAGGGTTAACGACTTATCCACTGTACTAAGAAGAAGCATTCCGGCTCCAAAAAGTAAAAAAGCCGGATACATAATATAATTTGCTCCTCTACGATCCACTAGTTTTCCAGTAAACGGTCTAGACACCAATACACTGATGGTGTAAATACTGAAGAAAAAGCTAGCAGCACTGACCAAATTCAATTCAATAGCATAAAGGTTTATATAAGAAAGTACACTTGAAAAGCTGAAAGTCATTAAAAGAACAATAATACCTATTGGTACAGCTTTTGGTTCAATGTAATTCGAAATTTTAAATCCTCCGCGTTTTTCCTCTGTTGTTTTCGGAGCCATGGGTACGTTAACTAAGAAACCAATTATCGTACTAGCGACTCCAAGTAAAAGGGAGAAAAGAAAAATGATATTAAATCCAGTATGTTGAGTCATATATAGACCTAAAAAAGGTCCTAGTCCTGTAGCTAATGCTGTACTAACGGCAAAGTAACTAATACCTTCCCCTCTTCTTGACTTCGGTATGGCAAGAACCACTATTGTACCAATTACTGTAGTTGCTATACCTATAGCTAGTCCATTTAAAAATCGGCTAACAATTAATAAGGGGAGACCATAATCTATAAAATAAAGCAGTATTGTTATTGTAAAAAAGATAAGCCCAATAATTAATATTCGTTTGTATTCAACTCTGGTAATAACTTTTCCGGTAACCAGTCGACCTATTAATGCTCCAATGATAAAGATACCGACTACTACGCCGGCTTGTTCAGTAGATGCATTAAATTCGTTTACAGCATAAAGCGCAATTATTACATTTAACAGCATGTATATTAGGACCAAAAAGAAATTGACTAAAGAAAGAATAATAAAATCTTTAGTCCATAACTTTGAATTTACTTGGCTCAATATAAAACCTCCTTCCCGTGTTTAATAATTACTTCTTTATTTGAAATTTGTTTCATTCGCCATCTTCTGGTATAAGCAATTTGGGAGAAAACCCTTTTTCAACCGCATATTTCTTCAAATTTTTCCTGGATAATCCCCAGTGGTTAACAGCTTCCATATGGCTAGCTGTGATTTTAACATTTGGTTTGTACAGGTGTACATCACACTGTATCCCTAGCTAGATGCAATTAGTATTCATATTACATTTTGTAAGAATCACCATCTTCGGGCACTAAAATATTACTTGAGAATCCTTTTTCTTTACTAAAGTTCTTTAATTCTTCTCGTGATAATGCCCAATGGTTAGCAGCTTCCATATGAACAGCAATAATCTTAGCACTCGGAGCCGCCTTGTGAACTTCATAGATGTCTTCTTTCCCCATGATGAGCGAACCAAATTCTAATGTTTGATTGTCTCCACCATTAACTACAATGATTTCGGGTTGATGTGTATGAATCTCGTCTTCGATAGCATCATACCAAACTGTATCACCAGCTACATATAAAACTTCCTCACTTGGATGCTTGAATACTACTCCACAAACTTCACCTATAAGTTTTAATAACTCTTCGCCTCTACCATGTTCACCTTTTGTTTTTACTAACTGGATACCTTCAAAAACAGTGCCTTGTTGTAGTACTTCTACATTTTTGAAACCACATGCTTTTACTTCTTTTGCATCTGCTTCATTTTGAACAAACATTTTGATATCCTTTGGCAATACGTTTTTTGCCACATCATCAAAGTGATCTAGGTGTAGATGAGTAACAATTACTGCATCTATGCCATCCAGAATGTTATCAATTGATGTTGGCAAACTTACCAAAGGATTAAATTTATCTTGTCCGATCGAATCAGGGAAAGGTGGGTACGTACCTTTCTCTGCTAACATAGGATCAATTAAAAACTTTTTATTTGCGTACTCTACAACGATTGTTGCATTTCGTATTTGTGTAATCTTCATCTTTACAACTCCCTTTCTTTTCATGTGTGTTTGCTGACGGAGTTAAGTGTATAATATGAGCAACATTCAAATACACAGATAAAATTAAGTGTTTTTACTGTTTTACTTTATTTTTGAAAGGAGTTGCCGTTTGTTGGACGAAACAGACAAGAAAATTATAGAGGAGCTCTCTAACAATAGCCGGATTACGATGAAAGAATTAGGGGAGAGAGTCCACTTAACAGGGCCAGCAGCCGCAGCGCGAGTGGCGAAATTAGAGGACAATGGAGTGATTGAGGGGTATAGCATCAAAGTGAATCAAGCGAAATTAGGCTGCTATACGTATGCTTTCCTCAATATCTATATTGAGGGTACAAACCATCAACCTTGCCTTTCATTTATCCAAACAAAGGAGGGATATATCCTCAATACTTACAGAATCAGTGGAGAGGGTTGTTACCTTCTGGAGTGCAGGTTTCCGGGTCATAAAGAGTTAAACCAATTTTTATTGGAGTTAAACAAGTATGCAAACTACAAATTATCCATTATGATTGATAAGCTGCATTAAGAAACTTGTACTAGACTTGGATTGAGTCAGGAGCATGCGAAAGTGCCCTAATTTGTTAAAAAAATGTGATGCTTTTCACTTAAGCTAACGGGTAGCTTTAATTGAATAAGAATTAAACAACTTTAAGGAATCTTACTACAATAAAATGTAGCAAGCCTCCTATCTTTTAAAACAAAATTTAATAACTTTATTATTACTTAAACAGACACCCTAAAACTGCCTCTAAACTATTAGAGGCAGTTTTATTTATCATTTAATGGAATAATAATTTCTTTCGACAATTTAGTTTTCAATGGAAGAAAGATGTTTTCGTAGTGATAACGAACGCATGTGAAGGACAATCTATGTTTTAACAGAGAAAGCTTCTGATGATATGGGAGGGCTTCATCTACATGCAAGATGGTTGTGTGATTTTCTGGATCTAGCGCAAGGATGCCCATGTCAAAGAGTTGGTGATGGTTTGGGCACAGTACAAGCATATTTGGGATATTATCATTTCCTTGGTGATCCTTGTTAAATGGCTGGATGTGGTGGACTTCTGAGTATGTTACACCACTTAATAGAGTAATAGATTCCCCACAAACTTGACAACAATTATGGTAAATTTTTTTTAACTTTTTGACTTTACTAGAGTCTCTAACGAGTCTGTCGATCAAGCTTTCTTTAGATTTTTGAGTTTTTTTTTCTTCTTCCATTTCTTCTGTAGTGCCCGCTTCTAAGGAATATGGAGTGAAGTAGCTGTTTACATCTGTGTTGATCTCTTCACAGTATATTTCAAATGAATTTTTAACATAGGTTGGAAAGCCAAAAATCTCTATAATATCTTTTAATGCTGCCCCTTTTGTTTTAAATAAAGCATGTAGAATCATATTCGAGCGAAGGTGGGTGATATTTAAGGATGTTGATAGTTCCAGGTGCGAAGAGATGTACTTTAGCATATATGAAATTATCGGGTTAGGATCATAAATTTTCTTCTTTTGCTCTCTATTTGCATTAAATTCCTTCAGCTCTTTGGAACTCCAAATTTTTGCGATAAACCGTTTCTTATCTTTTTCCCGTTCAACTTGAGCGTTTTTCCGCACTTCCCAATAATTCTTAATATGAACAGCATTTTCTCCTTGTATAATAATCCACGGTACATGAGATTGCGTATAAAAGTTACGCACCTTTACATAATCTTCTTCAATGATAAAATCGTCTAACGTCATAATTCCTTCTGATTTGTTGTTAGTTGGATCAATCTCACCACTATCGTATCCGGCAGATAATGCCAAAGCGAAAGCTGCTTTAATAGTCAATTCTGCATTTCTGCTATTTAAGTGTTGATAGAAATGATCTTCAAACAACACTTCTAATCCAACTTCTCTTGGAATATATACAGTTCCTGCTTTTTGGCCTTCTGATTTATAGACATCTATTATCTCCTTTTTCTTATTGATAGGGAATATAGGGATTTCTATTTGAGGCAACTCGAGATACTTTTCATAGTAAAACTTATAGAAGTTATGGATTGCATTGTATTTTCCACCAGGATCTTGCCCTTCATCAAACACAAACGCTCGTATGTTCTCCCCCTTAAATAAATCCTCTACATTAGGGTTGCTAAAGAATTTGATGAATTTGTCTACTTTTGCTTGGTACGCTCCTAATGAAGTCTTCTTTTTATACTCACTTATTATGTATAGCTCATACAACTCTGAAGCCTTCATATTTATCTCAACCCTCCATTTCCTAAGCCGTTTCTTTCAATATACTACAATCAAGTTTCTTCCTACTATCAAAAATATCCCTTTAAGACATATAGATTTCGATATAAGTTTTGATATAAAAAATCCTCTAATTCTAAGGGATTTCTACTACAATTTTGCCTCTCTCAAAAACCATGGTTTTTGAGATTAATATTTATTTAGACTTGGATAGAGGTCCTCCTATTGTTTACAGTGACGCTAGCGATATTGTTACTATTAGAGGATAATGAGTTTATAGCAGATATTAGGGAAGGGTTTATCTAAGACTTCATTATACACGGGTAACTTTCAAACTCTTCTTGCTCCTTCTAACCGAATCTTCATCACTCTTTAGAAATCTAAAGAATCATTTCTTTAAACTATAGAAGGAAATAGATATAATAGTTACCATTACATTGATTAGGGAGTTTTACAGAATGAAAGTTATTATTGCAGAAAAGCCGTCTGTAGCTAAGAACATTGCCGACGCGTTAAAAATAAAAACGAAGAAAGATGGTTATTTTGAGGGCAATGGCTATATCATTACTTGGGCTTTTGGGCATTTACTGCAGCTTTATGACGCAAAAGATTATGATGAAAAGTTGAAAAAATGGAGCATGGAAAATTTTCCTTTCATCCCATCCAGTTTTCGTTACAAAGTAAAAAGCGATCCGCGTAACAGGGAAAAAGAAGACCTTGGAGCAAAAAAACAGCTAAAAATTATTTATTCTTTAATCAAACGAAATGACGTAGAAGCCCTGATTTCAGCCTGTGACTATGATCGCGAGGGCCAGATTATTGGTGACACAATTATTTATAATCTTAAGTCCCAGAAAAAAGTATATAGATTATTGCTGAACGAGTGGACACCCGAAGAGGTGTTAAAGGGCCTTCAGAATATTAAACCAAATATTGAGATGAAGCCTCTTCAAGATGCCGGCTTGAGCCGCCAGTGGGCAGACTGGCTGATTGGCATCAATTTAACTTCAGTCGCTACATTAAAGTACCAAAAGGGAAGAGGCCAGGCTTTAAATATTGGAAGGGTCTTGCTGCCAACATTAAAAATTATTTACGATCGTGATAAGGAAATCGAAAATTTTGTACCGGAAGATTATTATAAGTTAACAGCTGTCTTTAAAACGAAAGGCGGCGAAGAGTACGAGGGGACTTATTTTGAAGAGGGGCAGGAAAAATTTAAAAGTAAAGAGCCTCTTGAACTAATTGAACAGGCTCTAACCAATCAGAACGGAACAATTATTGACAAGAAGGTAGAACGGAAAAAGGAGTTCCCGCCTTATTTGTTTAACCTTTCGAATTTACAAGGATTTATTACAAGTAAATATAAAGGCTGGACTTCCGACAAAGTGTTAAAAGTAGCCCAGTCTCTCTATGAGAAAAAATTGATCACATACCCTAGGACAGCGAGTGTTGCTTTAGAAGAGAGTCTTGTCGGAAAGGCGGCTAAAGTGCTGGATGTCTTAAAAAAAGGACTGCCTTTTGAAGAGGAGATTAAATTTCAGAAAACGAAACGAATATTTAATAATGCTAAGGTTGAGAGCCATAGCGCCATTATCCCCACTTATTTAGTGCCTAAATCGTTAACTAAGGACGAAGAGGTCGTTTATACCGCCATTAGAAATCGCTTTATTATTCAGTTTATGCCTATAGCGGAATATGAAGAAACGAAAATCACAACTAAAGCGAACGTTAACGAGGTAAAAGGTGTGTTTATTTCTAAAGGAAGAGTGCAAACGGTTGTTGGGTGGAAAAAGCTTGAAAGAATTGAATCAAAAGATACACTGTTACCAGCCGTTACGATCAATGAGCATGTGGATATAATAAAGCAAAATGTATCGTCTCATGTGACAAAGCCTCCTAAGAATCATATAGAAAAGACATTGCTAAGGGTGATGGAAACCTGTGGAAAAGGCAGCGGAAGCGAGGAAAGTGAAGAAGGCGAGAAAATGCTTGCTTCCATTCTAAGCGGCTATAGTATTGGAACTCCTGCAACAAGGGCCGAAACCATCAAGAAATTAAAAGATATTGGTTACATTACGATGCAAAATAAAAATTTAATATGTACTGAACTCGGCAGAAAACTAGTAGAAACGTTCCCGGTGAAGGAATTATTTGATTTAGAATTTACGGGGCGATTAGAAAAAACGTTATCAGATATTGAAAAACAAAAATTCACAAAAGAATCTTTCCTGCATGCGATTTCTGAATTTACTTCGAAGGCAGTTGAAAAAATAAAAAGCGATCAGGAAGTCGTCATCAGTGAAGTCTCTAAAGAGAAGAAACAAGCTGAAATACTTGGAAAGTGTCCCCTGTGCGGGCATGGAATCATTGAAGGGCAAAAGGGCTTCGGCTGCAGCAATTGGAAAAGCGGATGTAAATTCGTTATCTGGAAAAACGACAAGTTCTTAGCTTCTATGAAGAAGAAACCGACTAAAACGATGGTAAAAACTCTTTTGAAAAATGGAGTGGTAGCTGTAAAGGGGTTAACAAGCAAAAAAGGCAATAAATTTGATGCTAATTTGCGATATGAAAAAAATCCGGATAATGAATATTTTAGTTGGAAAATGGAGTTTAATAAGTAACTATATTTCACAAACGGAATAAGGCAAAATTAAAAGGCATGAACCCGGTAGAATACCGTACTCATGCCTGAGCAGCCTAATGAAATAATGTGGCTAACTTTATGGGATCACTTCATGTTCGTCCTTTACTGCTGCTCTTTTTCGTTGTAATAATGAACCCCGAACTGCGCTCCTTCATCGACCATTTTGTTATCAGCGATATCTTCAGGGTGCGGATGACCGGCTTTTTCGACAGGAAATACCTCTTTAGAAGGCTGGACCTCTTTATTCATTTTCTTCTTTGCAGTATGCACAAAATGGTCAAATTTAGCCCGATTCTCCTCTTTTGAAAGCCACCAGGCAGCCGCTCCTGCTCCTAGAAGAATATAACCGAGACTTCCGCTTTTGCTGTATGGAGTACTTTCCATCATTTTTCCAAACATAGTAAAATACCTCCTTAAAAACTGCAATCTGTTGCTCCTTTCTTATGCAAGCCGCTGCAGCTTCTTATAGGATACTTACCCAGATACAGGACAATGAAAACACCCATTTTGTTTGTTTTATTAATTTAAAACAATCCTGCTTCTGTATGTTTCCTTTCTTATATAAAGGGTAGATCAATAGTTGAAATCTAGGTAATAGGAGGAGCACAGTTGGAGCATACTTTTAATGGCGGCAAGTGGTCATGGCATGAACTTAACCACACGCAAATGGACCGAGCAGCCGAATTTGCTAAACAATATCCTTCATATGGTAAGTGGGCTAGGGCAGCGAAAGAAAACAGAACGAATCACCTGCAAATGGATACGAGTGAAGAGGGAAAAGAAACCATATGGGGATCACTCGTCTATTATCAGGATGTAGAAGAAAAAGAAGAAAGGCATGTATTTCACTTTTATTTAATGAGAACATGCTTAATCACGGATCAATTAGATTTGTCACTGCTTGATGGTGTAGATGAGAATGTAATGAAAAAGAAAATGAATAAGGCCGATTGCCCAATAGAAGGTTTTATCGTTATGATTGGCGATTTGATTCAGCATTTTCTCGGAAAGATTGATGCGTTTGAAGTTCGTCTAAGGGATTTGCTTTGGCGGATTAAAGAAAAAAACAATATAGATATTCTTGATGAAACAACAAAAAACCGCCATGAGCTTTTAATATGGAAGAATTTAATTATTCCTCTTTTTGAAATTCAGTATGGCTTAGAGGAAACGTTCGGCAGTGAGATCTCGAAAGGAATTCATTTTCAACGAGCCCGAAAACGTATGGAACGAGCCCGAATGTTAGTGAATGAGTACGATAAAGAACTTGCAGCTATGGTGGAACTGGAAAATACAGTATCAGCACATCGGGGAAATGAAATTATGAAAACCTTGACAGTACTGACTACCTTGTTTACCCCAGTGGCGGCATGGGGGGCTGTTTGGGGAATGAACTTTCGAAATATGCCGGAGCTTGATTGGAAATTTGGTTATGTCTTTTCTTGGGGAATCATTGGATTGACGACGCTTATTTTGTACGTATATTTGTTGAAAAAAGGCTGGATGGGCGATATTTTGCGTGGAAAAAGAAAAGACTCATTTTTTAAATAATTCATTTTAAATTAATAAGAGAAGCTTATCAAACTTGATTTGATTATCGTTATTTACTTATGTTAATCATTGTACTATCATGAAATTATACGAAAAGCAGAGGATTCCATCTTTGAGCTTTTCAGCTATGCTTACATACTTATTACAAAGAGGGGGAATCGGGATGGCAAAGAATGATGTATTTAATGCCCGTTCAAATTTTGAGCTTGATGGTAAGCGCTACAATTACTATCGTTTAGCAGCTTTAGAAGAAGCGGGTGTGGCGAAAGTATCCCGCCTGCCATATTCGATCAAAGTATTATTAGAATCGGTATTGCGTCAATACGACGACTATGTAATTAAAAAGGACCATGTGGAGAATTTAGCTAAATGGGGAGCTGCTGATTTAAGTGAAGCTGAAGTGCCATTTAAGCCTTCACGTGTTATTTTACAAGACTTTACAGGCGTTCCGGTTGTAGTGGATCTTGCTTCATTGCGTAAAGCAATGGCGGACATGGGCGGAAATCCAGACGTTATTAACCCTGAAATTCCAGTGGATCTTGTTATTGACCATTCTGTACAAGTAGACACATATGGCACTCCAGAAGCGCTTGAGAGAAACATGGATCTTGAGTTTGAACGCAATGCTGAGCGTTACGAATTTTTAAGCTGGGCACAGAAAGCGTTTGACAACTATCGTGCGGTTCCACCGGCAACAGGGATCGTTCACCAAGTAAACCTTGAGTACTTAGCTAGTGTTGTGCATGCGATCGAAACGGCAAATGGCGAGTTTGAAACTTACCCAGATACGCTTGTTGGAACAGACTCTCATACAACAATGATTAATGGTATCGGTGTTCTTGGATGGGGTGTCGGCGGAATTGAAGCTGAAGCAGGTATGCTTGGCCAGCCTTCTTATTTCCCAGTTCCAGAGGTAATCGGTGTGAAATTAATAGGCGAACTTCCAAACGGCGCGACAGCAACAGACTTGGCGCTTAAAGTGACACAAGTGCTGCGTGCAAAAGGTGTAGTCGGCAAGTTTGTTGAGTTCTTTGGTCCTGGTGTATCTCAGCTGCCGCTTGCAGATCGTGCAACGATTGCCAACATGGCACCTGAATATGGGGCAACTTGCGGATTCTTCCCGGTTGATGCTGAGTCACTAGACTACATGCGTTTAACTGGCCGTGAAGAAAGCCATATCAGAGTCGTTGAACAATACTTGAAAGAAAACGGTATGTTCTTTACTCCTGACAACGAAGATCCAGTCTACACGGATGTTGTTGAATTAAATCTAGCTGAAATTGAGCCGAATTTATCTGGTCCGAAACGGCCGCAAGATTTAATTCCGCTTTCTAGCATGCAGAAGTCTTTCCAAGAAGCGATCAGTGCTCCGGAAGGCAACCAAGGATTCGGATTAACTTCACAGGAATTAGATAAAGAAACAACAGTTAAATTTGCTGACGGTGAATCTGTTGAGATGAAAACAGGCGCTGTAGCGATCGCTGCCATCACATCTTGTACGAATACATCTAATCCGTACGTGCTGCTTGCTGCTGGTTTAGTAGCGAAAAAAGCAGTGGAACTTGGATTAGAAGTACCGAAATATGTAAAAACATCATTGGCACCTGGATCAAAGGTTGTAACTGGTTATCTTCGTGATGCTGGATTATTAGGATACATGGAGAAAATTGGTTTTAATCTTGTAGGGTACGGTTGTACAACATGTATCGGTAACTCTGGTCCATTGAAGGATGAAATCGAAAAAGCGATTGTTGATGCGGATCTTTTAGTGACATCTGTCCTTTCAGGTAACCGTAACTTTGAAGGCCGGATCCATCCGCTTGTAAAAGCAAACTACCTTGCTTCACCGCCATTAGTTGTTGCTTATGCTTTAGCCGGTACAGTCAACATCGATTTCGCAAAAGATCCAATCGGTAAAGATAAAGACGGCAAAGATGTCTTCTTTAAAGATATCTGGCCAGAAACAGAAGAAGTAAAAGAAGTTGTACAGCGCGCTGTTACACCAGAATTGTTCCGTAAAGAATACGAGCGTGTATTTGACAGCAACTCTCGCTGGAATCAAATTCAAACGAGCAACGAAGCTCTTTACAGCTGGAATACAGATTCAACGTATATTCAAAACCCGCCATTCTTCCAAGGGTTGTCGGCAGTTCCTGAGAAAATTGAAGCGCTTAGAGGTTTGCGCGTTATGGGTAAATTCGGTGACTCCGTAACGACAGACCACATTTCTCCTGCCGGTGCTATCGGTAAAGACACGCCTGCAGGCAAATACTTGCGCTCAAAAGGTGTAGAACCGCGTGACTTTAACTCTTACGGTTCTCGTCGAGGCAATCATGAAGTAATGATGCGCGGAACATTCGCTAATATCCGTATTCGTAACCAAATCGCTCCTGGAACAGAAGGAGGATTTACGACTTACTGGCCAACAGGCGAAGTCATGGCAATTTATGATGCGTGCATGAAGTATCAAGAAGATGGTACAGGACTTGTCGTTCTTGCTGGAAAAGATTACGGAATGGGTTCATCCCGTGACTGGGCAGCGAAAGGAACAAATCTTCTTGGAGTAAAAACAGTCATCGCTGAAAGTTACGAGCGTATTCACCGTTCAAACCTCGTAATGATGGGTGTACTTCCATTACAGTTTAAAATGGGTGAGAATGCAACAACATTAGGATTGACTGGTAAAGAAGTCATCGAAGTAAACTTAGATGACAATGTCAAACCTCGTGACATCGTAACCGTTACAGCTACAGACGAAAACGGCAGCAAGAAGGAATTCCAAGCTCTTGCCCGCTTTGATTCAGACGTAGAAGTAGATTATTACCGCAATGGAGGCATTCTGCAAATGGTGCTTCGCGGTAAACTGCAAAACATTGAAGCAAAATAAAGGACGTGTAAAAGAGGCTGGCATATCGCTGGCCTCTTTTGTTGTGTAGAGAATGGTTGTTGTTTTCTACAATAAAATGAAAGAACGTTGTGGAACATTCGACTCATTGTTAAAGTTGTTTGAAAATTTAGTATAAAATCTTGTTCATAAGGGAACAATGCTTATAATGACCTAAAGGAAGGAGGGAATGTAAGATGAGAAAAATACAAAGAAAGTCATTTTCTGAACTCGTAAAGGAGAATAAACGCGAGCTGTTAGAAGATCCTATTGCCATGAAAGTGATAGAAGAAAGGTTAGAGGCACGTTTGGAGATGAGGCGCTTCCGTGAAGCAAAGTAACGGAGTACCTACATAGGAAAAGCTGTTTCAACTCTCTTCGTCTGTTTTGATTGACACAGATGAATAGGCTAATTGAAACAGCTTTTTGTTTTGGTTAATTTTCAGATTGATTGACGCCTACAGGGATTCCTGGCCTTGAAGAATCACTGGCTCCATACAGTTGATGAGATTGTGTATCAAAAAGGACGGCCTGCACGTTTCCCATCGGAAGAGCAATTTTATCGAATTGATAATTCATCTTTTTTAATGCCTGTCTGGCATCATGAGGTACTCCTTCTTCCCACCAGATTAATGGTCCTGTACTATTAAAAATACGGGGTTCTTCTATAGCGTCTTTTAAATCCATTTCATAATCAATGACATGAATGATCGTTTGCAGTACAGATGCGACGATAGTCGGGCCCCCGGGTGAGCCGAGCGTCAAAAATGGTTTTCCATCTTTAAAGATGATGGTTGGGGTTTTCATGCTGACAGGGTATTTATTTGGTTCTACACTGTTAATGCCTTCAAGAGAAGGATCAAAATCTGTCATATCATTGTTTAACAAAAAACCGCATCCTGGAACCATGATTCCTGAACCGAAAGTATGTTCTAATGAAGAGGTACAGGCTGCGATATTTCCATCTTTGTCTACAGCGATAAAGTGGGTCGTTTCTGAACCGATGTCAAAAAGCTGTGCTTGTAAGCCGCTCGGTTTCATGTTTTCTACAAATCTCCAAGGGTTGCCGGCCGTCACTTGGTCATTGCGAAATTTGAAGTTATACAATTTACTGCGTTCCTCTAAGTAGTCGGGATGAAGAAGGCCTTCAATAGGAACGTCATAAAAGCTAGGATCACTCATAAAGGATAGTTTGTCGGCTGCCATGATTCGTAAGGTTTCAGCAATTAAATAATATTTTTCCCATGAATGAACATGATATTGACCAATATTCATTTTTTCCAGCAGTTTCAGCATATAAAGAAGAGAGAAGCCGCCCCCGTTTGGCGGACTTGGAACTATTACATCGAAGCCTTTGTAAGATGCTTGAAGAGGTGTTTTTACTTCTGCTTCATAGACGGCAAGATCCTCTAGTTCTAAACAGCCATGTAGTTTTTTCACTTCCTTTACTATTTCTTTACCAAGCCTTCCTCCATAAAAAGAATCTGCGCCGTTTGTTTGCAGTTCTTTTAGAGTATCCGTTAAGTCTGCGTTAACGACTATCTCTCCTTCTGTTAAAGGAACGCCGTCCGGAAAGAAAAAGGATCTTCCTTCGTCTCCGAGCCGATTGCCAAATCGTTCAATGCCCGATACCCATGTTTTATTTACTTTTATCCCTTTTTGTGACAACTGAATAGCAGGTTCAATTAATTCTCCCCATGTCTTACTTCCGTAAAGCTTGATGGCTTGATCGAACGCTTTTAAGATGCCGGGGATGGCCACAGCGGTACCAGGTGTTGAGCGCTCTAAGAAAGGAATAATGTCTTGTTTCTCGTCTATGAATACATTTTTTTTAGCATTCTTTGGCGCTTTTGAATGTCCCTGAATCACTTTCACTTCTTGTTTTTTAGCATCATAATACATAATGAATCCACTTGAACCGAGACCTGTGTTAAATGGTTCGGAGACGGCCAGCGCAAATTGCATAGCAGCAAGTGCGTCCATCGCATTGCCGCCGGCTTTTAATATACGGGCTCCAATAGAAGAGGATTCCTCCGTAGCGCTTGCTGTCATACCGGCATTTCCCCATGCGCGCTGGTTTCCATTTTCTCTTTTCTGATTGTTCATAATGGTTTTTATATCCATGTTCTTCACCTCGAATTTTTATAAATTATTCAGAAAGTTGTTCAATGATTTTGGCAAGTAGTATCGTTCGATTGATGAAAGAAGGTAAATCGGTATATTCCTCGGTTTCACTATGCGAGAATTCACCGATTGGACCGAGGCCGTCAATAGTGGGAATGCCTTTGGCTGCTGTGTAGGACGCATCCGATCCTCCTCCCGTACTCACTTCGTGGATGTTAAAACCAAGCTCTTTTCCTATAGACCGCACACGCTGAAACAATTCTTCCGATGCATCGGTTCGTTCCATCGGAGGCCGGCCAATGCTGCCAGTCAGTTCTGTTCTCGTGCCATCAACTGTTTCTTCTGCAGCAATTTCATGAATGGCTTTCGTCAGGTTCATGGCCTGTTCTTTGTTTTTGACCCGAACATCAATTTCCGCTTCCGCCTGTGGGGCGACAGTGTTAACGGAAAGTCCGCCTCTGATTAAACCGACATTTACGGTCAATCCCTGATCATAATCGTTCAGCTGCTGCAGACGGATGATTTTATGAGCCAGCTCCTCAATCGCACTGATCCCGATCTCTGGTTCTACTCCTGCGTGGGCGCTTTTTCCCTGTACATGTATCTTGAAATGACCGACGCCTTTTCTTTCTGTTACGACGCCATCATTTGGCCGTCCGCATTCGAGGACAAGGCTGTACTCTTTGTCAGCTGCTGCTTCGTCGATTAAAGCTTTTGATGAAACCGAGCCGATCTCTTCATCGCTGTTAAAAATAATATGGACATTGTTAATAGCCGGGGAGCCGCTTGCCTGTAAGGCTTTCATCGCATAAAGTGCTTGAACATGGCTTGCTTTTTCGTCATTTACACCCGGCCCATATGCTTTATCGCCAATAATAGAAAAAGGGCGCTTTTTTGCTTCTCCTTTTGGAAATACCGTATCCATATGGGCGATGATCAAGATTTTAGGAGTACTGTCCTGTTTCGCTTTAATTTCCAAGTGGTTGCCTACATTCACTTGCCGGTGTATTTTCACATGCATATCTATTTCTTCGAATTGTTCCTTTAACAAGGCGCCGACACGATCTACGCCTTCTTTATCGTAAGAGCTGCTGTCAATATTGACGATAGATTCTAAAAGATCGATCATTTCTTGTTTTTTACTTTGGATGTACTGTTTCACGAATACCCCTCCTGTAAAATGAGTATGTTCGTTATTCATACCCTAATTGATCGCTGTTTTAACGTTCTTTCTTTTATAATTAGAGTGAGCTATACTGTATAAATCAGGATAAATAGCTTCCAAAAAAGAGATAAGGGAGATTGGATAGATGCTCGTTTCAGAAAAAGAAGTACAAGTGCGTTATGCAGAAACAGATGCGATGCAGGTTGTCTATCACGGCCAATATGTCGTTTGGCTTGAACTTGGCCGCACACAGTTAATTGAGGATTTAGGCTTTCATTATGCAGATATGGAGAAAGAAGGGTATGTCTCTCCGGTGCTGGATATACAGCTTTCTTATAAGAAGCCCTTTCGTTACGGAGATACTGCCTGGGTGTATTCATGGATTGAAGAATATAATGGAGTCCGAACAGTATACGGCTATGAAATTAAAAATAAAGAAGGGGAAGTATGTTTGAAAGGCAAGACTTCTCATACGATCGTTAAAAAAGATACGTTTCGGCCGGTGTCGATGAAACGGGTGTTTCCAGAATGGCACAAAGTATACGAAGAAAATAAGAAACAAGCATGATCTAGGCGGGAGAAGAGAATGGCATTTGGCATACATAGACAGGAATTAAAAGAGTGGAAGCAGCAAATCGACGCAGGGAATATTGCCTTTTTAACGCATTACTGGGTTGATGAAAGGTTTCCTCATTGCCGCACCGTTACAAAAGCAGGATGCCGGGACTTAGAAAAACTCGCTCGGTGGGGAGCGGAATATGGACTGAGAAAAGAGTGGATTGACCGTAGAGAAGACGGCTATTCACACTTTGATCTTCTTGGAGACCGACAGAAAGAAATTTTGCAAAAAGAAGGGCTGTACAGCCATATTGAAAGATTTAACTTATAGGATATGTTCATGACTATTATTGATCTGACTGCTTTGTTGACTGAAGTGCCTGCAGCGGAAATCAACAGACAGGTGTAACAAAGTGAAATGATAAAAAGCGAAAAGGGGCATACACCTTTTCGCTTTTTATTACGATTGTTTTATATATTCGTATTCTGGCTCGTCTAGTTTTTCATTATATTTAACATATAAATCATGATTATCGAAGTACCAGAGATCACTTTGTTCGATAAAATAAACAGCGCCATCTGCTTCGATTTTTGTTCCTATTTCAATAGGTTCGTCTTTACTCACGCCGAGTGAGAAACCTTGATGGAGAGGACTCGAGCCGCCATATCGAACAAAAAAGCGGATGTAGTGCCCCGAACTTACATTCATTTCATCTTTAAACCAGATAAGAACCCTTGGATCTAATTGAATGTTCATGCTTCATTCACCTCCGCTGTTTCTAAGTGTATCACGGAAAAGGGAAAGGACAAAAACAGATGCTTGACCAATAAAGTCAAGCATCTGTTTTACATCCATGTAATTTTTGGCTCCGTTTTATTCTTGATACGGGAAATATTGGAACGATGCCGATAAATAACGAAAAAAGCTAAAATACCTACAACAATGATCAGCGGCAGGCTGCCAAGAATGATCGCGTATGTTACGGCAACAACAGCGACAATCATGGATGATAAGGAAACATATTTAGTTAAATAGAGGGAAATAAAAAAGCTAAGCAGAATAACAAGAAACATCACCGGCTGCACACCAAGCAGGACACCGCCAGAAGTCGCTACTGCTTTTCCTCCTTTGAAACCAGCAAATACAGGGAACATGTGACCGATAACGGCTGCTACACCAGCAATAAGCGGATCAAGATCTGGACTAAGCCATAGAGGCAGCAGTGTCGCCGCTGTTCCCTTTAAAATATCAGCGAGAGTAACGACAATGCCTGCCTTTACTCCAAGTGTACGAAAAGAATTCGTTGCACCAAGGTTTCCGCTGCCATGTTCGCGGATATCAATGCCGAAAAAACATTTGCCGACAATTAAGCCAGAAGGGATCGACCCGAGTAAATAGGCTAATAAAATAATAACTGCAATAATCATAATCGTGCCCCTTTTATTCATTCTTTAACATTTTAACAAAGCCAAAATAATAGGTATGAATGCTTTTGATACTGATTCTTATTTTAACATGGGATAACGGAGAAAAGGGAACTTTTCCGTTGCTTGAATGAAAAAATTAGCGTACTCTCAATGGATAATATCAGCCACTTTTAGAAGGAAATGGGTGAAGGGATGAAATTGTTTTTTAGTGCTGTACAATGGATGTTTTTCATGCTGGCAAGTTCACTTGTCGCTCCGATTGCTATTGCTGGTTTATTTCATTTATCGGCAGCAGATACGGCTGAATTTGTGCAGCGGACAATGTTTGTTCTTGGTCTTTCCGGTATCATTCAGGCGTTGATCGGGCACCGCCTGCCTATTAATGAGGGTCCAGCAGGGCTTTGGTGGGGAGTTTTTGCGATTTATGCAGGATTTACAGGAACGATCTATTCATCAACCGAACAAGTGCTGCAAAGTTTAGAAGGCGGGATGATTGTCTCAGGGGTATTTTTTATTTTACTCGCTGCCGGCGGCTGGCTGGAGAAAATGGCCAGACTGTTTACACCGACAGTAACATTTATTTATTTACTGCTGCTGATTTTGCAGCTGAGCGGTTCGTTTTTGAACGGAATGCTCGGTTTGCCGAATGAAGAGGGGACCGTTCGGCCGCTTGTAATGGCAGGCAGTGCAGTTACCCTTGTCGCTGCGTTTTACCTTTCTGCTCACCGCATCCAATGGGTGCGGCAGTACTCGGTGATCATTTCATTAGGCTTTGGATGGCTGTTTTTTTCCATCATTGGCGAGGCCTCATTTCCCGCGATATCAGGAGATCGAATATTTCACTTTCCAAACTTGTTCGTTTTTGGGCCGCCGCTGCTTGACTCCGGTACCATTGTAACGGCGGCCTTTATCACTCTTCTGTTAACCGCTAATATGATTGCTTCGATTAGGGTGATGGAAGAGGTAATTGGCCGTTTAAATGGCGGCAATAAAAAAGGAAGTTACCGCAGTGCTGGTATAGCCGCAGGTATCAATCAAATGCTTGGAGGAGGTTTTTCAGCTATTGGTTCCGTTCCTATTGCCGGGGCAGCGGGGTTTGTAGCTCAGACTGGAAATGTCTCTATTAAGCCATTTTTGACAGGTTCGCTGTTCATTGTCGGAATGAGTGTATTTCCGCCGATTATGAATGTGCTCTCCTCTTTGCCGTCTCCTGTCGGATATGCTGTCACCTTTGTTATTTTTTCACGCATGGCTGGTTTTGCTTTTGCGGAAATGGAGAAGGAAAAAAGCCAGGGTCGTGCCCGGATAGTCGCAGGTATTGCTCTTTTAGCCGGAGTGGGCGTGATGTTTGTACCTGCTGCTGCCTTTATTGATTTTCCGGCCGCTGCCGCGTCCATTTTAAATAATGGACTGATTTTTGGTACAATGATTGCCATTTGTGTCGAGCAATTTTTACGTGTGCGCACTCAGAAAAAAGGGGAATGATAGGATAAAGGCGAACTAATAAAGTAAGGAGGAAGGGTATCTATGATTACAAATCCAACGAGAGAAGAAATAGGAGAATTGTTGAAGAAGGCAAAGACGATTGCTGTAGTCGGACTAAGCGACAATCCGAGCCGGACGAGCTATATGGTTTCAGAAGCGATGCAGAAAGCAGGATACAGAATTATTCCCGTCAACCCAACAGTGGATGAAGTACTTGGAGAAAAAGCAGCTGCTTCCCTCAAAGATATTCACGAGCCGGTCGACATCGTCAACGTATTCCGCCGCTCTGAGTTTTTGCCGGAGATCGCTAGAGAGTTTGCTGAGATGGATTGCGGTGTTTTTTGGGCGCAGCTCGGCGTGGCCAATGAAGAAGCGTACGAATATTTAAAGGGAAAAGGCAAAACAGTGATTATGGATCGATGCATTAAAGTGGAACACGCGTTAACTAAATAAATCGATCATCAGCAAAAAAGCAAGGGGTTCACTTCAGTTCCGCTTGTTTTTTGCTGTGGCTTAATTTGCATAAATGATATGGTGACCATACAATAAAGTAGAGCAAAAAGAAAAGAACGGAATTCTATCGAACGATGGTTATTTGATGAAGCGTTGTTATTTTTATGATATAATGAATGTACGAACGTTTGTTTGTTCATTGTGAAAGGCTGAAAGGAGTATTTTTGTGGCAAAAAAAGAAATGACATTTGATTATAATGATGATGCCATTCAGGTGCTAGAGGGACTGGAGGCAGTTAGAAAGCGGCCGGGAATGTATATCGGGTCAACCGATACACGAGGACTGCATCATTTAGTATATGAAATCGTTGATAATTCCGTAGATGAAGCACTCGCAGGCTATGGAAATGAAATTAAAGTAATGATCCATAAGGATCAATCGGTCAGCGTGCAGGATTTTGGCCGTGGCATGCCTGTGGGAATGCATAAAATGGGAAAACCAACGACTGAGGTGATTTTAACGGTTCTTCATGCCGGTGGAAAGTTTGGACAAGGCGGATATAAAACGAGCGGCGGGCTTCACGGGGTTGGTGCGTCAGTTGTCAATGCTTTGTCCGAATGGCTCGTCGTTACGATTCATCGGGATGGTTTTATGTATGAGCAGCGCTTCGAAAATGGTGGAATCCCAGTGACGACGCTTGAAAAAAAAGGCGCGACGAAGAAAACAGGTACAACGATTCATTTTAAGCCCGATCCAGCTATTTTCAGTACTATTAATTATAATTTTGATACACTCAGTGAACGATTAAGAGAATCAGCTTTTTTGCTGAAAGGCATGAAAATTACGCTGAAAGATGAACGTCATAAAATAGAAGAAGTGTTTCACTACGAAAAAGGCATCGAAGAATTTGTTAAATATTTAAACGAAGAAAAAGACACGCTGCACCAAGTCGTTTCTTTTGCCGGAGAACAAAACGACATTGAAGTAGATTTTGCCTTTCAGTTTAACGATGGGTATTCAGAAACGATCTTGTCGTTTGTTAATAATGTCCGGACGAAAGACGGAGGGACACATGAAGCTGGTGCCCGTTCTGCCATGACAAGAGTCTTCAATGAATATGCCCGCAAAGTGAATCTGTTGAAAGAAAAAGATAAAAATCTGGAGGGGCCTGATATTCGTGAAGGGTTGGCGGCCATTGTCTCGGTACGTATTCCAGAAGAGCTGCTGCAATTTGAAGGGCAGACAAAAGGGAAGCTGGGGACGAGTGAAGCCCGTTCAGCTGTGGACAGTGTGGTTTCTGCTCAGCTGTCTTATTTTCTCGAGGAAAATGCCGAGACAAGTACGCTGTTAATCAAAAAAGCGATTAAAGCGGCTCAAGCGAGAGAGGCAGCGAGAAAAGCCCGGGAAGATGCCCGCAGCGGCAAAAAACGTAAGAAAAATGACGGATTGCTGTCTGGTAAACTGACTCCGGCGCAGTCGCGCAATCCGCAAAAAAATGAACTGTACTTAGTAGAGGGAGATTCCGCCGGAGGCTCGGCTAAACAAGGACGTGACCGGCGCTTTCAAGCTGTTCTTCCGCTTCGAGGAAAAGTCATTAACACGGAAAAAGCGAAATTGGCAGATATCTTTAAAAATGAGGAAATTAACACCATTATTCATGCCATTGGTGCGGGAGCAGGGCCGGATTTTAATGTGGATGATGCCAATTATGACAAAATCATCATTATGACAGATGCTGATACAGACGGCGCACACATTCAAGTTCTGCTGCTTACTTTCTTCTACCGTTACATGAAGCCGCTAATTGAGGCGGGAAAAGTATATATTGCCTTGCCGCCGCTCTACAAAGTGAGCAAAGGCAGCGGCAAAAAAGAAATTATTGAATATGCCTGGACAGATGATGAACTGGCAGAAACGATGAAGAAAGTAGGAAAAGGGTGTATGCTGCAGCGTTATAAAGGTCTCGGTGAAATGAATGCCGACCAGCTGTGGGAAACGACGATGAGCCCTGAATCAAGAACGCTTATTCGTGTATTGATCGATGATGCGGCCCGTGCAGAGCGCCGTGTGACGACATTAATGGGCGATAAGGTCGAACCGCGCCGCAAATGGATTGAATCGAATGTCGCGTTTGGACTGGAAGACGACAGCAACATATTAGAAAATGAAAACCTTTCAGTCGGCGAGGAGGAATAACTAGATGCAAAAAGAAGTGTTTCAAGATCTGCCCCTTGAAGATGTATTAGGCGACCGGTTTGGCCGCTATAGTAAATATATTATCCAAGAACGGGCACTGCCTGATGCCCGCGATGGTTTAAAGCCGGTTCAGCGCCGGATTTTATATGCGATGTATACAGAAGGCAATACGCATGAAAAAGGGTTTCGGAAATCGGCCAAAACGGTCGGAAACGTGATCGGCAATTTTCATCCACACGGCGATTCATCTGTTTATGATGCGATGGTGCGAATGAGTCAGGAGTGGAAGCTCCGCCAGCTGCTCGTGGAAATGCACGGCAATAACGGCTCTGTTGACGGTGATCCGCCGGCTGCTATGCGTTACACAGAGGCGAGGCTTTCCGCTATTTCTGGAGAGCTGTTAAAAGATATTGAAAAACGGACCGTCGATTTTATCCCGAATTTTGATGATACGACAGAAGAGCCGACTGTTTTGCCGGCGCGTTTCCCTAACCTATTAGTGAATGGCTCAACGGGAATTTCTGCCGGGTACGCTACTGACATTCCCCCGCATCAGCTGGGCGAAGTGATTGATGCGGTCATTATGAGGATGGAACGTCCTGCATGTACGGTAGCCGATTTAATGACAGTGATAAAAGGGCCGGATTTTCCAACGGGCGGGATTATCCAAGGTGTCGATGGCATTGAAAAAGCGTATAAGACCGGAAAAGGAAAAGTGATTGTACGCGGAAAAGCGGACATTGAAGAAATTAGGGGCGGAAAGAAGCAAATTGTTATTACAGAAATCCCATACGATGTGAACAAAGCAAATCTCGTCAAAAAAATAGATGATTTCAGAATTGACCGGAAAGTGGAAGGCATCGCGGAAGTAAGGGATGAAACCGACCGTACCGGCCTGCGGATCGTCATTGAATTAAAAAAAGATGGCGATGCGAAAGGAATATTAAATTATTTATACAAAGCAAGTGATTTGCAGATCAGTTATAGTTTTAATATGGTTGCTATTCATAATCAGCGGCCTGTATTAATGGGCTTGGCCGAACTATTAGATGCCTACATAAGTCACCAGAAAGAAGTCGTTACGAAGCGCTCGGAATACGATTTAGCGAAAGCGCAGGCCCGGCAGCACATTGTCGAGGGATTGATCAAAGCACTGTCAATACTTGATGAAGTCATTGCGGCCATTAGGGCATCGAAAGATAAGAAGGATGCCAAAAATAATTTAATGGCTGCTTTTGATTTTACAGAAGCGCAGGCAGAAGCGATCGTCAGCTTGCAATTGTACCGGCTGACGAACACAGACATTACAGCTTTACAGAAAGAGGCTGGAGAACTGGCAGCTGAAATCGAGCAGCTGACTGCCATTTTAGCGAGTGAAAAGAAACTGACAACTGTCATCAAAAAAGAATTAAAAGAGATGAAGAGAAAATACAATGACGAGCGGCGGACAGTCATTGAAAAAGAAATTGAAGAAATAAAAGTCAGTCTTGAAGTATTAATTCCAAATGAAGACGTGATCGTGACTGTGACAAGAGACGGCTACATTAAACGGACAAGCCTGCGTTCCTATTCCGCATCAGGCGGAAAAGACTTGGCGATGAAGGAAACAGATTATCTCCTCTATAAACAAGAAGTAAATACAACCGATGTTTTACTCATCTTTACGAATAAAGGAAACTATTTGTATTTGCCTGTTCATGAACTGCCTGATATTCGCTGGAAAGATCTTGGCCAGCATGTGGCCAGTCTTGTTTCTATCGAAAAAGAAGAGTTCATTATCGCTGCTTTTGCTATTAAAGATTTTCAGGAACCGTCCTATTTATTATTTGCTACGAAAAATGGCACAATTAAGCGAACAGAATTATCTTCTTACAAAGTGCAGCGCTATTCACGAGCGTTAACAGCTATTAGGCTAAAAGATGATGACGAAGTAGTTGGAGTTCATTTAACGAACGGAAAAAAACAAGTGTTCTTGTCGACATTTTTCGGTTACGGACTCTTATTTTCCGAGGATGAGGCAAGTATCGTAGGACCGCGTGCAGCAGGAGTAAAAGGAATGAACGTAAAAGACGGTGATTATTTGGTCGGTGTAGAAGTGTGGGAATCAAATGAAGAAAAAGATTTGCTGCTCACTACACAGCGCGGAGCCGTAAAGAAAATGAAGTCAACTGAATTTGAGCCGGTATCACGGGCATCAAGGGGTGTCCTTATGCTGCGGGAATTGAAAGGAAATCCTCATCGCGTCGTTCAATTAACGACGATTGAACGAGGGGAATCGGTCGTACTGCAAACAAAGAAGGGAAAGAGGGAACTCTTCGATTTTTCTACGTTAAAACCGAGTGATCGTTATTCGAACGGGTCATTCGTTTTGGATGAGAAGGAGAGCGGAGAAATAACAGCCGTTTGGAAAGTAATTAGATCGGAAGAATAAAAAAGAAATATTGACTGTATAAAAAATAAAAATATGTGGCTGGTTGCCACGTATTTTTATTTTTAATTCATTATGTGCAAAATTCAAAGTAGTATCCTAGAAACTTTAATAAAATATGTAATAAAAGAAGGACAGTTTACTATGCTTTTGTTATAGTTAGAAAGCAAAGATAATGGAAAGGAATGTAATGGCTGTGTTTCAAGAGTTTAAGAAGTTTGCTATGCGGGGCAATGTCATTGATTTAGCCGTTGGGGTTATTATTGGAGCAGCTTTTGGTAAGATTGTTACTTCACTTGTAAACGATATGATTATGCCTTTGATCGGTTTGCTGATCGGGGGAGTTGATTTTTCAAATTTAGCGTTTCATTTTGGAGGAGCTGTCGTTAAATATGGCAACTTCCTGCAAACGATTGTTGATTTTCTTATTATATCTTTTTCTATTTTCTTATTCGTTAAGCTGTTTAACAAACTGTACCATCAGGAAAAAGCGGAAGAAACACCGCCTTCACTATCAAAAGAGGAAGAATTGCTCACAGAAATTAGAGATCTATTAAAATTAGACAAAAAACTTAACAATTTAGAAAATTCAGAGTATAATAGAGATAATTAAATAAAAGAAAGTTAGCTAGGGGTGCCTTTAAGGCTGAGAGGATAAACATTATCCAACTCTTGAACCTGATTTGGTTAGTACCAACGGAGGGAAGCTTGCATTTTATGTTATTTAATATACATAAAAGAGCCTGCCACTGTGGTAGGCTCTTTTTCATTGTAAAAAGGAGGAATTATGATGGATGAATTAATGATTGGTCAAACGAAATTAACGAATCGTCTTTTTACAGGTACAGGGAAATTTGCGGATCATTCCGTGATGAAACAAGCTTTTGCACAGTCAGGATCAGAGGTGGTCACAGTAGCCGTCCGACGGGTAGACTTGGAGGCTGGTCATGAAAACATTTTAGAAGACATTCCGCCGAATATGATTATTATGCCAAATACATCAGGGGCGAGAAATGCCGAAGAAGCAGTGAGAATTGCGAGATTGGCGAGAGCAGCCGGGATGGGCAACTGGATTAAAATCGAAGTAATTTCCGATCAAAAATATTTATTGCCGGATAATGAAGAAACGATTCGGGCTACGGATATACTCGCCAATGAAGGATTTGTTGTCCTTCCTTATATGAACCCGGATTTGATGGCAGCGAAAAAACTGGCGGATGCCGGCGCAGCGGCTATTATGCCGCTTGGTTCACCGATTGGTTCAAACAGGGGTATCCGTATGAAGGAAATGATTCGGATTTTAATAGAGGAAAAGACGCTGCCAATCATTGTTGATGCCGGTATCGGAAGACCATCTGAAGCAGCAGAGGCGATGGAAATGGGAGCAGATGCTGTTCTTGTGAACACAGCGATTGCTACAGCTGATGATCCGATCAGTATGGCAGAAGCATTTAACCTAGCTGTCATCGCCGGAAGAAAAGCTTACTTAGCAGGCCTAGGATCTGTTTCACAAAGGGCTAACGCTTCATCACCGTTAACTGGTTTCTTACGTTAAAAAGGAGGGGTAACATGAGCTTTTACGATGTATACGATCAAATCAAAAATAAACCGTATGAAGAAATGCTAGACCGTGTCACAGTGAAAGACGTAGATAAAGTGTTAAGCAAAACGAATTTGAACGAGAATGATCTACTCGTGCTCCTTTCGCCTGCAGCAGTGGAGCGTTTAGAGGAGATGGCGCAGAAAGCCCATAAGCTGACTGTTCAGCATTTTGGCAAAGTGATCTCTTTGTATGCGCCTCTTTATTTGACTGATTATTGTGTGAATAAATGTGCGTATTGCAGTTTTAGCTTTGACAATGACTTTCCAAGACGGAAATTAACAGCATTAGAAATTGATCAAGAAGCAAAGGCATTAAAAGAGATGGGGATTCAGCACGTCATTTTATTGACTGGGGAATCACGCATTCATTCTTCTGTTTCTTATTTAGCCGAAAGTGCAAAAATTTTAAGAAGTCACGCAGCCTCGATTGCTATTGAAGTACAGCCGCTTGATACGAATGAGTATAGACAGCTTTTCCAAGCAGGCGTGGATGGACTGACTGTATATCAAGAAGTATATAATGAAGACATTTACAAGGAAATTCATCTAAAAGGGCCAAAAAGAAATTATCGTTATCGTCTCGATGCACCAGAGCGGGGCTGCGAGGCCGGTATGAGGTCTATTAATATCGGAGCATTGCTAGGAATGGATAACTGGAGAAAAGAAGTGTTTTTTACCGCAATGCATGCCCAGTATTTACAGAAAAAATATATAGAAACTGACGTTGCTGTTTCTTTTCCCCGCATTCGTCCGAACTTAGGAGGATTTGAGCCGAGAGTTCTTGTAGAAGATAAAGATCTGGTTCAAGCCATGCTTGCTTTTCGGATTTTTATGCCGCGTGCAGGCATTACACTGTCTACCCGCGAAGAGGCGGCACTTAGGGATCATCTGATTAAACTCGGTGTAACAAAAATGTCTGCAGCTTCTTCCACCGTGGTCGGCGGATATGCAAACAAAAAAGAGGATAACAGCCAATTTGAAATCTCTGATACACGTACAGTAGATGAAGTGAAAACAAGGTTGAAACAGCTCGGTTATCAGCCGGTTTCAAAAGATTGGGATATTCTAGCTAGTGAGGAGGAGACAAATGTCTTTTCAACTTCACGCAATTACGACAGGGAAGCAAGAGCTGGAGCAGGCGTCTGACATAGCCTCCATCATTCACCCATTTGTCGACTACATCCATATTAGGGAAAAGCATCGCAGCGCTAAAGAATTGTTTCACTGGGTGCAAACGTTTATAGAGGCTGATGTACCCGCGGAAAAGATCATTGTAAATGACCGGGTAGATGTAGCGCTGGCAGCAGAAGCCGGTGGCGTACAGTTGACTGAAAACAGCCTTCCGTTACAGATAGTAAAGCCGTTTACTGCTTCTATGAAAGCAGGATGTTCCATTCATGAACCGGCTGCTGCTATAAAAGCTGAGAGTAATGGGGCGGACTGGGGCTTGTTCGGTCATATTTATCCGACGGCTTCTAAACCCGGCAGAACACCAGCTGGCTTAGAACAGCTGAAAGCGGCTACACGTGCTGTGAACATGCCGATCATAGCGATTGGAGGAATTATGCCGCATCATATTCAAGAAGTAAAAGAAGCTGGTGCAAGCGGAATCGCTGTGATGTCGGGGATTTTCGGGAGTAAAGATCCGGCAGATACTGCTGCATATTATCGAAATGAAATCAATAAGGAGGAAAAACAGACGTATGAATATCGTTATTAACGGTAAACAGGAAACAGTCGTTTTATCAGAGCCCACACTTACGAATCTGCTCGCAGTTTATTCACTGCAAGGGAAAGCGGTCATTGTCGAAAGCAATGGCCAGATCGTGCCAAAAGAAAAGATGGAATCAACGAAAGTACAAGAAGGAGACCGCATTGAAATCGTTCAGTTTGTCGGCGGCGGGTAAGAAGGAGGATACACGATGGATAACCGTTATTCCAGACAGGAACTATTTCTAAAAGAAAAACAGCCTTATGCCGCCAAACACGTACTCATTGTCGGGGCGGGGGCACTTGGATCATCTTTGGCAGAAATGCTTGTCAGAGCTGGGGTCGGCCAGTTAACGATTATTGATCGTGATTATGTTGATTGGACCAATCTGCAGCGGCAGCAGCTCTACAGAGAACAGGATGTAAAGGATCATCTGCCAAAAGCAGAAGCAGCGAGGAAACGGCTTGAAGAGATTAATTCAGATGTGAAGATCACTGCTATCACGGCAGATGGAGGACCGGAAGAACTTTCTGATGTAATGAATACATGCAGGCCTGACTTGCTGCTCGATGGAACCGACAATTTTGAGACGAGATTTTTAATCAACGATTTATCTCAAAAGTATAACGTGCCGTGGATATACGGAGCTTGTGTCGGCAGTCAAGGGGTCAGCTGTGTTATCATTCCGGGGGAAACGCCATGTTTTACTTGTCTGCTTGATGTCCTGCCAGCCGAGGGAATGACGTGCGATACAGCAGGAATCATTGCACCAGCCGTACAAATGACAACTGCCTTTCAAGGCGCAGAGGCATTAAAAATCCTTGCTGACAGATGGAAAGATGTACGCAGGGAACTAGTTTCATTTGACTTGTGGAAAAATACGCATTCAGCAATTAATACAGCTGTTTTAAAGAAAGAACACTGTCCATCATGTGGGAAGGAAGCAAGTTATCCGTATTTAGCTGAAGATAATCGCACGAAGACAGCCGTTCTTTGCGGCCGAGATACGGTCCAAGTAAGGCCGCCAAAAAACAGAACATTTAATTTAACGCAGCTGGCTTCAACGATGGAGCAGCAAGGCGCAACAGTAAAGACAAATGGCTTTTTGCTCTCGGCTGTCATTTCAGGAAAAAGAATCGTGCTTTTCCAAGACGGCCGAATGCTGGTGCACGGATCCAAAGACCCGGAAAGTGCAAAAAAACTTTACCAGCAGCTTCTAGGGTAAACGCCGTTCATAAAAAATGATTCAAAAAGAAGCTTCCGTTGTGAGAAGCTTCTTTTTTGTGTGTAGTTAAATAGAACGGAAAAGAGAGCACTTTTTCTTGTTCTAATTTTCCGGCGGCAGCGATATAACAAGAAGAGAGTACATATCCTTATGAAAAGAGAATAGGAGATTTTGTCTTGTTTTGTCGAATCTATGGCAAACGTTTTTTTTGTTCCTTATGCTAGTAAGGAGCCGTAAATAGGGCTGAAAAAAGAAGGGGAGAGATGAAATGAAAAATTGTGTACACTGCGGAAACCCGATCGGAGCAGGAACCAAGTTTTGTCCTTCTTGCGGCAAAGAAACCGCAGCTGGGCAAGCATCCAATCAAGAGTTTTCGGCTGCATTGGAAGCTGATGAAACGAATAAGCAGAACGACATAGTTAAAAAATCAAGGGGGAAGCTGCCTTGGGTCATCGCCCTCGTCGTTTTACTGTTAGGAGGAGGGGCAACGGCTGCTTTTCTGCTGAATAAGTCTCCGAAAGAGCTTTTTTTATTGTCGGAATATCATGCTTATGAGCAAGCGAAAGCAGATTTTGACGAAAAATACGGAGAGTCATTTGAATTCTCGAAAAAGTTAATGGAACAGCCGTCTACTTCCCAAATGACACTTCGCGCTGGATTGGAAATGGATAGTTTACAAAATGATCCAGACGCAGCGATGGTTATGGAAATGCTCAAAAATGCGACGATCACAGCAAAAATGAAACAAGATCCAAAGAAAAACGCAGGGGATTACAATATCGCCTTGAACCTTGAAGGTGAAAAAGCGCTCGATATGGAGTTTGTTCATACAGATCAACAAATGGGCGCAAAGGTTCCTCTTCTTTATTCTAAGTTCTTTTATTTGAACTTAGATGAGTACGGCGAGTTTATGAGAAAGATGGATCCCTCCTACACAGGCCCGGAAAAACTAGAGCTTTCACCAGTAGAGTGGAAAGACCTCGAACTGAAAGAAGAAGACGTTAACTATTTAACGGAACGTTACGCTGCCTTTTTGGTTGATCAGCTGAAAGATGAAAACTTTGAGCTGGAAAAAGGGGTAGAATATGAGTTTAAAGGTGAAAAGATGAAGTTGAGAAAAGTGACTCTCTCACTTTCATCGCAAGAGACAAAAAGCTTAATGAACGAGTATATGGATCGGTTGATCAAAGATAAAAAGCTTCATAGCATGATAGCGGTTCGAGCGGAAAAAGTAATAAAAGCAGGAGCTGCAACAGAAGTAAGCGGGGAGATTCCGAGCCGTGAAGAAATGGAAGAAGAAATCGTTAATAGTTTAAAAGAAGCAAAGGAAAGCTTACAAGATGTAGAATTTCCTAATGGCTTGTCCTCTGTGCTGCTCATAGATAAAAAAGAGCAGATTATCGACCGGACAATGAAGATGACAGTAGCCAATCCGTCCGCTGAAGAAGTAGCCTTGAAGATTCATACAAAGAACGTTCCTTATGGAAATGAGCAGCGTATGAAAGAGTTTACAATGGAAGCGATGCCGAAAGAAAATAAAGAAGAAAAAGTAACTGTTCAAGTGACAAATGACATGAAAGGCAAAGATGATAAGCGTACAGAGGATTTACGCATTTCCCTCCATGGAGCGAAAGAAGAAGCAGCCAATTTTAATATGAAATCAACTTTTGCTGGTGATTCAAAAGGCAAACAGAATATTGATCGGGCGTTCACTCTCAAAGTCCAGGGAGATGCGGCTTATGAAGTGCCATCGGAGATTAGCGGCAAAGTAAAACAAGTACAGGACACGAACCTTGATAAAGAGTATTCTAATGAAAAGCTGGATGTTGAGGTCACTGTGGATGATGAAATGAATGGCGGAACCCTTTCTTTTGTAGTAGATACGAAAACGAAACTAGTAGATAAAGTCACTGTTCCTGCGTTTAAAGAAAATCAGCCCGGCAGTCTGAATGTGAATGAAATTACTGACGAACAGCTGGCACAAATTCAGCAGGAGGTAGGCTTAAACGTGATGAGTCTCATGAGCAGATTTGGATTGCTCGGAGGTGCCCCTATGGGAGACCCATTCGGTGGTGATTCCCATGCGGAAGATTTATATGAAGAAGATGCCGCTGCTCAAGAAATGTTTAATAGTCAATCATCCGAAGAGGAAGAAGCTATTTTTTAGACGGGGGCATATATGAAAACAATCCTTACATTTACGCTTTTCAATATAAAGCTCCTTTGGAAAAATAGGATCACAGCCATGTTTTTATGGCTGTCTCCTATTTTCTTTTTATTTATTGTCGGTTTAATTGGAAGTGAAGGATTAGAAAAAGAACGGTTTGTCGATCCGTTTCAGCTCGTCATCGTCAATGAAGACCCTACATTTGAAACGAGACTAGTGATCAGCCAGTTAACAGAAGGTGAGCATTTGAATTCGATTATGAGGACGGTAGAGTCGGACAGGAAGGAGGCAAAGCAGCTGTTAGAGGAAAATAAAGCCGCCGCCGTTGTCTACATTCCCCGTGGATTTAGTAAAGATGTTGCGAAGGGGATCAATACACCTGTTACGGTTGTCGGAAACGAACAGCGGCCGCTGCAAGCTGCACTCGTCCGGCAAGTAATGGAAAGTGCCGCCGGTTTTACATCCGCTGCTCAAAGCGGGATCAATACGGTTCATTACTTTATGAAAGAAATGGATTTTACAAAAGAAGAAAGGAAAAAAGAATTTAAAAAAAATGTCGTCTCGTTTTCTCTTGATATATTGGGAAGAGGGAACATTTTTGAAGAGAAAAAACAAGCGGCTCTTTACCAAATTAATCTATGGCACTATTATGCGGTTTCCTTTTTAACGTTAATGATGATGGTTTGGAGCTTCACCGGCCTTTTTCTTTTTAACAATCAGATGAATAAGGCACTTTCCCGCCGCTTGCTCACTGTAGGTTTCTCTTCTTACCATGGAGCCGCTGCAAAAATGACCTTCGTGTTGATCGTTGTGCTTATGAGCAGTATGATCACTGTTATTTTATTGATGATCAGCGGCATGGTGAATTTGCATATTGAGTCCTTGCGTTTCACTGGCGGCTTTATTCTGACGGCCTTTTTATTTGCTGTTTTTTTCGTTATGATCGACACCCTGCTGGCGGATGAAAAGCTTTATTTGCTTGTAGGTTTAGCTTGTTTATTCGTAGGAACCACTGCGGGGGGGCACATTATTCCTGCTGTGTATTTTCCCGGTTGGCTGGAACAAATAAATGTGCTTACGATTAATGCCTGGGCACTTGAGTATATGCTTACCTTTTTTTATCAACATTCGGCTCAAACATTCTTAAAGCTCTCTTTTATTCTATTATCCATTGCTTGTTCCTTTAGTTTGATTACGATCGCTATTTTATATTGGCGGATGAGAGAAAGGAGAAGAGCCAGTGGGTGTGTACGTTAGCAAAGGGAAATATTTCATTCGAAAGCCGTTAACTTGGATTTTCCTGTTTATCCCTCTCACAGCCTCTCTTTGCTTCGGAATGTTCTTAAGCAAACAGCAGGCAGCACTGACTATTCCAGTTGCGGTTGTAGATGAAGATAGAACGAACTTATCTAAAAGCGTAATAAAGGAGTTAAAAAAGCAGCCGGAGCTGACGGTTGAAAGTGTAACGGCTTTATCTGCAAAAAAACAGCTGCTGCAGGGAGAAGTAGACAGTGTCATTATTATGAAAGAACATTTTCAAACACGCTTGCTAAAAGGGGAACATGATCAATTGATTGAGCTATGGACTTCTCCTCTTTCTGCCGCGGCAGGCATTGTGCGTGAAATAACAGCGAGTGAAGTCATTAAACAGGCGAGTGCGGTTAAAGCAGCTAATAAAGTGGTCTCGCTGTATGAACAAAAAAATGGGAGTCACGTGGAAAGTGGAGCGATATGGAAGCAGGCTTTTAATTATACAATGGCCCAATGGCAGCCAGCACCGTTGATGACTGTACACTATGAAACATGGACAAGTGAAAACCAAGTGCAGAAAAAAGAACGATCCTCTGTATTATTTTCCTCTTACCTCGGTTTGTGGAGTTTTTTCACACTGTTGTCTTGCTTTGTACTGACAGACTGGGCTGTGAAGGAACGACTGACTGTGTTTCCGCGCATCCGTGCAAGCAGTATGGGGCTGCCGGCTTATTTATACCAATGTTCGGCTGCTTCTCTGACCATTCAATTGTTTCAAGCAGGCTTGTCTGTCCTAGCTTTTCATCACTTGAACATAATCACCGGCCGGGTAGTTATATTCGTTGTTATGGCTGTTTTTATCCTTTTTTGTACAGCGACGGCTTTGTTATTTGCGCTTTATCATCATCATTTAGGATCTTTTTATTTATCGGTATTAAGTGGTACGCTGCTGTTTGCTCTTATTGGAGGAAGCTTCTTCCCAGCTAGTGAATGGTTTGTTGATATCGAGAGAATAAGCAGTTTGTTTCCACAGGCTGCTTTAACAGCCGCAGGAAATGGCCATCAGTGGGGAAGTCCGCCCATATGGAGAAACACAGTGGTCATGGCTGCAGCCGCTTTTTTTATATGGATCTGGACGATTTGGAAGGCAGGGAAACTCAATGATTAGCATCAAGAATGTGGAGAAATATTACCGTAAAAAGAAAATACTTGGCCCGGTAAATCTACATGTAGACAAAGGAGAAATTTTTGGATTGGTTGGGCCGAACGGGGCCGGAAAGTCCACCCTTCTTTCCATATTAGCGACCATTACCATTCCTTCTGCCGGAAAGGTAACGATCAAAGGGCTGGATGCGGTGAAGCAGGCGAAAGCTGTTCGCAGGCAAATTGGCTATGTGCCGCAGGATATTGCTCTTTGGGAGGACATGACGGTCAAAGAGAATATGTTATTTTGGAACAAGGTATCAAAGAGTAAGAAAAAGGAAGAACAATTAAAGGAGCTTTGCGAGTCTGTTCAGCTTTGTGGCAAATGGGAGGAGAAAGCATCACGGCTTTCAGGCGGCATGAAAAGAAAGCTTAACATAGCCGTCTCTTTAATTCATGAACCCGATCTTTTATTGATGGATGAACCGACAGTCGGTATTGACCTTCAGTCTAAATTTGAAATAAATGAGTTGATGAAACAATTGGCCAGCGATGGAAAAACGATCGTATATATCACACATGATGTGAACGAAATCATCTATATGTGTACGAGAATAGGGGTCTTAAAACAGGGGGAGTTTCATTTTATAGGAACAATGAATGAAGCGGCTGCTCTATTGAAACGGTGCGGTGATGACTGGAAAAATGAGGAGGACATCATCTTTCAACTTTTAAAGCAGAAGCTGAATAAGTAAGTGAGTGAGGGAACGGCCCGGGCGTTTAGTCTTCAGGCCGTTCTTTATTTTTTAGTTAAAAGTAGTGATGAAACTCTCTTTCAACAACAGCCGTTGCTGATTTTTCTCTGAACAGCAGCCAGATAACGATACTTAAAGTGAACGCGACGGCTTCTAATGAAAGAATGTACCAAGGATAAGGACCCAGCAAATCGATCATGCTCGCTGTTTCAGGTTTATGACGCAGGAAAAGGTAGTTTCCATTTGTTAACTTATTAATGACAAAAATCATAGATGCTAGGACATTAAGGAAGATCATTGTTTTTACAACGGACAAGAAGGAAGGCCTGTACCCTTTCACCCAAGTAAAATAAAGGGGTGTGCAAAAGATAAGTAAGTGTGTAAAGAAAAAGTGAAAAAAGCGGAAATGAGGAAAATCAAAATACAAATAAGGAGTAATTAATGCCTGAGATGCTCCTAATAAACCAATGAACAACAAAATTTCATATAATAGCTTGTTCCCTGTAATGAGCAGGAAAATGGTCAAAAATGTAGCGATGCTGCATAGTTCTAAAGGGAGGGAGCGGTTTACTGTCCATAGATCTGTCCCAATCATCCATGAATGATAAGCGATTTCCATGCCAAGCAGGAAAAAGGCAGCTGTCCATTCACCTATCCGTGTGTTTTTATCCGCCAGCTTCTTCCTATAGATAAATAGACTAAGGATCATCAAGAGTAAAAGCACTAATACAACGATATGACTAGTGGAAAACATGTAAAAATGAACATGCTCATAGCTGCCGCTGAGCCAATTCATGATTCTGCCCCCTTGTTTAGATAATGTTTCCTATCCAAGTCTATGATTGATATTTTGAGAAAAAACAAGCACCATCTATATATAACGCAACAATAAGATGTGAGTAAGAGTTAATGTTGGTATAATTATATTATAGAGGCAGCCAAGGGGAAAGAACCCCGAAGAAAATATATTATATTTACTTTTGATGACGAGCGTTGGTGACAGTTAAACGTGGAATCAAAGATGGCATAAACGATAAAAACTAGAATGAGAACGAGAAACATAGATTGTATGAAGGGGGGCTGCACTTGAAAACATATCAAGACATTTTTATGAAGAGAATGAATACAACTTTTCAACGCTGGAGCAGCCAGCCATTCGTTACTGAAAGAGAGCTATATCGATTTCTTTATTTATTCAAGAAAGCAGCTGATTCCATCGGATTAAAGGAATTGGCCGACAGTGCCTCTGTTAAGCTTGAACAACTAAATAAAGGAGGAAATAAAAATTGGAGCAAGGAAGAATGGCGGCCTTTTTTGGCTGAGCTGTTGAGAAACGATGATGGATCCATTCAAAAAAAACAGCGGGCTGAGAAAAGAGGTGAGGTGATCCTTTTTATCGAAAGTGATATTGAAAGGCTGACCGCTTTGAGGAAGGAAATGGAAAATGAAGGGTGGGGAGTTTTGGCTGCTATGACAGCAAAGAAAGGCTTGTTCCTCTTCTTAACAAAGCATCCAGACCTCTTGCTTATTGATTTAGATCTCCCTAAAGACAGCGGGATGGAACTGCTCAGAGAGATTAACGAGACAGCCGGCAATCGCTTTACCCCGATTGTTGCCGTGAGTTCAAAACGAGGCAAACAAGAGCGGATAAAAGCTTATGAAGCCGGAGTGCTTGACTATATTGAAATGCCCGTGGAGCCGGATGAACTGATGATCCGTATGAAGAACAAAATAAATTACTCTAACTTAATGAAGGGGATTGTGCTCATAGATGAACTAACAGGAGCGTTTAGCCGCAAATTTTTTAATGTGGAAATCAAACGACAGCTTCACCTGTTAAGAGAATCAGCCCTTCCTTTTTCTGTGGCTATGCTTGATTTAGATCATTTTAAAAAAGTCAATGATACATACGGTCATGCTGTGGGAGATGAAGTGTTAAAGGAATTTAGCCGCATCGTGAGAAGCCGGATTCATCAAGGAGATTTCTTTATTCGTTTTGGAGGAGAGGAATTTGTATTACTTATGCCGAATTGTACGGCAGTAAAGGCGAAACAAATGATTCAATCGATTATTGAGGAGTTTAAACAACATGTATTTACGTTCGAAGAATATGTCTTTTCCTGCAGCTTCTCTGGGGGAGTGATCGAGGTGAATCATGCAGATGATCAGCCGGAAGAGTTTTTAAAGAAAGCGGACCTCGCTCTTTATTCTTCTAAAGTTAATGGCCGCGGTAAAGTGACGAATTATCAAGAGGTAGATTCTCCTCTGGATCAGGAGAAGCTGCTGCGAATTGGAATTATTGATGATGACGGAGTGATTCGCCGGATGCTTGAAGATCAGCTTCAAAGCATGTCATTCGGAGAGTATCAGACAGACATTCGTTCCTTTAAAGAAGGAGAAGCCTTTTTTAATGATAACTGGTATAAACAGGGCGGGAAATATATTATTTTACTTGATGGCGTCATGCCAAAGATAGACGGTATTGAAGTACTGCAGCGTTTGCGTCAAGAATTTCCAGAAGAAGACTTTGTCATTATTATGCTGACAGGAAGAAAAAGCGAGAAAGATATTGTCAAAGCGCTGGAGCTCGGTGCGGACGATTATTTGACAAAGCCATTCAGTATTAAAGAGCTGGAAGCCCGCGTCCGCCGGCTTGCTATGAGAATCGTTGATTAGTCTGCTTTTCTTGTAACGATAAAAAAAGGAGAGGTTGTTGTGCTGGAAGAAATCTATCACTCTTTAGAAAATAACTTCGAAGACACGGTGAAAATGAGAAGATATTTGCATCAACATCCGGAACTATCATTTGAAGAAGAAGAAACACCGAAGCTAATTGCCCAAACGCTTAGAGAGATGGGAATCGAAACGAAAGAAGGAGTCGGCGGACGGGGAGTAGTAGGGATCATTCGCGGGAAGAAGCCGGGGAAAACGGTTGCATTGAGGGCTGACTTTGATGCGTTGCCGATTCAAGACTTAAAAGAAGTGCCTTATCGTTCGACTGTTCCTGGTAAAATGCACGCATGCGGCCATGATGCCCATACAGCCACCTTGCTGTCAGTTGCCAAAGCACTTCAGGAGAAACGTGATGCCTTATGCGGAACTGTCGTGCTCATTCATCAATTTGCAGAAGAACTTGTTCCCGGCGGCGCGCGGGAGATGATTAAAGATGGATGCCTGGATGGGGTGGACGCTATTTTCGGTACTCACTTATGGTCAACGATTCCAGTTGGACAAGCTGCTTTTCAGCCGCAGGCGATTATGGCATCAGCTGATCACTTTGAAGTAGAGATCATTGGACGAGGCGGTCATGGCGGCTTGCCTCATGAAACGATTGATCCGATTGTTATTGGCACAAATTGGGTGCAATTAGTACAGCAAATTGTCAGCCGAAGCGTTAGTCCTCTTGATTCAGCGGTCATTTCTGTTGGAGCCTTTCATGGCGGTGATGCTTTTAATATTATTCCGGAGAAGGTCTCTATTAAAGGAACAGTGAGAACCTTACGAGCAGACGTGCGGCAAATGGTTGAACAGAAGATGGAGGCTATTCTCCGCTCGTTATGCGAAGGGGCTGGAGCTTCTTATCAATACCAATATGTAAAAGGGTACCCGCCTGTTATGAACCATGCTGCTGAAACAAATTTCGTCCAGTCGTGTGCTGAAGAAGTGCTCGGCAGCAGTAACTGTTACATCACTGAACCATTAATGGTTGGAGAAGATTTTGCTTATTATTTACAGAAAGTTCCGGGTACTTTCTTTTTAACCGGTGCGGGCAATCCTGCAAAGAACGCAGTCTATTCGCACCATCATCCGATGTTTGACATTGATGAACAGGCTATGCTCTATGCCGGTAAAATTTTAGCCTCTGCTGCCTGGAAGTTTTTAAATGAACAGGCATAAGCCGCTTTTCAAGAAGATGTAATTTCTGTATAGTATGTTACGGAAGAGAAATTTAAGATAAAGGAAGAGTTCGATGATTATAAAAACCGAAGAAGAACTGCAGTCGTTGAAAAAAATCGGTAAAATTGTTGCGGAAATCCGTGATGAAATGCGGGGTGCAACAAAGCCCGGCGTAACGACGAAAGAATTGGATGAATTGGGCGGAAGATTATTTGCGGAAAAAGGAGCTGTATCGGGTCCAAAAAGCGAATATGATTTTCCAGGATACACGTGCATCAGTGTAAATGATGAAGTAGCGCATGGCATTCCGGGCAGCCGGGTGATCAAAGAAGGTGACCTTGTAAATATCGATGTGTCTGGCTCATACGAAGGTTATTTTGCAGATACTGGTATTTCATTCGTCGTAGGGGAAGGCGATCCTTTACTCTTTAAGCTATGCGAAACAGCGGAAACAGCGTTGGAGCGCGGTCTGCTGAAAGCAAAAGCCGGAGCAAAGCAAAATCAAATCGGTAAAGCAGTCATGAACGAAGCAAAGCGCAATGGATTTACAGTGATCAAGAATTTAACAGGCCATGGCGTTGGGCGTGCGCTTCATGAAGCTCCAGATCACATCTTAAATTACTTTGATCCGTGGGATAATGCATTATTGAAAGAGGGCATGGTGATTGCATTCGAACCATTTATTTCTGCTAAAGCGGAGATGATTGTAGAAGGAGGCGATGGCTGGACATTTAAAACACCGGATGGCAGCCTCGTTGCACAAATTGAACATACGATTGTCATTACAAAAGATGAACCCATTATTTTAACGAAATAAATGAATATAGAGCCAAATGCTGTGTGCATTTGGTTTTTTAATTTTGGCTATGTTCATGACTAATGTTGATTTTTCCCCTTTGTTGATTGGAGGGGAAGGAGCGGGACTCCTCCGGAAAAAGCGTGTCCACGGGGAAACCCCGCAGAAAGAGACGCTCCAGCAGAAATCTAACAAAGCCTAAATTTTATAAATAACTAACAAATCGAAATCGTTACTATTTACAAAACGGAATGATTTCGATATAATCTTCCTAGTTATCTATTTTATATTGTTTAGGAGGAACTACATTGTCTCGTTTTCTAAAAATCTTCTTTATTTTCACGGTCATCGTGTTTCTTGCGGCTTGTGGACAAAAAGAAGCGAATAAACAAGATCATAGCAAAGAAAAAGAATCCATAAAAGTATATACAACCATTTATCCGTTAACTTTTTTTACGGAAGAAATCGGTAAACAATATGTAGATGTGAAAAGCGTTCTGCCTGCTGGAGTAGATGAGCATACATACGAACCGACATCTAAAACAATGCTGGATATTGCGGGTGCGGATTTATTTTTGTATAACGGACTTGGGCTTGAGCCGTTTGGGAAGAAAGTGCAAGAATCAATGAAAAGTGAAGATGTCCGCGTGGTTGAAGTAGGGGAAGAAATTGATTTAGACAGCCTTTATCACCATAAAGAAGAAGCTGAGGAACATGAAGGAGATCATCATGATCATGAACATGATGGACATACACATGGAAGTATCGATCCTCACATCTGGATAGACCCGACATTGTCCATGCAGATGGCAGGAGTAATTAAAGAACAACTATCAGAGCTTGATCCAGAACATCAAAAAGAGTTTGAAAAAAACTATGAAGCATTAAAAGACAAATTAACAAAGCTGGATAAAGAATTCCATGAAGTCGCCGATAGAGCTGATAACAAAGAATTTCTCGTGTCACATGCAGCTTTCGGCTATTGGGAAAAAAATTACGGGATTAAGCAAATTAGCGTAGCCGGTCTGTCACCTACGAATGAGCCTTCACAAAAACAACTGAAGGAAATCATTGAAACAGCGAAAGAGCACCAAATTAAATACGTGATCTTCGAACAAAACGTGACGCCGAAAGTAGCGAAAGTGGTACAAGTGGAATTAAAGGCAGAAGCGTTGAAAATTCATAACCTTTCCGTGCTTACGAAGGAAGATGAAAAAAGTGGGGAAGATTATTTTACGCTGATGGAACAAAACATTCAAACATTGAAAAAAGCAATAGAGAAATAAGGATAAAAAGAACGGTCTTCAAAGTGAGTGAATAACTGACTGCGAGGCCGTCCTTTTTTATGTGGCTATATAACGACTAGTGTTGATCTTGCTCATTTGTTGATTAGAGTGGAAAACGAGCGCCCGCAGCGGAAATCAACAGGGGGTAACAAAGCCTTTCAGTTATAAATTGAACTTTCATATGAAAAGAGACATGATGTAACCGGTCGATACTGATGAGAAGAAGAAGAGTGAGAAGTTCATTTGGTATATGTTATTCTTCTCGTTTTGACAGGCAGCGGTCACATTCCATCATATACGATTCTGCTTGTTCAGACATATGTTCTCCGCATTCAGGACATGTTTTGGGTGGAAGGGATCTAAAAAATTCTAATGGGCTCATCATTCAGGTATTTCCTCCTTTTTATAAAACAGTTATTTTTTATTTTTTCTGTTATACAACAGTATATTCTTCTTGTTTTTGATTGTGAATAACAAAATGAAAGATATTGAAAATTAGTTCTGTAGTCCCGCGTGAAGCAGCAAACTGGAACGGTATTAAAATGCAACCCTACATTTTCTTGCTTTTTTGTTAGATAGGTGGTATAGTAAAGGAAGTTGTTTAAGTTCGTTTCAAAAGAGAGCAAGTTTGAATAACATTGTTTTCGTCTTGAAATAGTAATAAACAGCAAGAAATGAATGAGCACGTGAAGCTCGAGGAGGATATTTACATGTTACAAGGTAAAGTAAAATGGTTTAATGCAGAAAAAGGTTTCGGATTCATCGAAGTTGAAGGACAAGACGATGTATTCGTACATTTCTCAGCTATTCAAGGCGATGGCTACAAAACTTTAGAAGAAGGCCAAAGCGTTTCTTTCGAAGTTGTTGAAGGACCACGCGGACCACAAGCTGCTAACGTAGAAAAACAATAATCACACATATAAAAAAAGACGATGTACATGCATCGTCTTTTTTCGTTATGTGGCGATCAATATATAACTGTCTAAAGGACATTTTAATCGTTTCTAAAGCAGGGTCCGAAAAGAATAAATAGATGAAATCTCAAAAAGTGAAACTAATCGACTTCTTTAAACTTCAACACTTTTCCGTTAGCCGCATCTACAAACACTTCCGCTTCACGTCGATAAATGGTCCCTATTTCCACATCATAAACTAAGCGATTATGAAAAGTATCTAAATTTATTTCGGTTACTGTTCCTCTTCCATTTACTTGATCTAAGGCTATTTTCTTCGCCTCTTCTATAGAGATGTTTGTTGAAATATTTTGAGGCTTATTTTTTTTAAGTTCATATTGACTAATTTCTGAAACTTTACCTGTTAAGGTATCGATGTCTACTTCAAATGTTTGATCCTTTTTGACAATCGTCACTTCGTATTCTTTAGACCCATCAGGGCTTTCTTCCATATGAATCTTCGTCACTATGCCTCCATTTAGTTCTCTTAACGCAATTCTTTCTGCCTTTATTTCGTCAATGCCCGCTTCTTTTGTTTGAGTTGTATCATCTGTCATAGCATATATGGCGGCCCCCATCAGGCCGATGATAATGATCGTTCCTATTATTAGCTTTGTTGTGAATTTCATGCTTAACCTTCCTTTGTGTCACGGGATGTGTATTTTAGCATTCCCGATATCATGTGCTTCAATGATATAAAAAGGACATGTGAAAACAGGAAATCTAGTTATGGAAAAAGGTGTGTCGTTCAAACGTTAGGTTTGTGATGATCCTTTTTTAGAAGCCGGTTATGCAAGTTTGAAAAAATAAGCAAGGCAAGGATTGAACCGACTAAGGCACAAGCCATGTCCCATTCAGCATCCCATATATCTCCTTGCGTATTTACAAAGTTTTTAGCTGCTTCTCCTCCACCCGACAGCTTAGTGAATATTGCTTCAATAATTTCATAAAGGGCTGCGACGGCAATCACAATGCTGATCGAAATAGCAAATAACCAACTTCCTTTTATAAGTGCTGTTTTTCGCAGTAAAACTTCCCTTACAACAATAGCAAATAATCCTTTTAGAAAATGGCCAAATCGGTCATAATCATTTCGTTTCAAATCAAAAACATCTTTGATCCAGTCAAAAAGAGGCACTTTTGAATAAGTGTAATGTCCTCCAATAAACATGAGAATGGATAGGATGGCCATAATTACGTAAGACAGTGTGGTGAAACGAAACTTATTGTAGGTAGCTAATAAGATAATGATCCCAACCACAGCAGGGCTCACCTCTAATGCCCACTCTAAATACCCAGAAGGCTTGATGATGGACCATATAAAAACAGCCGCAACGACTAGCAATAAAAATAAGTGAATCTTTCTGTCTTTCGTTTCCCCCAATTCTTTCACTCCTAAAAGATTAATCACTAAGAAACAAACGTACAGCGAAAAACATACGCTATCCTTATTATTGCCTTTTCATTTACTTTTTACGCCTGCCTTTCAAATAACTGTTTTATGGGAGAAAAAATGATTAAAGGTATAACCTTTTCATATATCAGGGGAAAATGGAAGTTATATGCTGAACAATTTTATGTTACTAGGAAATCGATCTGAGAAGTGAAGTGGAATGATCGATTAAACAGGAGGTATGCGTCATGAACAGCAAGATATGGACATCTGTTGGCAAAGCAGAACAAAGAATTGATGCAGTAGAAAAAGCAGAGGGAACAGTCAGATACGTTGGAGACTTTTTGATGCCGGGAATGATGCATGCAAAGCTGGTAACAAGCACATATGCTCATGCTAGGATTCAATCGGTTGATACGGAGGAAGCGTGGCAAATGCCAGGGGTACGCGCCATCGTTACTGGGAAGGTGTTTCCATTTCATATTGGTCCTATTTTAGCGGATCGGCCTCCTTTAGCATTCGAGAAAGTACGTTATTATGGTGAACCGATCGCCATTGTTGTAGCTGATCATGAACATCAGGCGAAGCAAGCGGCCCGAAAGGTAAAGGTGAATTATGAACCTCTGCCGGTAGTGAATTCTGTCAGCCAAGCCTTTCAAAAAGAGGCGCCTTTAGTCCATGAAGACTCCAGCCAATATATGAAAATTATTAGCAATGTCTATCCCGTTCCGGGGACAAATATAGGAAGCCATATTAAGATTCGTAAAGGGGATTTCATCTCTGAGTGGGAAAACTGTGAGGAAACAGTGACAGCGACGTATTCCTTTAACCTTTCCGATCATGCAGCTTTGGAAACGAGAGCGACACGGGTGGAAATTAATCCAGCCGGCAAAGTCATTGTACATTCCTGTACCCAATCCCCGTTTACCATTAAAAAGGTGTTAAATCAATTTTTTAATATTGAAGTCGGAAATATTATCGTCCATGTTCCTATGATTGGCGGAGCATTTGGCGGAAAGGGGACCGTTCAATTAGAACCACTTGCTTATTTAGCATCCAAGGCAGTGGGGGGCAAACTAGTAAAATTAGAGTATGAGCGGGAAGAGGATATGATTACGGCTCCCGGACATATCGGGATCGAAGCTACGATTAAACTGGGAGCAAGCAAAGATGGGGAATTACTTGCGGGGCAGTATACCTTTTTAATTGATTCCGGTGCTTATACGGACCAAGCAGCAGGTATTACTAGAGCAGCAGCGCTCGACTGTACGGGCCCTTACCATGTACCAAACGTATGGTGTGACTCTTATTGTATGTATACGAACCACCCTTTTGCTACATCTTTCCGGGGATACGGTCATCCGGAATTAACATTTGCGGTGGAAAGAACGATGGATCAATTAGCCAAAAAGTTAAACATCGATCCTATTGAATTAAGGGTGAAAAATGTGATTAAACCAGGAGACACTTCTCCTACTCAGGCCCTGTTAACCGCCAACAACATTGGTGACGCTGAGAAATGCATCAACCGGGCTAAAGAGCTTATTCAATGGAATAAAGGGCGGCGGATAGAAGTCGAGAAAAGCAAAGTACGCGCCAAGGGAATCAGCTTGTTTTGGAAGACATCGACAACAGCAACAAATGCCGAATCAGGAGTCATTCTAACTTTCGAAGCGGATGGCAGTGTCAATTTAAACTGTGCAGCTATCGAACTTGGACAGGGAACGAAAACGCTTCTTGCACAAATTCTAGCCGAAAAGCTCGGCATGGAAATGAATAAAATTCATGTGAAGATGGAAGTAAACACACAATATGATCCTCATCAATGGCGTACGGTGGCCAGCAGTACGACCTTTTTAGCGGGCCGGGCGGTCTTAGCTGCTGCGGAGGATGCGATTTCCCAATTGAAAAGAACGGCTTCTATCGTTTTACAATGCTCAGTGGAAGATCTGGAAGTGGGCGGAAACCGTGTGTATTTGAAGGCTAATCCCGAATATGGAGTACCGATCAAGGACATAGCCCTTGGATACAAGTATCCCAATGGCCATGCAATCGAGGGACAAGTGGTCGGTCATGGAAAACATATTCAAAGGCACTTAACCCCGATGGATCAAGAAACAGGATTTGGAAAGCCGGGTCCTTGGTGGTCTGTTGGCGCCCAGGCGGTAGAGGTTGAATGGGACACGCGGGATTTTACGTACAAGATTCTAAAAGCAGTAACGGTTATCGATGGCGGGACCATTATTAATCCAGCAATGGCTGTACAGCAAATGAGGGGAGGCATGTATCTCGGCCTAAGCTTCGCCAGCCGTGAATCTTTTATTTTTGATGCGCAGGGTATTGTTCAAAATCCTCAATTCCGAAGTTATGAGATGATGCGGTTTGGGGAACAGCCAGATGAATATCTTGTCGACTTTATTGAGACACCAGCCGCAGACGGACCGTATGGCGCCCGGGGAATAGGAGAATACGGGGTCATCGGTGCACCAGCCGCACTGGCAAATGGACTTTCCGAAGCGGCACAAGTAGAACTGAATCAATTACCCCTCATCCCGGAAATGATATGGCAAGCGAAAAAGGGGGGCGGACAATGATTCCATTTGATTTTGAATATTATAAACCCGCCTCTGTCAATGAGGCGGTTCAAACGTTTCAAATGATGAGTGAAAATGGAAAGCAAGTTGTTTTCTATTGCGGCGGCACGGAGTTTATTACATTTGCCCGGGTAAATAAAATAACGGCTGATGCGGTTATTGATCTCAAAGGAATTTATGAATGCCATATCCTGGAGGTTCAGGGCGATCAATTAGTCATTGGAGCGGCTGTTTCATTAAACAAAATTGCAGAATCCAATTTGTTTCCGCTGCTTGGAGAGACCGTGAAACGAATTGCTGATCATACATCAAGAAACAAAATTACTCTTGGAGGGAACATTCATAGTAAATTAATGTATCGGGAAAGTATCTTACCCTTATTATTATCGGATGCCACAGTGAAAATTGCTGGAAGTGAAGAGGAGAGAATCGTTCCACTAGCAGAGATTTTTCAAAAAGAAATCAACATGAAGCCCGGGGAGTTTCTTATCCAAGTTGTCATTAAGAAAGATTATATCGATCTGCCCTATGCAAGTTTTAAAAGAACGAAAATGTCCAAAGTAGGGTACCCGGTTGTTTCTATTGCAGCGCTCGCAAAAGAGAACAGAATGAGGGTCGCTTTTAGCGGGGTCTGTGAATATCCTTTTCGTTCACCGGAGATAGAAGATGCATTAAATGATTCATCACTTTCAACAGAGAAGAAGATTGACCAGGCTGTTGCCCATCTTCCTGCCCCCATTGTTCAAGATCTTCACGGATCAGCCAGTTACCGTGAATTTGTGTTAAAAAATGGTTTGCAGGATATGATAGAAGCATTGGAGGGGAAATAATGATGATTTCAAATAACACATCCAAATCAGTGATTCGTCTCCATGTTAATGGGGAGAGCCATGACGTGATAATCCGATTCGCTGACACTCTCCTGCACACATTACGAGAACAACTAGGATTAACCGGTGCAAAACGATCTTGTGAGAATGGTGACTGCGGGGCTTGTACCGTGTTAATTAATGGAGAGCCGATGCATTCTTGTTTGTCTTTAACGATTGAACAAATAGATCAGACCATTACGACAATAGAAGGTTTGGAAGATTCCTCCATCAAACAAGCATTTGTGAGCCATTGGGCTATTCAATGCGGATATTGTACACCTGGCTTTATTTTAAACTGTCACGCCTTAAAAGCTCGGCATCCTGATGCAGAAGAAGAAGTGATTGAAGAGTGGATGCAATCCAATCTCTGCCGATGTACTGGATATCAGGAAATCAAAGAAGCCGTTAAAGCTGTTCTGCAAGAGGAAAATACACTACTGAATGAAACAAAAAACACCCTCGACTAATTTTGTGAAAGTCGAGGGTACATACAATTATCCTTTTTTAAAACTGTTATTCTCATTGTTCAGCGATTGAATAAGCGAAAGCGTATGTGATGCCTGCTCAATTTGTTGCTGTACTTGCTCCAACTGCTGTTGTTGAGCCGTTGTTGATTGTGTAACGGCGAGGCCCTGCATGTGATTCAGCTGCTGTGTAGCCTGCTGCAGAAGCTGCTGGGCCTGCTGTAAAGGCTGTAGATTTGTCATAGAGGCATGTTGCTGTATCGTTTGTTCCGCTTGTAGGAGTGCTTGCAATGTGTGTTGTTTTTTTGTTTGAAATTGCTGCTCCATCTGTGCTTGGTTTTGCTCGATCTGCTGTTGCTGCAGCTGAAGTTGTTGTTGAAAGTTTTCCAGCTGCTCTTGCTGTTCATTTTGTTGCTCATTCATGTAGATGACCTGCTTTCAGTTGAACTTGGCCGGAATAACCTGCCCATCATATAGTTTTCCTAAAATAAGTACATTTATCAACTTTTTAGGCAAGGATACGTCCAATTTCAAATGTAAAAAGGATTTCGGAAAGGTACACAAAAAAGAGCTGACCATCGTCAGCTCCTCTTTTATTTATTTTAATAAAGGAAAGTCCGATTATTCTATGTTGTTAAGCATGTTCTCATGGAGTGATATGAGAAGTGGGGATCGTAATAATTTTCCCGCCAACCTGTATATGAATCGTATCGTTAAAGATCGCCTTTACAATTCCTTTTAAGGAAACAGTTGAATTAACAGAAATTTTTTTTGCGTCAGAGTTTGTTTTCATCCCATTCAGCCTCCCGTTAGATTATTAAAATGAAGCAGAAGTATAAAAGATAAAACACGAATTACTTTGATTATTACATGTGTAAATAAAGGGTGTCAATTCTGACGAATGTTAACGTATCACAAAGTTCAAACGAAGCTGATTGTAGCAGAAGGCGCGAAGACTCCTGCGGGAAAGTGAAGCGACTGGAACAGAAATCAACGGACAAGTTTAAAGAACTATACAAAAAAAGGGATGTCCCTAAAAGTTATACTTTGGGACACCCTATTCGAGCTGCTTACAAACGATCTTTTAGGATCGGCCGGACAATTTTCTGTAGATCTTAGAAAAGGCTTTGTATCTTTCACCGACGGCACCAACGAGCTCTGCGATCAGATGAAGAATGACTAAGAGAAGGAACGATATGGCCAAGGATACCCACAGAGCAGCAGACGATAAAAGGATCGCAGCTATGCTAAAAAGAATACCAAATCCATAAATAACAAGTACCGTATTTCTATGAGACAATCCCAAATCTAAAATTCTATGATGAAGATGCGATTTATCTGGAGCTGAAATAGGTTTCTTATTAATAATGCGGCGAATGATCGCAAAGGTCGTATCAAATACAGGGACACCTAAAATAATAATGGGAATAATAAAACTGAACAGCGTTACACTTTTGTATAATCCGAGAAGGGATAAAATCGCCATGATATACCCAAGAAAGAGCGCACCTGTATCTCCCATAAAAATTTTAGCTGGATGAAAATTATAAAATAAGAAAGCAAGCGTGCTCCCTAGAACGATTAAAGCTAGAGTCAGGATTAATCCTTTTCCTGACAGGGCCGCTAAAATAGCGATCGATGCAATCCCGATGGATGAAATGCCTGCAGCTAAGCCATCTAATCCATCGATCAAATTGATCGCATTCGTAATACCTACAATCCAAAAAATAGTAAAAGGATAAGCAAGCCATCCAAGCTGTAATCTTTCATCCACGAACGGAATAGCGATAAAATCAATTGTTAGGCCTGAGCTGACAACTAACCCGGCGATCAAAATTTGTCCGAGGAATTTTATTTTAGCGGAAAGCTCATACAAATCATCGAAAATTCCTAGAATAATAATTAATAATGCTCCTATACTAATAGTAGCCACACGTTCATGATATAAACCCGAAGCAAAGAAGCCGGCTGCTACACCGATAAAAATGGCTAAACCGCCTAACCGCGGCATTAACGTTTGATGGACTTTCCTTTGATTCGGTTTATCAACGGCCCCTATTTTTATTGCTAATCGAATGACAAAAGGTGTAACAATTAAAACGGTAATAAATGAAACAGCAAAAGCTAGAAAAAGTTGTATATTCAATGTATAAAGCTCCTTTTGAATAAGTGCTATTATGGCGCTGAGAAACGCTGTAGTGAATTTCGTGTTGTCTAGTATCATTCCTTTACTGCTCTTCTCATAAGCTTCATAGAAAACTCGATTTTTGTCAGTAAGAAATAGTAAAAATTGATCCAGCGGCTGCCACTAATAAACAAACGATTGAACTGTCGGATCTTTCTGAAGTATAGATGAGATAGAACCTCTTAATCTGATAATAAAAGAAAGTACCGAACAGTACAATAGTTGTTAGTATTAATAATACCCGAAATTTCTTGTGACGAAAAGAAGGGAAAGCACTCTTAATGAGCCGATAAAGGGTGGAAAAAAGAAATTGTTGGCACATTTCTATGATTTTCAATCGCTGATTATATGAAATAACAGTGTAGATTCAATGGTTGTTGCATCAAAAAGCCTGCACAAGTTAAGCGAAATGTGCAGGCTAGTGAGATCTATTAACAAATGTCAGCCAGAAAGAAGCGGTTAAGTATTTATAAAGGTTCTAGAATGAGAACTTTCGCTTTTCGGTATGGAGTGACAGCTTAATCGATGACATCAAACCATAATGCGGATCGATCATCAGGGTCTCCATTGTAATTTATAGTGATCTCCTCATCTTTTTTAATATCATTCCTTGCGTAAAAGTCTATTGATAAATTGTCTTCATTATAATCAAATAAAGCATTCGGTGTATAAGAGTGGTTAAATAAGGCTCCATAGCCTAGGGCAATGGCTGTATGCTTATAATTTTTCCCCCAAGAGAAACAGTAATCCACAAGGACTGTTTTTCTTAAATACTTCCACTCGGTTTTATCTGATACTAAAATAGGAGAAACTTCAATGAGTTCGCCTGTTTTTATATCACGTCCAGCATATACTCCATTACCATATTTTTCGGTGTTTTTTATATATATGAGCCCCACAATAACGACACCATCCTACAGTTCTTAATTGTTTTTTAATAAGAAAGGGGTTCTTTTAGTTGAATTTCGCTAGATGCTCTCTCAAATAGCGGCTGCGATCGCGGATAAATTGAAAAATAATCTCTGGTTCACCATCGAATATTTCGATTTTCCTTTTTTTATAAGGATCCAGCAGCACATTTGGCCGCAAAGATTCATGTAATGACATGACCTTATCTTCTAAATAGTTTATCGTAAACTTCGTTTCTAAAGTTTCCTCTAATAAATCTCTGTACAGCTTTCGTAATTCAGGTACTTTCGGCAAAAGAAAACATAATTGGTTATTCATTTTTCCACCAGGTGGAACATAGTCATATCTCATGATTCCGCCATCGACTTTTCTTCCCCAGGTTGCATCGTAGTCCCAAGGGAGAATCTCAAATAAACTAGTCTCGCTGTTCCGATACAATGCATAATTATGGGTGAATCCGTCATTATTCATTGTACAAACAGCTCCAACGAGCCACCGTAAAAATGTATCCATATTGAGGTGCTGAGAAATTTCATCATAGAATTTGGAGGGAGGGGTCGTGTTGACTTTGTTTATAAAATCGTGGAGGAAATCGTCATCTGATTCATTTCCAAACATTCGTTTGTAGCCTGCAAGAAGTGATTTTTTAGGTTTTTCCTCTCTCGTTAAGGAAAAGTTGGCATTATTGTTAACGGCATAATAAATAGGGCCGGAAGGAAGGTTTCTTTTTTTAAAGAATAAATCATCCACGGACTCTAATTGTAAATAAACACCTTTAAGCGAGTCATTTCGAATTAAATTTACATGTTGGCTATTTGGAGACAATACACCCATGTCTTGAAAAAAATCAAGGGACAGTTTATTACGCATAAGAGAGGGGTCTCTATATTCCGCATTTAGATGAATTTCTCGTGCTCCATCATATCTTTCCGGTTCGATAAACACAATGCGATAGGATCTTTTTCGGAAGTTCCGTGTGTATGATCCACGGTAGGAAATATCGACATCATAAGTGACATCTTTTGCCTGCAAGTAAGCAGGGACAGGATCATCAATCCATATATTAGAACGTAAATCTTCAAGATCGCCTTCTTCAATGATCAAAAAATAAGATGGAATTAGATCAGACATATCTTCTCTTTCCTTTCTCTTATTCCACAAGATGATAGATTGATACCCGTATACTGGTATCTAAGTTGACCATTCATTACACCATTGATCCCTTAAAATTCAACGTAGTATTACTGCTTCGCATTTAATTGGAAAGTTTTTGATATCGTTCATATGATCGTTTCATATTTGAGCCCAGCCAATCATTATTGACCAGGCTCAAGCATTTTTAATTAACGGCGTCTTCTGCGTTTTCCACGTTTCCCTTTACCTGGGCCGCTCGTAGTACTCGTATCTGTAGTCGTAGAGCTGGCCGTACTTGTAGAGCCCGTTCCTGTTCCACCAGTGCCCGTTCCTGTTCCACCAGTGCCCGTTCCTGTTCCGCCGGTGCCCGTTCCTGTTCCACCGGTGCCCGTTCCTGTTCCACCGGTGCCCGTTCCTGTTCCACCGGTGCCCGTTCCTGTTCCACCGGTGCCCGTTCCTGTTCCACCGGTGCCCGTTCCTGTTCCACCAGTACCCGTTCCTGTTCCACCAGTACCTGTTCCTGTTCCACCGGTGCCCGTTCCTGTTCCGCCGGTGCCTGTGCCTGTTCCGCCGGTGCCGGTGCCTGTTCCACCGGTGCCCGTTCCTGTTCCACCAGTGCCCGTTCCTGTTCCGCCGGTGCCTGTTCCACCGGTGCCCGTTCCTGTTCCACCAGTGCCTGTTCCTGTTCCACCAGTGCCTGTTCCTGTTCCACCGGTGCCCGTTCCTGTTCCACCAGTACCTGTGCCTGTTCCGCCGGTGCCCGTTCCTGTTCCACCAGTGCCCGTTCCTGTTCCGCCAGTACCCGTTCCTGTTCCACCAGTGCCCGTTCCTGTTCCGCCAGTACCTGTGCCTGTTCCACCAGTACCCGTACTTGTAGTACCTGTACTTGTAGTACCCGTACTTGTAGTACCCGTACTTGTAGTACCTGTACTTGTAGTACCTGTACTTGTAGTTCCTGTAGTCGTAGTGCCCATACCTTTCTTACCTTTTTTTCTTTTTGGCATAGAAAATCTCTCCTTTATAAACATGCTGACTACATCGTATGCAAAAATTTATTTAACATGAATGGTAAATAACCTAATGGGAGAAAAAATAAAAAATTTTCAGCCATTTAAACAGATAAAATAGTGGGATGATTCTAAGCGAAGACCATTTGGACCCAGTAGTATAGTAAAAACAAAGTGAGAATGGTTGTTGGAGGAATAACGATCAATGAAACGTTTAAATAATCTTTCCATTTTACTTTAATCTTATTTTGTCTCAAGATATGCATCCAAATAAGTGAGGCAAGGGTTCCGATGGGCAATAGCAATGAACCCATGTCGCTCCCAATAATATTGGCAAGATAGATCGTCTTTAAAGTGATTGGGTCTAATCCCATTTCTGTTAACGTAATTGTTCCAATCATTAAAGCTGGGTGGTTATTAAAGAAGTTGGATAGGACAGAGACCAATCCTCCCATAACAAAGCTGGCATAGAGCAAGCCTTCATTTACGATTGGCTCACATATATTTACAAGCATAGCTGTCAGTCCTGCATTATGGAGACCATAGATAATCATGTACATAGAAAATGCGAAAATCAGAATGTGCCACGGAGTTTTTTTCAATATGTCAATAGGGTTTGTTCGTAAATGGTACCATCGCCATACGAGTAGGATGAGTGACCCTAGTACTGCTACTAGTTCAATTGGAATGGATAGATAAGAGGCAACAAAGAGAAGACAGCGCATAGCAAAGACAAACAACAACACTTTCATCATAAATTTCGTACGTTCTTGTTTTGTGTTAACGGAGATAGAACCTTTTAATGGATGAAAATGTTTTTCGAAAAAGATTTCTTCTATATCATATGAAGAATCTGGTAGTGTTTTTGGCAGCTTTTTCTTTACTACGATGAACATAAGCCAAGACATGAACAATAATCCTAATGTTGCTGGGACAAACATCATGGCTGTATGCATATAAAGTGTCATGTCCACGATATTCAATGCGATTAAGTTGACAATATTACTTACCCCGATCGGTGCACTCGAAGCTGTGGCAATCAACGCCCCACTTAAGAGATATGGAATCTGGTGATGGTGTTCCAAGCGGAGGTTTGTTAAGAGTAATATTAAAATTGGAGTGGTGATTAGAATACTGCCATCGTTGTTGAATAAAAGTGTCATTAAAAAGCATAATACTTGGATATACCAGTAAAGACGATAACCCGAACCTTTAGATAAACTTGCAAGCCTTGCAGCTGCCCAGTGGAAGAACCCAAAGCTTTCTAATATGACAGCCATAACAATAGTGGCTATGATAGTAATAGAGGCTCCGCCTATTTTATCGATAATGTCTTTAATATCTACGTAGGATATGGCCCCTGTTAGAAAAATAAGCCCGGCACCAATCGCAGCCGGCCACGCTTCATTTATGCCCCTCGGCCTCCAAAAGATGACAGCCATCGTCATAAAAAACACTAATACCGCAAAAACCATTTGGAAATTCATTATTAACTCTTCCTTTTTATTTAAGATAGTTTGCGTAAGGCGCCCCTTGTCCTCCCTTGTTATTATTTATATGCCTTTTTTTGGGATACGCACTAGGTGTTTGACTAACTTTTTTTAATATGTGTTTGTCCTTTTATGATAAGTCTAAAAGAGTTAGAACAAGGGGAGCTGCCGGTGATAAGAAATGAAGTATAGTTCTCCGGTAAATGGAAATCCTACTATATATTGAAATATCGAATGGAGGTTTTAGCGTGACCCATCATGATGATATAAGTGGAAAACTGCCACAAGTACCTGAGCCATACTGGAGAGACCTTATTGACTTACCGGAGTTTCCTCAATTAAATGATGACATCCAGGTGGATGTGGTGATTGTTGGGGGCGGTATTACGGGGATCACATCTGCCTATCTATTAGCGAATGAAGGATTGAAGGTTGCTGTGTTGGAAGCTGGAAAACTGTTAAATGGTACAACAGGGCATACAACAGCGAAAGTCACTGCCCAACATGATCTAATATACGATGAATTCATTCAGAACTTTGGAAGAAGCAAGGCGAGATTGTATTATGAAGCCAATACGGACGCTTTAAACTTTATTAAACAAATGGTGGACGAACACCAAATCGATTGTGACTTTAGTGAGCAGGACGCATACATATATGCAACGACTGATCAGTATGCTGACAAGCTTCGTAAAGAGGCAGATGCATACGAAAAGATCGGTATCGAAGGCGGACTAGTTGACAGCATTCCTTTTAATATAAAAGTAAAAAATGCTCTCGTGATGAAAAATCAGGCACAGTTTCATCCAATTAAATACTTAATACATCTCATCCACAAGATCACGGAAAAAGGCGGGCTTATTTTTGAGCATACGACAGCTGTAAATATTGAAACAGGAGAGCGGCCAACGGTTCTTACGAGTGAGGGACCGCGTGTAACCGGCAGCCGCGTCCTTTCCTGTTCACATTTTCCGTTTTATGAAGGAACAGGCTTTTACTCTACGAGGATGTATGCCGATCGTTCCTATATCCTTGCTGTTAAAGCAAAGAAACCTTATCCAGGAGGCATGTATATCAGTGCTGATCAGCCAATCCGTTCTCTTCGCGCGGCAACAGTTAATGGAGAAGAAATGGTGCTGATTGTAGGAGAAAGCCATAAGACTGGTCAAGGGAAAGACACGATGGAACATTATAAAGCGTTAGAGGAGTTTGGCGAACAGGTTTTTGGCTTAGATGATATTATCTATCGCTGGTCAGCTCAGGATTTAGTTACGTTAGACAAAATTCCTTACATAGGGAAAATAACTTCGGATCAGCCTAATATTCTGATCGCTACCGGTTATAGGAAGTGGGGGATGTCGAACGGTACAGCCGCAGCTTTGCTGTTTAGGGATATGATTCTAGGCAAAAAGAGTGCTTATGAAAGTCTATATACACCGTCTCGATTTTATGCCCATCCGAGTCTGAAAAACTTCTTAGTGGAAAATGCGAATGTAGTCGGTCATTTAATTAAAGGAAAACTTGAGATGCCAAATACGAGGGCTGATGACTTATCTAACGACGAAGGAGCTGTGATTACTGTCAACGGGCACAGAAAAGGAGCCTATAAAGATAAAGACGGGAAGCTGCACATTGTAGATACAACCTGTACGCACATAGGGTGTGAAGTGGAGTGGAACAGCGGCGACCGGTCATGGGACTGTCCCTGCCATGGCTCTCGATTTTCGTATACGGGGGAAGTCATTGAAGGACCGGCAGAAAAGCCGTTACAGCAGTACGACTATACGATGCTGGACAATCTTGCATCAGACGACTCAGGTTATTAACAACTACTTTTGAATGCAGGTTGAATATTTTTCATTTAACTTTTTCACAACCTCCTGAATTTGAGCTGAAATGGCTGAAATCAGGAGGTTGTTTTTGTTGATAAACATCTAAATTTTCAAACATTTATTGAGTTTTATAGGGGAACTATCTATACTGTTTCAATCTATTTTACATATATTATATAAAAAGAGATTGGACGAGGTGCTGGAATGAATGAACAACGGAAAGTGATCACTATTCTAGGAAGTGCTGGAGGAGTGGCAAAAGCAGTGCTTTCCATATTAAATAAAGCTGCACAGGATGAGCAAGACGTTATCCATCACGTTATGACTAGCTGCACGATTCATTTAATCGATCATAATCAAAAAGAGCCGGCCTATTATGGCGAGTTATTTCCTTATATACAGGATAAATTTGTATGTCATCAGCTGGACTTACAGGATACTCAGAAATTGATCAACCATCTTGAACATACAAAAACAACGATTGTGATTGATGTTTCACGTGCAGATACGGTGGAAATGCTGCAGTGCTGTGATCAACTTGGTATCCATTATGTAAATACCGCTTTAGAAAGCAGAATGGTGGATGAACATCAAGAGTTATATGAAGGATTTCCTTTGATGGAGAGAATTAAATACTTTGAAAATCATAAAGACAGTTTTTCAAATTCATCTTCTATTATTGGCTCAGGCATGAATCCAGGGGTCGTTCAATGGATGGCGATAGAGCTGTTAAAAAAAGACCCGAAAGAAAAGCCGCTTGGCTGCTATATTGTGGAGCATGACACAACCTTCTTTAAGAATAAGGAAATGGCAAAAGAGAATGTGATTTATACAACTTGGTCGCCAGAAAGTTTCCTTGATGAGGCGATCTTGAGCTATCCAATGTTTATGAAACATCATACACCACTCTTTCTATATGAAAATGTTTATAATTTTGAATTTAAAGTAACGTTAGGTGATAAACAGTTTAACGGTTGTTTAATGCCTCACGAAGAAGTGTATACTTTATGCCAGCTGTATGATATGGAAGGCGGGTTTCTCTATAAAATAAATGACCATACAACAGAGCTCATTCGTTCAAACCTTGATGATGTAGATGAATTGTGGAACCATGAAATGAAGGTGCTTGATCCGCTGGATGAAGCAATAGAAGGGGAAGATTTAGTCGGGGTCCTTCTTGTATACGAAGACAAAGAACGGTATATGTATAATGTGTTGAACAATGATTCTATCCTTTCTCAATACAAAACAAATGCCACCTACTTTCAAGTAGCCTGCGGCATTTATGCTTCCTTATCGGTCCTGTTGTTAGACCAAATACCTAAAGGAGTTTATTATGTAGATGAACTATTGTTAAAAACAGACAATCAGTACGGCCAATATTTAACTTATTATATGAAAGATTTTGTTACAGGAGAAAATAACCATACGGATGGTCTTTTGCTTCAAAGAATGAAAAAGTTCCGTCATTAGAGTCTGCGGACATATCCTAAAAGCCTTTAGTTGCGTTGAAGAATGGATGGAAACAGAGAGTTGTTCAACATTTTAGCTCTCTGTTTTTTTAATTTCCTATTTGCTCTTTTTTACAATTTTTTCAAAAATATGTCGTGTAATTTTGAAAGGAGAAGCAGCGAAAGGATGGATCCGATTAGGGTCAATGACATGTCCCATTGTGCATCCCACATATCGCCCTGCATACCTAAAAAGTTTTCAGATGCTTTTCCTCCTTTTGTGATTGTAAAAGCTAGCCATTCGATGATTTCATACAATGCTGAGATTGCAAGTAAAATGCTAATAGTAAATAACCAGAGACCTTTGATTATTTGGGTTTTTCGAATTAAGATTTCTCTTGTCACAATCGCAAACAGCCCCTTTAGAAAATGGCCAAGGCGATCGTAGTGATTTCGATTTAAATCAAAGGTATCTTTTATCCAATTAAAAAGGGGAACCTTTGAGTAAGTGTAATGACCTCCTATGAACATTGTAACTGCTAAAATGACAATAATAATATAAGAAAGAGTAGTAAGACGAAATTTATTATACGTTGCAATGACGATGATTAATCCGATTATAGCAGGAACAGCCTCTGCAGCCCATGTTATGTAACTTGCAGGCTTGATCACTGACCATATCAACACTGCGATAACAATGAATAGTAAAAACAAATGAATCTTTATGCTTTTCTTTTTATCTCTTATCACTTTTTACCCTCCTCCTGAAAGGTTGTTTACTCACGGTATTTGAAAAAATGCAATTTTGTATATAAATCACTCCAAGCCATTTTCCGTAGCAGCCTCATGAATTTACTAAGGTCGTTCATTTCCTTGAAAAATTTGCGCATCCAATATGGAAAGGAATTGACTCAAGGGAGTCTGACGTATTGAGTCAATCTCGTTTCTTCCAGGAGAGAGAACAGAAAACTAGAGAGAATGATTAGCTTTATTAATTATTTTGGGTCGATATAAACCGTTTAATGAAATAGTTCACTTCCCAGGCAGCCTTGGTAGGAAGCTGATGTTTTATGTCCCCTATGAGTATTAGCTCATTGACAGGAAGCTTCTCGTTTAATAAGCGGGCATAGCGATGAAATGCCACATCTTTTTCTCCATAAAGCAATAAAACGGGGAGTTTAATTTGATCTAGTTGAGCTGTACAATTATAAGACAAGCTGTAACGGTAATATTGTTCAATATTTTTGGCTTTGCCTTTGTTCGCATGAAGATACAGTTCCTTAAAGAGCTTTTTTGTATTTGAATTAGTAAAGGAAACAGATAAGGCAAGAATTGTGAGCGCCTTCCATTCCGCTAGCTTTACTCCTAAAGTAATTTTATTTTTTAATGATGGATCCTTTACTTCTGACATGGCTCCTATAAGAATACCGCCTAAAGAGCGTTCTGGATATGTCAGCAAAAAATCAAGGACAATAGATCCTCCAGTTGAATAACCGCATATGAAGGCTTGATCTATTTCTAGATGGTCTAATAATTGTTTTATATCATGTGAAATTAAAGGATAAGTTAATATTTCTTCTGAAAAAGAGCTGTTTCCATGTCCCCGAATATCAAAAACAATTATTTTGAAATGATTGGATAGCTCATTTATCTGGCGGATAAAGGTCACACTCGTAAGCAATGGGGGATGAATAAAAATAATAGGAGTCCCCTTGCCTTGAACTTGATAATAAAGGTCAACACCACTTATATTTACGAATGACAATGAATGATACCTCCAAACGAATGTTAAATATTGCGTTTTAAGTTTTAAAAAGAGAAAATACTATGTATTGTTACTATTTTTCGCAAATGAAGAAAATTTATCCTTGCTGCATGCGATTCGTGAAAAAATAGTTGTTGTTTTGCCAAAGTATAATTAGCAGATAAATCAAGAGCTGCTTAGGCTAACCGGAGGATATTAAAAAGATGAAAAAACTTTTCTTTTGGATCAGTTTGATCGTGCTGGCTGGGCTTATGTTAAATATTGAACAGCCGCTATTACAAAAATACGATGTAAAAATTATTTTGTTTTTCGAAGGAATTCGAACAGAATTTTTAAACGGTTTATTTTATTTGTTTACTGAAATCGGGTCATTCAAAGTGCTGCTTCCTGTTGCTATAATTGTTTCAATTGTATTAGTAGTGAAAAAGCTGTATCGTGAGGCTTTCTTTGTGATGCTGGTATTCTGGGGAGTGAGAGGGGCCAACCGCTTGTTAAAAGAATTGTTTGAAAGAGAGCGCCCTTCATTTAATGCCATAATTGAAGCCGGCAGTTATAGTTTTCCAAGCGGACATGCGATGAATTCTACCGCTTTTCTTGGCTTTTTGTTTTACTTATTGACACACATTTTTAAGATAGGGAAGAAGCGTTTATTCATATGGTTAGCTGTGACGATCGCGACGGTAACCCTTATTGCCGTAAGCAGAGTTTATTTAGGTGTACATTATCTTACGGATATTGCAGCTGGGGCATGCGGCGGTTATTTATTTTTGATTTTTATCATTTATCTATATGAATTTTCATCTGATCGAAAAGTGCTGGTCTGATCCTTTTCATAAATCCTTTTTGTCTTCATTTCATATAGTGTTAAAAAGCAAAAAGGAGTTATGCAAATGGAAATCCCTGTGACTGGGTTCATGTTTCATTCAGATGATTCAGACTTTATGCATTCCCATCGCCTTTATATCACTTCATGGGATGGAAGACCTGTCCATGTTCACGAATTTAGAGGAGTGACTTCTTACGATGCTGGACATAGCCATAGGTATGCTGGAACGACTGAACCAGCGCCGAGAGGGGTCCAGCATATGCATAGGTATTTTACTTTTACCTCTATGGATGATGGGCATTATCATCGGATAGCAGGGACAACTGGTCCTGCCATTCCTCTTCCTGGCGGCGGTCATTATCATGAATTCAACGGAGTAACCACTGTTGACGGATTTAACCCCCATAGGCACAGATACAGCGGCAGAACAAGTCCTTAATTTTTTAGAATAAGCTACAAAGGGGAATATTAAAAAATTGTCGGCTAACTTTTTGTTAGCTGATTAAAAGCGAAGCAGACTGTTGTATTAAATAAGATCTTTCGATTAAAATAATAAAAAAGTTCCCTGGGTTTACGGGAACTTTTTTATGTTAACTTTGGTATCTTTAACCGTCAAGCGGAAGTTAGTCGGAAGAAGGCGGAGTCCTTTAAAGGTCCGCCTTCTTCTTTTACTTTATAACTATGTTGTTGCCTGTTTCATCTGCCTGAATGATCTGCGAGTAAAGATGAATAAATGAGGAAAAGGAATTCTCAAATTGAAGATTGGAGGAACAATCGGAGCAGCAGTTTTAGCTTTTACTGCTTCTAAAATGATTGTAGGTGGAAAATGATTAAAAAGCTTTTTTGAAGAAAATCCTTTAAGTAAATGACAGAGAATCAAACCATTTTTTGCAGAATCAACACTTGACGAGATTAAGTTATATAAATATAATAAATTACAAAAAGTAACTGATAGTCTTAACTGGAGGAAAAAGCTGTGATGCGAGAAGAAGAGGAATGTAAAAATTCAGGAGTAGAAATTGGTCTTTATACGCTTGGAGATCTATGTCCAGACCCTTATAGCGGTAAAACAGTTAATGTCCAACAGAGAATTAGGGAAATCATCGACGCAGCAAAACTCGCTGACGAGTCGGGACTAGATGTTTTTGGAGTTGGTGAACATCATCGATTAGACTATGCAATATCGTCTACCTCTGTTGTTTTAGCAGCTATTGCTCAAATAACTAAACGAATCAAATTGACAAGCGCCACTACAGTGTTAAGCACTGTTGACCCTGTACGCTTGTTCGAGGACTTTGCTACATTGGACTTGCTTTCGAATGGACGTGCAGAAATAATCGCTGGTCGAGGGGCGTTCGTGGAATCTTTCCCTCTTTTTGGTTTTGATACAAATGATTACGATGCCTTGTTTTCAGAAAATATGGATTTATTTTTAAAGCTTAGTGAAAACGAGACAATCTCATGGAATGGTCATTTTCGCTCCTCATTGAGGAATGCTGAAATTGCCCCCCGGCCTTTACAAAATCGGTTACCAATGTGGATTGGTGTGGGAGGAACACTGGAAAGTGCGGCCCGTGCTGGCAGATTAGGTGTTGGAATGGCTATAGCTATCCTCGGCGGTGATCCAGTAAGATTTAAGCCGTTGGTTGATGTATACCGTAAAGCCGGTACTGACGCTGGACATGAATTAGAAAGTCTCAAGGTAGGAGTAACGGGACATGGGTATATCGCAAAGACAACCCAACAAGCGACGGACGAGTTCTACCCCTATTATTCAAATTACTGGACATACGTTAACCGTCAGCTAGGGAGGGGCGGGAGGATGTCAAGAGCAGATTTTGAGCAAATGACCGGCCCGGATACTGCTTTGTTCGTTGGCAGTCCACAGCAGATCATTGAGAAAATCCTTCGCCAATATGAGCTTTTTGGGCATAAACGTTTCATTGCACAGATGGACATAGGCGGTTTGCCGTTTAAAAAAGTAGCAGAAGCTATTGAATTATTAGCTGTGGAGGTAGCTCCCATTGTTCGGAAAGAAACGAGCAGGTAGTTTAGCATTTGAAACTCAAATATCGGACGCCTATTTAATAAGTGTCCGATATTTGGGTTTTTTGTTTCTTATGAAAGGAATGTTTTACCTTGAACCATCAAACGGTTCAAGTGAAGGTGTGTTTGAACTTGTATTATTTTGTATACATTTTATATTCGTCATCAATTCTTTGTGCAATCACCCTTATGCTTGTTCAAATGTCATTGGCAAAAAAGACAAGCATAAAATAGCTTATGTAAATAAATAAATTAGGAAGCGGAATTCTTAGGTTGAAGAAAGGATTGAGGGCTTCAAAGTATACATCTATTGTTATATTCCTTCGCGCTGCTGTCTGAAGACGATCGGATCATGAATCTGAGGAGTGATGTCATATGGAGTTTCTTTCACCAGAATATTGGTCAGCTTTACTAGCCATTATTGTCATTGATTTAGTTCTGGCTGGAGATAATGCAATTGTGATTGGATTGGCAGCAAGAAACCTGCCAAAAGAACAGCAAAAGAAAGTCATCTTTTGGGGAACCATTGGGGCAATAGAAATAAGGGCCGTTGCAACTTTAGCCGTTGTTTGGCTACTGAAAATACCTGGGCTGCTTTTAATAGGAGGTCTGTTGCTTGTAGGGATTGCTTGTAAACTGCTCGTTGAAGAGAAGGGACATGATGTGAAGGAGGGGCAAAGTTTTTGGTCAGCTGTTAGAACCATTGTTATAGCCGATGCTTTAATGGGGCTGGATAATGTTCTGGCAGTGGCCGGAGCTGCACACGGGAATTTTTCTCTAGTGGCGATCGGCTTATTGTTTTCCATTCCAATTGTCGTATGGGGAAGCACAATGATTGTAAAATGGGTCGAACGTTTTCCTATATTAATTACAATTGGAGCGGCAGTTTTAGCTTTTACTGCTTCTAAAATGATTGTAGGTGAAAGGTTCTTAAAAGGTTTTTTTGATGAAAATCTTTTAATTAAATGGGGATTAACTATTCTAATTGTTGTAGGTGTGGTGTTCTTTGGAAAGTTAAAACAAAGAAAAAAGTGGTATTAGTTTATGGGAACTTTTTTATGTAAACTTGAATATCTTTAACCGTCAAGCGGAGGTTAGCCGGAAGAAGGAGAAGTCCTATAAAGGCCCGCCTTCTTTTTTTACTTTTATGATCGCTTCTTCACCTAGCTGTTCCTTTATGGATTTAAAAAAGACCATGTGCAGCCGACTACGATGAATCGAATATTGCAGCCGTGTATAGCCAGCATCTAACCCTCTTGGTTCAGGACAAATCTTTTGACCATATTCCCCCTCTGAAAAGGGCTTCAAAAGGTTGTATAGAGAATCGAGGCATTGTTCTTTGTGCTCATCCATCCTTTTGTTACTGGATGAGATACGCCGTCCATCAAAGAAGAGAAAGGTATTTAAAAAGTGGTTAATTTGTATTTGTTATGTATACAAATTGTATTCTATAAATACACAAGAGGAAGAAGAAAAGAAAGTAAGCATTCAAACAGCGGAAACACATACGGATGACTACAAAAGAAGTGAAGGTATAGTTGAAGATGAAGTCGGTGTAATTAGAATGTATACAAATAGATTCGAAGTGAAGCGATGGCTGGTAAATGGGGAGCTCCCTTGCCCTGAATGCAATCAATGGGTGAGTGCTTCAAACTTTGCAAGACATGCTAAACAGCATGACACCACCACGCAAAAAATTTTTACAGATGAAAGATACATGGAGAAAATTAATGAAATGATACAGGAGAGAACAGCCGAGAAATAAAAAGCCCCGCCAGTTGCAAGTGTTCTGTTATCGTTGTCTTATCACTGAAAGAGAAGGAGAGGGAGAGAAGATGTTTGTCACGCATTCCTTTCAAATTCCTTATGAGGAAGAGCTGTATGCGAAACTGAGAACCATGCAGAGGGAAGCGGCTTCTGTCTGGAATGACATCGTCTGCGAGTCTTCTTATTTTTTCATCTATGGCAAATGGCTAAGTAAAACGGAGGTTCAGTCCGTCCGAAAACAAACGTACAATCTTCACTCGCAAACCGTTCAGGCAATTGCCGATAAGTATGAAGCGAATCAGAAGACGACAAGGCAGCTGCGAAAAACGGGTTATATCGTCAATTACAAAAAGCTCTTACGGATTACCAATAAACTTGGAGTAACGTGTACATCCTATACACTCTGATCAGGGCTGGAGTTATCAAATGAAGCAATATGTTAAGAAACTAAAAGATAATGGTATATTTCAAAGTATGTCCCGAAAAGGAAACTGTCGGGATAATTCACCAATGGAAAATTTCTTCGGATAATGAAACAAGAGATGTACTATGGGAAGGTTTATCGCTCGTTTGAAGAGCTTGAGCAAGCAGTGACTGATTATATTTTTTACTATAACAATGATCGGATAAAAGTAAAATTGACTGGCATGAGTCCGGTTGAATACCGTCTTCATGCCAGCCAACTGATTGCTTAAATAGCAAAGTCTAACTTTGGGGGTTCAGTACATAAAATGTGGTCTTTTTTGGATTTATTATTTGTCCTTACTGAATTTTTCTAACTTCCACATTGTCGATTTTTAACCGAGTACCGCCTTTTGAATGGATATAGAATTGAATACCTAGCTTGCTTGTTGTAACATTTATCTCAGTTGATAATTTTACATACGTATTTAAATGGTCAATGTTTACATTCACAGGTTGTCCACCGTGAGAATAAACTTGCATAAGGGATGTAACAGGTGGAGATTGCTTTTGTCGCACCCATGCTGATACTTCATAGCGGCCATTCGGTACTGAAAGCTGTTGGTATAGCGTTTGATGGTATGGCCTGCTTGAATAAATATCAACATTGTATTTCCCATCTATGGGGCTATAATCTTCAATTTCCAGCTTGCTTGATTGTCCTTTTGGGACCCATTCTTTCCAATTCGCTATACTGTTTGTTTCAAAACTTCCATTCTTCAAAATGTTTGGGCCGTATACTAGGTTTGGACTGTTTGTTTGTGGAAAGTGGAAATTCACAAGTTGTTCAATCATGTCTTTTGCACCGAAATCATGACCAACGCCCGGCAGACCTTTAAACTCGTATGGTGTGTTATATCCATACTTTTTAGATTCCGTTTGCATGGCTTTAATCCAATTTTGTCCTCGTGCATAACGCCCAGCGCCTTGTTGTTCAGTGATACTTTTTCTAGTATTATATGTTCCTTCATTTTCGTCATCCAATTCACCAACAATAACGAAAGAAGGTACTTTTAGGAATTCAGCAGGATTCATCGTTCCTACTTCGGAGGAGTACTTTAGCCCCTGCCAATAATTTCTGTTGGCGTCAGGGAATGTATACCATCCTGCTGCACCAATCGCAAGACGCTCAACTTTTTCTGGATAACGCATCATAAAGCGATGGGCAAACTGTGCTCCGCCAGAATAGCCAGATAAATTGATTTTACTAACCTTCGAACCTGTACGTGCTTTCACATCATTGATAATATCTATCAACTTTTTATCAGAACCTTGTCCCAGAGTTTGATAGTCAGGAAATTTAGATTCAGGGAATAAGGGGGCTACTACAATAAATCCCATTTTTTTTGCGTAAGGTACGTAAAAGTTGGAATGCTCCTCCGTATTTCTTCCAATTCCATGGATCGATACCAAAATAGGAGTGTTTGCGTTCACCTTTTCAGGTGTGTACATGTAATAGGTTGTATCACTAGCCTTGTACTGTTTTACTTCCGGTAGTAGGCTAGCTTCGGCGGTGTCTGAGAATGCACCGATTATTAAGCATCCGACAAAGAAAGTGGATAGGAGTATAACTCGTTGTATGTACCTCATTCGTGTTAGACCTTCTTCCTTTATATATTTTGTTCGGCACATGTGCGTACCTATTATATAGTAAACTCCGTGTATTAAACATTGGTACTTTTAGGTAGATCGTTTAGTGACTATCGATACCTGCCAATCTGGATGTTTTTGCACATCCCTGCCAAGAAAGGGCGCTTCTTAAATCAAGAAGCGCCCTTTTGTTACTATTATTCGGGGTCTTTTTCTGTTTGAACGATCGTTTTTACGGTAACTTGCGTTTTTACACTATCAATTTCACTTAATAGGTAATCAAAGTTTTCCGTTACTTTATTCTCTAGACTAGTGAAATTGAATTGAACCTCCTTCTCCTTTTCTCGAGCTAAAATTGTAATCTGTCGCAGTAGTTCATCATTGAGCAATTTTTACACATAAAACTTTGCCTTGGATAGAAGTCCTCCTGCTTGTATGGGTTGCTTGTAAACTGCTCGTTGAGGAGAAGGGGCATGATGTGAAGGCGGGGCAAAGTTTTTGGTCGGCTATTAAAACCATTGTGATAGCCGATGCTTTAATGGGGCTAGATAATGTTCTAGCGGTGGCCGGAGCAGCGGTTTTAGCCTTTACTGCTTCTAAAATGATTGTAGGTGAAAGATTCTTAAAAGGTTTTTTTGACGAAAATCCTTTAATTAAATGGGGGTTAACTATTCTTATTGTGGCAGGTGTAGTGTTCTTTGGAAAGTTGAAACGAAGAAGAGAATAGTATTCGTTTTTCTCATCCGGGAGAAAAAAGTCATTTGAAAATGTTTTTTGTATTCGTTTTGTATTCGATGGAAACTTTCAATATATTCACAAAAAAGATGCAGGAAATATTTAGGTGTATACAGAATGAATAAGGGGAGTAAGATGTTTTTGAGGAGCTGATAACATGGGGTATCTTGAACGATTTGCAAGAAACAAAAGAAGGAAAGAAAAAACCGAGGTATTGACTGCACGCCTTCCAGAAAGCCTATACAGCGAATTTAAATCGCATTGTGATGAATTGGGTTTATCCATCAGTGAAGCTGTCTGCCTGCTTGTAGAACGTGAAATAAGAGATACGGAAGGCGTGGAAGAAGAGGACGAAGAAAAGAAAGTAAGCGCTCAATCATCGATGGTACATACAGATAAACACAAAAGGATGGATAGTGACTATGAAAGTGATGAGAGTGAATTAAAAATGTATACAAATAGATTCACTATAAAACAGTGGCTGATAAACGGAGAGCTTCCTTGTCCTGAATGCAATCAATGGGTGAGTGCTTCAAATTTTGCAAGACACGCTAAACAGCATAACAGCACCACACCAAAAATTTTCACAGATGAAAGATACAAGGAGAAAATTAATGAAATGATCCAGAAGAGGATAGACGAGAAATAAAAAAGTTCCATTGGCTGCAGGGAAAGGTAAATATTCAATCGATTATTGCCATTCTAGATGCGAACCGCTGGATTAATCGTCACTCGAGTCCGAAGTGTATGGAAGTAAGATCGGATTGAAAATTTTTTCAACAAAAAGTTTTAATTTTTAACTTTTTATAATATTATTGAACTAATCAGTTGATAAGCAGGGAAAGGATTTGCCATTATGCTCTCGAAACGCAGTAATGAACATGACTGTTCCATACAAGAAACGAAACAAATGATTATTCACACAGCACAAAAACTGTTTATGACTTACGGTTATCGTTCAGTGTCTACACGGCAAATTGCTGAAACTTGTGGAGTGACTCAGCCGGCATTGTATCATCATTTCCAGAATAAGAAAACGATTTATATTGAAGTCGTAAAGTCAATTATGCAGCGAACCAAGGCGGATTTGTATCATATTAAAAATCACTATTCCACATTTAAAGACCGATTGTATCAAATCGCTTATTACATGTTAATGAATCATCAAGAGGATTTAACTCAGATGTTTCATGACCTTCAGCATGAGATGGACGAAGACACACAAATACTTATTCGTGAATGGTGGCTAGATAGTTATTTAAATCCAGTCGTTTTTATAATAGAGGAAGCTGTTCATAAGGAGCAAATACGGGACCTGACGGCTATTGGCAGCAATATAATGGAGATTGCTTTATTTATTTTGGATTTGATGAAATCATTTCTACAATCGCCAGCCCATCGCCAGTTAAATGATTCCAAGAGAAGAGAAGAAGCAGAACGAAAAGCAAAATTAATTGTAACTATATTTTTAGAGGGTATAAGTGGCTAAGTTTCACGAAGCCGCCTCTTTTTTGGTTTGTACTTATCAACTGATAAGTTTATAAAAGGAGTTGAAAATTCTTGATAAAAAATAGTCTTGAGAGCTATGGGTCTTTTGTTAGTGGAAAGAAAGGCAGATGGATTGTTGTTGTTACTTGGGCTTTGCTCATTCTTATTCTGAACTTAATGCTCCCGCAGGCCAGTTCACAGAAGAATGAGCGTGCTGATCTTTTCTTAGAGAAGACGGACTCGGTAAAAGCGCAAGAAATAATAGAACGGGAGTTTGGAACAAATACCGGTCCTCCTGCATTATTAACATGGTATAGGGCAGGTCAATTAACAGAGGCTGATCTTGTTTCCATTCAACTATTGACTAAGAAACTAACAGATGAACCGGTTAAACATGCAAACGTTCCGCCGTTTCATCAAATGCCTCTGCCTGTTCTAAAAGAGCAAATATCAGAGGATGGAACAACGTTTGTTCTGCCAGTCGTTTTTGAACAGAACCTCGAAACAGAAGAAATCAAGCAAGGATTAGAGGAGCTTAAAAAAGCTTCGAAACCGATTTTCAAAACAGATCCTTTTACAGCAAAAGTAACCGATAAAGATTCTTTGATCGTGAGAATCACTGGTCCGGCAGGCATTGCCGTAGATGCAACAGAGTTATTTAGCCAAGGAGATCTTTCATTATTAATTGGTACAGTGATGATCGTTTTAATCTTCTTGCTTGTTATTTATCGCTCACCTATATTGGCATTAATCCCGCTGGTGGGGGTTGGTATGGCTTACATGCTCATAAGTCCAATTCTCGGGTTTCTAGGCAGGGAAGGGATGATTGACTATGATTCCCAAGGAATTGCCATTATGACTGTTTTATTATTTGGGGCAGGTACGGATTACTGTCTATTCTTAATTGCACAATTCCGAAAAAATTTAAAAGAAGAGGAAAATAAATTTAGCGCTATAAGACGCGCATTTGCTACTTCATCTGGTGCCATTTTTATGAGCGGTTTAACAGTTGTTGTTTCTTTGCTTGTCTTAATCACAGCCAATTATGGGTCGATTCATCGTTTCGCGATTCCGTTTAGTTTAGCTATATTGATTATGATGGCAGCAAGTCTGTCATTGATTCCTGCGTTACTCAGCATACTAGGCAGAGCTTCTTTCTATCCTTTTGTGCCTCGTACCGAAGAAATGGCTGAGCAACTGGCTAAAAGAAAAGGAAAAGCGTATAAAAAAGGGAACAAAGAGCGAGGTTTAGGAAAGTTCATAGGTCATATCGTCAGTCGTTATCCGTGGAGAGTCGCACTTTCAACTTTGCTTATTTTAGGGATTTTTGCTTCTTTTGCAGCAAAAATTGAATACACATACGACACGCTATCTTCATTTCCAAAGGATATGCCATCCCGGGAAGGTTTTGATCTTTTATCCCAACATATTAATCCAGGGGAGTTAGCTCCTGTGTCTATTGTTGTGAAAACGAAGAATGATGAGGCTGTGATCAAGGAGAAATTAGAAGAATTGCCTTTTGTTGCAGAAGTGTCAGATGTATCAAGAGGGGCAAAAGATAACAGCTTTGTCAAATTTGAAGTTGAATTAACAGCTAATCCTTATTCCAACGAAGCGATGGCACATATACCGGAAATGAAAAAAGTATTAAAACAAATGGATTCAGGTGATGAAGTATGGATTGGCGGGCAAACAGCAGAGCAATATGATACAAGTGAAACGACGAAGTCTGATTCCAGTCTTGTCATCCCATTGATTATTACTTTCATTTCTATTTTGCTTTTACTATATTTGCGGTCCATTACAGCAACCGTTTATTTAGTAGGCACGGTGCTTTTGTCTTATTTCAGTGCATTAGGTTTAGGCTGGATCATACTTCATTATGGGTTTGGAGCGGAAGCTATTCAAGGGTTTATCCCGCTGTATGCGTTCGTATTTATTGTAGCTCTTGGAGAGGACTATAATATTTTCTTAATCTCAAGCATCTGGAAGAAAAGCAAAGAAATGCCCCTTTTAGATGCTATTAAAGAAGGGGTTGCAGAAACTGGGGGAGTGATCACCTCCGCCGGTCTCATCCTAGCAGCTACATTTGCCATTTTGACTACTTTGCCAATTCAAATTCTCGTGCACTTTGGAGTCATTACTGCTATCGGTATACTCTTAGACACATTTATCGTTAGACCGTTTTTAGTCCCGGCAATTTCAGCTATATTGGGAAAATCCATCTTTTGGCCTTCAAAGAAACGGATGGCTCAAGTTGAGAAACTTCGCGCAGAGCAAGCAGAAATGAAGAGCAATGCTTAACTTTTGAATAGACACCAACCTGATAACTAATATTAAAAACAAAGGGCAGCCGTATACATTGCAGGCTGCCCTTTTATTATTTTTTATTTCATCAGGGGATTGAAGACTTACTGCTTCAGTTGATTTAATTCCTCCATGCATTCTTGTACGAGGGTAACTGCCTGGCTCATCGCTGCGCCGCCGCCAAATGCTGCTGTGACTCCGACCGCTTCAAGGATTTCTTCTTCTGAGCAGCCTTGATCAAGGCATCCTTTCGTATGATAGATGATGCAATACTCATCTTGAGAATACAGGCTAATGCCTAAAGCAATTAACTGTTTTTCTTTTTGCGATAGAACCCCTTCTTTAAAGCATTCTTCTGTAAAAGCATTAAATTGTCTTGCAAGATTTGGCATTTTTTCGGTAAATAAACCAAGTCCAGCTTTATAGTGGTAAAGTGCAGCTTCGGTAGAATTTCTAGCTTCTAAATCCATTTTTCAATCAGCTCCCATTCTTTATAGATGTGCGTATCAAAGATTATTATGAGCTAAACAAAAGTGTTTAAACTACATTTTCATTTCTATTGATTCTATAGGTGGTGATTTTATCTATTTCCATAATCAGGGAACATAATTTGATCATCTAAAGGCAAACTCACAGTAAAGCTTTGTTTGAACTATAGAAGAAATAGGTGATAAAAAATGGAACCTACTAATGAGGATTATACTTACCGTGCGGGAGATATTGTCTATGTTTTTTACCGAAATCCGCATACGCAGGATGTAGCGAATATACAGGAAGCAGCAGTGGTGAATAACCCTGAAAATCCGAACGAATTAGCTGTATTTTTATATGAAACGTACTATCCATTAACAAATGAAATGGCGGTTTATTCTACAGAAGAAGAGGCGGAACAGGCTTATCATCATTATTTTGGAGGCATTTAAAGGGGGGCATTGGAATGGTGAAACCATTTACACCAAAGCTCGTTTATTTTGAGCCAAAAGCATTAGACTATCCATTAGGAAAAGAGCTAAAAGAAAAGTTTGAAAAAATGGATGTGGAGATTCGTTATACCACTTCCCATAATCAAGTGCGAAACCTTCCGGGAGAGAATGATTTCCAAAGGTATCGGGTAGCAAAATCTACACTAGTAGTAGGAATTAGAAAAACGCTTAAATTTGATACGTCAAAACCTTCCGCAGAATACGCTATTCCATTTGCTACAGGCTGCATGGGACATTGTCATTATTGTTACCTGCAAACAACGATGGGCAGTAAACCATATATTCGTACATATGTGAATGTTGATGAGATTTTAGAAGCGGCCGATCAATATATGGAAGAACGTGCGCCTGAAATCACACGATTTGAAGCAGCGTGTACGTCTGATATTGTGGGAATTGATCACTTGACTCATACGTTAAAGCGGGCGATTGAACATTTTGGACAATCCCAATATGGAAAATTGAGGTTTGTAACGAAATTCCATCATGTTGATCATTTACTTGATGCCAAACATAATGGAAAAACAAGATTTCGTTTTAGCATAAACGCAGATTATGTCATAAAAAATTTTGAACCCGGCACTTCCCCATTAGAAAAACGGTTAGAGGCCGCCGGAAAAGTCGCAAGAGCAGGATATCCACTTGGATTCATTGTCGCTCCCATTTATCTTCATGAAGGATGGGAAGAGGGATACTATCATATGTTTGAGCGTCTTGCGGCGGAGTTGCCTCCAGAAGCTAAAAAGGATTTAACATTTGAGTTTATTCAACACCGCTTTACAAAGCCTGCCAAAAAAGTGATCGAAAAAAATTACCCGATGACAAAATTAGAATTGGACGAGGAAAAAAGAAGATATAAATGGGGGAAATACGGAATTGGAAAATACATCTATCAAAAAGAGGAAGAAGAGGACATAAAAGAGCATCTCCATACCTATATGATGAGATTTTTTCCAGATGCCAAATTAGAATATTTCACATAGAAGGACGAGCCTAACCATGTATTTGCGAGAAGTTAATAGTGATCAAATCCGTATATCTCTGCTCATTGAGGAAACAATAAGGATGGTGTCTACACACCAACTAACTTCGGTGTAGGGGGATGTTACTATGAACATTCGTGAAGGTCTAATTCCAACTGCATTAGGTTCAGCTGTCACTGCGACAGGGTATGCTTTGAAACAAAAACAAGGCTCAAATAAAATGATTGCCAACACCGTTTTTGGTTTCGGTTTAGCACATGTGGTATTGGGTGTCATTGACCTTATTGAACATCGGCGTTAGTTAGGAGAAGGCGTAGTCCCATAGGGCGCGCCTTCTTCTTTTTTGTTCAATCAAAGGGCAAGACATTGACCTCTATTTTGAAAGCTCTAACTAAAATAAATCAGATACCAAAAAGCAGCTTGTTTGTGTTTACATGTTTAATTTGGGCTTTTGGGTTAATGGTTTAATGTATTTAGTCAATAGCCTGCGTGAGATTGGTCCAACAATTAGTAATTGTGAAGGAAGCGCCACGATAAAGTTTAGACAAACTGTTTTAAGGTAAGCAGTGAAAATTGAACCTTCAATTTCTGTCACTAATGCCGTTAAAATAAGCCCGTATGATGACATAAACAGGACCATTATAGGAACCATACAAAAAGCTATAGCCATAATAAAGTTGATTTCTTTTGACTTATCGTAAGGCAGCGATAATGCAATTTTACGTGCACTCGGTTCCACTAGTGACTCTGCGATAAAAGCGATGATAAATGTTATAACAAATTGAATCGCTGCGCCCCCTGCTGTAAACGAGGAAAATCCATGTAAAGCTGTGTTGTAAGCTGACATAATAAGAACCATTCCAAAACACATAAATAGCCCAAAAATAATGCCTTCTTTTTTATTACTAGGCAAATAAAAACATCCTTTCTTATAGAGAATAAATGTAATTATATAGGCTTAGATTTTTTTGCATAAGTGACATTTCTGTGAACGTTTTAGATGATGTTAAATGACGCCGTTGTTTTGAGGTGGAAAATAAAGTAGTACATGATTGATTGAAATAGATAGTCGCATTAATCCTGTTAGATTTTGTCAAAATTATATATCAACTAACAGACAGCTTTTTTGTGTAGGGTTGTTTCAAAACCAAAACGTCAGATCTTTATGAGAAAACTCCTTCTCTTATATAAAAGAATAGTTAGATTGAACTTATGTAGATCAAAAGGTCTTAATAACTTAAAAAATTATTGGTTGAAATTAGTAGTAATGTAGTGTTTTAACAATAATAATTGACATTGAAAATCATTTTCAATTATTATTTTAATTGTTAATGAAAATCATTATCAGTTAAAAGTTGATAGGAGGATATGATATGTCTACTCTAGTTAAACCATCTGTTTCAAATGAGGTATTGCTTTCTATGCAAAACATTCGCGAGTCCAATGCAAGGTCTTATCCAAGACGTTTGCCATTAGCCATTCAAAAAGCAGAGGGTGCCATCATAACGGATATGGATAACAAAGAATACATTGATTGTTTAGCGGGAGCAGGTACGTTAGCTCTTGGCCATAACCATGCCGTTGTTCGTCAGGCGATCCAAGAGGTGTTAGCCAATTTCATTCCTTTACATACATTAGATTTAACGACCCCGGTGAAAGAAGCATTTGTCGATGAAGTGTTTGCTAGTTTACCAGAGTCATTTGCGCGTAAGGCTAAAATTCAATTTTGTGGACCGACTGGCGGAGATGCCATTGAAGCAGCGCTTAAGCTCGTAAAAACAGCAACAGGTAATCGCACGATTCTATCTTTTCAAGGTGGTTATCATGGATCGACTCACGGCACGTTAAGCATTAGTGGAACGACGAGTCCAAAGAAATATATACATGCTCTTGTACCTGATACTCATTTTTTACCTTATCCATATGAATATCGCTGCCCGTTTGGAATGGGGGAGAAGGGACATGAATTTATTAGTACGTATATTGAAAACACTTTAGATGACCCTGAAAGCGGAATTGTCACCCCGGCAGGAATCATTGTAGAAATCGTTCAAGGTGAAGGTGGATCCATTCCTGCACCGATTGAATGGCTGAAACAATTGCGGCGTATAACAAAAGAAAGAAATATCCCACTAATTATTGATGAAGTACAAACAGGCATCGGCCGTACAGGAAAGATGTTTGCATTTGAACATGCTGATATTGAACCAGATGTTCTTGTTTTATCAAAAGCAATTGGTGGAAGTTTGCCATTATCTGTTGTTATTTACGATAAAAAATTGGACCAATGGGAAGCAGGTGCACATATCGGAACGTTCCGAGGCAATCAATTAGCAATGGCAGCGGGACGAGCCACATTACAATATGTCAAGGAACATCAATTGCCTGAATATGCCCATCAACTTGGACAATATATTCAAGAACAGCTAAAAAACCTTCAGCATCAAGTAACGTCAATTGGGGATGTACGCGGCCGCGGTCTTATGATCGGCGTTGAAATAGTCGATAAGACGAAAGCACCTAATTCGATTGGAAGCTATCCGGGGAATGGCGAACTTGCAAGAGTGATTCAACAAGAATGTTTTGATCGCGGTGTCATTTTAGAAGTAGGAGGAAGACACGGAGCGGTGATTCGGCTATTGCCGCCGTTAATTATAACAAAGCAACAAGTGGATGAAGTGTTTGTTCGTTTGGAAGACGCGATAAAAGCTGCTGAAAAGAAATGGGTGAAGTAAATCGTGAATACATTCAATCAATGGTTTTTATCCTCATCTTCAAATAGTATTGAGAATTATTATCAATATATGTCAGAAGCAGCAGAGATAATTGGTGATCACTATCAAGGCCTTGAAAGACCATATGAACATATTGATACGGCGGATATTCAAAATAAAATTGAGGATTTTATGATAATTGGAAATGAAGGAAAATCATTAGATCATATTTTGGGATCTATACAGCGTTTGGTAATGGAGCATTCGCTGCATATTTCACATCCTGGTGCGATGGCTCATTTGCATTGTCCGCCTATCATTCCAGCGCTTGCTGCTGAAGTCATCATTTCAGCCTTAAATCAATCGATGGACTCGTGGGATCAAAGCCCAGCAGCTACTTATATAGAAGATGGTGTGATTCAGGAAATGATTAAAAAGATCAATTATCCCGAGTCAGCTTCAGGGGTGTTTACAAGCGGCGGAACGCAATCCAACTATATGGCTTTGCTGTTAGCACGGAATGAATATTGCGCCAAGCATTTTTCTATAAATGTAAGTAAACGAGGGCTGCCGGCAGAAGCGCAGAAACTACGGATTTTTTGCTCGGAAAAAGCTCATTTTACCGTCCAGCAATCAGCCGCTCAGTTAGGTTTAGGGATGGAATCCGTTGTCAGTATAAAAACAAACGACCGTTATGAAATGTGCATAGATACATTGTATGAAGAGATAGAAAAAGTAAAAAAACAAGGGAATCTCCCATTGGCGGTTGTCGCCACGATTGGAACAACGGATTTTGGAAGTATTGACTCTCTTAGTGAAATAAGTCAATTAACCGAAAGGGAGAATATATGGCTCCATGCAGACGCTGCATATGGGGGAGCCTTATTATTCTCACACAAGTATAGTCATCTGGCAGCTCATTTAAATAAAGCAGACTCTATTACAATAGATTTTCATAAATGGTTTTATCAGCCGGCTAGCTGCGGTGCATTTTTTGTGAGAAACGCTTCTATGTTCCAACACATCAAGCTGCATGCCGATTATTTAAATCCGGAAGAAGATTCACGGTTTCATTTAGTCGATCGTAGTATTCAAACGACAAAACGATTTGATGCCCTTAAAGTGTGGTTGACGTTTCAAGCGGTCGGTCAACAAGAGTTTGGTGACATGATTGATCATACGATCCAAACAGCTAAACAGACAGCTGATTATTTACTGAAAAGAACAGACATTGACGTGTTGAATATTCCTGAAATGAATGCCATCGTCTTTCGTTATCAACCGAACATTTATTACACGGACAGTCAAAAGCAACGATTCTATGAAAATAAGATCAATCATTCCATTCAACAGCAGCTCTATGAAACAGGCCGATTGATTATGGCGAAAACAAAAGATCAAGGAAAATCCTATTTGAAATTAACCATGTTAAATCCATTGATTACCTTTGATGAAACGGTTAAACGGTTAGTTGAAGTGATTCATCTCGGGAAAGATCTAGAGAAAAAGGGGGCACACTTACGTGAACACTCAGTTACCAGCTAATTTTATTACAATGCAAAATCTAATCAATTGTTATATTCGGGAAACAGGACAAGGGATATGGCAATCGGCAAACGGATTAACTAGCGAAGAATTGTTGGTCATTGAATTACAGAAACAGCCAGTCACGCTTTATTTCCCCGTCAAATATCGTTCTGTAACAGGGAGGCACTTATTTAAGCGGGAGTTACGTTATCAAGTCGATCATCATGAAATACAAGAGCTTGATATGATTACGCTTCTTTCAATGTTATTGAAAGAAGTAACGGATGATCTTTCACGAGTAAATGAGCTAATTGTACGTGTTCTTTTAAGTTATGAAAATATGAATCTATTTATTGAAAAAAGGCAACACGAATTAGAAGAATGTTACAAGTGGAATAAGACATTTTTACAATCAGAGCAATCATTGTTAATTGGTCACCAGCTTCATCCAACGCCAAAGAGCCATCAAGGTATTTTACCTGAAGAAGAATCCATATTTGCACCTGAATTAAAAGGAAAGTTTCAGCTTCATTATTTTAGAGCACATCGTTCAATCGTTAAAGAGCAATCGGCGTATAGTCAGTCAGCAACGAATATCATAAAGAAGCAATTAACACAAGATAAAATGATCAAAGAAGAATTTGTCTCGGAATATTGTCAGCATGATGAGTATACACTCATACCGATGCATCCACTGCAAGCGCGATTTTTACTAGGGAAAGAGGAAGTTGCTCATTGGATGAGAAGAGGAAAGCTTGCCTACTTAGGTCCGCAAGGTGTCCCATTTTATCCAACATCCTCTGTACGTACCGTCTATAGTCCGGATGCTGACGTGATGTATAAATTCTCGATTCCAGTAAAAATTACAAACTCTCTGCGTGTAAATAAAGTAAAGGAATTGCATCGCGGTGTGGAAGTAACGAGATTGCTGCAGGCAGGTTTGGAAAGAGAGTTACATGTCCATTATCCCGATTTTCAATTTATTAAAGATCCGGCTTATGTCATGTTAGGTGATGAAGAGCTTGGATTTGAAGTCATGATTCGCGACAATCCGTTTAGAAAAAAAGGAGATAATGCAACCCTTCTAGCAGGCCTGTGTCAAGACCATGTATTCGATGAATCATCACAGCTGGCAAACATCATTAAAAAAATTGCCGGAAGTGAAAATCTGACGGCTGAACAAGCGAGTGAAATTTGGTTTAAGCGTTATATCGATATTACCTTAAAACCAATGATGTGGTTATATACCCAGAAAGGAATTGCATTAGAGGCCCATCAACAAAATTCAATTATTCAACTGGATCAAGATGGATATCCAGCAACATTTTATTACCGAGACAATCAAGGCTACTATTTTATGAAATCAAAAGAATTGGAATTGCGTGAATGGCTGCCAACATTGAATGAAGAGAGCGATACCGTATGTGATGATGCAGTGGCTGAAGAGCGTTTTCGTTATTACTTGTTTTTTAATCATATATTTGGGCTGATCAATGCGTTTGGAGTGGGTGGACTGATCGATGAACGGGATCTGCTGTTGATTTTACGAGAAGAACTTACATCGTATCTTTCACAAGATCATACTCAGCTTGTGGTATCGCTGCTTGAAACTAAAGAACTTCCCTGCAAAGCCAATTTCTTAACACGTGTTCATGATATGGATGAATTAGTTGGGGCCATGGAAACCCAATCGGTGTATGTAAAAATAGATAATCCATTGTATCAATTGGCGGGTGTAAAACAATGAAACCGGCGTTACAAACCGACTATCCATTTACAATGAGAGACTCTCAAGTGAAACAAGATATTACATTTCGTCCTGTCTCTTTACAAGAGGATTTTGACCATTTATATAAATGGATGCATGAACCGCATGTGATTCCTTATTGGAATTTAAATATTGATAAAGATGCTTATATGAATCATTTGCAAACATTTTTAAATGATTCTCATCAACAATTACTCATAGGGGAAATAGACGGAGTGCCGATGAGCTATTGGGAATCCTATACGGTCGAAGGCGATGTGATAGGCGAATATTATTCGTACGATCCAAACGATCAGGGGATTCACTTGTTAATCGGAGAACCAGGCTACTTAGGAAAGGGATATATTTATCCATTGCTATTAAGCCTGCTAAAGAGAAAGTTTGAAATCGCTGAAACGAAAAGAGTTGTAGCAGAACCGGATATTCGTAATGAAAAAATGATAGCCGTATTTAGGAAATGCGGTTTTCAGCCTATAAAAAAAGTAAATTTACCCGATAAGACGGGATTGCTGCTTAGTTGTGAACGAAAAGTGTTTGAAAGAAGGTGGAGTGAATGGAACAACGGGACATTTTAGACGTTATTGGCGTGGGGATTGGTCCATTTAATTTAGGGTTAGCAGCCCTGCTTGAAAAAACGGAATGTACATATAAGTGCTTTGAACAAAAGCCAACATTTGATTGGCATCCCGGTATGCTTCTTGAAGGAACCACTTTACAAGTTCCGTTTATGGCTGACCTTGTAACGATGGTGGACCCGGCAAGTCCATATAGCTTTTTAAATTATTTGCATGAGCATGAACGGCTGTATCAATTTTACTTTTTTGAAAGGTTTCACATTCCCCGCCATGAATACAATCATTATTGTCAGTGGGTCGCAAATAGTTTAAAAGGTTTGCAGTTTAGCAGTGAAGTGAAAACAATCACGCTTCATACAGAAGGAGACACGTATTATGAAGTAACGGTTCAACAAGGGGAGGCTGATAAAACGTATTATAGCCGCCATGTAGTAATGGGTGTCGGGACGCAGCCGATAATTCCAAAAGATTTTCAGCGGATGTATAGTGATCAATTGTATCATTCTGCTCATTATAAGATGAAGCGTGAGCAGACGCTGCAGGCAAGAAGTATTACAGTGGTCGGCTCGGGCCAAAGTGCAGCTGAAATTGTGTACGATTTATTACAGCAGCAAAGTGAGCGGAAATATGAGCTGAGTTGGTATACACGTTCCAAAGGATTTTATCCGATGGAGTATTCAAAACTTGGTTTAGAGCATTTTTCTCCGGACTATACGCATTACTTTTATCATTTAGAACAGGAAAAGAAGGAGCAGGCGTTAAAAAATCAAGCGCTGCTTTATAAAGGAATTAGCTTCAAAACCATTAGTGATATTTATGATCTGTTGTATGAACGGACCATTGGCGGACAGAAAACTCCAATCAAAATTCAAGCATTAACCGAATTAACGAATATCGAACGAAAAGAAGATAGTCACGTATTAACATTGTATCAATATGAACAAGGGATATATGAAAAAGCAGTAAGTGATATGGTGATTATGGCAACCGGCTATCAAAACACAATCCCTTCCTTTTTAGAAGGAATGAAACCATATTTGCAATTGGCGGATCATGGACAGCTGGAAATTGATGAACAATATAAAGTCAAAACAAGTGTTGAAGGAGCTTCATTGTTTATTCAAAATGGTGAGATTCATACACACGGAGTAGGAGCGCCTGATTTAGGACTTGGTGCATATAGAAATGCAGCCATTATTAATCAAATTGCTGGAAAAGAAGTGTATACACTGTATAAACGAAATGTCTTTCAGCAGTTTGGATTTTAATGAGTGATGACTCGAGCTCAATTTGTCTTTGCATGTTTGTTTTTAACGGTCACGTCTGAAGTGTTATTATCTCCATTTTATCCGAAGTATTTTTCGGAGGCATTTGGTGTAAAAGGAGTAGAGATGACTTCTTTGTTCATCATTTGCTGCCGATTTGTTGTCATCATTATGACACCGGTTTGGGGAATCGTATTAAAGAAATGGTCCATGCAGCAAGTTGTGGGATGTTCACTTTTTATGACAGCTGTTTTCAAGGCCCTTCTGAGTGAAAGTACAACATTCACAAGTTTTTTCATCCTATCGATTTTATTGCTAGTATTTCAAAGCAGCTTCTATCTGTTATATCCCTATTTAGTAGGAAGGATAGAACAACAAGAAGAGAAAATGAAAAAAACAACCGTTTATGTGGTGGTTGTACATACGGCTATTATTGTTTCGAGTGTATTAGGAAGTGTCGTCATTACATGGGACATTCCGCTTAAAGTATATCTCGTATTTGCTTGTATGGATCTTTGTATGCTGCTGGTGTTACTAGTGACAAAACTATTAACATCACCTTTGGCAGAGAAGGATGGGCGAACACATCTCAAAGTTAAGGCACAGCTCATTTTCTTCTATATGGCGGCTATCTTTTTCTTTCATCTTGGCCATCATGTCATTCGTCCTTATTTCACTTTGTTTGTCGATGATCGGTACGAGGTGAGCAATCAAATGAATGCTTTACTCTATGTGATGCCAAGTATTATGGCTATTGTATTGAAGTGTTGTGTGCCAATTCGTATATTCAAAGATCGAGATATTCTGCTGTTTTATATAGTGACGGCACTTAGTGCGTTTTCATTAGTGATACAAGCATCGGTTGAGAACTTATGGATATTTATGATCAGTCGAATGTTGTATGGAGCCTGTTTTTATCTCAGTATGGTTGTACTAGACATTTATTTATTTCGACAGTGTCAGGAAGCGGCAGCTTACTATTATAGTTGGTTCATTGCTGTACAAAATGTGGCGCTGCTCTTTGCTCCTTTGTTGGCATTAACTGTGAGTAAAGCAGGTTTTTATACACCTTTGCTATGCGGTGCATTGTTATTAGTGGCAGCGGTCATTGCCATCACCATCCGCAACAGACCATTAGTACTTTATAAAGAAGTAAAGGAGAATGAAGGATGAAGATTGTCCAAACAGATCTTTCGAAGTTTACGAAACAATCGTGGGAAAAAGTCAATCAACAGCTGCTTGCAAAAATGCTGCAAGAGTTTATGTATGAACATATTATTGAACCAACAGAAATACAAAAACAATCAGAGGTAACATTGTATCAATGGAAAGATAAAAAAGGAGTAACATATACGTATCAGGCAAAAGAAAGGTTCTTTGACAGCTATTCTGTTCTTGCTGATACGATAAAAGTAACGTCTAAAGGCGAAGAAATAGGACTTTCTCAAGCTCTGCAATTGTTAATTGGATTGTCAGAAGAAGAAGGAATGACAAGCTCCACGGCAGGACATTTAGCGAAAGAGTATTTTCATACATTAGTTGCTGACTTGTATTTGCAGAATCGAACATCAGCAGAGGAACTTTCTACTATGGATTATGCCGAGTTGGAAGGCGAAATGACGGGACATCCGTGGATTACATATAACAAGGGGAGAATTGGTTTTGGCTTTGATGACTATGTGAGATTTGCTCCAGAGCAGAAAAATCATATTCAGCTCTCATGGATTGCTGTTGCCAAACAAGTGTGTTCTTTTCATTCAATAGCTGAACTGTCATTTGAAAAAATGATGAAGCAAGAATTAAGTGAAGCGATACTGGAATCATTTACTGATATATTGAAGGAACGCCGACTGGCATCTAGTGATTACTATTATATACCTGTTCATGAATGGCAGTGGGTGAATATCATTGTTCCCCTTTTTGCGGAGTATATCGCCAATGATTGGATCGTTCCGCTTGGGGAAGGTGAAGACAGCTATTTGCCCCAACAGTCTATTCGAACATTTGTGAATACGACTCATCGGGAAAAGTTTCATGTGAAGCTTCCGATGAGTATATTAAATACACTTGTTTACCGGGGACTGCCGAGTGAGCGTACGGTTATAGCGCCTCAAGTAACGGAATATATTAAAGGTATTCGCGATCGGGATGCATTTTTAAGGGATACGTGCAAGATAGGGTTACTAGGTGAAGTAGCCACAGTAAATGTTCATCATCCAACGTTTACAAATATTCGAAATGCCCCTTATCAATACTTAGAAATGCTTGGAGTTGTGTGGAGAGAAAGTGTCTATGAAGAGTTAGAAGAAGGAGAACAGGCGGTTACATTAGCTGCTTTATTACATCTAGATTATTCAGGGAAGGCGCTTGTTTCAATGTATATTCAAAAATCCGGTTTAACACCGAAACAATGGGTTGATTCATTAATGAAGGCCATATTGCCGCCACTATTGCATTATTTATACCAATACGGAACGGTATTTTCCCCCCATGGTCAAAACACTGTGCTTGTGTTAAAGGATTTTACACCTGTCCGGATTATTATGAAAGACTTTGTTGATGATGTGAATATAACTGATCAACCGTTTGAAGAGTTACAAACATTATCCGAAGAGCTTAAGAGTGTATTAAGAAGTGAAGCGCCAGAAGGATTAACGCAGTTTATTTTATGTGGTTTATTTATTTGTCATTTCCGCTACTTAGCGACGATTTTAGAAGAACATGAAGGGGTAACTGAACACGGATTTTGGAGCAGTGTTCGTAATGAAATTTTACGTTACCAATCACAGAATCCACAGTTAGGCGATCGGTTTGCATTATTTGATTTATTTTGTCCTACAGTCACCAAAATAACATTGAACCGAAATAGAATGTTTGATTATGGGTATGCGGATGACGGAGATCGTCCTCACGCAAGCGAATATGGGAAGGTGAGGAATGCGTTATACGAGGTTAGTGTGTTAGTGAAATAAACGTAAGTTTGATAATGTTTAACTATGGAGTGTATAAAAAAACATAATACACTAAGTACGATGACAGGAGCATCGTTGAATGTATCGGACGGTATGCCAGCGTAAGCTGCAATGACGAAGTTTTTATTCTTCGTCATTGCGGTTTTTTATGTGAAATAGCTACATATCTATGTGTTTTGGATTGAGTGCAAATAACAAGTTGATGATTCGAAGAAAAAATCTGAAAATTTAATCGTTTTTAAAGGGTTTGAATTTGCCTTGCATGCTGTAGGTCCAGAACTGTTAGCTTTGGATGTTATGTACGCTTTTAGGGATGCAAAAGAAATTTTAAAAAAGCGCAGCGATTTTTAGCTCAAGCCCCTGATGAAGCGATATCCATGAATATAACAGCTGCCGCCTGCGCCATTTTCCCCCTGATTTTTGCATCATAAAAAGGTCATTATGCTTTTAGGGATATACGCAGGTGATGCGAAAGAAGGAGAAACGATCATTCAGCCGCTGCGCGAATTAGCCGAACCAATTGTTGATCAAACAGGAGTCGTGCCATTTGTAGAATTTTAAAAGAAGCTAGACCCAATGATGCCGAACCACGTCCCTGTGTATGCAACTTCTCTTTACTTTGATAGATGAAATGATGAAGTCATTGATCAGCTTCTCTATAAAATAGACAATGCTCCAGCCTCAAGTATACTTGTGCAGCTATGGGCACTTGGCGGACAGATGAATCGGGTGCCTATTCAGGCCAATCCATTTGCCATTCGGGATGCAAAATTTGTCCTATTGGTAGATGCTATAGCGCTGGCAGGAGACGATGGTGTATGTAAACAATGGATCGACTCTTTATACGGAGGACTGCTTCCATTGTCCCGCAAACATGCCTATACCTTAATGGAATTGGTGCAAGCGAAAGTGTAACCACTAATGCGTTTCAACAAAATTATGATCGGCTAGTAGAAGTAAAGAAAGCTTATGATCCGAATAATAGATTCCGTCATAATTATAATATTAGCCCGGAAGGATTTCCGTTAAAAAGTAATAGTGCGTCTTTTCTTGAATCGCAAATAGGAGCTGATTGGTCATAAATCGTTAATCAGCTAAATGCTGTTGCAGCCCTTATTCCATGAAATGAAATTATAACAAGCCTGGTGCCAAACGAGTGCCAGGCTGATTTTAGGGATTATGAACATTAAGCAAGGAGTTTTCAAGTACTAATATTTAACATAGTTTGGATCATGTGGAAAGGTGATAAATGTATGGTAACATTATATATAGCCTTCACTTACTATGTAAGTTTAATGTTCCATCTTTCATTTATGAGAGGCATATTCAAGAAGTTTTTTTGTATTTGAAAAGAAACAATGCAGAGTTATCTCTAATTTTGAACCTCGAAAATGGCAAAATCGTTGAAAAGCGATGGCGCAAAGCCACAGGCCTAAGGGGAAAATACTATGGCGGCTGGGTTATCGAAAGGAGCACTTATGTAGAAATGAAAAAAATCACTTTAAGAATGAAGAAAATTTTTATTTCTTTGTATCCTCAAGATGGGAAGTACGCAACAACGTTAATAAAAAAGGCTGATGAATTTATGTATAAAACCAAGCATCACAGAAAAAATGGTTATCAGTTTGCGGAAGTATCTGCCGATCTAGCGGAAAGGGGGATATAATGTGGACTCAAATAACAAAACGATGAAGCTTCGATCAAATCATACAGAACCAGATGATTTAAACTTATTTTATCGTGCCATATTTGAACACAACCCGGATACCGTCTTTTTTCTAGATACGGAGGGTGTTATCGAAAAACCGAACGAAGGATTCTCTGACATTCTTGGTTATACAAAGGAAGAAATAGTATCAAATTCAATAGAACACTTTTTAGAAGAAAGTGAAGTCCCGTTATATAAAGATTGCTTCCATAAAGTTCTTTCCGGGAGAGTGCAGCAACTTGATACCATTTTTATTCATAAAAACAAAGGACTGCTTCAAATAAACCTAACACTTATACCGGCAAAATTTCAGGGGAAAGTCATTGGTGTCGGAGGAATAGCGAAGGATATTACGGAAGAAAAAGAAACGGCAAATGAATTGATAGATACAGAGTTAAAGTTCAAAAGTTTAATAGAAGAGGCTTTTGTTGGAGTTTATATTCTTCAAAATGGAAAATTAATATACGGTAATCCCCGTTTACACAGCTTGTTAGGAGCTGAAGATTCAACAAGTCCAATCACTTTTCTGGACTATGTTCATCCCGATGATCATGCTGGAATGATAGCTGTGGCAAATCAATTAATTGTGGGTAATACAGGGTTAGATCATACCTTTAGAATAATTAATAAGGACGGCTCTATCATTGATGTAGAAGCGCATTCGAAGAGAATCTATTCTCATAATAAATCCACCATCGTTGGAACCCTTCAAGATGTGACGGAACGGAAAAAAGCAGAGGAATTAAACAAATATTTAGCTTATCATGATCCGTTAACAGAATTGCCAAACAGAAGGTTCTTTCAAGAAAAATTAGAAGAAAACTTAATTATAAGTAACACGCTGCAACAGAAATTGGCTGTCATGTATTTAGATTTAGATCGATTTAAATATATAAATGATACACTCGGTCATTCTATTGGAGATAAGTTATTACAACAAATCTCAAAAAGATTAAATATTTGCCTGGGTGAAAAAAATATACTGGCTCGATTAGGCGGGGATGAATTTTCTGTTATCTTACCTAATATTACGAGAGAGGATCAAATAAATAGGCATGCTCTAACGATTATAGAATCGTTAGAGGATCCATTTTTTATTGAAGGATATAAACTTTTTATTACAACAAGTATTGGAATAAGTATTTATCCAAATGACGGCCAGGATGCTCAGACTTTAATGAAAAATGCAGATTCTGCTCTTTATAAATCGAAGGAGAGTGGCAAAAACACCTATTATATCTATTCTTCTTCTATGAATATTGGAACATACAAAACCTTTAGTCTAGAATTGGGACTTCGAAACGCAATTGAGATGAATCAATTAGAATTTTATTATCAGCCAAAGGTATGTGCACAAACCTTTCAGATCACAGGTGCTGAAGCATTAATTCGCTGGAATCATCCGGAATGGGGATTGGTATCACCTGGAGAGTTCATTCCACTGGCAGAAGAAACGGGTTTAATTACGGAATTAGGAAAGTGGGTTAAATACACTGCGTGTGCTCAAAACAAAGCATGGCAGCGCGCGGGATTACCAGCCATTCCTATATCTATTAATATCTCAGCCAGGCGATTTATGGAAAAGAATTTAGTAAAGAATATTATACAAACTCTAGAAGAAACCCAACTTGATCCAAAATATTTAGAAATTGAAATAACGGAAACATCTGTGTTAGAAAATGAGAAGGTCGTTTTGTCTACCTTAGATGAACTTAAAAGTATTGGTGTTAGAATCTCTTTAGATGATTTTGGAACCGGCTATTCCTCTCTTTCCTACCTCAAACGATTTAAAGGAAGGATTCATACATTAAAAATTGACCGCTCCTTTATTAAAGACTTAAATAAAGAAGATCCAGATAACTCTAATTTTATAACGAAAACGATTATTGAATTAGCCCAACACCTTAAGATGGAAGTTGTGGCAGAAGGCGTTGAGACTGAGGAACAACTCCAAATACTAAAGAATTACAATTGTGAGACGATTCAAGGTTACTATTTCTCAAAACCTGTCCCGGCTGATGAATTCGTTCAATTATTACAGAAAGGGAAATTTGAGATTCTGCAAAAAAGTCACGGTGAAGGTATTAACACGTTAGATGGAAGACGTAGGTATGCTGGAATGAACCTTGACTTTCCTTTAGTAGCCTCTATGACACTCGTTCAAATCGGCGGCCGAAGAGTGGAGCTGGGGAAGACTAATGTATTGATTGAGAATATTGGTTTAGAGGGGATGCGGTTTTTATCGGATATGCGATTAACCGTTCATCCCAATATTATATTGGAATTTGAAACGAAATTATTTCATCAAACAATTAAAATGTATGGCTCGGTCTCCTGGATGAACGAAGTACAGGCGGACATTTTCCAATACGGGCTAGAGTTCCTAGTGGCAGAAAAGGAACGCTCAGAGCTATCAAGATTATTAAATCAGCTTTCTGCTATTGAATGATTTTGCATTACAAGACAAAGTTCATTCTGTTGAAGGTGGTACAGAGTAAATGAAGCAGATAGATGTGACTTTTTTAAAAAGGGGTCTTTCAATGAACCAATATGCGAAAGTAACAGAATGTCCAAAATGTGGTGGGAAAGAGTTAGGAAAGGGCAAGCAGAGTGGATATGGGATGATGTACCCAGCCAATAAGATGAGCTTCGGTTCGGATGTTGAATACATTATTTGCACAGAATGTGGCTTTATAATTGAGAGTTATGTAAAAAAGCCAGAAAAATTTAAGGGGACACTTTTTTAAGAATGTGAAGGTAAAATAAGATCTGTAGATTTGATCAGGACAGGAGAAAAAATAATAAATTCGAAATCGGTCTAGTTTAATAAGAGCAGCCGCGTCCAGCTTCTCCGTTCACACTCCGTTAAGAACTCAGAAGTCGGACGCTCTATTCGAGGGAGTATTTTGCAAGAATAAGAGAAGGAAGTAATCAATCAATAGCTTTGATTTTCATATTAACGTTGTGGTTGATGAACATGTAGATGAAATTGATGGAGCAGCAAAAATTTAAGGATAAAACAGCAGTATAGTATATCAATGCATTCGAAGGATTTTACGATCATCCAACTTGCCGAATTACTTTTATCCGAGATAGAAATTCCATTAAAGTAAAAAAAGCTGCGTATTCCTACTCGCACGTTATGGCAGCAGCATTTAATGGGACATATTCAAAGTAAAAGTAAGTATGATGAAAAATAAACTATCTTTTTCTTGGTTACACTTTCGTAACTGGATTTTACATTGTAAAGCAAGCAATGGTTCTATCGAACCGTTGCTTGCTTTATTTTATAGGAGTACATACCCGAGGGGTGTTCAGCAAAAAGGCCGCAATTCCCTTTTCGATGCCCATCCAGCATGGACTCCAAGGTCATCTGTTAAGATTTACATCTTTACATAGAAAGAACGAAACCTTTCTTGAAAAGAAGAAAATGTGGTTTTATGTCCTTCTAATTTTGTCTGTTTTGACATATTACAAAGATAAAGTGATGTATCAAAGTAACAAGTTCGAGAATTTATTAAAGGGGGGAGATTTAATGGAAGAACGCAAAAATAAATTTGCAGAGGTTCTCACTGGATTTGGCTGGTTTTTAATAGTCCTCGCTTTGTTTGTTGCACCATACCTAGGAACGGTAACGGCAGGAAGCAATTCAATCTTTAACTGGGGAACAGCTTTTGTCACTTGGGGATTTGCAATCATCTTTTCGCTATTACTATTTGGATTGGCTGAAGTAATCGAGCAATTAACTAGAGTCAATGAAAAAATGGAAAAAAACAGAGAAGTTGATGGTTTGTAAAATCAGGAGTTTGTATTCACCGTATGTGGAAGTTCACACTAACAAACCGCGCCTGGCTTCGGCGCTGGAGTGGGGAAGCATCATCTGATATAAAGACCGCTTTGATCCAACCAAGGGACGGGTAGTATTTATTGAGAAGACCGCTCAAAAAATCTCTACCCTTTTCCCTTGATTGGATCAATTTTTTTGGGTGTGGGTGGCTGCCAAACCGAGCAGACCCAAAACGAAGGGGGGATGGCACAATCAAGGAAAAGCTACTTGATTAATTGCCTTAACTCTTCAGTCATTTGTTCAACTAACTTGGGTCTTCCATGAAACTGAGCCGGGGTGTTTTGAAAGAGTTCAATCTGCCAGTGATTGTTTTTCTTAACTGCAACCATCGTTTGATGAGCATTTACTGCGGGTTCAATATCTGCTTTTCCATGTGGAATCATGCCAGCAATGGCGTGTAAAATTGCGGCATCAGTTCCCAAACGACGTATATCCCTCACCTTCGTTATAAAAGGAGGTGTAGGATGATTTTCAAATATGGGGGTGAGATGTGATAAAATGTCTTCCTGTCCAATTGTTTTGCTTCCATCGAACCCAATTTGTACTCCTTGCTCTGTGAATTGTTCGGCCATTCCTTGGGCATCCCGGTTATTCCATGCATTGATCAGTCTTTGATAAAGATCACGGACTTCATCGTAAAAAGAATCATTCACATTCTTTCCTCCTTTTAAAGTCTTCCAAATATATTATATCTCGAGGGAAAGGCGATTTTAATAATAATATGAATCAGTCCACTCATACTCTTTTCCGTTATCAGCACACCATTTGACAAACTCTTCTTTATCTTGGCTTTTGAAATCAATCCAATCCTTCAATAGGTTTTGGTAGTAATCAACAGTTTCAATTACGTTCTTTTTACTATGAACGTCCTTCACGTCTATGCAAAGCTCTTCTGTTTTTAAAAGTATATTTTTATCTTCTTCTACATCACCGAGGTATAAGTCTTCCGAAATATGATGAAAAGAATACCACAGAGAATAGAAGTACATATCAATCATCTTTAGTAAAACCCGTTGTTCCCCTTTGCCTCCAATTTCGAGTGCCTTTTCTAAGTATTTCATACGATTCTCGGTATTAAAGAATAAACCATACCATCTAAAAGGCAGCGGGTCTTTTGATTCTTCACTCATCCATTCTTTAAGAAACGGTTTTAATAAATTTTCTTCTAGAGGGTGCACAAGTATATGATGTACATTTTCTGATTTCTCGAACACCTTAAAAAGCCAACTAACAAAATCTTTCTTTTGATTTTGATCCCAATGTTTTGCCTCTTCGATAAATGAATGTAACGAATTAAATGCTTTTTTACGCAGGCCTTTTTCTTTATAGAGACAGAACTCTTTAAATGACGGGTATTTTTCCAAGTATTCATTTTCAATTAAATTGGTTAATAGGTCTTTCATTTGTCCATCCTCACAGTAAAATACTTATTTCTAAATTATAGGTTATAATGGTTTCTTCTTACAGTGAACTGTCCCAACTCATTCTTTTTGTTTAACAGTTGATTGTCGTTTAATATAGTTTCGCCTCTACAGAAAAATAAGTCATTTATGGTAATATTGTAGATGACTTCCACAAAATTGATGACATCTCTCATACATAATTAAAACATGATAAAGGATTGATAGAATTGTTATTTGACATTGAAAAAGATAATAATACTTTTAAAATAGGTCAAAAATATAGTGTTAAACCAGCTTCCCAAGTAGGGATTAAAGAAAAGGATATTGAAGATTTAATCGCTGATCATCCAGAGGTATTATTTCCAAACGAGGAGGTTCTGATCATCGGACAGTCTATTGCTTATAAAAACATGGCCGATGTCCTCGCATTAGATGCAAAAGGAAATTTAATCGTTGTGGAAATAAAAAGAGAATGGTCTAATAGAACAACAGTAGGCCAGTTATTAGATTATGCCTCTGAGTTGACAGAGGTTAGATATGATCAGCTGAATGAGATCGCTAATAAGTATACAAAATGGAGAGCGGGAAATCTTTATGACGCCTTCAAGGAGTTTAGCGAGCGGGAGGATATGAATATAAGTGAGATTGGGAAAAGACAGCGTGTTATCATCGTAGCTCCCCAATCTGATGAAGGACTAAAAAAAGTAGTCAAATGGTTAAGGTCGTACGGTGTGCCGATTGAATTTGTGCCATTTGAATTATTCGTTGATGAAAATGGACATCCAAAGCTATTCAAAATGCATGGAGTAACAGACACGCCAGAATCAGTCGAAGCTGAAGGAGCATGGGCTGGGCACTGGATCTTTAATACGAATGAGAGTTACGGCAAGGGAGCCTACAAAAGGATGTTTGAAAAAAATGTTGCCGCCATTTACGGGTATGATAATGGTTCAAGGAACTTAGAGGGCAGCTCTACGGGGGATAGTATCCTGGCATATGTAAATAAAAAGGGGATCTGTGCTGTTGGAAAAGTAATCAATGGAGAGGTGAAGGAAGGACAAGGCATATTTATCAACGCCGACGGAGAACAGCAGCCCGATGAATATCATTTACAAGTTGAATGGGAAGTCATTGTTCCTGAAAATCAAGGGATAACTTCAAGCGAGGCAGCTCGATTAGGATATAACCTTCCTGTACGTACGGTATTTGGAAAATTACATAAAGGCGTATTAGCCGAAAAAATTGTTCAAGAACTAAAAACACGGGCAGGTAAATGGAAGGCGTGAGTCTTGTTAAGTTCATATAAGTAATATTGTGATTGGACTTGCATCTTTCATATGATTAAAGAGAGATTTATGTTGGAAAATGTTAAAAGCATGTACTATCAATATATTGAAGCAAAAAATGGAGGGGACCACTTGTGAAAATATCTATTACGAGAGCATTAGCTGAACTGAAACTTTTAGATAAGCGTATCCGCTCAACGATGGATTCAACGCAACTCATCGATTTTTCGATTGGGGAGAAGCTGGTAAATGGTTTTGCGACAACAAAAGAATTTGAAGACAAAGCACGTTCAGCATATCAATCGACGTTGGATTTGATTAAACGCCGGAACGCGATCAAGTCAGCTATTGTCTTATCTAATGCCATGACACAAGTAGAAATCGCAGGGAATAAGTACACAGTAGCGGAAGCGATTGAACGAAAAACATCTATTCAATATGAGCAGCAGCTTCTTCAAAAGCTGAAGAGAGAATTTTCAATTGTCACGGAGCAAGTAGAAGACATCAATGAAGAAGTCAAGCAGCAATTGGATCGTCAACTAGAAGTGCTATACGGGCGTGAAGCTAAGTTGAAAGTGGACGAAAGTAACGAGTTAATAAAAAGCTATCGGGAAAAAAACGAAGCAAAGATCATTGACCCGTTGAAGCTGCGGAATGAATGTGAAAAACTTGAAAAGAAAATTGATGAGTATTTGACAGAGGTAGATTTTGTTCTATCTACATCCAATACGTTGACAGAAATCGAGATTCCTGAATAAATAAACTTATTGTTAGTTAGTCGAAAATCAATCAAACTGAACAGGTGCCGGCAGCTTTGACCTTACAGCTGCTCATAACTTTTATCATAATGAGATAGTATAAACATTCGATGCGAAGCTCTCGCACACTAGGATAAAAGTTCAAAGCTCAAAGATCAGTGCTTAGAGCTCAAGATTCAAACTTCTTTTCAATCAAAGTTGAAGACTCACAGCTGATAAGTTCGATAAAATCCATGAGAACGGCGTATACGGTGGTTGTTCATCGGCCGTGTTGATTGCCGCATGGCTGACTAGCTAACAATTACATAGGAAACAAAAGAAGACAGACTGCCTGTTGAATAGAAATCGGGCAGTCTTTTATGATTAAATCAAGTGACAAGAGTGAATAATTTTTATAAAATTTAGAAATGACAAAAGGATTTGATTTTAATAAAATCATAGGTTGTCATGAATGAAGAAAACCGATATAATGTCTACTATAGAAAAACAAATGTACACTAGAAAAAAACACATAGGAGTGAGGAATTGTGAAAGACAACGTTAAAGTAGGTTTATTAGGGTTAGGCACGGTTGGTACAGGAGTTGTAAAGATGATTCAAAATCATCAAGAGCAGCTCGTTCACCAAGTAGGATGTCCGGTATCAATTAAGAAGGTACTAGTGAAGAGCCTGGATAAATCCCGTGATGTCGAACTCGACAGCAGCCTCCTCACTACAGATCCATATGATGTGATCAATGACCCGGAAATTGATGTGATTGTTGAAGTGATGGGCGGAATTGACAAGACACGTCAATACATAATCGACGCTTTAAATCTAAAGAAACAAGTTGTGACAGCGAATAAAGACTTAATTGCGATGCACGGCTCAGAGCTGCAGCAAATCGCTGCAGAAAATGGCTGTGATTTATTCTATGAAGCGAGTGTAGCCGGCGGGGTACCGATTATTAAAGGATTGTCTAGCGGTCTTGCTTCTGATAAAATTAAAAAAATCATGGGAATTGTGAACGGAACGACAAACTATATTTTAACAAAAATGACGGAAGATGGACTTTCTTACGAAACAGCTTTAAAGGATGCGCAAGATTTGGGCTTTGCTGAAGCGGATCCAACAGCTGACGTAGAAGGGCTGGATGCAGCGCGGAAAATGGCCATTTTAGCACGCCTTGCTTTCTCTATGGATGTAGAACTTGATGATGTATCTGTGAGTGGAATTTCAAGCGTGACAAAGGATGATTTAAAATATGGCAGCATGCTTGGTTATACGATGAAATTAATCGGCTATGCTGATCAGGAAAATGATCGTGTAGAAGCGAGTGTTCAGCCGACCTTTTTAGAAAAGAGTCATCCGCTTGCCTCTGTTCACAATGAATACAATGCTGTATATGTGTACGGTGAAGCAGTCGGTGAAACGATGTTTTACGGACCGGGAGCAGGAAGCCTGCCAACAGCTACTTCGATCGTGAGCGATGTCCTTGCTGTTGTGAAAAATATGCGTCTTGGTGTTAATGGCCACAGTGTGCTGGCTCCACAGTTTGATCGACAAATGAAAGAAGCGAATGAGCGCTTTGCTAAATATTTCATTCGTTTGCACGTCCGTGATGAAGTCGGTGCTTTTTCTGAACTGACAAAATTATTCTCAAACCATTCGATCAGCTTTGAAAAGATTCTTCAGCTGCCGCTTGAAGAAGAGGGAGTTGCTGAGATCGTGATCGTGACTCATAAAGCATCGATGGAAAACTATCAAAACGTACTAGCACAAGTAAACGATCTGAGTGTAGTAAAAGCAGTGGAAAGCTTTTACCGGGTCGAAGGAGAGGGAACGAAATGAAATGGGAAGGCCTAATTAAACAATACGGGGAATTTTTACCTGTAAATGAAAATACTCCACAGCTGTCTTTAATGGAAGGAAACACACCGCTGATTCCGCTCCATAACCTATCTAAAAAGCTGGACATCAACCTTTATGTGAAAACAGAAGGGACGAATCCAACAGGCTCTTTTAAAGACCGTGGTATGGTAATGGCAGTAGCTAAAGCGAAAGAAGAAGGCAGCAATACGGTGATCTGTGCTTCCACTGGCAACACATCAGCAGCAGCAGCTGCTTATGCGGCTCGTGCCGGCATGCGTGCGATCATTGTCATTCCAGAAGGGAAAATCGCGATGGGGAAACTAGCTCAAGCGATGATGTACGGAGCAGAAATCGTGTCGATTGAAGGGAACTTTGATGATGCGTTAACGATGGTACGAAACATTAGTGAACGTTCACCTGTTACACTCGTTAACTCTGTGAATCCATACCGAATCGAGGGCCAAAAGACAGCTGCGTTTGAAGTTTGCGATCAGCTTGGAAAGGCACCGGATATTCTTGCTATTCCTGTAGGGAACGCTGGTAACATCACAGCTTACTGGAAAGGATTTAAAGAATATAATGAAAAGTTTGGCACAGGTCTTCCGAAAATGTACGGATTTGAAGCAGAAGGCGCTGCGGCGATCGTGAAAAACCAGGTTATTGAGCAGCCAGAAACAGTAGCAACAGCGATTCGCATCGGTAACCCGGCAAGCTGGGATAAAGCTGTTGCAGCAAGAGATGAATCGGGCGGTAAGATTGATCTCGTGACAGATGACGAAATCTTGGAAGCATTCGAACTAATCACAAAAGAAGAAGGAATCTTCGCTGAACCAGCTTCTTGTGCATCGATCGCAGGCATTATTAAACACCGTAAATCTGGTGAAATTCCAGCTGGTGTAACGATTGCGGCAGTTCTGACAGGAAATGGCTTGAAAGATCCGCAAACAGCCATTGAACGCATTACGAAAAAGCCGGTTGTTTTACCGAATGAAGAAAAAGCTGTGTTTGATTTCATTGAAGGAGTGGTTCGTGCATGAGTGCGCCGGTAACAATGAAAGTACCGGCCAGCACGGCCAATCTTGGGCCGGGGTTTGACTCCCTCGGCCTTGCTTTGAATCTTTATTTAACACTTGAAATTACACCGGCATCTAAGTGGCATTTCGAACATCGGTCACCGATGCTTGCAGGTTTGCCAAATGATGAAACGCATCTTGTGTATCAAGCAGCAAAGAAGACAGCAGATACATATGGCGGCACATTGCCGCCTTTGCATATCGTAATGGATAGTGATATTCCGCTTGCCCGCGGACTCGGCAGCAGCGCCGCAGCGATCGCAGCTGGAATTGAACTGGCGGACCGTTACGCTAATTTACAGCTTTCGGATCAAGAGAAGCTATTGATCGGCAATCAAATAGAGGGGCACCCAGATAATATCGGTGCGTCTTTGTTTGGCGGGATGGTTGCGGGTGTATCCTTCGGCAATGACGAAGCGGACATGGTTCAGCTGTCTGTTCCTGATGTGGACATTGTCGTGCTGATTCCTTCCTATGAAGTGAAAACGAGCGATGCCCGGAATGTGCTGCCGGAAAGCTTTACGAGACCGCAGGCAGTCGAAGCAAGTGCTGTTGCGAATGTATTGCTCGCAGCTTTATCTGTTGGAAACTATGAGCTTGTCGGAAAAATGATGGAAAAAGATCAATTCCATGAGCCTTATCGTCTTCAACTCATTAAAGAACTGCCGGAAGCAAGACGGCTTGCGAAACAGGCAGGAGCCTATGCGACCGTCATCAGCGGGGCAGGTCCGACAATTTTGACATTGACGCCAAAAGGAACAGGTGCTGATATCGTCTCTGTATTCCGCGATTATTTTACGGATTGTGACGTTAAGCAGCTAGCTATTCATAGCGGTAAAATCCAATGTAAATAAAGGAGAAAAGCTCTTTCGGGGGCTTTTCTTTTTTTGTTTGACTAGATGAAAGAAGGTTGTTGACTTTTCTTTAAACTGATGGTGCGGTTTCGTGAGAGATGGTGTTAAAATTGTTAATCATGCATGAATATGTGAGAAAAAAGTGATAAGATTTAAATAAAATGGAGAGGTGGTGAAACAATGGCTGTAGATTCGTTGAAAATATTGATATGTATGTTTGGTTATGTGAATGACTATTGTTGATTTTGTTGCTTAGGGCGGAAAACGAGCGCCTGCAGCGGAAATCAACAGACAAGTGTAACAAAGCTTTATGTTTCAAAAACACATATGTGTATGAAAAGGGAGAATGATTATGAAGATAAAATCAGAAGAACAAATTTTACAATGGTTTGATTATTTTCATCACCATCCTGAAGTAAGTTGGCAAGAAGAGGGCACGACACAAAAAATTGCAGAAATTTTAGATGAACTAGGAGTACATTATCGACGCTTTCCTGATGTAACAGGACTTATTGCAGAGATAGGAGAAGGCGATGAAGTGGTGGCTGTACGCGCTGATATTGATGCGTTATGGCAAGAAGTGAATGGTGTGTTCCAAGCGAATCATTCATGCGGACATGATGCTCATATTTCTATGGTTTTAGGTGCGCTGCTTTACTTGCGAGATGAACCGTTAAGAAAAAAGGTTCGTTTTATTTTTCAGCCAGCTGAAGAAAAGGGGAATGGCGCATTATCAATGATTGAACGGGGAGCAATGGATGGAGTCACGCATCTTTTTGGAGTGCATTTACGCCCTGTTGAAGAATTGTCTTTTGGACAGTATGCCCCTGCGGTTTATCATGGAGCCGGCATTTTTCTGGAAGGAAAAATAATGGGGACAGATGCGCATGGGGCAAGACCTCACCAAGGTAAGAACGCGATCGATGTCGTAGTGGCGCTCCATCAATTTATCAAATCTATTTATCTCTCTCCATTTGAAACTTATTCTGTGAAATTGACAAAAATTGTAGCTGGGGGAGAAAGTCTCAATATTATTCCTGGTACTGTCGATTTTGCGATTGATATGCGGGCCCAGAAAAATGAAGTGCTTCATCTTCTTCAGGAAAGAATAACAGAGGGACTAGAAGGGTTAAAAGCACTTTACGGACTTGACATTGAAAGCAGCTGGAAGGATTATACACCAGGGGCGGAGGTTTCACAGGAAGCTGCGGCTATTGCGGAGGAAGCGATTCGCTATGTAGCAGGGGATGCAGCTATAGCGCCGCCAGTCATTACTTCGGGGAGTGATGATTTTCATTTTTATACGATTAGACATCCTGAAGTGAAAGCGACAATGATTGGTGTAGGTGCTGATTTAGCTCCAGGACTGCATCATCCGCATATGACATTTAACCAATCGGTTTTGCCTGCAGGTGCACAAATTTTAGCGGAAACACTTAAGCGAGTTTAATGGAAAGAACTTTTTTAATAAAACAAAAATAACGTTATTACACTAGGGTTGAGAGATTGTCAGCCCTATTAGCGTCTATTATACGACAATTTAATTTTTGGGAAATAACATTTGAAGTGAAGACGAAAATGATTGGTACAGACGCTGATTCGGCTCTAATGCTGCACTATCGGCACATGATAATTAAGCATGCTGGCGTATAAATATTAGTGGAAACACTTGAAAGAATTTAGTGAAATAAAAACTTTCGTAATAAAATAAAAATAACGTTGACGCACCAGGATTGAGTAGTTATTATTATTTTATTAACGTCTATTATACGACATTTTAGTTTTCGGCAACTAAAGGGATTGGGGGAAAATCATGAAAAAAGAGATGTCTTTTTGGACAGCCATTATTCCGCTTGTTGTAATGATTGGTGTCATGGCTGTCACTGTAGTAGGTTTAGAACAAGGACCACATATTCCATTAATTGTTGGTACAGCAACGGCCGCAATTGTGGCCTGGCGTTCCGGATTTAAGTGGGAAGAAATTGAAGAATCAATGTATAAAGGGATACGCCTTGCATTGCCGGCTGTCGTTATTATCATACTCGTCGGTTTAACGATTGGTGCTTGGATTGGCGGAGGCATTGTAGCAACGATGATTTATTATGGATTAAAGATTATTACGCCTTCATTATTCTTAGTATCTATTACCTTAATTTGCGCAATTGTGGCTTTAGCGATCGGCAGCTCCTGGTCTACAATGGGAACGATCGGTGTTGCTGGCATGGGAATTGGCATCAGCATGGGAATTCCTGCTCCAATGATTGCCGGTGCTGTTATTTCAGGTTCTTACTTTGGAGATAAAATGTCACCGCTTTCAGATACAACGAATCTGGCAGCAGGCTTAACGAATACTGATTTATTTGTCCATATTCGGCATATGTTTTATACGACAATTCCAGGGTTAGTGATCGCCCTAGCCGTATATGCATTTTTAGGAAAAGACTTTGGCAAAAACGGAATGAATTCTGCAGATATTCAACAAACGATGGAAACTCTTCAGGCTAACTTTGTCATCTCGCCGTTGTTACTGCTTATCCCGCTGCTTGTCATTGTGTTAGTTGCTAAAAAGGTGCCGGCTGTTCCCGCACTTATTATAGGAATTGTTCTTGGATTTTCATCTCAAGTTTTTATTCAGGGAGGCTCCTTTACATCAGCGATTAGCGCATTACAAAGCGGGTTTGTCATCGATACAGGAAATGAGACGGTTGATAATTTATTTAATCGCGGTGGTTTAGACTCTATGATGTATACGGTTTCAATGACCATCGTGGCCATGACTTTTGGAGGCGTTTTAGAATACACGGGAATGCTTCAGGCCATTGTAAAACAAATCTTAAAGATTGCGAGAACGGCAAAAACCCTTGTCGCATCAACAGTTGTTTCTTGTTTCGCCACAAATGCCTCTTGTTCTGAACAATACATTTCTATTGTGATTCCTTCTAGAATGTATGCAAAAGCGTACGAAGAAAAAGGGCTTCATTCTAAAAACCTATCTCGTGCTCTTGAAGATGGAGGAACATTAACGTCTGTATTTATTCCATGGAATACGTGTGGAGTGTTTATACTTGGAACACTAGGAGTGCATACATTTGATTATGCACCTTATGCGGTATTGAACTTTGTAATACCGATTCTCTCCATCATTTACGCACTTACCGGATTCTCTATTGTCAAGTTGACGGATGAAGAGAAATTAGCTTTAAAGCATCAAGAAGATACTACAGTAAATCAATAACAATTAATAAGGAAAAGAAAAGTTCCGCAAAACGAACCTTTCTTTTCCTTATCAGTAAACAGGCATGTTAAGTTCATAAATGGCACGGGGGCGTCCTTGCTGATAGGTCATTTCTTCGCCAACAATTTTTACAAATCCGTGGTCCACTAGTTTTTTTAAGATTCGTTCAGTTGACCGGCGTGTGACTTGCAGATAATCTGACAGATCGGCAGCTGTAAAATGAATCGATTGACGAGATTTGCTAAATTGAATGATCTTTGATAAATTTGCGGGACTAAGCTTGGTTTCTTTTCCTATTTGAAGAAGTTCTGGATGATCATTTTTTAGCCGCTGTGTTTTCTTTTCCTTTGGGAATGGGCCAAGCAGTTCTTTCGTTTCCGTCAATATGTATCCGCAGCTTTCGTGTTTATGGCGGACCGCAAAGCCTCGTGCAATTTTCGCATTTTGGCTTGCTTCTGCCGCAGTAAACCCATACCCAAACCCTATGGCAACGGGATTTTGCCACTTTAAAAGAAAATCACGAAAAGCGCCGTTGTCCATCACAAGGTCAATATCACCGCGCGTGCTATACAATGAAAAGGCGGCTTCTCCTAACTGCCGAATAGAAGCATTCATTTCGTGGGCAAAGGCCTCCAAATGCTGCTTTTGAACCTTTTCTGATTGCTTGAAAGAAATATAGCCAGCTGCTATTGTAGCTGAGTAGCTCTTAGTAAGTTCCGCTTGTGCTTTTGCATCTTGGAGGCCGTGTATTAATGATTTTAATGGATCAATCATTCGTTGTGCTGGAACACCCAGGTTATTAAGCCGGTCATATACGGCGTGGATGCTTGTTAATGCTAAGTCAATCTCTCCCAATTGAAAGCGGGAATAATGAAAATGGACAATATCATTTATATTAAATTTATTTGGCAGTTTGTCCACATAATCAATGACATGAAGGGAGGTATGAAGACCAATATCTGCAAGAACGTTTTTAATAAAGGAAGATTCGGTTAAATCGATTGAAATCCGCTCCAATGGAATGTTCCTATGAGAGATTAATGAAAGAAGCGACATGGCAATTGCCGTTTCATCTTGTTCTAAATAGAGAGAAGGGATCGGCAATGATTCGTGAATTTCTTTAGAAAAGTAATACGGCAAAGCTCCTGAAAAAAATACAACGTCGCAAGGCTTCAAGTATTTGACAAGTTCAATGGCTTCTTCCGGCTGCTTATATATATACGGTTCGATTTCAATTTCTTTGACTTGAGGTGCGACAGATATTATAGTATGAATGAAATCTGCCGAACCGATTACAGCAATTTTTATTGTCATCATTCCAGCTCCTATACCAAAAATTTTAACTATTTAACGTCTATTTAACGACAATTATATCAGATCAAAAAATCTATTGTAAACTGAAAGGAAGAAAACTTTATGAAAATTACAGCTATTCATTTATATGCCATGCATTTTCCTTTGCACACACCGTTTATTGTAAGTTACCATACTTATGATTATATGCCATCGATCATTGTGAAAATTGAAACTGACGAAGGAATTACAGGATATGGAGAAAGTGTAGCAGATGAACATGTGACTGGGGAAACGTGGGAAGGAGCTTTTTATACATTAAAAAGTACTCTTGCTCCAGCTGTATTAGGGAAAAATCCGCTCGAGATCGAGAAGATACATGACATTATGAACAAGGCGGTTTATGGGGCACCAGCGGCTAAAGCAGCTATCGATATAGCGTGCTTTGATATTATGGGTAAAAAATTGAAACAGCCTGTTTACCAATTAATTGGCGGCCGGTATCATGATGAGTTTCCAATTACACATGTACTGAGTATTGCAGAGCCTGAAAGTATGGCTGAAGAAGCGGCTGTTATGGTTAATCAAGGTTATGGGTCCTTTAAAATGAAAGTTGGCAATGATGTAAAAAAGGATGTAGAGCGAATCAAGGCTGTGCGGGCACGGGTAGGGGACGATATCGCTATTCGTGTAGATGTCAATCAAGGATGGATCAACAGTGCAACAACATTGACTGCTATGCGCGCCCTTCAAGAGGTAGAACTAGACTGGCTTGAACAGCCGATTCTAGCGGATGACATTAATGGAATGGCATTTATCAGATCAAAAACGGATATTCCTTTAATGATCGATGAAGGATTAAAAGGTTCCCGGGAAATGCGTGAAATTATTGAGAAACAAGCAGCCGATAAAGTAAATATTAAATTAATGAAATGCGGGGGGATTTATCCCGCTGTAAAATTAGCTCATCAAGCAGAAATGGCGGGCCTTGAATGCCAAATCGGTTCTATGGTGGAATCATCTGTCGGTTCTGCGGCTGGATTTCATGTTGCCTTTTCTAAAAAGATCATTACAAGCGTTGAATTAACAGGTCCTTTGAAATTTTCAAAGGATGTGGGGAACCTTCATTATGATGTTCCGTTCATTAAATTAACTGAACAGCCAGGCCTTGGTGTGGAAGTAGATGAACAAGTATTGGCAGATCTAACTGTTTTTCAAGCAACAGTCCGTTAACAGGAGGGAAGTTTAGTGAAAGTTATTTATGAAGGAAAATTAAATACCAACGATCAATTGTTTAATATCTCAAGATTGTCAATGGATCATATAGACCATATATTATCATTACAACAGCTAGTCATCGAAACATTGGAAAAGAAAGATATATTGCAGCCCCTTACCTTAGAGGAATTTCAATATATTCTACAAGGACAAGGTTTGATGATCGGTGCATTTGTAGAAAATAAACTTATCGCTTTTCGAGCGTTAATGGTACCCCCGATTGATGAAGAGCATTTGGGCAGGGACATCGGATTGAAAGAAGAGGAACTTCCGAATGTTATTTATCAGGAAATTTCGAATGTACATCCTGACTACCGCGGCAATGGCTTACAAAAAATGCTGGCTGTGTGTATTATGAAAGAATTGAAGGTGTTTAATCAAGAGTATTCGCATGTTTGCTGCACAGTTGCCCCGTTTAATATTCCGAGCTTAAAAGATAAATTTGCTCAAGGAATGGAAATTGCTGCATTAAAAGTAAAATACAGCAGCCGGCTGCGCTATATTTTTGTAAAAGCACTTAGAGATGACCACTATGAGGGTCAATGGGAAATCACTACATGCCGAATGGAGGATACGGACGGACAACAAGAGCTCCTTAAGCAGGGATGGCGTGGCTTCCGTATGGACAACCGTAATGGAGTGGAATGGGTTGATTTTAGAAGAAAGAGAAGTTAGATGTTATAGGAGATGAATTTGAGCACATCTCAATCGTCTTGTGCAAGAAATTATAAAAGCTTTCCCACTGACGTACATATTATAAACATTTAATATGTACGTTTTTTTGTCTTAAACATCGTCTAAACATTTCTTTTTTTAGCTAATTACCAATATGGTCATTTAACAAGGACCATTATTTAAAAAATTTGATTACACAGTTGACAATCCTTCTCAATTGTTTATAATTGAAAGTGACAATCATTCTCATACCCCCTCTTTTATGAGATTGAAGCATTGCAAGTTTAATAGAAAAGACGACGTGTTGGTGCGTCGTCTTTTCAGTTTGCCGACAAAAGGGATTCAGAATGGTCTCATTTCGAACCCCTTTATGATTTTTTATTGGTTTTAAAGCCGTTTGAGAGAAGGATAGACCTCTCTGATTCCGTTATTTAGACCATTTTGGGACCTTGCCAAGTCTAGTTGGCCATTTTCTTTAAATTCATGGCAGCGAAAGTAAGCATTGCCTCCATTTTACGAACCAGGTGATTCTCTGGCACAAGCTGATCTAGAGTGATCATTGCTAGTTGGTTCCGTTGGATTGGATTATTTTTCGAAAGCATCTTCATCCCCTTAAGCATTTTATCTATTTATTTTAAAACAGGTAATCATTATACGGCTGCCCTAACTTTGTAAACCCTGTTGATTGGAATGGAAGCGAAGACTCTTGCGGGATCAGCGGAACAGGTGAGATCCCGCAGGCGCTTTTGCGGCGAGAAGGCTCACCGCGCGCCCCGAGGAAAGCGAAGCAGTCTGGAATGGAAATCAACAGCCCCCCTCCACAAGTAAAATAAAAAGACGACGTGTTGGTGCGTCGTCTTTTCTTTTTTTGGCTATGCTAATGACGATTGTTGATTAGAGCTGAAGGCGCGAGAATCCTGCAGGAAAAGCGTGTTTAAGGGAAACCCCGCAGGAGCGTTAGCGAAGAGGTGGCGTCCGGACTGGCCTCAGCGGAAATCAACAGGGAAGTTTAACATAGCTTTTTTTCAAAACAAGATTGCATCTACGCACTGACTGTCGTAATGTTAAAAAGTATTGTTTGGCTTCTAGCAAAGAAAGGAAGGGAAAGATGGATAAAAAGATGCATGAAGATGCTCGTTTTAAAATAGCGAAAAAAGAAGCCTGGATAGGGATCTTATTAGTTCTTTTTAATTTTATCTGGTGGTATGGGTTTGCTTATGGACTTGGCAGCCGTCCAGTGGAAGAATATCGATTTATATTCGGGCTTCCAGATTGGTTTTTTTACAGTTGCGTATTAGGCTTGATCGTGATGATTTTTCTGGTGTTTTTTACTGTAAAAGTTTTCTTCAAAGATGTATCGTTCCATGAAGAAGGTGAGAAGCAATGAACATGTCAGTTATTTGGCCGCTCATTGTTTTTTTGGTGATTATTTTTTTCATCGGTGTGTATGCCTCTAGGCATGTGCAAAGTTCATCTTCATTTATTCAAGAATATTTTTTAGGAAGCCGCGAGCTGGGAGGATTTATTCTGGCAATGACCATGGCAGCTACATATGGAAGTGCCTCCAGCTTTTTAAGTGGACCCGGTGCTGCTTATCAGTATGGACTTGCCTGGGTGCTGCTGGCGATGAGTCAAGTAGCTACCGGATATTTCGTATTAATGATTCTTGGTAAAAAGTTTGCCATTATGGCTAGGAAGTATAGAGCAGTGACACTGGTAGATTTTTTGTTTGCCCGCTATAACAATCAATGGGTTGTTATACTGTCTGCACTCAGTATCATCATTTTTTTATTTTCCGCGATGACTGCCCAATGGATTGGAGGGGCAAGGCTCGTTGAGTCGCTTACAGGTCTTTCTTATACGACTGCGCTCATTATTTTTGCGGTATCTATCATGGTGTATGTAATTATTGGCGGATTTCGCGCAGTTGCCGTGACGGACATGGTACAAGGGTTGATTATGGTCGCTGGTACAGTTATTTTGTTTGTGGCTGCTTTAAAAGCAGGCGGCGGCATGGAAAAGATTATGATGACACTCGAAGCAGAAAACCCGAATTTATTAAGTCCATACGGAAATGACCGCAGTTTAACTCCGCTTTACATTTCTTCTTTTTGGATTTTAGTCGGTATCGGTGTCGTCGGCCTGCCGCAAGTAGCGGTAAGAGCGATGAGTTATAAGAACACGCAGGCGATGCACCGGGCATTAGTAATCGGTACAATTGTCGTTGGTGTGATCATGCTCGGCATGCATTTGATTGGAGTGATGGCAAGGGCGATCGTTCCAGGCATTACTGTAGGAGATAAAGTGATGCCCCAACTGGCGATGACGATTATGCCGGATTGGCTTGCAGGTATTGTTCTTGCAGCTCCGATGGCGGCAATTATGTCGACAGTAGATTCGCTGCTGCTGCTCGTAGCCAGCGCCGTTGTGAAAGACTTATATTTGCACTTTATTAATAAACGAGCAGAAGAAAAGAAAGTAAAGAGGCTGAGCTTTGCGGTTACAGCCGTCATCGGTGTGGTTGTTTTTGTGGTTGCTTTACAGCCGCCGGATTTAATTATCTGGCTGAATTTATTTTCATTTGGCGGACTGGAAGCTGTGTTTATCTGGCCGATTGTATTAGGACTTTACTGGAAACAGGCGAACGGGGCAGGAGCTGTGGCATCCATGGTGACGGGAATGTCTACTTACATGATCTTTCACTCGCTTTATCCAAACGCACTTGGCATGCATACGGTTGTCCTGCCTATTTTTCTATCGCTCATTGCTTTTATCACAGTCACATTGGCAGTGAACAGGCGGCAGTATCTAAACGGGGCTTAGATCACGGCAGATTGTAGAAAAATTTATTTTAACTACCCTCAGGCTGATTGAAAATGCTAGTCTTTCAAGGTGCGAAATCTGATGAGGAGCGGAGTGACAAGGAAAGTCATGAGCACCGCAGACAGGCGTCAGCGAAGCAAACGAGCGTTTGTCAACAGCCTGACGGGTTTATCCTACTTCTAAGCCCGTTGCTTCTTTTAACGCAATATCCCCCCATTTCAAGGCTTCCTGATAGGAGGCGAATAAAATTTGTCTATCTATCTGAAATTGGCTGCCTATCATGATTGCTTCTGCCCATTCGCCGATCTCTATTTTCGTAACGAGCTGGAGCATGCTGGACAGAATCCCTCCTTCTTGTAAAAGAGCCTGTTTCACATTTTTAGCAATCGGCAAGTCGGCGAGAATCATTTCCATCGGTTCATTAATTAAGACATCAATCATCGAGAACATGCCCAACAGAAAAAATTGCGAAGACGGTTCATCAGGAAAGTAGGCTGTACCTAGCTGCTCCAGTGTTTTCGCTCGTATGAAAGAAGTACGGATAATTTCTTCCGAACATTTCGAATTTGATACATCCGCGATAATGAAGAACAGCCATTTCTTTAATTCTTTCAGCCCAATGAGCATAATCGCTTGATGAATGGTTTTTACTTCTCTTTCCCTGCGGATAAATATGGCTTTGTTTAGCAGTTTTAATAGCTTGTAAGAGAGAGACAGATCGGCTTCAATGAGCTGAGCAGTCTTCTGAATGTCAGGGCAGTCTCTCATTACTTCTTTTAAAATAAAAAAGTAGTTTTGAGAAAATTGCGGAATCGATTCGGCTCTGACAAGGGCGGGCTTCGCGAAAAAGAAGCCTTGGAACAAATCAAAGCCTTCTTCTAATGCCTCGGAGAGCTGTTCTCTTGTTTCTACTTTTTCCGCCAGCCATTTAATGTGCTTATCCGTTATTTTGCTTTTCATTTTTCTTCTTTCCGCCTTGGACGTATGTAAAAAATCAATTTTTATAATATCTGCATACTTGACCAGTTCTTTATTTTTGTCGCTTAAGAAAAAGTCATCAAGTGCAATCGTACAGCCTTTTTTCTTTAACTTTTTACAAGCTGTCACCACATCAGCCGTTGCTTCAACATCTTCTAGTATCTCAATGACTAATTGTTTCATTGTTAAAAAGTCAGGGAGATCCTGAACGAGTAAATTTTGGGTGAAATTAATAAACACATGTTTCCCTTGAGAGATTTTTTCGATGCCGATATTTAATAAGCTCGCCGCCAGCACTTCGATTGTGGCCTGGTCAGCATTGAGGAGTTTTCCCGGGTGCTGACCCGTCTCATTGCGATAGAGCAATTCATAAGCAACGACTTGTTCCTCCCGATTAAAGATCGGTTGTCTTGCCACATATACAGTCAAAAGGCCCACCTCGCTTTTTATCCATTGTACTCCCATTATGGGAAAAAGGATACATTTTTGGGTAATTTTTAACCTTTAAAGGGTTTATTTGGATGAGAAAACCCACTGTGATGTGTCAATATAATGAATTTTATTAACGTTTACTTCATAAGTAGGAAATGAAAAAATGAATTGTTGAATTTTTCTTTGTTTTCTACTAATCTAAAAGCAGAATGAAAGAGGAGGATTGGCTCATGAAAATGCGGGTATCTGCTGTGCAATATCATTTGCATACGATTACATCTTTTGAAGAGTTTGCCGCCCAGTGCGAGCATTACATAAGAGCAGCCATGGAGTTTGATGCTGAATTTATTTTATTTCCAGAATTTTTTACGACGCAGCTGATGTCGATTGGTGATGAAAACGGGAAGCCGCTTGAGATTACTGATTTGCCAATGTTTACTGAGCAGTATACGGAATTATTCAAGAAGTTTGCCAAAAATTATGACGTCCATATTATCGCCGGCACACATGTGATCAGCAAAGGAGATCGCATTCAAAACGTGGCACATTTATTTTACCCCGACGGCCGTGTAGGACAGCAGGCGAAGCTGCATATTACACCGGCGGAAGTAGAAGGCTGGAATATGGCTCAAGGGGACGATTTCCAAATTTTTGATACAGATAAAGGGAAAATCGCGATTTTAACGTGCTATGATATTGAATTCCCTGAGATTGTGAGAATGGCGAAAGCGAAAGGGGCAGATGTCATTTTCTGTCCATCTTGTACAGATGACCGCCATGGATTCTATCGTGTCCGCTATACGAGCCATGCGCGCGCAGTTGAAAACCAAGTGTATGTTGTTTTAACAGGTACAGTAGGTGCATTGCCAACTGTTGATTTAATGCGGGCGAATTTTGGCCAGGCTGCTATTATCACACCGAATGATGTACCGTTCCCGCCGGCTGGCATTCTAGCAGAAGGAGTTATAAACGACGATATGCTGATTACAGCGGACCTTGACTTAGAACTGCTGGAACAAGTTCGGCAGAAGGGGTCAGTCACGACATGGCGCGATCGCCGTACTGATCTCTATCCTGATTGGAATTGAGGTGGGATGATGTATAACAGCGAATTTCAGCTGTATGATAACGGTCGTCTCTTTAAGGCAGTTATTAGAAATTATACAGAAGCCGACTTTGATGCGTTAATTCAAATTCAGAGAGAATGCTTTCCTCCGCCTTTTCCTGAGGAGTTATGGTGGTCAAAGGAACAGTTAACGAATCATGTGAAGATTTTTCCTGAGGGGGCCGTCTGCATCGAATTAGATGGAGAAATCGTCGGCTCCATGACTTGCCTGCTCGTTCATTTTCAACCGGATGATCCGCCTCATACGTGGGAAGAAATTACGGACAACGGCTTTATTAGAAATCATGCATCCGACGGCAACACACTTTATGTAGTAGACATTAGCGTGAAGCCATCATGCCGCAAGCTGGGGCTCGGTAAATTAATGATGCAGGCGATGTATCAGACCGTCATCCATCTAAATATCGACCGTCTGCTCGGCGGCGGCCGGATGCCAGGGTTTTCACGGTACGCCGGCGAGATAAGTGCGGACGAATATTTGCAGAAAGTGGTGGCAGGGCAGCTAAAAGATCCTGTAGTGACTTTCTTACTGAATTGCGGACGCGTGCCGATTCGCCTTGAAAAAAATTATTTAGAAGATGAAGAGTCCCAGAACTGGGCTGCCTTGATGGAATGGAAAAACCCTTTTAAAAATAGGTGATATTACTGACTAGTATTAATTTTGCTCCTTTGTTGAATGGAGCGGAAGGTACGCGAGATTCCTGCGTAAAGCGAGACGCCTGCAGCGGAAATCAACAGGAGGAATTTAACAAAGCCTAAAAATAAAAATATTCAAATAATGGGTTGACTTGCGATATAAAATTAGTTTATGATGAATTCAACAAATGGAACGACTTATAGTAAGCGTTGACGAAGAAGAGTAGCTTGAATGTATGCTTCAGAGAGCTGATGGTAGGTGAGAATCAGTGCAGATGTTCTAGTGAATGGCCTTCCGAGCTTCCGTACCGAACCCTTTTTGGCAGTAGGCTGCGGCGAACGTCTTATCGTTACAAAAGACAGGCATTCAGGCAACAGGCCTTGATGCTCTCAGAGTGGATTGCAGCAGCTGCAGTCAATAAAGGTGGTACCACGGCTCCCCGTCCTTTGCGATAGGGGGGCTTTTTGTGTTTTTTAACTATATAATGGAACTCAGTGATGAAGAAGAGTACGTTTGTGACGCGCGCAACAGAGAACCGGGATGGTGAGAGCCGGTGCCGTATATCAGACGGAATGGACTTCGGAGAGGCAGCAGGAAATGGCTGCCCGGCCTCCACCGTTAACAGGAACCGGACACGGCGTTTTTTGCCGGCCGGACAAAGAGGAAGCTTTTTGCTTCAATGCGAGGTGGCACCGCGGTCAATCCGTCCTCCGCAGCAGTGATTGATTCACTTGCTGCGGAGGATTTTTTATTTAATATAAACGTTTAAGAGGTGGATAAAGATGAAAATACAAGAGAAAATGCGTTATAAATTAAAAGAAATAGAAGGAGATATGCTGACTCCGATTATGCTTTATCATCAAATGAAAGGGGAAAAGAAATTTTTGCTTGAAAGCTCTTATAAGCATGAACAGAGCGGGCGTTATTCGTTTCTAGGAATGGACCCGGCAGCAGAGTATAAAGCAGCGGGCAGAGAAACAGAACGAATGAACTACCGTACAGGCATCCGCGAATCCTCTTATGGCCACAGCCTTCATCAATTGAAAGAGCTGTTACATGAAAGAAAGACAGACGAGCATCCTTTTCCTTTCTTTGGCGGAGGTATTGGCTATATTGGTTATGATGTGATGTTTCTCGATGAGGTGATAGGAGAACCGTTAGAAGATGAACTGAACATGCCGGATGTTCACTTTATGTTTTACGATACGTTCATTGTTTACGATCATTTATTGCAAAAGATCACACTCGCGGCCGTTGATTTGTTTGGCGACAGAACGGAAGCAGAGATGGAAGAGGCTTTAGTCAAACTAGAACATTGCGTGAATCATACGAGCCATCCGCAAGCATCAGAGTCTTTAGAAACACTAGTATTTACAGGTAATGTTGATCGGTCGCAATTCTGTGAAATGGTTGAAACAGCGAAACAGCATATTGTGCGCGGGGATATTTTTCAAGTTGTGCTTTCTCAGCGGCTCAAAGCAGCTTTTCACGGCAATCCTTTTTCGTTATATCGCCGACTGAGAACTTCTAATCCTTCGCCATACATGTTTTACATTGATTTTAAAGAATATACCGTCTTAGGCGTTTCACCAGAAAGTTTAATTCGGGTAAATGACAAGGAAGTTGTAACGAACCCAATTGCCGGAACAAGACCCCGCGGCGCTGATGTGAGTGAAGATGCACAGTTAGAGAGGGAGCTGCTCAATGATGAAAAAGAAATGGCCGAGCACCGCATGCTTGTTGATTTAAGTCGTAACGACCTTGGCCGTGTATGTGAAATTGGAAGTGTTCATTTATCCAAATATCAGAAGATTGAAAAATATAAGCATGTGATGCACATCGTATCCGAGGTAACAGGGCAGCTAAAGCGGGACGTTCATCCGATTGATGCTTTATCTGCTTGTCTTCCGGCGGGCACGGTGTCCGGTGCACCGAAAATTCGTGCCATGCAAATTATTAATGATCTTGAATCGGCTAAACGCGGTCTGTACTCGGGAGCGGTTGGCTATATTTCATCAAATGGCGATTTAGACTTTGCCTTGGCGATCCGGACAATGATCGTTAAAGACGATCAGGCATATGTACAAGCTGGAGCGGGTGTCGTATATGACTCGATTCCGGAAAAAGAATACGAAGAAACGATGCATAAAGCAAAAGCATTGCTGGAGGTAAAATAATGATTCTACTTATCGATAACTATGATTCTTTTACGTATAATTTGTATCAGCAAATTGGCTCTTTAGGGAAAAATGTGCGGGTCGTACGCAACGATGAAATCACGCTTGAAGAAATTGAAGCGCTTGAACCAGAAGCGATCGTCTTATCACCGGGGCCTGGCACACCAGAAGAAGCGGGTATCTGTATTGAAGTCGTCCGCAGTTTCTTTCACCGTATTCCGATTCTTGGCATTTGTCTTGGGCACCAGGCGATTGCGGCTGCGTTTGGGGCAAAAATTAAACGGGCAAAAACGATTAAGCATGGAAAGATTTCACTTATTAAACATGACGGCAAAGGATTGTTCCAGTCGCTGTCTGGCCCTGTGCCGGTGATGCGTTATCATTCACTTTCTGTTGAGCAAGAATCGCTTCCTCCGAAGCTTGAGGTGCTTGCCACATCCGCCGATGATGAAGAAATTATGGCGATTCGTCATCGGGAATATCCAGTGTATGGACTGCAGTTTCATCCAGAATCGATCGGAACGAAATCAGGGACGGATATTATTCAGCAATTTTTCCGCCAATATCGGAAGGAGAAAAATATGAAAAAATATTTAATGAAGCTTTCGGACCGGCAGGCACTTGAAGAAACAGAAATGAAAGAAGCGATCGAAGAAATTTTACAGGAAGATGCAACAGACAGCGAAATTGCTGCTTTTCTCGTTTCGTTAAAAGCAAAAGGTGAAACAGTAGAGGAAATAGCGATGCTTGTCAACGTGCTGCGGCAAAATGCGCTCGGTGCAGGGAAGCCAATGTCAGGCGTCATGGATAACTGCGGAACAGGCGGAGACGGTTCGCAAAGCTTTAACATTAGTACAACATCCGCTTTTGTCCTGGCTGGAGCCGGTGTGAAAATTGCTAAGCATGGGAACCGCAGTGTTTCTAGTAAAACGGGCAGCGCGGATGTGCTAGAGCATTTGGGTATTTCCCTTGATTATATGGACGGAGAAGTAGATGAACTACTAGAAGAAAACGGCATTGCTTTCTTATTTGCTCCTCATGTTCATCCGAAAATGAAACGGATCATGAAAGTGCGCCGTGATTTAAAGATTCCGACGATTTTCAACTTGATTGGTCCGCTGACGAATCCTGTTCAGCTCGATACACAGTTGCTAGGTATTTATCGCCGCGATATGATGGAGATGATGGCCCATGTGCTTGGTCGTCTCGGAAGAAAACGGGCAGTCGTTGTCAATGGTGCAGGCTATATGGATGAAGCGTCACTGGCAGGAGAAAATCATTTGATTTTATTAGAAAATGGTCAAACGACAAAAATGATCGTTACGCCAGAAGAAGCAGGGCTTCCTGTGTATGACTTGGATGCGATTCGCGGCGGCGAAGCGAAAGAAAACGCAGAAATATTAAAAAGAATTCTTGAAGGGGAAAAAGGCGCCCCGCGTGACACGGTCTTGTTGAACGCAGGAATCGGACTGTTTGCGAACGGAAAGGCAAAAACGATTCAAGAAGGTATTCAACTAGCGAAAGAGAGTATTGATTCAGGTGCGGCTTTATCGAAGCTTCATTATTTAATAGATTATTCGAAACAGCAGAAGAAGGCAGGGGTTCTGGTATGAGTACAACTATTTTAGACAAAATTTTGGCTAAGAAACGAGAAGAAGTCCAATTGTTGAAAGAAACGTTTCAAGCAACTACAAAGGAAGAAAGTAGACCAAGGAGATCTTTATACGACCGTTTTTACCAATCAGAAAAAATGAATATTATTTCTGAGATTAAAAGAGCCTCTCCGTCTAAAGGAGCCATCAATATGGGTGTGGATCCTATGAAACAGGCAAAAGAATATGAAGAAAGCGGAGCCGATGCGATTTCTGTTTTAACAGATGAACCATTTTTCAAAGGCACGATGAACGATTTACAAGCCGTGCGTCAAGTCGTCAATGTGCCAGTGTTATGTAAAGACTTCATTATTGATGCGATTCAGATTGACCGGGCGAAAGCAGCCGGTGCCGATGTAATTCTATTAATTGCGGCCGCTCTTCAACAGGAACAGCTGCAGTATCTTCATTCATATGCAAAAGAGCAAAGGCTTGATGTGCTGCTTGAGGTTCATAATGAGGAAGAAATGGAACGGGCCTTTTTAGTAGACGCCGATGTCATTGGAATTAACAATCGCGACCTAAAGAGCTTTACGGTTGATCTGGGAATCACAGAGCGCCTCTTGAACGCGTACTTGCATCCGGAAAAAGTATTTATTGCGGAAAGCGGCATTCAGACAACAGCCGATGTAGAAAGAGTGAAGCAGGCCGGTGCGAAGGGAATATTAGTCGGCGAAACATTTATGAAAAGCGGAGATATTTCTAAAACGTTCCATGAGTTGAAAATCAGTCTATGAGGTGGGCAAGATGAAAGTGAAAATATGCGGCATTCGTGACCTTGAAACCGCCCTTTATGCGAAGGAGATCGGTACGGACTTTATTGGCTTCGTCTTCGCTAAAAGCAAGCGGCAGATCACAGCCGAACAGGCGGGAAAGATTGCGGCTGGTGTAAGTGAGGGACCATTAAAAGTCGGTGTATTCGTGAATGAGACTCTTCGTGAAATAGAAGCAATTGCCGAACAGTCTTCGCTGGATATGATCCAGCTTCATGGAGATGAACCGCCCCAGTTCGCGAGACAGCTCGCTTTACCGGTTATCAAAGCGTTCAGTTTTCAAAAAGGCGCCCGTCTTTCAGATATGCTCAGCTATCCGGCGGATTTTATTTTATTGGACAGCCCGGTGGGCCCTTATCGTGGCGGCAATGGTACGTCTTTCGACTGGACACTTTTGCAAAACGAAACGTTTGACCGCTCCCGTCTCATTTTGGCCGGCGGTTTAAATAAAGACAATGCAGCAGAAGCAATTGATATCGTTCAGCCATTTGCTGTCGATGTTTCAAGCGGCGTGGAAACGAACGGAGTAAAAGATCAAGAAAAAATGAAACAGTTTATTCAAACAGCGAAGGGAGTAACGAAAAGATGACTACATATATACAACCAGATGAGCGAGGGCATTTTGGAGAATTTGGCGGCAGATACGTTCCCGAAACATTAATGCAGGCCGTTCTTGAATTAGAAGAAGCATACGGAGAGGCGATGAAAGACCCGTCATTTTTACAAGAATTGAATGAGTATTTAACCGATTATGTCGGCCGGGAAAATCCGCTTTACTTCGCCCGCAATTTAACGGAAAAGCTTGGCGGAGCGAAGATTTATTTGAAACGCGAAGATTTGAACCATACAGGCGCCCATAAAATTAATAATACGATCGGTCAGGCACTTTTAGCTGTGCGCATGGGGAAAAAGAAAGTCGTTGCGGAAACAGGAGCTGGTCAGCATGGAGTAGCTACCGCCACTGTCAGTGCACTGCTTAACCTGGAATGTGTCATCTTTATGGGAGAAGAAGATATTCGCCGCCAAAAGCTAAACGTATTCCGAATGGAGCTGTTAGGAGCAAAAGTGGTAGGTGTCAGCCAAGGGAGCGGCACATTAAAAGATGCGGTAAACGAAGCGCTGCGTTATTGGGTAGCGAATGTGGAAGATACCCATTACATTATGGGATCTGTACTCGGCCCGCATCCGTTTCCACAAATGGTCCGCGATTTCCAAAGTGTAATCGGTTCCGAAACGAAAGAACAGATGATGAAAAAAGAAGGCAAACTTCCAGAAGCAGTCGTTGCCTGCATCGGCGGCGGCAGTAATGCGATGGGAATGTTCTATCCATTTATCAATGATAAAGACGTCAAATTATATGGTGTAGAAGCTGCGGGGAGCGGCGTTGAGACAGATGAACATGCCGCGTCTCTGACAAAAGGAAAAATCGGTGTACTCCATGGCAGTAAAATGTATCTTTTACAGGATGAGGACGGACAAATCCAGGAAGCTCACTCGATTTCAGCGGGCCTTGATTATCCGGGTGTCGGACCGGAACACAGTCTGTTGAAAGACATTGGCCGTGTGGAATATACCGCTATAACGGATAAAGAAGCACTAGAAGGATTTAAATTGCTGACAAAGACAGAAGGAATCATTCCTGCTTTGGAAAGCTCACATGCCATTGCGTACGCAGCTAAGCTGGCAAAGACAATGGGCAAAGACGAATGCATCGCTGTTTGCTTATCTGGCCGTGGCGACAAGGACGTTGAAGCCATTCAAGCAAGACTAGGAGGAGAACAAGGTGAGTAAACATAAATTAACAGAAGCGTTCCAAGCTGTGCAGAATAAAGATAAAAAGGCGTTTGTCCCTTATATTATGGCTGGTGACGGCGGCCTTGCTGCTTTGAAAGATCAGCTGCTTTATTTGCAGGAAATTGGTGTTACAGCAGCGGAAATCGGCATTCCTTTTTCTGATCCGGTCGCTGACGGCCCTGTCATTCAGGAAGCAGGAAAACGGGCACTTGCACACGGTGTTACTTTACGGGGGGTGCTGGATTATTTAGCTGCTCATAAAGAGGCTATTACGATACCCATTATCCTTATGACGTACTTAAATCCGGTAATTCAATATGGAGCGGAATCATTCGCCGAGGACAGCCATAAAGCAGGGGTATCAGGAGTGATTATACCAGACATGCCGCTTGAAGAAGAAGTAGAAGTGAGTGAAGCATTGAAAAAGAACGATCTTGCTTTGATTCGCTTAGTCACATTGACAAGCCCTGAAGAACGAGTAGCCAAAATTACAGATGGAGCAGAAGGCTTTATTTATGCGGTAACGGTAAAAGGGACAACAGGCGTGCGGACGAGCTACCAGGATGACGTAGCGTCTTATTTGCAGCGGATTAAAGCAAAGAGCCCAGTCCCTGTTCTAGCAGGATTCGGTGTATCTTCTAAAGAACAAGCGGAAGAACTCAGCAGACATTGTGACGGCGTTATTGTCGGCAGTAAAATTGTTGAATTATTTCATAAGGGGCAGCGAGAAGAAATTAAACAGCTGTTCCCTCATGCCGCTGTAAGCGCTAATTAATCTATAAGGATATTTTAAAAGAGTCTGACCTCACGTTCTATCATTGCCGGGGATTGGGGTGAATAGTTGTTTGTGAGGTCTGACACTTTGTTTTTATTTGTTTAAAAATCTGTTTTTTCTGCAATTTGAATTTTTACGCTTTTTTGAAAGCGCTTCCTATTGACTGCATATAAGCTGGGTGGTATCATCCTTTCTTTTGTTGATGATCCGTTTCCCCAGCTTTCATCCGTGATTGGGCAAGAGCTGTTTAAAACTCCGACATGACACGGAGCCACGGTCTCTCATTTTTCCACTCTATGTCTACAGGAAGTTTAAAGGCCGCGCTTAAATGTTTGTTTGTCAAGATCTCTTCCTTCCGTCCTGCTGCTATTGCCCTTCCGTCGGCAATGAGTAAAACATGGGTAATGGCCGGGACGATTTCCTCGATATGATGGGTGACGTACAGCAGAGAAGAGTCTGTTTTTCTGATTTGAACAGATAAGGCATGAAGAAGTTCTTCGCGGGCCCGGATGTCCAGCCCAGTGCAAGGCTCGTCCAGAATCAGCAGTTCTGGATTTGCCATGAACGCTCTTGCCAGCAGCACCCGCTTTTGTTCTCCTTGCGATAATGTACGAAACGGCTGTTTCGCTTTATCTTCTATACGGAATGAGGCTAACAATTCATGTGCAGCCTGCCAGTCCGTATCTGTCACCTCTTCATATAATCCAATCGAAGCGAATTTTCCGCTGACTGCTGCTTCAAGAGCAGTCTCATGGTTAAACGTCGTTAAGAAACGGTTTAGTGAACTGCTCACAAAACCGATCTTTTGTCTAACTAACTGAATGTTTGTTTTTCCATATTCATACCCAAGAACGGATACTTTTCCTTTCGTTGGAAATTGGTAACCGGTAATCATATTTAACAGTGATGTTTTTCCAGCGCCGTTCAGTCCGAGCAATGCCCAATGTTCTCCGGGCTGTACGGACCAGTTCACGTTTTGTAAAATCAATTTTTTGTCACGAAACCAGTGAAGATTTTCCAAGTGAATGATTATCTCCGTCATTCTATCACTCCTGTTTTTTTGTACATTAGTGTACCATATGAGCGAATTTGAAGGGGCCCCTCAATATACCCCTATGTGTATTTGACAATCGTATAATTTTATACTACAATGCAATTAAGACATTAGCAGTTATTTTTTTAAATAAAAATATACCCCTGTGTGTATTTGGGGTCAGGAGGAATAAATGATGAATCAGATGGTAAAAACAGTCGACGTAAAAGACATTGATCAATTAGTTAAAGAAGGTGCTTTGTTAATTGATGTCAGGGATGAATCAGAAAGAATCATGGGGTATATAGAAGGAAGCAAAAACATTCCGCTTGGCGAGCTTCCTGAACGCCTAAGTGAAATTCCTAAGAATCGGCCTGTCTATGTGTCCTGCCAAGTTGGGAAGCGCGGGGAGAAAGCAGCATCATTATTAAGTGACAATGGCTTTGACGCTTACAATGTAAAGGGTGGCTATCGGGCATATGCCGACTATCGCCAAGCTTCACAGGCAGAATTAAGTACAGCGGCTGTAGCAGATGGAAAAGAAATTGAACCTGATGTAGCATTAAACTGTTTAGGGCTGCAGTGTCCAGGGCCGATCAGTCAAGTGTTCCAAACGATGAACCGAATGAAAGACGGCGAGGTTCTAGAAGTAAAGGTTACTGACCCGGGATTTATCTCTGATATAAAGGCATGGTGTGCCAATACCGAAAATACATTTATCAGCAGTGAAACACAGGGGGATACTGTCGTTGTGTACGTTCGCAAAGGAGCAGGGGAATCCCTTGTACAGACGGATGAAGGAAATGGCAATAAAGGAGCGACCCTTGTTGTCTTTAACCAGGATTTAGACAAAGCGATTGCCTCTTTTATCATTGCGACGGGAGCAGCAGCGATGGGAAAAAAAGTAACAATGTTTTTCACGTTCTGGGGCTTGAACATTCTGCGGAAGGATGAGGATGTGCCTCAGGAAGGAAAAGACTTCATGGAAAAGATGTTTACGAAAATGATGCCCGCAGGACCTAAAAACCTCCCGATCTCTAATATGAATATGGGGGGAATGGGAGCAAAAATGATCCGTCAGGTGATGGAGAAGAAAAATGTCGACAGTTTAGAGACACTTATGCAAAATGCGATAGATATGGGTGTTAACATTGTTGCTTGTGCTATGAGTATGGATGTCATGGGAATTCGCAAAGAAGAATTAATTGACGGGGTAGAAATCGGCGGGGTAGCAGCCTACCTTGGCCAGGCAGAAAATGCGAATTTGAATCTGTTTATTTAATACTTTACAGTCCGTGTGCAGACGAGAAAGGTCTGCACACGTTTTTTTATTTAACGGAAGGGAAGGCGGCTGAGCCTAGTAAAGAAAATATATTTCTTCATCATGGCTGATTTTTGTATTTTTTGTTGTCTTCCTCCATTGAAAATTTTTATTTAATAAGAATAGAAAAACCCTCTATGCGGCAATTTGATAATAAATGTGGATTTTTCGAGAAAAAATATTGGTTTTTTGATCTAAGAGTAGTAAGATGGTACATGGAAAAAATGCTGCTACTTTTTCAGGCGTACAAACAAAGCAACGAATCAGGCAGGGAAATGACGCAAAGAAGTTTTTAACAGATTTTTTTTCATTTGTCAAACGATGATACGACAAAACATGTCACATATTTAGTGAAATGCGTCACATATTTAGTGAAATACACTTTAATCCTTCCCCTTATTACTATGCAATGGTAAGATGTCCTTGTAGGCAGTATAAATTTTCAACCTGGGTGTATCATGGTGTATATAGTGGTATGAAATACACGATGTGAGCTCATCCAAATATGTGTTAGTAAAAATTAATGGGCGAAATAGTTGGAGGTTTTTCAGAATGAAAATGCAGACAGCCCAAGGGAATCCGTGGAGTCGTTTCTCCGGACCAAACCTTGGATATGTAATGGAGTTGTACGAGCACTATTTGAAAGATCCTGAGTCAGTGGATCCCGAAATGAAGCAAATGTTTGAAGAGTGGGGAGCGCCCGTTGCAGATGCGCCTCATGGAGAAAGTGGTAAGACAGCTGTACCTGCATCAGGCAATGATTTAAATGTTTTGTTTAACGCAGTAAAACTTGCTGACAGCATCCGTACATACGGTCATCTTGCAGCAGATATTAATCCGTTAAATGATAAAAACAAAGATACGTATCGTATTGAGTTAAGCACATTCAACTTAACGGAAGAAGAATTGCGGAAAGTTCCTGTTCAATATCTATGTCCTGATGCACCAGCACATGTTAAAGACGGGTATGATGCAATCCAACATTTGAAAAAAGTCTACACAGATAAATTGGCTTTTGAATTAGCCCAAGTTCATGATTTAGAAGAAAGACAATGGTTCAGACAACAAATTGAATCAACTAATTATTATCCAACATTCTCAAATGATCAAAAAGTCCGGTTATTAGACCGATTAACAAAAGTAGAAGGCTTTGAGAAGTTTATTCATAAGACATTCGTTGGACAGAAGCGTTTTTCCATTGAAGGACTCGATGCAATGGTTCCGCTTCTTGACGAGATCGTTAGACACTCCGCTGAAAAAGGAGCAAAAACGGTTAATATTGGCATGGCGCACAGAGGACGTTTAAATGTCCTTGCGCATATTTTAGGTAAACCTTATGAAATGATCTTTGCAGAGTTCCAGCATGCACCGACGAATAAGAACATGCTTCCTGAAGGTTCTACGAAGATGACTACATATGGATGGACAGGTGATGTTAAGTACCATCTTGGTGCGGATCACAGTTTTAAAGAAGATGCAGATGTGACTCGTATCACTCTTGCTAACAACCCGAGCCATCTTGAGGTAGTAAGTCCGATTGTAACTGGTTATACGAGAGCTGCACAAGAAGATCGTACGAAACCAGGTCTTCCTGAACAAGATACAGATGCTGCTTTGGCGATTTTAATTCACGGCGATGCGGCTTTTCCAGGGCAAGGCATTGTCAGTGAAACATTTAACATGAGCCGGATTCCGGGATATCAAACAGGTGGATCTATTCATATCATCGCGAACAATATGATTGGATTTACAACGGAAAGTTATGATTCTCGTTCAACTCGTTATGCTTCTGATTTGGCGAAAGGCTTTGAAGTGCCGATTGTTCACGTTAATGCGGACGATCCAGAAGCGTGTATTGCTGCTGCTGTTATGGCAGTTGATTACCGCAATCGTTTTGGTAAAGACTTTGTAATTGATTTAATTGGTTATCGTCGCTTCGGGCATAATGAAATGGATGAGCCGATGACAACGAATCCAATGATGTATCATGAGATTCATCAACATCCGACGGCCCGTGAGATTTATGCAGAAAAACTAGTTAACCGCGGTGTCATTTCAAAAGATGAAGCAGCAAAGCTTTATTCTGAGAATGAGCAGCAATTAAAAGATCTATACGAAACGGTTCCGAAAAAAGATGAAAATCCGGATATCGTCATGAATCCGCCGAAATTCGTTGAAAGAGAGCTACCGGCTATTGAAACGGGAGTGGATACGGACGTATTAAGCCGAATTAACAGCGAATTATTAAATTGGCCGGAAGACTTAAACGTATTTAAAAAGCTAGAACGTATTTTAAAACGTCGTGAAAACGTGTTTGAAAAAGATGGCCAAATTGATTGGGGCCATGCGGAAGCACTTGCTTTTGCCTCTATTTTAAAAAGCGGCACACCAATTCGTTTAACAGGTCAGGATGCACAACGGGGAACGTTCGCTCATCGAAACCTCGTGCTTCATGATGAAAAAACAGGTGAAGAATATGTGCCCCTTAACCATTTAGAAGACGTGAATGCTTCATTTGTCGTTATTAATAGTCCATTAACAGAAGCGGCTGTTGTTGGTTATGAATACGGTTATAACGTCTTCTCACCAGAAACACTTGTTCTTTGGGAAGCCCAATTCGGTGATTTTGCCAACATGGCACAAGTGATGTTTGATCAGTTCGTTTCTTCTGGACGGGCGAAATGGGGACAAAAATCTGGTCTCGTCATGCTCTTGCCACATGGATATGAAGGACAAGGGCCAGAACACTCAAGTGCCCGCTTAGAACGCTTCTTGCAAAATGCGGCAGAGAATAACTGGACGGTTGCAAATCTTTCTTCAACGGCACAATATTTCCATCTTTTACGCCGTCAAGCATCGATCCTGCAAAAAGAAGAAGTGCGGCCATTAGTGATCATGACACCAAAAAGCTTATTGCGCCATCCGCTTGCAGCTTCTAGCGCTTCTGAATTTATTGCTGGTTCATTTAAGTCGGTTGTCGAAGAACCAAGACTTGGAAGTCAACCAGAAAAAGTGGAAAGAATCGTTCTTTGCAGCGGGAAAGTCTCCATTGATCTTGCTGAACAAATTAGCAAGACGGAAGAAAATCTTGACTGGCTGCATGTGTTAAGAGTGGAAGAAATATATCCGTTCCCTAAAGAGGACATAAAAGAATTCTTAGCATGTTATCCACAGCTAAAAGAAGTGGTATGGCTGCAAGAAGAACCGCAAAACTTTGGAGCATGGACGTATGTGGATGCACGTCTTCGCGACGTTGCTCCTGAAGACGCGAGCGTGCGCTATATTGGCCGCCGCCGCCGTTCCAGCCCATCAGAGGGAGATGCGATTGTTCATAAAAAAGAACAAGCACGTATCTTGAAAGCGGCTATTACAAGAGATTAAATCATGATATTAGAAGCGGACAGGCTGCTTGATCCGGCCTGTTCGGCTTTGAAATAAATATTTTTACTTATTATACTAACGTTAAGCTGAATGCATATTAGAGGAGGACACGAAAGTGGCTGAAATTAAAGTTCCAGAGTTGGCAGAATCGATTACAGAAGGTACAATAGCGCAATGGCTAAAACAACCTGGAGATGTTGTTGAAAAAGGTGAATACATTGTTGAGCTTGAAACAGATAAAGTAAACGTAGAAGTGATTTCCGAAGAAGCTGGTGTCATTCAAGAGTTGAAAGCAGCAGAAGGTGACACAGTTGAAGTTGGACAAGTCATTGCTATCGTAGGAGAAGGCAGTGCAGCTACAGCGGCACCAGCCCAAGAAGCAGCACCACAAGCAGCTCCTCAACAAGAAGAAGTGAAGCAGGCAGCACCAGCTCAAGAAGCGCCAGCTGCAGCAGAATCAACACAACGTCCAATTGCTTCACCGGCAGCCCGCAAGATGGCTCGCGAAAAAGGCATTGATTTAAATGAAGTTCCTACAGTAGATCCAATGGGACGCGTGCGTAAACAAGATGTAGCGTCTTATTCTGCAAATGAGCCGAAACAAGCAGCACCACAGCAAGCAGCAGCGCCTGCTCCAAGTGCCGCACCACAACAAGATGACGGCAAACCGGTTGTCCGTGAGAGAATGAGCCGCCGCCGTCAAACAATCGCAAAACGATTAGTCGAAGTACAACAAACGGCTGCTATGCTGACAACATTTAATGAAATCGACATGACAGCAGTAATGGAGCTGCGTAAACGTAAAAAAGACAAGTTTTATGAAGATCATGAAGTTCGCTTAGGCTTTATGTCTTTCTTTACGAAAGCAGTAGTTGCAGCATTGAAGAAATATCCTTATGTCAACGCAGAAATTGGCGACAATGAATTCCTATTAAAGAAATATTATGACATCGGTGTAGCCGTTTCTACAGATGAAGGCCTAGTTGTACCAGTTGTCCGCGACTGTGACCGCAAAAACTTTGCTGAAATTGAAGGGGACATTTTGAACCTTGCTCTAAAAGCACGTGACAATAAACTTGCTCTTAGCGATTTACAAGGCGGTACATTTACGATTACAAATGGTGGAGTATTTGGCTCTTTACTATCTACACCTATCCTTAATGGTACGCAAGTAGGTATCCTTGGTATGCATACAATCCAAACTCGTCCAGTTGCGATCGATAAAGACCGGATGGAAAACCGTCCAATGATGTATGTGGCTCTTTCTTATGATCACAGAATCATTGATGGAAAAGAGGCAGTTGGCTTCTTGAAAACTGTAAAAGAGCTTATTGAAAATCCTGAAGATCTTTTACTTGAAGGTTAATAATAACAACCAGCCTGAAGTTTTGCGACAGGCTGGTTTTTTTAATCGTTTAGGAAATTATAAAATTCTTATCTGTGGATAAGCGCACAACATCCAGCTTCAGCGCCTATGCTTTTATTCTGATGAAAGAAACAAAAAAGAGGCAGACCTTTTCGTGTCAGCCTCTTGATTTTTATTTTTAGTTTAGTTTTTTGTGAGGATTAAACCCCGCTTTTGTACTTCTATTCGGAGTAATCGAATCCAATCTGCGTCTTGACCTTTTTTCTTTGCGTCCCGATAGGCTGCTACAAGCATTTCATTACTCATGATTTTCATGAAATTACCTCCTTCAAATAGGTCAATGCCATTTCTAGCTTAGACATGAATCAATAAAGAGTACTCTTTATTGATTGTCATTATACATAATTCTATGAAGCTTTTGAAGAGGGATGAGTAAAATCAGGCGAAAGTAAGAAAAGAAATGTTCGTGATTAGTCCTTTAGTCGAGGACACTTGTCCTTACATAATAAAATATAATTTTATTATGTAAACAAAAATATTTACCTATGTTAATAAGTATTATTGATTAGAGCGGAAGGAGTGATAGCGGCGAGTAGGCTCCAATCATCAGGTATGTTTAACAAAGTCTTTTTAATTAATTGATTTCTTTAGTTTGCTGAAACAACTTTTCAGTCTGAATTCAAATATGCTATGATAATATAGAAAAACTATAGATAGGTAATTGAAAGGAGAACTTATGAATCATCTTCAATGGGTAAAAAAAGATACAATTAAGCAAGTTAAGTGCCTTCATACAAATGCACAGAAGTATATGGTCGAAAATAGATTAACGCCAGGACAATTGTATGATGTGAAAAATGAAACAGAGGAATTTTATTTCCTTGTCGATGACAAAGGAAAAGTATCTGGTTTTTATAAAGAGTATTTTGAAGAATGTAACTAAGCACTTGAGGGATGAAAGCAATTTTTTAGCACAATATGGCTAAGGCAGAGATATGGCTCATTCAAATAAAAGATACGAACGGCAGTATGTACTTTTATGGAAGTAATGAGGAGAGGAAGAAACGAGAACAGATAAGCGCCTTAGCTTTATTCATACATAAAGATTAGATTGTTTGTTGTCCATCATAGGGGGAGTATAGGTGTTTGATGAAAGAATGGCATTAAAGATCCGGCTGGAGCAGCTGGCTGATTCAGAACTAAGGATTATCCAAGAGTTTCAAAAGGAAAGGGAGACTATTTTCAGAAGATTAAAAGAGCTGGACACGATTGATGCTGAAAAGATGGAAAGTTCAAAGGAAATTGTCTCACTGACTAAAATTGGCGGCCCTCCCCAAGAGAGAAAGAGAAGGGGGCGGCGCAGTGAAAGTCTAGAGGAGCTGCGCCAGACGGCCGTAACGATATTAAAAGAGCAAAATACACCTATTCGCGGGGTGGAGCTTCAACGGCAGATTGAAGGGAGAACGGGGAAGAAGATAGCCAATATGACTACATTTATGGTTGGACTCGAACGAGAGAATTATCGGGTACGCAAGCTGGGAAGAGGGCTATATATATACGAGTACGAAGGCTGATTGCTGCGGCAGTCAGTTTTTTATTTTCTAATGGTTTACTTCTGATAATGAAGATGTATGATGGAAATAATGAGATGCTTCATAGCATAGAAAGGAACGATTGCCGTGTGTATTTATAAATGGCCGCCTGAGGCAGAACAAATAATAAAAGAACGAAATGAACTGTTTTTACATACCGAAGAAAGATATCTGATCGGAAAGGAGGGGTATCAGCCGGAAGATGAAACCATTTTATTTGATGCGGTCCTTGCCCTTTCTTTAGGAAAAAATGTGTTATTGAAAGGCCCGACAGGATCCGGAAAAACGAAGTTAGCAGAGACGCTTTCCTCTATCTTTTCTCAACCGATGCACAGCATTAATTGTTCAGTTGATCTTGATGCTGAAGCGATGATTGGGTATAAAACGATCGCAGCACATGAAGGGAAACATACGATTGAGTTTGTTCCGGGACCAGTCGTTAAAGCAATGAAACAGGGGCATTTACTGTACATTGATGAAATTAATATGGCTAAGCCGGAAACGCTGCCTCTGCTTAACGGTGTATTAGATTACCGGCGGATGATGACGAATCCTTTTACGGGAGAAGTGATGACGGCTAAACCCACTTTCGGTGTCATCGCCGCTATCAATGAAGGATACGTAGGAACGGTGCCATTGAATGAAGCGCTGAAAAACCGTTTTATCGTGATTGATGTTCCCTATATTGGAGGAGAAACGTTAATTCATGTGTTGAAAGCTGAGAGTCAGCTGGAGGACGAAAAACTAATTAAACGCTTTGCGGGGCTATCGCAAGATTTAATTATACAAGTAAAAAATGGGCAGGTTTCGGAAGAGGCGGCCTCTATCCGCGCGCTGATTGATACGTGCGATTTAGCTTTATTCATGCCGCCATTGCGGGCGATTAAACGTGGAATCATCGATAAGCTTGAAGATGAACGTGAGCAGGCAGCGGTGAAAAATATTGCTGAAACTCATTTTGAATGAGGAGACGTTATGAAACGCTTTATTCAATTTAACGATGAGACGATTGATTCCTTTTTATTTATGCAATTATCCGACCTAGCCAAAACATTAACGAAAGAAGCAGAGGTGGAAGTAGAATACAGCCCTTATGCCTACGTGAATAAGAGGGAAAGAAAAATTTATGTGAGTCACTTTTGGAACCATCGGCCGGCAGACGATCGATGGAATGGTTATAAGTCCGATCTTTTTTTACGTGCGATTGGCAGCTGGAGGCATACAGATGAACGAGTAGTCAAAGAATTTGTAAAGAAAATGGAGCGTTCTCCCATCTCGTCATTTGCGAAGCAGCTGATTGTCTTGGCAGAAGATATGCGGTTGGAGGAAATATGTAAAAAAGAACGTCCTGGTACAAAGAAAGCTTTTGCGGCTAGAAGAAGAATACAGCGTCAGTATTTCAGTGCCCAGCTGAAGGTGAACTTAGTAAAAAGCCTGGCCGCGGATGCCGTATTTAACTTGCATTATTTATTCATGCACGCCGAGTCTCCAGTACAGCCGCCGTCTATTAACCAAGAAGTGGATGCTGTGATGCCCTTTATACAAAGATCTATTATGGATTTTTATGATGCTCGTTCGACTGCTGATATTCTCCGTGTTAGTCAAACAATCGTAGAGTTACTGGAAGACGTATTACATAAAGATATGCTTAACCAATATGTGCATTTGCCCGAGTTCTTTATTCGTGAGGATGAACATAAGGAAACATATGCCGATTTGAAAAGAAAGGACCCACTCGCCAATGATGACAGTCTGAAAGAATCGAAATCTGGTGAGGAAGAAATCATAGATGAAGAATTTCGCACATGGCATCGGGAAACCAGCGAACTCGGCAACAGTTTTTTGCAATTTGATTTAGATCAAGGATCAAAAACCGAGCTGATGGGTGAAGGGGTAAGAGAAGGAGAAGCAGGAGATCAGGCACTCGCCATGGTGCAGGGATCTGCTCAGCAGACAAGTCGTAAAGACTTCTCCCACTTGCCAGCCGAGCCATTAAAAAAAGAGGTCAAGGCTGGAGAATATGCTGCTTTTGGGAAAGAAAATCGTTTTGCTGTGCCGGTCTTTAAAAAAGCCGATCGTCCTTGTGCGGAAGACATCGGCAACTATAAAAGGCAAAAGGCGCAAATTATTTCGCTGCAAAAAAAGCTTAAAAATATGATTGAGAAAACACTTGAACATAAAAAGGTTCAGCCGCGCAGTGATCTTCACAAAGGAAGATTAAATAAAAAACTTCTTCGTTTTTTCATAGAAGAACAGCCGCGGCTGTTTTATAAAAAACAAGAACCATCGCCAGAAATTGATGCCGTTTTCACTCTGCTCGTTGACTGCTCGGCTTCTATGGAAGATAAAATGGAACAAACAAAACGAGGAATCATCTTGTTTCATGAAGCGTTAAAATCTGTGAAAGTTCCACATGAAGTGATTGGATTTTGGGAAGATACGAGCGAAGCAACTGACACATCGCAGCCTAATTATTTTCACACAGTGATTGACTATCATTCCTCTCTGCAGCCAGCGAGCGGTCCAGAAGTGATGCAGCTGAAGCCTGAAGAAGACAATAGGGATGGCTTTGCTATTCGAGTCGTAACAGAAAGAATAAAGAAAAGAAGCGAGAAACAAAAATTTCTGTTGATTTTTTCTGACGGTGAACCAGCCGCTTATAGTTATGAGCGTAATGGGATTATTGATACGTATGAAGCAGTACTCCAAGCTCGCAAACAAGGAATCGAAGTCATTAATATTTTCCTTGCTGATGGGGAAATAGCGGAGGCAGAAAAGCAAACCGTGCAAAATATATATGGAAAATACAGTCTATTCGTAACGGATATAAATGAATTGCCACAGGTTATTTTTCCATTGTTAAAAAAATTATTATACAAAAGCTTTTAATAAAAGGGTGTTCCCAAAATATAACTTAGGGGCGTCTCTTTGTATGGCTTTTAAAATTTGTCCGTTGACTTCTGTTCTAAGCGCTTCGCTTTCCATGGGGCAAATGCTGAGTCTCCTCGTCGCTAAAGCTCCTGCTGGGTCTCACCTGTTCGCTGTTCCCGCAGAAGTTACTACAATCAACTCAGTGAAAATAAACATTTGAAGTTTGTAAAAAGCAGGAAGAATCCATTGGAAAACAACAAAAAACATTGAAGTAAGAAGAGGAACTTCTCTCAAGTTTACTGAAATGATCCAGCAATACCTAAAGAAAAAGGCTGACCTAAAAAATCGTTTTTAACGATCTTTTGAATCAGTCTTTTTTATTTTGCGGAAATCTATCGTTTTTTTCATAATTAACAATGTGAAAAATTCAAATATAAAACACAATAAAAACATCAATTAAAAAAAATCCACATGTAAAC
>NZ_JAUIYO010000030.1:0-10009 GCF_044891285.1 Bacillus lumedeiriae
CAATTAGATTTATCAGCCAAATAAGGGTTTAACTTTTCCAAATAATATTCCGAGTTTGCAACCCCGCCAAACCCCGGAATAGATAAAATCACACCCGTTTCCTCATTTATCCCCTTATGAGGCAATGTTACATAATAATCTAGTTCTTTTCTTCGGAAACCTACTTCAATATCTTCAAGTGGTTTAATAGTGAAAGCCTGAGTGCCCAATGCTATACCTCCGTTGAATTGTTCTCCGAGCCAATTTAATCTATCAATGATAGATTAAATTCAATAACCATTCCAATATATATTTGTAAACACCTATAACGCCCTTTTTTATCAAATTAAAAACCTGTATATTTCTGTATAATCACTTATCTTAGAATAGCTGTTACGCTTTAATAAGAATTTTTATTTTTCAGCAATAGAAAGAAATCCTAGTTAAAATAGTATTCCTCGAATCAATTTCCCTGCAATATTTTCTCACAAATTAAGAAGTCCAGTTCTGTATCAATATCATAGGATCTTTTTTTCGGCATAATGTAGGAAATTGTGTTAGTTGTCAAAAATGTTTTATGCACTTTTAACCACCCAACATTAGCTACATAAACCGCTCCGTTGAGGACATAAACGGATGGAATATCTTGCCTTCTACTATACTTTTTCTCTGTATACATGATGTTAGACATTTTACTTCTATCATCTACATAATACATCCAATAAGGAGATTTATCCGCCTCGACCAAAGAGACACATGCATCTGCTTTTTCCAAAATACACTTCTCTATGCATTTATCTATATCAGTAACTGTCCGCAAAGGAGATGTCGGCTGTAAGAGAACAACAAAGTCATACCCCTCTAGTTCACTTACTGCGTGGAGAACAGGTTCTATTCCCGGTGTATTATCTTTAGCTAACTCTTTCGGTCGAACAAAGGGGACATCACACCCATATGATTTTGCCACTTCGATTATCTCTACATCTTCTGATGATAAAATTAATCTATCAATATATTTAGATTTTCTTCCTTCTTCGATCGTCCATGCAATTAATGGTTTACCTGCTAGATTACGAATATTTTTGCGCCGAACACCTTTAGAACCCCCGCGTGCCGGAATAATTGCCAGTACTTTCTTACTATCAATCATAAAAAAAACTCCTTAAACTCCCCATTAGCCTTTTCATAATCATCCAATCGCCCAATATCTAACCAGTACTCCCGAAGTGGAAACGCTGAAACGTTTTCACCGTTATTCATCAACATTCTAAAAAGCTGCGGCATATCATAAAACTCATTTTCAGGAACAAATTTCAACACATCTGGACTCAACAAGTAAATTCCGGCATTGACAAAACTCTTATGCACTGGCTTTTCCTCAATTGACAAAAGACGATTGTTATCTATTTCAATGACACCGTATGGAATTTGATATTCATATTCACGGACACACATTGTCGCCATTGAATTCGTTTCATTATGAAAGTGAAGCAACTGATCATAGTTAATTTTCGTCAGTAAATCACCGTTCATCACGAAAAAGGGATGAGTGGGCTTTTCATCTAACAATGATAATGCTCCCGCTGTTCCAAGCCTCTTTGTTTCCTCTATGTACGAAATGTTCACCCCAAGAAGTGATCCATCTTGAAAATAGTCTTTAATAATTTCTTTCTTATAATTTACTGACAGAATAAAGTTAGTGAAACCAGAGCCTTTAAAACTATCAATAATTGTTTCTATAATAGGCTTATCCCCAACTTTCAACATTGGCTTTGGGAAATTATCTGTCAAGGGTCGGAGCCTTGTTCCAAGCCCCCCGGCCATCAAAATAACCGTATTTTCTTTTTGCAAAGCTTTCGCTACATCCTCCGCAAAAAGGATATCTTGAATCTGCTTTTCTCGATTCACAATCGGTAATTGTTTCAAGTTGCGTTTTCTCATCGACTCTTTAAAGTAAAATGGTTCCTTTTCCGATGTTTCATACACAGGAGACTCATTCATAACCTTTTGAATTGGTGTATCCAAAGGCATCCCCTTTAATAACCCGCGACGAATATCACCATCTGTCACAGTTCCAAGCAATTGCATGTTTTCATTAATAACTACAGCAAACTGTAATGATGATCGATTTATAATATCCATAGTTTGAATAATTGTTGTTTTAGGTAGGATAAGAATCTCTTTCCACTTTTTCATCGGCTATACTTCCTTTTAATAATGCAAATCATCAGTTGATAAACAATTCATTCAAAATAAAAATTTATTTTTTCATACCTACAATAATCCACTCTATAACTTTTTCTTCTAAACGATTAAAGGTTCTTTCTATTTTTTCCAATTCAATAATTGCAAAATTACTTAATAAGTCATCAATATCTTCTCTAGCTGTAAATCGAGCAATACCTTTATTATTTAAGGGGCCTACAATAGGAATCCATGTATTATACCCAATGTTTAGTCCTGTTTCGTCTCCCCAACATTTAGTCGCAAACGTTCTGCTATATAATTTTCCACCTATTTTTAGAACTCTATTTATCTCATTATAAATTTCTTTTGAATTCTCATAATTGTTAGCGTATATTGCTTCAACATCAATTACAGCATCAAAGGTGTTATTTTCAAATGGCAATGACTCAATATCTCCCACTTTAAGATTTCCTGACCAACTAGGGACTTCAATATTTAACCTATCAATTGCTTTATCTATCGCTGTTTTGGAACCGTCTATTCCATAAACTGAAAATCCTTCTCTTGCTATATACCATAGATTAGCCCCTGTTCCACACCCCACTTCAAGTATTTTTACGTCTTTTCTATTCAGTTCTTGGTAAAAGTTTCGTGCAATAAAACGAATTAAATCTTCTGAAGGATATTTTCCCCATTCTTGACTCTGAAATATCTTTTCCCAAGTTTGATCCCAAGCCAATTTAATGCCCCCATTCTTAACGGTAAAATAAAATATAGCTTTCCTTCTTGGGTTCTCTTGCTATATATTCAGTCCTTAGTTCTCCATAAACTTTCTCATTATGCTTAAAACTGCCAATGTAAAATGGCGCTTCATTTTTTGAAAACCCCCTTTTAAAAAAAAGAAGAGAATTTTCATCTGAACTATTAGTACCTCCACCTAAATACAAAACACGATATTTCCTTTTTTGTGCATATTTTGCAAACTCATAAAGTAATAAATTAGCAACATTTTTTTTCCTTCCTTCATCATTAGATGTAGACAAATGATATTCAGCAATCTGACCATACGTAAAAAAAATAGAAGATCCTATCACTTGACTATTATCATTAACTGCACTTAATAAATAGACATTCTCATGCTTTAATAATTCAGAAAAGTATTTTTGATGAAAAAAGTAATCTTTCCCGGCGTTTTTTTTATCCATTAATGACGTATACATCTGAATAAACTGATCAATATAAGCTTGAGATTTTGAAAATACAATATTTACATTACTTTTCTCCGCTTTTCTAATAGCAGTTCTTACTCTGGTGCTAAATTCCGAAAAAAGTTCCTCTGTCTTTAAATCAATGTAAACTGTTTGTCTGTTTTTATACACCTGACCATAATATTGGTTCTCATTTTTTAAAAGAGGATGAAAGCGGACAAACTCAACTAATACATTGTGATCTAAGCACCATTGTTTATACTTTTCGATTGCTTCTATAATAAAATCCTCTTTCCCTACATACAATGGTCCACCGTATCCGTAGGGTGACTGAATATCATAATAATGAGTATTTGGTACTTTCCCCAGATGGAAAGCATGATAATATATGGCATCACTTCTTTCAAAAGTAAAAAAAATAGGTTGTAAATCTTGTTTGCTTAAAGCATCATCTATTACATATTGAGGATGGAAATAAAATGATTGTAATTTATTCGGTAATTTATTGAATACACGTAATGCTTCTTCTGGAGATACTATCATGGCAATCTAATTTCCTCATCCTTTTCAAAGTCGTCCATCGTAACTTTATTTAATAGTTTCCAATAATCAAAAGGTGTTATACCGCTGCCTGGTCGTTTTACTGTTATATTCTCGGTTGTTAATTTTTCGCCCTTTTTAATTACTTTTTTCGCAACGATACTTTTGCGTGCTATATTGACATTTTTCAATTCAGATTTTGAAGGGATTTTTACACCTGATCCTTTTGCTTGTTCTACTTGACGTATGCTTATTACCATTTGATTTAACTCTTCTGGCGAGAGCGATGCTTTATGATCAGGCCCTTCTGCATTTTTGTCATATGTAATATGTTTCTCTATAACAGTTGCACCTAAGGCTATAGCTGCAACTGTTATCGCAATACCTTCTGTATGATCAGAATAGCCAACGGGTAGCCCAAAAGCTTTTTTCATCGTATTTATTGCTAAAAGGTTCACATCATTAATTAAAGCCGGATATTCAGTCGTACAATGTAATAAAGTTACATTTTCTTTTAAGATTTGCTGCCCTTCATAAGAAATAAAAATTTCTTTAAATACTTCCATAGAAGGAACTTCTTTTTTCTGCAAAAGTCCAAAAGCTAAAACACCAAGAGCATTCTCTATTTCACTTAAGGTAGCCATACCTGTTGATAAAATAACATGCGGGCGCTTTCTAGCAATATGGAGTAGTAATGGTGCATTCGTAATCTCTCCTGATGGAATTTTAATTGTTTTCATGCATAACTCATCTATTAAAAAATCTGCACTTTCTTCATCAAATGGTGTCGATAGAAACTCAATGTTCCTTTCCTCACAATATGCTTTCAATTCTTTGAATTGTGAAAATGATAGTTCAAGCTTTTTTACCATCTCAAATTGAGACTCTTCTTCACCGGTCGTTCGTATTTGATAGTCGGCCTTCGGAGCTTGATTACTAATCACATTTTCTGTTTTAAATGTCTGAAACTTAACAGCATCCGCTTTTGCCTCAACTGCAATGTCTACAAGTTTCTTTGCGAGCTCGATATCACCATTATGATTAACACCTGCTTCAGCAATAATATATGTACCAGTCACTTTTTCACCTCTTAAAATAATTGAGAAATATCATTCATTGAAAATTACGGATATTTATATATATCCACTCATTAAACATATTATTAATGAAATTCTGATCTAACTAATATCATAAAAGGTTTTTTTGATAATATCTTGTACATCAATATTCTTTAAGACCTTTTTAATTTCTTTCGATGTTGTAAACCCATCATATTTTAATTCTACCTGATTTAATGTTTGTTGAAAGTCTTCAGATACAGCAGTATTAATTGACTTAGCAATCTCATCAACTGTCGGTATACAATCAATAATTGTACTTGCTTTCAAACGTCCCTTTTGCCTTTCGCCAATATTTACAGTAGGTACTGATAGTACGGGAGCCTCTATAATCCCACTTGATGAATTCCCAATTACAGCATTACTATAATTCAATGTGCTTAAATATCGTAATTGACCTAAAGAAAAAAATGACTTTACTCTTTGAGTATTATTAGCCGTATATTCGTCTATTAATTCGTTAATTCTCCTACCATCCGTATCAGCATTGGATTTAGTGAATATTACTTGATACTCTGGAAAAAAATCCAATGCCAATAATAAATTTTTCATTTGATCTTCTGCAGTTTGAACTTCAAGTGTAGAAGGATGAAAAGTCACTAAAAATAATTTACTTAATTTCATCCCGTAAAAATCATTAAGCTCATTTATTGATAATAATTTCATTTTTCTAATGCTTTCTACACCGGGGTCTCCCACATTAAAAACACTACTTGGTTTTTCTCCCAATTGAATAACCCTATTTCTATATTCCTCATTTGCAGGAAAATGAATATGACTCATTTTGGTGATAGCATGACGGATAGACTCGTCTATTACACCTTCTGTCAGTTCTCCCCCAGAAATATGAGCAACAGGAATTCTCATTACTAAGGCTGTCTGAGCAGCACTAAGTATTTCAAATCGATCTCCAAGAAGAATCAATATATCTGGTTGAAGCCTAACAAAAGTATCAGAAAAACCAATTGTTCCAAGCCCAATTGATTTAGCGATAGCCGACGGAGTATCACCCGAAATCAACATCTCCACTTTCTCATCGATCGCAAACCCATCTTCCTCGATTTGCTTATAAGTTAAACCAAATTCAGGAGAAAGATGCATCCCCGTAACTACTAGTTGTAATTCTAATTCATCATCTGCTTGGATTTCTTTCATCAACCAATATAACACTCCATATTCAGCCCGTGTTCCAGTAACAACACAAATTTTACGTTTAGTCATTTAAGAACTTCTCCTTTCATCGGAGTGGATGGAATACTAATGACCTTTTTGTTTAATTCATTTATTAATGACAAATCCCCTTTTGGACAATCCATATATGTAATTAATTCGTGCATTGACGTCCAGATTGGCCTTGCCATTGCTCCTTCATCATTTAATACTCCCAACACAGTATCACGGTTATGCTTCTTAGGATCAATAATTATCGTTTGAATCCAGTAATTACTAGCTCCAAAAGTAGGTTCGGTAAATAACTTCACTCCTTCTATTTGTTCAAATAGTTTTTGATAGATTCTTGTTAATTGCCTTTTTGCAGCAAGAAAGTCATCCATCTTTTCAATTTGCGCACACCCAAGAGCAGCATTGATGTTTGGCATTCGATAATTATAGCCAATTTCATCGTGTCGGTATTCCCAAGGATGTGGAATTTTAGCCGTTGTGGTGATATGTTTGGCATAGTCGGCCAGTTTTTCATCATTCGTCAAAATCGCACCGCCACCGCCTGTTGTGATGATTTTGTTGCCATTGAAACTGATTGCTCCAACGAGACCGAACCCTCCAGTATGTTTTCCTTTGTAATAAGACCCCAGTGATTCAGCTGCATCTTCTACTAAAACAAGATTATACTGCTCACATAAATCAATTAACGGATCAAGATCAACAGGGTGTCCGAATGTGTGCATCGGCACAACAGCACGGATGGGGCGATTCGTTTTTTTATTAAACAGTTGCCCACTTTTCATTTCTCCAATGTCACGAATATGTTCTTCCAATTTCACTGGATCAAGCCCCAGTGTTTGTTCCGATACATCCACAAAATGTGGAATGGCATTTAAATAAGCAGTTGCGTTTGCTGTCGCAACAAAGGTTAGTGCTGGCATAAAGACTTCATCGTTAGCCTGAACACCTGCAATTTTAAGTGCTATATGTAAAGCTGCTGTCCCGTTGACAACAGCAATAGCCCTCTTTACACCAGTGTATTCAGCAAGTCTTTTTTCAAACTCATCGACATATTTGCCAACAGATGATACCCAGCCTGTTTGAATACAATCCGTTACAAACTCGACTTCCTTTTCATCAAATGTCGGTTCATGTAAAGGAACAAAGTCTTTATTATCGTAAATCTGTTTTATATTCCGAGCTATTTCTTGCCATTGCTTGCTCATATGTTATATACATCTGCCTTATATCTGGATAAGTTTCCTGGATTCGCAAACCAGTCAGCCGTTTCTTTTAAACCACGTTTAAATCCATTGATACCGCCATATGAAGGCTCCCAACCTAGCAGTTCTTTTGCTTTTTGATTATCTGCCCAAAGTCGTTCCACTTCACTTTTTTCAGGGCGAAGACGGATTTCATCTGTTTCAATCTCCACATTTTTACCCATTACTTCCGCAATTGCTTTAGCTGTATCACCGATGGAAATTTCATAGTTGCTGCCAATATTGATTACTTCGCCAATTGCTTTTTCGCTGTTCATAATGGAGATAAAACCACTGATCGTATCTTTAATATAGTTAAAATCCCTCGTTGGGCTTAGTGCACCGAGTTTGATTTTCTCCTTTCCAGATGCAAGCTGCGTGATAATTGTTGGAATGACAGCACGAGCTGATTGCCGCGGACCATATGTATTAAACGGACGAATAATAGCTACTGGTGTTTCAAACGAGCGGTAAAACGACAGTACCATTTGATCAGCACCAATTTTGGACGCAGAATAAGGTGACTGCCCTTGTAATGGATGCTCTTCATTAATCGGAACATACTGCGCTGTCCCATACACCTCACTTGTTGACGTGTGAACAAGTTTTGATACTCCAAGTTCACGCGCAGCCTGTAATACATTGAGCGTTCCTTTTATATTCGTATCGACATATGTATCCGGTGAATGATACGAGTATGGAATGGCAATTAACGATGCCAAATGCAAGGCTATATCGCAACCTTTCATTGCTTCTTTTACACCATGCGGGTCACGAATATCACCAGCAAAGACTTCGATTTGATCCTTTATTTGTTTCTCTGAATGATCGAGCCATCCCCAAGAATTAAAGGAATTATAGTATGTAAAAGCCCGGACTTTATAGCCCCTACGGACAAGTTCCTCTGTTAAATGTGAACCAATGAAGCCATCTGAACCTGTTACTAATACTGTTTTATCTCTTAGCATACTCATACCCCTTATTACATTAAATATAATTTTCTAATGCCTCTTTTATATAATCTTCTATTTGTTCAATACAAACGATCGTTGGAATTAACATTTTTATTTGAACCTCTTTATTCTTTATTAAATTTTTCACATTAATTACTTGTTCAATACTATTAATGTCCCATAAAGTTTTTACAACAATGGATTGAAGGTTATGCCGTAATAAATCATGTCCTAATATTTCATTCATAATAATATTTGTTGTTTGTAATTCTTCAATAACCTTTGCTAACTTTTTTATTGAACTTGAATGAGTAATTTTTATTCTCTGAATAACTTCGAGCTGTTTTATACACTTTTCCTTAAATGTGTTGAAATAATCCAACTCCTCATTAAAAGACTTTTTCATCTCTTCTATACTAATATCATAAGTAGATGTATTCTTGACTATTTCTTTTACTGAATGAATTTCTTTTAAACAATATGTATCTATCGTTTCTTTCAAAGATTTTTGTAATGTCGAGTTAATTTTAGCGCCACCTTCAGTAGCATTAATCACGAACAATTGATGATTACTGATTTGTGCTTCAAACCATAGTTTAAAGAACCCCCATATATATGTTGTTCTAACTATATCTCCATAGTAACCTTCTATCTCATAATCCTGAAATAAAGATAGAGCTTCTTCATCTTGAACCTCATGATCGTATATTGTTCCAGCTGCATGAGATTCCCCTACTTTAGAACCATAGGCTAAATCTTGACCCGCGAGAATAATTGGAGACGCCCCCAAATGCATAGCCAATCCAAAGGCAACATGTGCACAAGAAGATCCCATTTCGATAAAGCTATCATTTTCTAATCCTAAAAGCCTCTGTAACCAATTATACTCTGCAACTCCATTTCTCATGGGTAACATGATATCACCTTGAAATTCTGCGAAAATTCGGGGATCTAATAATGGTGGACCTACCAATGTTACATCTTTATGAATATTTTTATCTTTATAAAAATATTCATACGTTTCTTTTCCACGCTCGACTGAACACACAAAGTCAGGGATAATATCCTCTATTAATAACTTACTGACAATGGTGTCTACTGCAATAATAACAGCCTTATCTTTAATCCTTTTAAGTTCCTTAATATTCTTATTTAAAGATGGACCAGCTGATACAATGATTGCCGGTTTGTCCTTACATTTATTTTTTAATTGTGCAGCGTCCTTTGACTTTTGAAGCCACTTTAAGTTCTCAAGATTGTTTTTCAAACCATCTAAGCCATCTTCTATACTATTCCCTACCGATAAGATAACATTCCTAACTACCTCTCTTATGACTTGCAAAGCATGCTTGGTTACTTCCATATCATATCTTCGATAATAATCTGTTTGATAAAAATTAATATTTTTGGCTAAACCAAGTAAAGCATAGTGCGAAAAAATTCCCCGAACAAAGTCATTTATCCTCTCTATATCATCAGAAAATAATATAACATTTTTATTTTTAAAAAGATCCAAATACTTGTGATGTAAAGCATGTTGGAAAAAAGATAAATTCGGTTCTATTATTACTAAAATCGAATCCTTATTCATTTTTTTATAC
>NZ_JAUIYO010000031.1:0-8681 GCF_044891285.1 Bacillus lumedeiriae
CTCTTCACCATGGCGGCGGCGTAGGAATGGGTTACTCCCAGCACTCAGGCGTGGTCATCGTGGCAGACGGAACGAAAGAAGCAGAAGCACGCATCGAGCGCGTATTAACAACAGACCCAGGCATGGGAGTTGTCCGTCACGCAGACGCTGGTTATGACCTTGCGAAGAAAACAGCACGTGAAAAAGGCATCAACATGCCAATGCTTGAAAGAGAAAACTAATCATCCAAAAGAATGAAACAAGAGGCTGATCCGAAAGGTCGTTAAAAACGACCTTTTAGGTCGGTCTTTTTCTTTCGATTAAATTTTTGAATATTATCGGATCATTTCAGTAAACACGGGAGAAGTTTCTCTTCTTGCTTCAACGGTTTTTGTTGTTTTTTAGTGGATGCTTCTCACTTTCTTAAATTGTAGGCAATACAAATGTCATCCTGCTTTTTTCCAAAGTTTAAATGATTATTTTTCACTGGGTTGATGGAAGTGGAAAGCGAGGCGCCTGGGACGGAAATCAGCGGACAAGTTGAAAGAGCCCTACAAAAAGGGGGCTCTTTCATTCTTTTCTAGAGGAACTGTGTTTCATAAGGAATGAATCTTTCTATCTCCATTGGAACCAAGCTTTTTGAATAGGCTGCGTTTATAGTTATTGCTGATTAGAGCTGAAATTGATGGACAAGTTGTACAAGACTTTGAATAAAGCTTATTTTTTTAAAGAACTTTAGAACCATTTATAATGTTGCTAATAAAAAAGAAAATAAATGAAATAAGTCATAATAATTATTTTATAACATAAAAAATTATCTGAATATTTAGTATATAATATTTTTATCGCGAGGAGAAGCAGGGATGAAGGGGATAAAGATTCAGCGAAACGTGGCGGAAGGATGGGGGCATGAGAGACCGTTAAGCTGGATCATTCCGCGTATACCTTAGCGAGCAGCCTACATAAGGAGGGATTCTTATTGAATCAAGAACTATGGCGTAGAAGTGCAACAAAGTTAAAAGCGTATATTCCGGGCAAGGCTATTGAAGATGTAAAAAAGGAATTAGGATTAGAAGAAATTATTCGTTTAGCTTCTAATGAAAATCCCTTTGGACCATCTCCAAAAGCGGTCGAAGCGATGCAGCAAGCTGTACTGGACAGCCAGCTGTATCCAGAGGCGACATGCAGCGAACTTCGAAAAAAGCTCGGAAGCTTATACGATATTGATTCTGATCAAATCATAGTAGGGAATGGTGCGGACAATGTGATTACGTTAATTGGAAGCGCCTATATCAATCCTGGTGATGAGGTGATCTATTGCACCCCTACATTTCCCGCCTACAGAACGATTACACTGCTCATGGAAGGAACGCCAGTAGAGATTCCTGTTGACGAGAATTATACATTTGATCTTCAGGCGATTCTCTCCGCCATTAATGATAAGACGAAATTGATTTTTATCTGTAATCCGAATAACCCAACGGGTACAATTGTAGAAGAAGATCAACTCGAAGCCTTTCTAAAGCAAGTACCGCCGCATGTGGTTGTGGTGCTTGATGAAGCTTATGCAGAGTTTATTGGACGTGAAGGCTATCACACGGGGCCTGATTTTGTCAAAGCTGGGTATCCAGTCATCTTCGTTCGAACATTTTCCAAACTGTACGGATTAGCTGGGACAAGAATTGGCTATGCAGCCGGAAGTAAAGAGCATATTGCGCCGATCCAGGCCGTAAGAGAGCCGTTTGCAGCTAACCGTATTGCGAATGCGGGGGCGGTTGCTGCTCTCGATGATGAAGAATATAAAAATAAGACGATTCAAGAAAACAAGCAAGAAATGAAAAAACTCATAAAAGAACTTCAAGCTCTTGGTTATGATGTCGCTGAATCGCACGCCAACTTTCTGTTTGTGGATTTAAAAGAAGATGCTGTGCAGCTTTTTGAAGCCTTAATGAAAGAGGGCATACTCATCCGTCCTTGTATTGCATGGGGACTGGGAACGCACGCGCGTATTACGATTGGTTCGGCCCAGCAGAATGAACATCTTCTTCAAGCGCTGCGCAAAGTGAGTCAGAAGCTGACAACTTCCTAAAGAAATAAACAACCCATCTTTTTTGTATGTGGAACTTTCGTTAATGTAGATAAAAAGTCAGGGATCTATTCCTTGGCTTTTTTATTGTTTTAGCTATGTTCAGGAAGGTTGTTAATTTTGCCTTTTTGTTGGTCGGAGTGGAAGGAGAGTGCCTCAGCGGAAATCGACAGAGAGTTTAACAAAGCCATTGTTTTAAGACAAGAATATGTCAGATGTACAATCTCTTTTATTAATTGATCCTTCGCAGGAATAGTTCATCATTTCAAGCCTTGCGTTACGCAGCATGGCCTTTCGTGATCTTCAAAATGTGTAAGTTTTTATCATGGTTAATATGGAAAGTAAATGGATCCGTTCTGTTGGAATAAATTTATTAGGATGGTAATATAGGGTTAGCATGGCAGGTATGATAGGTAAAAGGGCTGTTTTTTCAATAGACAAATATTTACGGAAATTTTTACCTCGTTGAATATGAAAGCTTCACTGCTGAGCAATAAATAAGAAAAAATTTATGGAGGAGAAAAGGTTGAAAAAGTGTATATCTGTTATTCTTAGTTTTTTATTAACACTTGGATTGTTTGTTCCATTTGTTAGTGCAGATTCTTTCAACGATCTATCTACGAATCATCGTTTTTTTAAGGAAGTTGATTATTTAGCAACGAAAGCTATTATCTCTGGATACACAGATGGGAGGTTCGGGCCGGACGAAAAGGTGACCCGTGCTGCAGCTGCGGCAATGATTGGACGGGCATTGAAGCTGGATGGCCAACAGCGGAAAACGCCTTTTAAAGACGTGAATTCTACTAATTTTGCTTCGGGATACATAGCTGCCGCGGTTGAGAAAAAGATTATCAGCGGCTATCCAGATGGCACTTTTCGGCCCAATGCTACATTAACACGCGGCCAGATGGCTATTTTGATTGATCGGGCTTTTCAATTAAAAGAAATGTCAACGATTCGTTTTCATGATGTCCCGTCATCCTCTTCTGCCTATCAGTCTATTTATAAAATTGTAGCAGCAGGAATTACGAGCGGTTATCCCGATGGTACATTTAAACCTAATACAACAATGACAAGAGCACCATTTTCCGCTTTTTTAGCAAGAGCCTTGAATGATCGTTTTAAAGTGAGCCCTCCGGTGATTCCTAATCCGCCGGCTATTAGTTGGAATGGTGATTGGAAGAGAGCAGATTTCATTAATCCAGGTATTTTAGAAATTAGAAAAGCCAGCCAGTCATCTTTTGAGTTCCTAATAAACGTGGCAAGCGGCGGCCATGCTGGTGAAATACAAGGAAGGGCACAGATAAGCGGCAAACAGGCTTATTACAGTGATCCTGATTTCGGCTGTAAGTTAACATTCATTCATAAAGGGGAATCAATTCAAGTTAGCCAGTCAGCCGCTTGTGAATCCTATGGAGGAATAGGGACCTTTTTTAACGGTGACTTTGCTTTGAATCCGAAAGAGATCAAGCCGACACTCTATCAAAACGGAGTATTTAGTTCCGAAGTACAGGATAAAAAGTTTCAGCAGCTGACAGGCTCAGACTATCAGATTTTTGTGGACAATATGCAGATGATTGCAGCCGACAGTTATGATACAGAAGTAAATGGTGTGATAAAAGCCGGTGGAGTGAGAGGGCTGTACACGTTTATGGAAGCGATCATCATCATTGGGAACGACGGGCACTATTATGGTGCCGCCATTAAAGATGCTGATACAGTTCATTACTATACGACGAACCCGAATTATAAAAATAAACTGCCAAAGTCTATCGTTTCTTGGAAATCCCGGTTTAACAGCTACCCGGTGAAGTATTTTTACCGAAGCCTGTAAAGTCGGGGGATAGGCTTGGTTTTAAAAAAGAAGCAGCGATCAATTAAAAGATGAAGCGCCAGCTGCCTCTGCTATTCACATAGCAGAGGCAGCTGGCGCTTTCTTATTTGTTTAACATAAACTGCGGCAGGGCGAAGCTTGCTTTTAACATCTCTTCATTAAAATATTTGGTTGTTTTTTCGTAGTCTGGTTCAATGAATGATTCATATTTTTTAGAAGCAAGGGTGAAGCTCCACAGTCCTCCCGGATAGGTTGGGACAACAGCAGTGTATTGCTTCGTTATGTTAAACAATTTTTGCAAAGATTGATACGTATTCTGCATCACCTCATTATAAAAAATCGGCGATTCACTTTGACACACCATTAGACCGTCTTCTTTTAACGCATCGAAGACATTTTTGTAAAACTCATATTCGAATAATTGAGTCGCCGGCCCGATTGGATCTGACGAGTCTACAATGATGACATCAAACTCATTTGTATGCTCTTTCATATATTGAATGCCGTCTGCAAAAAGATAACGAATGCGTTCATCTTCCAATCCATCGGAAACGCCTTTCAAATGCTCCTTACTTGCTTTGACAACGAGTTCATCAATTTCACAGAAATATAGTTCTTCCACGCTTTTATATTTAATGATTTCCCTCGCGGCGCCGCAATCGCCGCCGCCGATAATTAATACTTTTTTCGGGTGAGGATGAATGTGCAGGGGGACGTGCGCAATCATCTCATTATAAATGTACCCATCTTTCTCGGTGGACTGTACGACCCCATCTAATACTAACATTCTTCCAAAATCATACGTATCGAGAATCATAATATGTTGAAAAGGAGATTGAGCCACAAAGATGATTTCTTTGACGCGGTAGCTCACTTTTAAATTGCCGCGATCGTCTTCTACGAGCCAAGGTTCTCCATCAATTTCTTGTATGTATAGATGAATCTTTTCTTCTTTCATGAAGATACCTCCCATAAATTTTTCATTTCTATCAAACTTTACCAGAGGATGTCCTTTACTTCAATTTTCTGGACGTTGTCTATCGTTGTTTGCGTGGATTGATAGGCAACGGTAAGGGGTAATTTCATCAAAATTGCAAAATAGATTGCAAATTTGCAAGAAAACAGGATGTTTTTTGACGCGGAAAATGTCTGAAAGGCGGCTATTTGAAACATAGATCATAAGAAGTATAGGCATACAGGCTATGTACAAAGAAGGTATGAAAAATATTTTTTATATTTTTAGAAAATTCGTTAAATTGGCTTGGTACTTGCTTATTTTAGTGTAGTTCTTTAAGGAGGGAGAAAGTCTAGTCTGTTTGATGAAATGAAAAAAACACGGCAAGGGATGTGAGTACAGAATGGAGAAATTAAACATAAGGACAGAACAGCAAGGGGAAATGAATAAAAAGGAAGAAAAGAAAGATGATTTTTCATTAGAGAAAGTGCCTGTAGAAGGCCGGACAATGGGCTGGATGAGCATTATGAATGTCACGTTAGGTGTGGCAACCGCCATGTTATTTATTCAAATGGGCAGCCTCATGGCGATTTCATTTGGAGCAGTGAATGCGTTAATAGCGGAAATTTATGCTACTGTGGTGGCAGGGGTTGTCGGGATCGGTATTTGTTATTACGCTGCCAAATCAGGCTTAAACGTAAATTTAATGGCAAGGGGAGGCGGCTTCGGCTACTTTGGTGCTTCGATTACTTCTTTGATTTATGCACTAAATTTTATTATGTATTGTGCGATTGAAGGCTCCATTATGGCTGCAGCGGTTCATGAGTATATCTCCTTCGTTCCGATATGGGGATTAATGATCTTTTTCGGGTTAATTGTTATTCCATTGAACTGGTTTGGAATTAAACAGCTTGATAAGCTGCAAAAGTGGTCCATGCCGCTCTTTATACTTTTGCTTGGCACGGGGTTTTTCATCGTATTAAATAGGTCCACGTTCGAAGGAAGTGTATGGACATACCTTCCAGAGGGCGGAGAAGTCGGCGGTGCTTCCTTGCTTGCCTGTATTGGAATCATGAATGGGCTCGTCGGAATTATGGCTTTACTCGTTTCCGATTATGCAAGATTTATTAAAAAGGAAGAATTCAAAATAGGAGTATTTGCCGTCGGATTTATTCCGCAGCTCGTTTGTTTCTTACTTATGGGAATGATCGGCATCTGGTTCGGTGTGCAAATGGGAGAAGAGAATCCAGGGGTGTTCTTCGTGCAGATTCTTGGCATTGGGGGCGCATTATTTACGATTCTGACGCAGCTCAGAATAAACATTACGAACTTATACAGCAGTTCCTTATCGCTGGCTAATTTTTTTGAAAACGTTTTCAAATTTAAGCCGGGGAGAAACTTCTGGGTTGTCTTTACTTCGATTGCGGCTATTATCTTAATGCTTGGCGGGGTCATGGATCATTTGGGCAGTCTGCTTACCTTTCAGGGTGTTTTCCTGCTCTCTTGGGCAGCTGTACTTTTATGTGATGCTTTTGTCGTAAAAAGGTTATTAAAAATCGGCCCTAAATATTTCGAACATCGACAAGAATATTTATATGCTTGGAATCCAGTTGGAGTAGTATCTTTAATTGCTGCCAGTGTCATCGGTTCATTAGCGGCGTTTGGATACATGGGGGTCTTTTTGCAAAATGTCGCTGCCTTCTTTGCGGCTGTCATTGCTTTTGTTCTTACAATGCTTCTGGCGATCGTCACAAAAGGCAAATATTACAGCAAAAAAACGGCTGATGACATCGTATCTGATGAATATATAGCATGAATTTTTGCGGTTTTTCTGGCCATTCCCTTAGTGCGTTAAAGTGCTGAGGGCTGGCCTCTACTGCGTTAAAGCGAAGTTGTATAATACTTTTTTAAGGTCATCAGTATGATTTTTTGTTATATTGTGAATATTTTTTACCTAGGTAATGAAAGCCCTTAGATTTTTTCGAAAGATGCTGTATAAATAGTTTAAGGAATTGGTGATTCACCATTCAATACAGTAGCTTTTATTAAGATAAATAGTTTGGAAAAATAATAAATCTTGTAGTAACTCTGCAAGTTTACTGTAATTTTATAAAGGAGTGATCGAATGACTCGAAATGAAGAGGTATTTGACGTTACGATTATTGGGGGAGGCCCAGTTGGTTTATTTACCGCATTTTACGCCGGGATGCGACAAATGTCGTGCAAAATTATCGAAAGCCTTCCGCAGCTCGGAGGACAGCTTTCTGCACTATATCCTGAAAAATATATTTACGATGTAGCCGGCTTCCCGAAAGTGAGAGCGCAGGAACTTGTAGATAGACTCAAAGAGCAAATGAATCAATTCAATCCGACAGTCTGCCTTGAAGAAGCGGTACAAGAAGTAGAAAAGCAGGCAGATGGCGTGTTCAAGTTAACAACGAATGCTGGTGAACACTATACGAAAACGATCGTTATTACAGCAGGAAACGGTGCGTTCCAGCCAAGAAAACTTGAGCTTGAAGGATCAGAGAAATACGAAGGCAAAAACCTTCACTATTTCATTAACGACTTAAACCAATTTGCCGGCAAAAAAGTACAAGTATTCGGCGGCGGCGACTCTGCTGTAGACTGGGCGCTTATGCTCGAGCCGATTGCTGAAAAAGTAACGATCGCCCACCGCCGCGACAAATTCCGCGCGCATGAGCATAGTGTCGAAACGATGGAGAATTCTACTGTTAACATTTTGACACCGTACGTGCCGACTGAATTAATCGGCGAAGAGCGGATCGAACAAGTCGTGCTTGAAGAAGTAAAAGGCGCGAACAAAGAAGTAATAGACGTAGATGATGTCGTTGTGACATATGGATTCGTTTCTTCTCTTGGCCCAATCAAAAACTGGGGTCTTGAAATTGAGAAAAACAGTATCGTCGTGAACTCCCGTATGGAAACAAATATCGAAGGCATTTATGCAGCCGGCGACATTTGTACGTATGACGGAAAAGTAAAATTAATTGCGAGCGGCTTTGGTGAAGCACCAACGGCGATCAGCAACGCGAAAGTATATATTGATCCAAAATCAAAAGTACAGCCGCTTCACAGCACGAGCATTATGGGAGAGAGTGACAAAAAAGAAGCAGTTGTTCAATCGTAAGATTTATTTTATCGGGTTTAAAAAGGTGATGTTAATTCAAGAAAGATGCACCGTTTTCGGGATATGTGATTTCGCTTCCGTAGGAAACTTTGATGATAAGACACAAGCACATCATATATACCAGCACAGTGGGAGAAGAAGAGCAAAAGCAGTTGTCTACTCCCAATCCCGGCTTACTATAAAATGAACGTAAATTTTTTAGAGGTGTAACAGATGGCAAAATATACGATTGTAGATAAAGAAATTTGCATCGCTTGTGGGGCATGCGGGGTCACGGCCCCAGAGGTCTTCGATTATGATGAAAGCGGGATTTCACACGTGATGCTTGACGATAATCAAGGTACAGCTGAAATACCAGATGATATTTATTATGATGTAGAAGATGCTGCTGACGGGTGTCCAACTGAAGCTATTAAAATAGCAGACGAACCGTTTAACGGAAACCCTGCAAAAGCAGGATAAGTCATAAAGTGATTCGATTGCATTGAATGTTACATTCAATTATTAGAATATTCTATATAAATTCAACTTACAGCAAACAGGAGGCATAAAACATGAGTACAATTGCAGAACAACGCGTGAAACGTTATTGGGGTACAGAATTAAATACAAAAGGATGGCAGCAAGAAGCGGTTCTTCGTATGTTAATGAACAACTTAGATCCTGAAGTAGCTGA
>NZ_JAUIYO010000032.1:0-7949 GCF_044891285.1 Bacillus lumedeiriae
AGGCACGCCGCCAGCGTTCGTCCTGAGCCAGGATCAAACTCTCCAAAAAGATTGTTTGCATAGCTCAATTGTTTTAAATAAGAATTAACTTACTGGCATGTATTTTGTTCAGTTTTCAAAGATCAATCTATCAAGTGCGTTTCAACAATATAGCACACTCAAATTGTCCTGTCAAAAACTTTTATGTTTAGGATTTTTCGTTTTCGTCTTTCGGACAAGTAATAATATATCACGCTATTGAAATAATGGCAAGTGTTTTTTAACTTTGTTTTTAAATGTCTCACTTAATGAATGTCTCTTTCCATTCTAACATCATCCAGCCTTTTCATAAAACCTTTTCTCACCACCTCCTCTTAAACATAGGGGGATGTTAATGGTTATTGTTGATCAAAGCAGAAGGCACAGGACAAGGAAGCCCCCGAACTGCCCGCGGAAAGAGAGCACCTAGAATAAAATTCAACAGGATAAGTTAAAAAAAGGTCAACATGGACCCTTCCGACATTTTTCCTCTTACTGAAATTGTCTTTTTTGTTTATTGATCAAATTCTTCACCTTTTTCGGATCAGACGCAAACAGTAAAAGACCAGCTAATATAACTCCTCCTCCAATGAGCTGTGCAGCCATGAGTTTTTCTTTCAACAGCCACCAGGCAAGAACACTAGCTCCGATAGGCTCTAATAGAATGGCCATGGATACAGACGAGGTGCTGATATATTTGATAGACCAGTTAAATAAAGTATGGCCAAGCAAATTCGAAATAACTGCTAGCAGCAAAAAATATAACCATTCCTTTGGCGGGTATGGATAAAAAGATTCCTGTTTAATCAACACATAGAAAAATAGCACAATCATACAATTAAAATAGACGATAAACGTATACGTTACAAGAGACATACGTTTACGGATCATCTGACCGAACAGCAAATAACCAGTAATTAACGCACAGGCAGCAAGTGCAAGTATATCTCCATACAAGGCTTGGCCGCTCACTTGAAAATCTCCCCATCCAATGATAAAACTCCCTGCAATGGCCAATCCGCCGCCGGCCAAGGCACCTATCGTAAAACGTTCTTTAAAAATAAAGTATGTACCTGCAAACGCAAACAGCGGCTGTAAAGTAACGAGTACCGTTGAACTTGCTACCGAAGTGTAATTTAAAGATTCAAACCATAAAATAAAATGAAAGGCTAAAAAAGCGCCAGAAATGAGCGATAACCCCCAATCTTTCTTTGAAACACTTTTTAACTCCCCCACATACTTTAAAAGGAATAAAGGCAGCATTAACAAAACGGTAAATAAAAGTCGGTAAAAAGCAATAATCCCCGCATCTGCGGACGATAGTTTAACAAGTACAGCGGAAGTTGAAACAGAAAAAACACCGATCAACAGTACAACATGAGGATTCATTTTTGGCCTTTCCATCGTTGTTCTCCTCCAATGCATCTAACTATGTTTTATTTACAATAAAGTCCACTTATCATTTTAAATCTTCCATTGACAGATTGCTAGTTAACAAAAAACAGCAGGAATAAATTTTTTATTCAAAATTATTTATCAAAAAGAAAGGTCATATGAACATAGTTGTTGAAATAAATAAATCACGAAAGCGCTTTCTTATCAAAAAAAGGAATAAACCCTTGAAAATAGGGAATAATAAAAAGAGTGATGAGATCGAAAAAACAAAGAGAGAGGGGAATGGGATGACAACAAAATGGGTACGAATGATTGGGGGATCTATTCTATCGGCGGTGATTATTGCCATTATGTTTCTCGCAGGATAATTGATTTTAGCAGCCCTAAAAAGAAAAAAGCCTGCAGACAAGTTCGTCTGCAGGCTTTTTATCATATGGAGCATAGCGGGCTCGAACCGCTGACCTCTACACTGCCAGTGTAGCGCTCTCCCAGCTGAGCTAATGCCCCGTTCGATGTTCTACTCAATATTATATTCATTTTGTTTTAAATAGCAATACCTCAATCGAAATAAAGAATATTCAAAAAATAAAAGAAGGAGAAAAAAACTATGTTCCAGGCTATTTATTATAAATTCGTTGAGTCCCCCATTTTACTTCGAATATTTGGCATTGCTGTTTTTTTCATCGTTTCATTCGGAACAGCCGTTCATTTCATTGAGCCAGATACGTTCCCCACTATTTTTGAAGGAATTTGGTGGGCTGTCGTCACCGCCTCGACGGTGGGCTTTGGAGATTTCGCTCCAAAAACGACAGCTGGACGTCTTCTCGGGATCGGATTAATTTTCGCTGGAGCCGGTTTTCTTTCAGCCTACTTCATCAATCTGGCAGCTGCTGCTGTAACTTCTCAAAACGCTCTACGTGAAGGTAAGGCTGCTTATGAAAATAAAAATCATTTAATTATCGTTGGCTGGAATGAACGTACGAAAGAAATCATTGACCATTTGCAAACATTTTCCATTTCAAGACATATCGTTCTTATTGATGATTCACTGCGAACAAACCCTTACTCAGAAAAAATAGTTCATTTCATTCAGGGAATCCCTCATAGGGATGAAATCTTACAGAAAGCAAACTTAAAAAATGCGGCATCTGCTTTAATTACATCCGACCCAAACAAAAATGAAATGTATGCCGATATGAACTCCATACTAACACTAGTCGCGATGAAAGGAAGCAGTCCTTCTCTCTATTGCATTGTGGAAATTTTGACGAATGATCAAGTAATTAACGCAGAACGAGCGGGGGCAGACGAAGTCATTCAAACAAATAAGCATGCGAGCGCTGTTATGTTAAACAGCATCCACCAGGAAGGTGCTTCAACCGCTTTAACGCATTTGCTTGACCCTTTAAATGGCGGACTTTTAAAAACAATGGCTCCAGAACCAGATTGGGTTCACATGTCATTTGGAGAGCTGGCCATTAATTTACTAAAAGAGCGTGTCATCCTAATGGGTATTCAAAGAGCGGAGAACACGATGATCAATCCTCCGCTCGCTGTTCAAATCCTTTCTTCCGATCGATTACTTGTTATTAAACATTGAGCGTGCGTTCCACTTCTTCCAGCAGACGTTTCCCAGATGCCACATACTCTTCTTTCACTTGTGCGTCTGGATCTTCCGGTTCAGCAAATTGATTGAAAGCTCCGCTGATATTTCCCGAAGAAGCAACGTCGTCGATCCCCCCCTGATAAACATGAGCGAGAACAAACGGGGAGCCAAACTGTACAATGACCCCTGGAGAATCCAATTGGCCGTCTACCGCAGTAAAAGGAAGCCGCAAAAATTGATATCCTTCCTCATCATCGATTTTGTAATCAAAGGAGCCGCTGTCATAATCCCAATTGCCTCCGATTGAATAACCGAGAGGCTTTAGCTGTTGTTCTAAATCATGCAAGTTAAAAGTTTTTCCTTCTAATGCGGAAGGTAATTGAATCATACACTCATCCCCTCTCTTTTTTATAGTGTGCCCAAATCATAAAAAAAACTCCGCGATTCTCCGCGGAATTTCCACCTATCATTATTCAAAGTGCCGCTTGTAAAATCTCCATCACTTTTTTCCTGTTCATCGGATAAAAGCGGCCAAATTCGCCTCGTATCATTGCTCGATCAACGATCTCTTCTAAACGGCTGCTGTCAATCCCGTAATGCGATAAACGGGATGGAACACCAAGACTTTCCCAGAACTGCTGAAGAGCTTGAATGCCTTCATTCCCTATTTGTTCATCTGACTTTCCTGTGCTCTCTACACTGAACACGCGGACTGCTAATTGTTTAAAACGAGCCGGCTGTGATGCAAGTGCATACTTCATCCAGATTGGAAATAAAATAGCCAGTCCCCCGCCATGAGGAGTATGATAGATCCCTGATACAGCATGCTCAATAATATGAGCAGTCCAGTCACCACGGTATCCTGATTGCAGTGTACCATTCAAAGCAATCGTTCCCGCATACATCATTTTCGCCCGATAATCATAGTTTTCGGGTTCTTCCAAAAGCTTGGACGCAGTCTCTATAATGGTCTTCAGTGTTATTTCACTGAAGCTGTCCTGCAAGTTAGAGTCCTCTCCATTGTGAAAGTATTGTTCAAGAATATGACTCATCATGTCTACAATGCCAAAAACCGTTTGATCACGAGGTACTGTTGTCGTATATGTTGGATCACAAATCGAAAACTTCGGAAATACATATTGACTATGCCAGTCAATCTTTTCGTTTGTATCCGTGTTTGTAATAACAAGCCCTGCATTCATTTCAGAACCCGTCGCGGCTAATGTTAAAATGGTTCCAAGCGGCAGGGCCTCTGTTATAGGCTTCCCTTGTGAAATAAGTTCCCAAACATCTCCGCTATATTTAGCTCCAGCAGCGATCGCTTTCGCAGAATCAATCACACTTCCACCGCCGACCGCTAAAATAAAGTCGATGTTTTCCTTTTTGCAAATCTCCACACCCTTATGTACAACTGCAAGCCGCGGGTTCGGCTCAATACCAGATAGTTCATACACATTCACTTGATCATCGTTTAATTTTCCCAGCACTTCCTCATATAAACCATTTCTCTTAATACTCCCTCCACCGTAAACGAGAAGAATATTTTTTCCATATACAGCAAGCTCGGCCTGCAGTCTATTTATAGATCCCTTTCCAAAAATCCATTTTACAGGATTATATTGAATAAACCGATTCATCTTCCTCTTCCCCTTTCCGTTGATTATTATATACAAAATGAAGGCCGGTGAATAATCACCGGCCTTCTTTCACAGAGGCTGTTCTGCTTTTCTAACTAATTATACCCATCCTCTGAACTTGGAAGCTTCTGCTGTTCTGCGCACTCCGACCATGTAAGCAGCTAAACGCATGTTCACTCCACGTGTTTGGGCAGTTTCGTAAATATTGTTGAACGAAGCAACTAAAGTTTCATGAAGCTTTTCGTGTACTTCTTCTTCTGTCCAGTAATAGCCTTGGTTGTTTTGCACCCACTCAAAATAAGAAACTGTTACTCCTCCTGCACTCGCTAATACGTCAGGAACGAGAAGGATGCCTCTATCAGTTAAGATTTTTGTTGCTTCCATCGTTGTTGGGCCGTTAGCCGCTTCTACAACGATCGACGCTTTAATATTGTGAGCATTCTCTTCTGTAATTTGGTTAGAAATCGCAGCTGGTACTAAAATGTCACAATCTACTTCTAACAACTCTTTATTTGAGATCGTATTTTCAAACAATGTTGTAATCGTACCAAAGCTATCGCGACGGTCAAGTAAATAATCAATGTCTAAGCCGTTTGGATCATGTAACGCACCATAGGCATCGGAAATTCCGATTACTTTCGCACCAGCGTCGTGTAAGAATTTAGATAAGAAGCTTCCCGCATTACCAAATCCTTGAATAACGATGCGTGCACCTTCAAGCTTGATTCCGCGTTTTTTCGCAGCTTCTTTAATACAAATTGTTACACCTTCAGCTGTCGCCTTTTCACGTCCATGCGAACCACCTAATACAAGCGGTTTTCCTGTAATAAACCCTGGAGAATCAAATTCACGAATGTGGCTGTACTCATCCATCATCCATGCCATGATTTGTGAGTTCGTATAAACGTCTGGAGCTGGGATATCTTTCGTTGGACCAACGATCTGACTGATCGCACGAACGTAGCCGCGGCTTAAGCGCTCGATTTCACCCATTGACATTTGGCGCGGATCACAAACCACGCCGCCTTTTCCGCCGCCATATGGTAAGTCAACGATACCAGCTTTAAGTGTCATCCACATTGATAATGCTTTTACTTCCTCTTCATTCACTTCCGGATGAAAACGCACGCCGCCCTTAGATGGACCCGCTGCATCACTATGCTGAGATCTGTAGCCAGTAAAGACTTTCGTTGAACCATCATCCATACGCACAGGGATACGAACTGTTAACATGCGCAATGGCTCTTTTAAGAGTTCATACATTTCTTCCGAGTAACCCAATTTTGTCAAAGCTTCCTTAATGACGTCCTGAGTTGATGTGAATAAATTTAGATTTTCCGACATTTTGAAATTCGCCTCTTTTATTATTTAATCGTTAGTTCGTGCCGGATACAGCCAACACTTTTTGAATACGTTCGATCGCCCAATCCAATTCTTCTTTTGAAATAACAAGCGGAGGAGCGAATCGAATGACCGTGTCATGAGTTTCCTTACAAAGCAATCCTTCTTCTTTCAATGCTTCGCAATATTTACGTGCTGGTTCATTCAGCTCTACACCGATAAATAAACCTCTACCACGTACGTCTTGAATCATCGGATTGTTAATTTCTTTCAGTCTGCCCAAAAAGTATTCCCCTAATTCAAGAGAACGATCAGCTAGTTTCTCTTCTTGGAGCACATCAAGAGCAGCGATTGAAACAGCACAAGCCATTGGGTTTCCACCGAAGGTAGAACCATGAGAACCCGGATTAAATACACCAAGTATATCTTTGTTTGCTACTACGCAAGAGATAGGAAGAACGCCGCCTCCAAGCGCTTTACCCAGAATATACATATCCGGTTCAAAATCTTCCCAATTACAAGCAAACATTTTTCCTGAACGTCCAAGTCCAGCTTGAATTTCATCAGCAATAAACATAACCTTGTTCTCTTTACAGAAATCATATGCTGCTTTCATATATCCAGCTGGTGGAATGTTAATACCTGCTTCGCCTTGGATCGGTTCAATGATAAAAGCAGCTGTGTTTGGTGTAATAGCTGCTTTAAGAGCCTCAAGATCGCCATATGGTACAAGTTTAATACCTGGGAGCATCGGTCCAAAACCACGTTTGTACTCCTCGTCTGATGACATCGATACAGCTCCCATTGTACGACCATGGAAGTTACCTTCGCAAGCAATAATTTCAGCTTGTCCATCTGCAATACCCTTCACATCATATCCCCAGCGGCGTGCTGCCTTGATAGCTGTCTCTACAGCTTCCGCTCCAGTATTCATTGGAAGTGCCATTTCTTTATTTGTTAATGTACAAATTTTTTCGTACCAAGGCCCAAGTTGATCATTATGAAACGCACGGGATGTTAATGTTGCACGATCCGCTTGATCCTTTAAAGCTTGGATAACTTTCGGATGACGGTGCCCTTGGTTCACAGCAGAGTAAGCGCTAAGCATATCCATATATTTATTTCCTTCTGGATCCTTTACCCAAACCCCTTCTGCTTCAGAAATAACAATTGGCAGCGGATGATAGTTATGTGCTCCATATTGTTCTGTTTGTTTAATAATTTCTTGCGAGTTGACTGATTTAGCCATCATTTTCCCTCCAACTATTTTATGCTTTTACTTTAAGAGCCCCCGGCCGGAGGCTCTTAGCAATTACTTCATTAGAACATTTCAGATGTTGTTTTTGCCTGCATATGAAGCTGTAAGTAATCTGGACCGCCGGCTTTGGAGTCCGTACCTGACATGTTGAAGCCGCCAAATGGCTGGTACCCGACAATCGCACCTGTACAGCCGCGGTTGAAGTAAAGGTTTCCAACGTGGAATTCTTCACGCGCTTTTTCCATGTTCATGCGGTTTTTCGTAATGACAGCACCCGTTAAGCCATATTCTGTGTTGTTCGCGATTTCTAATGCATGATCGAAGTCTTTTGCTTTCGCAAACGCTACAACTGGGCCGAAGATTTCTTCTTGCATTAAACGTGCGTTTGGAGCTACATCTGCTACAATCGTCGGCTGAACGAAGTAGCCTGTTTCGCTGTCGCCTGTACCGCCTGCTACGATGCGGCCTTCTTCTTTGCCGATTTCTACATAGCGCATGATCTTGTCAAAAGAAGCCTGGTCGATCACTGGTCCCATGAAATGGTTATCCATTGGGTTGCCGACTGTTAATTCTTTCGTTAATTCCACTGCACGGTTCAATACTTGATCGTATACATCTTCTACGATGACCGCGCGTGAACATGCCGAACATTTTTGGCCGGAGAAGCCGAAGGCTGATTTCACGATCGATTGTG
>NZ_JAUIYO010000033.1:0-6915 GCF_044891285.1 Bacillus lumedeiriae
CACAATCGATCGTGAAATCAGCCTTCGGCTTCTCCGGCCAAAAATGTTCGGCATGTTCACGCGCGGTCATCGTAGAAGATGTATACGATCAAGTATTGAACCGTGCAGTGGAATTAACGAAAGAATTGACAGTCGGCAACCCAATGGATAACCATTTCATGGGACCAGTGATCGACCAGGCTTCTTTTGACAAGATCATGCGCTACGTAGAAATCGGCAAAGAAGAAGGCCGCATCGCAGCAGGCGGTACAGGCGACAGCGAAACAGGCTATTTCGTTCAACCGACAATCGTAGCAGATGTAGCTCCAAACGCACGCTTAATGCAAGAAGAAATCTTTGGCCCAGTTGTAGCGTTTGCGAAAGCAAAAGACTTCGATCATGCATTAGAAATCGCGAACAACACAGAATATGGTTTAACGGGTGCTGTCATTACGAAAAACCGCATGAACATGGAAAAAGCGCGTGAAGAATTCCACGTTGGAAACCTTTACTTCAACCGCGGCTGTACAGGTGCGATTGTTGGGTACCAGCCATTTGGCGGCTTCAACATGTCAGGTACGGACTCCAAAGCCGGCGGTCCAGATTACTTACAGCTTCATATGCAGGCAAAAACAACATCTGAAATGTTCTAATTACTATTTGCACTATAGGAGGCTGTCCCTTTACCTATGGGACAACCTCTCTTCTACATTTAATATGTTATCTATATCGAAATACGAATGAATGTAAGCAGTTACAATGAATGCTATAAAAAATAATTTTAAAAGGAGGATTTACTATGTCCAATGAAATGTATCAATTAATAGCCATTATTATTTACATGGCTGCGATGGTTTTCATCGGTTGGTATGCATTTAAACGTACATCCAACTTGACTGATTACATGCTTGGCGGGCGCTCACTTGGACCGGCAGTAACGGCTTTAAGTGCCGGAGCTGCAGATATGTCGGGCTGGCTGCTCATGGGGCTTCCGGGTGCCATTTTCTTGAACGGGCTTGTTGAAACTTGGATTGCAGTTGGACTGACGATCGGCGCCTATTTGAACTATACATTAGTTGCACCGCGTCTTCGCGTCTACACACAAGTATCAGGCGATTCAATTACAATTCCGAGTTATTTGGAAAATCGCCTGAAAGATAAATCACGTCTTTTACGTATTGCTTCAGGTATCGTTATTCTCATTTTCTTTACTTTCTACGTCTCTTCTGGAATGGTTGCCGGCGGAAAGTTTTTCCTTAGCTCATTCGGACTTGACTATCACCTTGGTCTTCTGCTCGTATCTGCCGTTGTTATTTTTTACACTTTGTTTGGTGGGTTTTTGGCAGTTAGCTACACAGATGTTGTCCAAGGGCTTATTATGTTTTTATCCCTTCTACTTATCCCAATATTTGGATTATTCCTTACGGGCGGTTTATCAGAAACGGCTGCGAGCATTCGGGAAGTAGACCCTCATTTGTTAAGCTTCGTTTCCGGTGCCTCCTTCTTAGGGGTTTTATCAGCGGTTGCATGGGGCCTTGGCTATTTCGGTCAACCACATATCATTGTACGTTTTATGGCAATCGGTTCGGTGAAAGATGTGAAAAGCGCACGCCGTATCGGAATCGGCTGGATGTTCCTCAGTCTTTTTGGAGCGGTTGCAACGGCACTTGTCGGGATTGCCTATTATCACCAAAATAACGCGACACTGGCTGACGCAGAAACGGTGTTTATTACCCTCGGTCAGATCATCTTCCATCCGTTCATTGCGGGTATTATGCTTGCAGCCGTTCTTGCTGCTGTTATGAGTACAATCTCTTCTCAGCTGATTGTCACGTCATCAGCGCTCATTGAAGACTTGTATAAAGCAGTCATTAAGACCGATGCGTCAGATAAACAGTACGTATTTTATGGAAGAGTAGCTGTTCTCGCCGTATCAGTTATCGCAATGGTGCTTGCTTGGCCAAATAGTGATTCCATTCTGAAAATCGTTTCGTTTGCGTGGGCTGGATTCGGTGCATCATTTGGTCCGATCATCTTACTTTCCCTATACTGGAGGAAGATTACGGCCAAAGGAGCTCTTTGGGGAATGATTACAGGTGCAGTCACGGTTCTTATTTGGGGGAACGTTGATTCATTGACGAACACCATTTATGAAATTGTCCCTGGTTTTATCATCTGTTGGGTTGTTACGTATTTCGTAAGCCTTGCGACGTATCAACCAAATGATGAGATTGATAAAGAATTTACAGAAACACTTGAACTTCTTGAAAGAGAACGTTAATTAGACAGCCTGCGGTATATGCCGCAGGCTTTTTAACTGTTTTGTTGAATATCGTTTCTTTTTACAAAAATACTTTGTTACATTCCCCTATTGATTTACGCTTCAGGAGCGTCTTCCCTCCTCTTCACTCAATAAAGGGACATAATCATCGATAGTCATTAACAGAGCCTGTAAAAAGGATGAGGTGCAAAAGCTACCCCTTTCACACCCCGTCCTTTTTGTCGTTCTCCACTATACACAAAGCACTATTAACAGTATGATTATAGTTGACTAATGAAGGCAATATTAATGAAATAAAAGGAGGAGCTGAATGAGCCAACCGTTGGAAAAGATTTTTACACTGACAGATATAAATGAGATTACCGAAATGGTCAGCACGTTTTTAAAAAAACCAGTCGTTGTAGAAAATGATCAATTTTCATTGCTGGCCTACAGCTCTTATTATATTGAACATTTCGACAAAGCCAATCAGCAAACCATTTTTACAAAACAATGGCCGATATCAATCCTGGAAAAGTTTATAGATGAAGGCATTGTAGAACAGTTGAAAAGTATTGACGGCCCTTTTCGCGTACCGCAAATTAAGGACATTGGCTTAAATCAACGTGTCGTTGTAAGTGCAAAGTATAAAGAACAAATATTCGGCTACATATGGGTGCAGGAAACCGATCCCCCGCTCACAAATGCGCAAATGACTTTTTTACATAAAGTATCGCTTCATGTAGGCCGGCTTCTATATAAAGAAAATCAACTAAAAATCATGAAGGATGAGAAAAGAAGCCAATTTTACAAAAAGATTATCGATGAAACGTATCGAACTGAAAGTCAAATCAAGTGGGAAGCTGCTAACATGAACATCTCACTGCCTTCTATATTTATCGTCAATGTGTTTACAGTCGCTCAAGTAGATGGAGAGATCTTTGAGGAGCTGACAGAAACAGTCCGGCTGTTTACTCATGCGCTGAATCGGCCCGCCTATCTATTCACCGATGAATTGAAAATTATTGTGATCATCGGCAGCAATTCTCCAACTCCAGGTCAATTGCCCCAAAGTGCCGAAGAGCTGACAAACACTGTCTTAAGCCAATGCAAACACCAAACCGTATACGCAGGAATTGGCGGTGAATATACGTCTATCCTAAAACTGCGCCAAAGCTATTTAGAAGCGCTCCGAGTCATTAAAACAGCGGAATTTCTAAGCATTCCTTCCCTGTTAACATTTGAATACGATAAGCTTGGAGTCCTTCGCTATCTTGAATCCATTGCTCACTTTAACAGCGAAACATCGTATGTCAATCAAGATCTAGTAAAGCTTGAGCGAAAAGATCAAGAAAGCCAGTCAAATTTACTGCAAACATTAGAAGCCTATCTCTTGAATAATTGCCGCATTAAACCGACTGCGGAACAGCTTTTTATTCATACGAACACGTTAAAATACCGGCTCAAGCAAATTTCAGAGTTAACTTCTATTGATTTCGATGACTTTAACATGAAGTGCCAATTATTTATTGACCTACAGCTAATAAAAAGAAATAAACAGACACCGGACCAGTAATGAGACTGTCCGGTGTCATCTGCTTATCCCTTTCCTCCTTAAAAAAAGAGATTAATTGAACATCCTATACATAGCTATAATAAAAGAAGGAATTTATGGAATATGGCTGAACCGGGTGACAAATTTGTCAACCAATGTCAAAATAAAAGAGAGGTGATAGAATGAAAGTATTTATCGGTTCAGTGATTATTATACTCATCATTTCTTTTGGCATTTGGCTCATGCTTTCTCCTTCTTTTAAAAAGGTCGGAGACACCGCTCATCGGTTAAAAGAGAGATTGGGGGAGGATGAAAATGGAACAAATAAAACCGAAAAAAAGTAATCGTAAAATTTTAGGCGGGGCTATTATTGCTGCTGCTTTAGTCATTGGATTAGCTTTACTGTCCTTATTTATTGAAAAAATTCCAAATGGATACGTTGGTGTTGTCTACAGTCCAAATGGCGGTGTTCAAAATGAAACACTTGGTCAAGGCTGGCACCTTGTCGGCTTGTTCGATAAAGTGACCATCTATCCAGTCCGAATGCAAACGGTAAACTATAAAGATATTCAAGTAGCTACTTCAGACGGTAAAAACGTGACAGTTGACTTCGCCTATAACTACAGTATTCAGCCGGATAAAGTCGTCGAGGTCTTCAATAAATTCGGTCCTGTGCCGGTCGAACAAATTGAAGAATCCTACTTGAGAACGAGACTGTGGGATGCTGGCCGTAAAGCAATTGCTAAATACTCTGTCATTGACACATACGGCGAGAAATCATCAGAAGCCGCTGTCAACGTTCAAAATCTATTTGCTGATGACATCGGCCGCTTAGGCTTCACGGTAGACAACTTGACGCTTGGTGTGCCAAAACCAGACAAATCGACACAGGCTGCAATTGACAAACGTGTAGGAGCCGCACAAGAATTAGAGAGAAAACAAATCGAATTAAAAATTGCCAAGGCAGAAGCAGAAAAGAAACAAATTGAAGCCGAAGGGATCGCTAAATACAATGAAATCATTAGAAAATCCATTTCTAAAGAAGTCATTCAAAACAAATGGATTGAAAAATGGGACGGTAAAATGCCGAAAGCGACCGGCTCTAATCAGTTAATTGAAATTCCAATTGACGACACACCCACTGAAGCAAATCAATAAAAACATAGGGCTGACCCAAAAGGTCGTTAAAAACGGCTTTTTAGGGTCAGTCTTTTTCTTCATTTCAACGTTTTTTCATTGTTTTTCAGTAGATATTGCCCGCTTTTTTAAATGCTGGGTAACACAAATAAGACCCCATTTCTTTGACATCATTCAAACGATTATTTTTCACTGAGTTGATTACAGTAGAAGGAGCTTTAGCGACGAGGATGCTTACCGTTTGCCTCGCGGAAAACGAAGCGCCTGAAACGAAAATCAACGGACAAGTTTAAAGAGCCACATAAAAAAGATGCCCCTAAAAGTTATACTTTTGGGACATCCTCATCTTTTATGATAGTCAACCTATTTTACCTTTTTACTAATGTGCTAAATAAGCAAATATACTAATGGCGTCGCGATGATTAATGTGAGAATAACCCTTTCAATCCATATAATGATCAAGGTTGGAATCGAAAGTGGAATTTCAGTTGATACAATACATGGCACGAGTGCCGAGAAGAAAATAATTGCTGAGATGGATACAATAGCAACAATAATTTTCACTTCAAGGGCTGCTTTAGTGACTAAAAGAGCAGGAAGGAACATTTCAGCGATACTAAGTGCGCTGGCTTTTGCGACAAGCATCGGTTCTGGCAGCTGCAAAGCCGCTGTGAAAGGATAAAAAATATAGCCAATCCAGTCGAATACAGGCGTATACTCAGCCAATACTAATCCTAACAATCCGATGGATAATATAGATGGAAGAATAGCCATGGCCATAAGTAAACCGTCTTTAATATTTAGCCAAACATTATCAAGAAGGCGCGGAGAATTAGCTGCTGTTTCTTTCGCTTCTTCCCAAGCTGCTGCGAACAAATTCCCTTTCACTTCCGCCTCTGGCTGAGGAGTAGACCCTTCATAATACTCTTCTTTAATCTTAGCTAACGGCCAAATGCGCACAGTGATCGCCGTGACAAGGAAAGTAACAAAGAAAGTCAGCCAAAAATACGTATTCCACATATCCATTAGCCCTAATGTCTTGGCAACAATCACCATAAATGTCGCTGAAACAGTAGAAAAACCAGTGGCAATAATACTAGCTTCTTTCGCATTATATTTTCCTTCTTTATAAATTCGGTTGGTGATTAATAGACCGACGGAATAGCTTCCAACAAATGAGGCTACTGCATCGATAGCCGAGCGTCCCGGAGTCTTCCAAATGGGCCGCATAATCGGTCTTGTCAAAACACCAATATATTCAAGCAAACCATATCCCACGAGCAGCGCGAGAAACACCGCCCCGATTGGCACTAGCAATCCAACAGGAATAACGAGTTTTTCAAACAAAAATGGGCCCATGTTTGGATCAAACAACCACGCAGGTCCCACGTTAAAAACGAGCATCCCTCCGACTGCCAATCCCAAAATTTTAAATATTGAAAAAACTGCATTTACAGATGATTGCTTCCATGTTCCTGATACAAATGGGTAAAGGGCGCCAGCCGCAATGATCAGCAGGGCATAATAAGGCAAAAGCGGTCCTGCGTATAGTTGAATATAAGACACAATATGATCAAGGATAATCGATTTTTTCTCTCCAATCGTCACTGGTACGAAAAAAATGAACCCCCCAATGAAACTGTAAACGAAAAACTTCCACATTTGTGATGGAATGGCTTGTCTATCAGGTGCCGAATTCTCATGTACATGCTGTTTTGCATCCATCTACTCTCTTCCTCCCTTTTTGGAAACAAGACAACCTTTTCATCTATTTACCAACAGTTCCGTCGAAGCTATATACACGTCAGCGTCTGCTGTTGAACTGCTTGAGAACTTTATAATAGATGAACGAGCCACTTGTAACCGCCTTCATTTTCTTGTCTTTTAAGCTTCTATATTCATTTTGACACAAAAATAAAAAGTAATCATTTATTATTTATTGATTATTTTTCATTTAATTGATAAAAAATTTATATCTATATAC